>JAFPWD010000051.1 GCA_017395105.1 Clostridia bacterium
AATCCAACCCTATAAATACCGCTGATTTCCGCACACCGAAAGATAATTTTCCAAATCAAATTCAAATACCGCGAAAAGAAAGAGGCTGCTGCACGCAATTTGCTTGCTTGTGCAACAGCCCCTGGTATTTTAGAGGAAAAGCTTTATTCGAGAACAAGCTCCGTGCCTGTGGTGAAATCTATCTGATCAAACAGGAGGTTGCCGTCAAGGTCTAAATAGTGCCTTGTATTTATCTCCTTAGTAACGATCGTACCATCCTCCGCGATCTCGGACTGAACAACAGACGGCCTGAGTGCGCTGATCATCCCGTCTTGATAGCCGCCTGAGCCCCTAAATTCATGAATCGCAAATAGTTCATTTCCATCAACATCGTATGCAACGCACTCTTTACCGTTGAATATGATAAGCCGACCATCGGAGTATCCATCGGTATAATTAGCATAGGATACGCAAGCGGTTCCACGGATGGGTTCACATACAGGAACGAGCTTTGAGTCGAAAATGCCAACGTATTCCTCTCCGTCCGAACCCATCAGCGTAAAAACGTATCTCCCATTTGATAAGGTTCCGATTACGTGTCCGATTGGGGCATACACTCTTGAAGAATACTCTTTATCCATTACATTATAGGTATTCTTCACCGTGTCAATGGATACTATTGCGAGATTCTTATCTTTTCTTGAAAGATCGCCCTTATATGCAAGCAGATGATCCTCGGAAATATTTCCAATCAATTTATAATTATCTCCGTTCGGGAACCCCTGCAACGAAGTATTGCCATCTGTGTCCATTATCACAACACCGGTGCTGCCGGAATAAATGAAACCGCAAACCACCGCTTTTTTATCCTCATTAAACCGCACTCCGGCATCCAGTCCAAAGAACCACTTATTATCCCCTTCACTATCGTTTTTATCAATAAAGCTGTTTCCGTTCTTATCCCAATACCTATGCGGAAGCCTGTAAGTGCTTGGGGTATAGAATATGCCTTCGCCGCAGTAATCGAGCTCCAGCTCCTCATCGCTCTCAAAGGTATTCACAACTTCACCCATAGGGTCATAGATCCTGTAAATAAACTTGCTTGCGGAGAAGGTGGAGGCTTTTTCGTATGTTAAAACATAGCCGTCCCCACGGCTTATAACATATTCCTTAGCGTTTTTATCAGTAGAATGCTTGGACAGCACCTTGCCGGACTCATCAATGACATACGTAGTTGCATTACCGTGCACATAAGCATATCCATTGGAAAAATCGCCGCCGCTGAAGCCTTCCGGAATCCTGAAAAGGACTTTTCCCTCTCTATCTATATATGCGGAGCCTCTTTCCTTCACAGGATCGCTTGCACCGGAGGCAGAAATAATCCTTGACACTTTTTCGTACTCAATGTGAGCAATTCCGTTGTTATATGCCCCTATGCTAATCCCGTCTTGCCTATAGATTTCAACAGTCCTCTCCTCGGGTTCGGCTGTTGCTTCGGGCATGGCTGCGCTCTCCGTTTCAACGGGCTTCGCGCTTTCCTCGCCGTTCGGTTTTGCGGTCGGTGCGGCGGTTGATGCTTCCGTCGGCGCGGCGGTTGAGGTTTTATCATCGGAAGGGGAATCGTTTTTCCCCGCACAGCCTGCCAAGCCCATACCCGCCATAACGCAAGCCAATCCTATTGCAAACGCTCTTTTAAATGAGTTTTTCATTCTTTTTACTCCTTTTCGTTCGTTTTATGCTACTAAATGGTTGCATTTCGTGCATATTATACTACCGTATGGTAGTATTGTCAAGGGTGATAAAATGTACTTCAAGCGCTTGGAAGAATTGCGAATAGACCACGACATGACGCAGCAGGAGGTTGCGGAGCTGCTCGGCTGTCAGCGCGAGGTTTACAGGCGTTATGAAAAGGGCACAAGAACCATTCCCGTTGATTTTCTGATAAAGCTTGCCGATCTGTATAAGGTCAGCGTTGATTATATTCTTGAGCGGGAATGATTTTCGACATATTCTTTTTCCACTATTTAATATTGACAAAACCCCGCATTTGTCCTACAATTTAATCTGCGTGTAAACGCACACAGAATCAGCCGCTCGGCCGCTTCACCGCGCCGCACGGCAAAAAAAGAAAGGAATTTTCGCAATGAAACACAATCGACTCAAACCCATCGCCATCATCATGGCGCTGGCGCTCCTTTTCGCGGCGCTTCCCGCGCTTTCCCTTGCCGACGGTCCCGCCGTTTGGGATGGCGGCGTCGCCGAAAGCTATTCTGGCGGAAGCGGAACGGAAAACGACCCCTACCTCATTTCAAACGGAAGCGAGCTTGCGCTGCTTGCCTCGCGCGTGAACTCCGGCGAAAGCACGGACGGGCTTTATTTTCTTCAAACTGCGGACATCTGTCTGAACGACACAGCGAATTATGAGAGCTGGAGCGCCGAAAATGCGCCCTCAAACGTTTGGACGCCCATAGGAATACCGCTTTACTCCGAAAACTGGGAGGAAGATCCCGTTCTCGATATTTCCCTAAGCTTTCTCGGCAATTATGACGGCGGTTCGCATACGGTTTACGGTCTGTACGTGAACAAATCCGGCGATGACTCCATCGGCGCGGGGCTTTTCGGCTGTGCCGTGGCGGGTCATATCGAAAACCTGAACGTGGAGTGTTCCCTCGTTATCGGCGTGGACAGCGTCGGCGCGATCGTGGGACATAACGCCGCATGGATATCGAACTGCCGAAACGGCGGCGAGGTTTCGGGAAGCTGGGACGTTGGCGGCATAGTCGGAAGCGGGCAGATGGGCTCCATTGAATTCTGCACCAACAGCGGCAGGATCACCGGCATTGGCAACACCGGCGGCATAGCGGGCCGGCTTTGCTCATGCTCCGTGAGCCAGAGCATGAACAGCGGCAGGATCGAGGGCGGCTTCCAGACCGGCGGCATAATCGGCAGTCTTGAGGATGCAAGCGCGAGCTATTGCGGCAACGCGGGCTCCGTTTCCGGCAGTCAGCTCGTGGGCGGCACGGCGGGCAACGCCTTCGTTTCCGACATTTTCGCCTGTTACAACGCGGGCGATATTACCGGCATAGTTGAGGGCGAGGGCGATGAGCAGAGCGGCTTCGCGGTGGGCGGCATCGCCGGCTGGTTCGAGGGTCATTCCGAAAGCAGCTACACAAACGCCGTTTCCAACTGCTACTGCTCGGGAAACGTTTACGGCAGCAGGGACGTGGGCGGCATAATCGGCTATGGCGACGTACTGTTTTTCATAGAATACTGCTATACCGCAGGTAATATTTCGGCGGAGCTGAATGCGGACGCCATAATCGGCTATAGCGCCATCGCGACCGACGACGTAATAGACCGCTGCCTACATCTTATCATCGAGGGCAGCGCGTACAGCCCCTATGCAAGACCCGTTACCGCCGAGGAGCTTTCGCAGCAGAACACCTATCAGTTCTTTGATTTTGACCTTATTTGGACGATGGACGGCAGCCCCGACTACCCCTTTGCGGAGCTTCAGGTGATACCGCATCTTGAGGACATCTCCCTTTCGGATGGTATTTGGGGCGACGCGGACGGAAACGGCAGCGTTACGATAGCGGACGCGATTCTGACCATGCGCCGCGCCCTCGACATAATCGGTGACAGCGCTGTTATATTTGAAAACGCGGATATGGACGGCGACGGCAGCATCACCGCGGCGGACGCGATAATGGTTGCAAGAGCCGCGCTCGGGCTGTGATCCGCGCAGCGCCGCATTGATTTATAAACAGATCCGGATAATCATAACGGAGGGCCCCCGCTCCTCCGTTTTTTCTTTCAAAGAACAGCAGCGCCTTCAAAAACCGCTTTTTTCCTATTGACAAAACCATCCGATTGTGCTAAACTCCGATATATTGAGAAATAGGGCTTGCATGAAATGAGCCCTGCGCAAAGCCGTTAATAGAGAGGGCGAGCCCAAGGCTGCAAGCCGCCCACGGAGCGCGGGAGGATACCGCTCATGCGCGGAAAACCATTGTTTTATCGTGTTTTCCAAAGCTCAAAGCAGGTGTGCTTAACCCCAAAGAGCGGCGGCTCTTCCTTTTGGATTTGCCGCAATCAAGGTGGAACCGCGGTTATTTAGAAATGAATTGCCGTCCTTGAACAGAAACTTGTTCAAGGCGGTTTTTATTTTATCCGAAAGCCTTTTCGGAAGGAATAAGAACCCGCCGAGAGTCAAAAAATACAGTCCGAATGAAAAGGAGAAAGAAAAATGATCAACATCACCTTCCCCGACGGCTCCGTTCGTCAGTTTGAAGACGGCGTGAACGCCTACGCCATCGCCGAGAGCATCAGCCCGCGCCTTAGAAAAGCCACCCTTGCCGCCGAGCTGGACGGCGAGCTTTACGACGCGGCGCTGCCCATTCACGGCGACCATGCGCTGAAGATACTCACCTTCAACGATGAAGGCGGCCGCTGGACCTATCGCCACACGGGCTCGCATATTTTGGCGCAGGCCGTAAAGCGCCTCTGGCCCGAGGTCAAGCTCGCGATCGGCCCCGCCATCGAAAACGGCTTCTACTACGATTTCGATACCGATATCGCCTTCACCCCCGAGGATTTCCCGAAGATCGAGAAGGAAATGGAGAAGATCGTTGCCGAGAACCTGCCTCTTGAAAGGTTCGAGCTGCCCCGCGAGGAGGCCATCGCCTTTATGAAGGAGAAGGCCGAGCCCTATAAGGTGGAGCTTATCGAGGATCTGCCCGAGGGCGAGGTCATTAGCTTCTATAAGCAGGGTGATTTTGTGGATCTCTGCGCGGGTCCGCATCTTGAAAGCACGGGCAAGTGCAAGAATATCAAGATAATGAGCGTTGCGGGCGCATACTGGCGCGGCAGCGAGAAAAACAAGATGCTCAAGCGCATCTACGCGACCGCTTTTGAAAAGAAGGCCGACCTCGATGCATACATCACCATGCTCGAGGAAGCCAAGAAGCGCGACCACAGAAAGATCGGCAAGGAGCTCGGCCTCTTTGCGATGATGGACGAGGGCCCCGGCTTCCCGTTCTTCCTGCCCAAGGGCATGGAGCTTAAAAACACCCTGCTCGAATATTGGCATGAGGTGCATAAGCGCTACGGCTACGTTGAGATTCAAACGCCCATCATGCTCAACCGCGAGCTTTGGGAGAAGAGCGGCCATTGGGGGCATTACAGAAAGAATATGTACACCACGGTCATCGACGAGATGGATTTTGCGATAAAGCCCATGAACTGCCCCGGCGGAATGCTGGTTTACGGCCTTGAGCCGCGCAGCTACCGCGACCTGCCGCTTCGTATGGCGGAGCTCGGCCTTGTTCACCGTCACGAGCTTTCCGGCGCGCTGCACGGGCTTTTCCGCGTTCGCTGCTTCACGCAGGATGATGCGCATATCTTCATGACCTGGGAGCAGATGAAGGACGAGATAAAGAATGTTATCAAGCTCTACACCGAGGTTTATTCCACCTTTGGCCTTTCCTACCGCATCGAGCTTTCCACGATGCCCGAGGATCATATCGGCGAGAAGGAGACCTGGGATTTCGCGACCGACATCCTCAAGCAGGCGATCACCGAGATGGACCGGGAATACAAGCTCAACGAGGGCGACGGCGCGTTCTACGGCCCGAAGCTGGACTTCCATATTGCTGACTGCCTCGGCAGAAGCTGGCAGTGCGGCACGATCCAGCTCGATATGCAGCTTCCCGAGCGCTTCGAGCTTGAGTACACGGGCGCGGACGGCGCGAAGCATCGCCCCGTTATGATCCACCGCGCTATGTTCGGCTCGATCGAAAGGTTCATCGGCGTTATCACCGAGCATTTCGCGGGCGCGTTCCCGACCTGGCTTGCTCCGGTTCAGGTCAAGGTCATGGCTATGACCGACCGCACGATGGAGGCTTCCACCGAGATCGCCGCGAAGCTCGAAAAGGCGGGGCTGCGCGTTGAAACAGACCTTCGCAACGAGAAGATCGGCTTCAAAATTCGCGAAGCCCAGATGCAGAAGATCCCCTATATGCTGATCGTTGGCGATAAAGAGGTTGAAAACGGCGTTGTTGCCGTGCGCTCAAGAAAGGGCGGCGACCTCGGCACGATGAGCCTTGAGGACTTCTTGGCAAGGATCGAAAAAGAGGTCAGGGAAAAGAGCATAGATTGAACCTAATTATTCATATCTTGGTTGCCGCAGATGCTTCTGATTTGCGGCAGCATTAATTTTGCCATTCAGGCAAGCTTCGCATATTTTAAATTTATTTACAAGGAAACTTATATGATGATACATTCGCGTTTTTCGTATTGACAAAGCGCCGACCGGAAAGCTATAATCAGGTGATTTTTATTATAGGAGGATTTAAGGGCACATTGTATAGTACGTCTATTTTTAAACCTCATCCTGTTTGCTCATTCTTGTGAGTATTCCATAACGTTAAGCTTAAAGATAAGTAAAGCTGCAATGTGGGGAGTTATAGAATGAGAAGATCAAAAAGTGTTTTTAATTCAACGCCGGCCTGCATCGCGGCTGTTTTAACCGTAATGCTCGTTGCTTCCATGTTTTCCGCCTGCAAGCAGCCGGAAAAGCCCGAGCCCGTGATAGAGTATCAGCTTCAATACAGAATACTGTATGATGAAACCCTCAGCGGAGAAGATATCCTTTCCCGTGTTGAGATGAATGACTATGATATCGTTTTCTTTAACGAAGCTCAGCTCAGCGAAGCGGGCAAAAGAGTTCAAGCTGTTGCAAGGGACAGATTGGCAGTATTTGTCGGCGTTCCCCTCAATAAAGCAAATACATATTTGCAAAGCGACCGTTTTGAATCGTGCAACGACTATGATTCAGCCGTAAGCTGCTACTCCGTTTGCACAAACAGTCCGAGCGGAGAAACCGGGATATTCGGCACCTTTCAAGATGCGTATCCGAGCAGGATAGAGCTTATCGAACAGATCAGCAAGTTTTGGCACGAACGGCTGAGCGAGCTGAATCGGTAAACAACCAATAACGCGGCGCGCCTGTTCAAAAGGACGGGCGCGCTTGATAGCTTTTATTGCTAAAATGCTGAAAAGGAGAATCGTTCTATGAACAATATCTGCCCCTATTGCGGCAAGGAGATGGAGCTTGGCTATATCCAAAGCGGCCGCGGCATTGCGTGGCGAAATAAGATAGTTCACATTGCAGCATTTTCGACATTGAGCCGCTCCGCGGTCAGGCTGTCGTATGCTGTGGGGCCGTTCGACGGTCATGTAGTTGAAGCCTACCGCTGCGCCGACTGCAAAAAAGTCATCATTGAATATGATGCGGATGCGGAGTAAACCCGAGCTTTTCCCCGAGCAGCCGATCGGCTGAAAACTTATTCTTTATAGCTGAAATTCCGCAGGAATTTCCACCTCAACTATTCATTATTCACTATTCATCATTCACTATTCACCAACCAAAACCGGAGGCCTATCATGGATAATAAACCAGCGCCCCGCATACTTGATGCCGTTCGCGGCAGCCTTATCGGCGGCGCGGCGGGCGATGCGCTCGGCTACGCCGTGGAGTTCGTTCGCGAGGACTATATCTTCACAAAATACGGCAAAAAAGGCATAACCGAATATGAGCTTGACCCGCGCACGGGCAAGGCGATAATCTCGGACGACACGCAGATGACGCTTTTTACCGCCGTCGGGCTTCTGCACGGCCAAACCCGCGCCATGCTTCGCGGAATTGCGGGATCGCCCGCTTCGTATGTGGCTATGGCGTACAACGATTGGCTGACCACCCAAACAAGCTCGTTTGAAGAGGTGCACGAAGCAAGGGAAAACGGTTCATTCGGGTACGTCGTTTCATGGCTGCTCGATGAGCCGGGGCTGTTTGAGCGCCGTGCTCCCGGCAACACCTGCCTTTCGGCGCTGATGGCGGCAAGGCAGGCGGGCAGCATAAACGAAGCGGACTATATCGCCCTTAAAAGAAACAACAGCAAGGGCTGCGGCGGCGTTATGCGAACGGCTCCCTGTGCGCTGTTTGCGCCCCATCTCGGCTGGGATATCGACCTTGTGGATATGCAGAGCGCGCAGATGGCGACCGTGACCCACGGGCATCCGCTCGGCTATATGCCCTCCGCCGTGCTTTCGCATATCATCTTCAGGCTCATTTCCCCCGAAACGGACGGCATGAAGCTCAAGGATGCGGTGCTCGATTCGATAGATGCGCTCAAGCGGCTGTTTGGCGGCGATGAAAACACGCCCGTGCTTGCGAAGCTTATCGAGCTTGCGGTTTCTCTTTCCGAAAACGGCGAAAGCGACCTTGACAATATCCATGCGCTCGGCGAGGGCTGGGTGGGCGACGAGGCGCTTGCGATCGCGATCTATTGCGCTCTTAAATATGAAAACGACTTTTCAGCCGGCATAATCGCCGCCGCCATCTGCGGAAACATCCTCGGCGCAAAGCTCGGATACAGCGCGATCGAGGAAAAATGGAAGCGCAAGCTTGAGATGCACGAGCTCATCCTCGAAATTGCGGACGATCTTGCCCAAGGCTGCCTTATGAGCGAATACGACCCGTATCACGATGAAGGATGGGTTCGGAAATACGTGAAGGCGCATGCGTGCAGATGATGGGCATACGGCTTTTCGTGAAAAGATAGGATAGAAGCTTTGCCACACAAAGGGGCGGCCCTCGGGTCGTCCATAAAATATATTTCAAACTCGCCGCATTTCCCTGTCCCGAAGGCGAGGGTTCGTTTGTTATAATCAATGAAGGGTGTTAAAAAGGCGAGTGCGAAGGAAAACTCAAGCCCCCCCATGCCGCGCGCCAAAGCCCGAAGCCGACAATCGATCTAAGAAGGAGAGTCACCATGAACAAACGCAGAAAAACATCAAAAGCAAGGAAAATACTTACCGTCGCGCTCGCCGCGCTCATGCTCGCGCTTGCGGCTTGCTCAGGGAATAACACTCCCGAGAATACGCCCGTGCCGACAGCAAACGCGCCGACTTCGGAGCAGGCAGCCGTCACCGCAGCACCGACCCCGGGCGCAAACGAAACCGATGCTCCCGAAACCGATAAGCCGACGGAAGCTCCGAGCGCAAAGCCGACAGCGAACCCAAACGGCACGATCGATTTTTCCTACATCCCCGAGAATAACTTTATCAAGGCGAACGGCAGCTTCGTGAATATAGACGTTTCAAAGGTAAGCAGTTCCGACTTCGGCATCGGCTCCTGCTCGTATCAGCTTCCGCAGATCAACTGGACGCAGAGCGGCATTTACAAAGCGCTCGAGCGCCTCGGCGTTGAGATAAGGGTGCAGGCGATCACGACCTACGGCGAGCTCGTTCGCGGCCGCGATCCCGAGGAGGAGGTACACTATATTCAAAAGCTGTATCTCCGCAGGGCGGACAGGGGCTATGTCAGCATCCTTTTTGAAACAAGGACGGGCGGCGATCACCCCGAGTATTCCTGCGTGAACCTGATCGGCAGCTCCGGCAAGAGCGTCACGCTTTCGGATATCGTTCCCGACCTTGCAGAGCTTGCCGCGCTGATAAACGAGCGGCTGAGCGGCTTCACGGTAACGGAGGCATATCTTGCGGATTCCGCTGTTTGGACGCTCGATCGCGACGGGCTTTACTTCGTGTTCAACAGCGGCGAATACGGCGGCTTCACCTTAGCAGAGCCAACTGCGCTGCTCGTTCCGTTTTCAAGCCTCGGCTTGGAGGAGGCGCTGAAGCCGCGCACGGAGAACGGAAGCATTGAGCTTCCGCTCGATCTGCCCGCGTACTGCGTTGAAAACGGCGAGGTCGTGGAGCTTAGCTTCAGCACCGAAAGAATCGGCGGAGATTTTGATTGGTATCACGATCTTAACTTGGCCTATGGCGAAAAAACCTGCGGCTGGCTCTACGACAGGGGCGAGGATCCCGTAAATTCGCTCGACGGACGCGAACTGAATCTTGTGTATGCAAACGGCAAAAGGTATCTGTACGCATTCGACACGGGAACCGGAGGTTATGTTCAGCTTGTGGTGGTGGAGCTTTCAGGCCAGGGCGAGCTTGAGCTCATCGACGGCGGCGCATGGTATAACGACGGCACAATCGTGGACACCTCACGCATCATGCTCGGTAAACATACGGACGTGCTCAGCCATGTTTACAGCGGCAATCGCGCCTTTGAGGTCGGCGAGGACGGCGTGCCCGTTCCCTTGGCAAATTACTATGACATTAAAGAAGATGGCGGGTCAATTGATCTATACGCGCTCAAGCCGTTTGAGGCGATCGAGGTGTCGCTCGAGGACGGCAGCCTCATCGGCAGCATAACGGTTCCTGCGGGGACCGAGCTTTATTACGAGCAAACGACCGATTTTCTCGGCGAAGAGGATGCAGGGATATGGCAGGCATACTGCGTAATGCATTACATTGATGAGAACGCTTCCGATTCCCACAAGGTGATCGTTCGGGTGGATGCGACGCACTACGAGGAGTACGGGGCGTTTCAGTTCACGGTGAACGGAACGGATATCTTCGATCTCTTTGCCGGTATGGATTTTTATCGTTCGCCCTTTGAATTTTGCAGGCCGGGAGAGAGCAACCAAGCGCTTTGAGCACCGCACAAGTGAGCCTTTGCCCTCCCCTCCCCGCCCCGCGCGGCAAAGCAGCTCCGCACAGCGCAGAACGTTCGCACAGCGCAGAGCGATCGAGGAAAAATGGAAGCGCGAGCTTGAAATGCACGATCTTATCCTCGAAATTGCGGACGATCTTGCCCAAGGCTGCCTTATGAGCGAATACGACCCGTATCACGATGAAGGATGGGTTCTGAAATACGTGAAGGCGCATGCGTGCAAATAGAGCGCGGCGCTGAATTGTCACATAAAGTTAATTCTTGCTGACCTTTCGTTTATTGACTTCCGCAAATAAGTATGCTAAGCTGCTTTGTAAGAGGAAAGGAGGCGTATAGATGAAAAAAACGCTTCGCATAATCGCGCTCTTGCTCGCCGTCTTGTTCTTTATCGGCGCCGCGATCATAGTTATCGACTTCGCGAAATACGCCCTCGTTGTGGGCGACTACGAAAAAACCTCTCACGACGAACTCAGCTTTATCCGATCGGGAAAGGCTGAATACCGCATCGGGCGAAACAGCCTCGGCTACCCCGTTTTCCGCTCGCCTAAAAAGGCGCTCGCGGCCTTCACCGAGGAATACGCGGATATGATAGCGGAATACGCCTCTATTTTGAAGCTTCCGCCCCTTTCACATAGCTCGATCAGCTGGTACAGTACATTGTACATCGGTCTTTCGCCAAAGCAGGCGGATGAGCTTGGGGAGGTTGCTCACTTCGCTTCGACCTATAAAACAAGCTTTGCCGGAACGAGCGTTAATAGGCAGGTCGCCGCAGTCGGCTTCACCGTGTTCGGAATAGTGCTGCTCGTTTTCGCGCTGCCCGTTCGGAAAAACCGAAGCACGCTGCAAAAGCATCGGAAGAACCCGGCCCGCAGCCGGAACCCGTGAACCAAAGCTTTAAAACCGATCCATAATACGTTAAGGGCAGCCGCGGGCTGCCCTTATGCTTATTTCCTTACTTATATAAAATATTTTCAGTTTTTGGACGCGCCCCCGATTGACAAGCAGCGCTCAGCATAATATAATTCCGCGGGAAATTGGCTTTGACTGCCGAAAAGGTACTTGCTCCGCCGTTTTATCGGCTGTTTGATTCAGTTTCTCAAAACCGATCGGTGTTTTTATCAACTTTAAGCGCCGATCACCTCGCACAACTGTGAGCTTTTGCCGAGGGGCTTGCTCCTCATGAAAAATGCTTGCAGAAAAAATTGAATAGGAGACCTCGCACTACTATGAAAAAAGTCAAGGCCGCATTTGCGGCGCTCGTCGCTGTGATCATGCTGATCACGGCTGTTCCCTTTGCAAGCTTCGCCGAAGACGGCTGCGCCAAGCATGCGCATGCTTCCGAAGTCATTTCGAGTCTGTTCGGCGATGCCAACATGGATGGCATAGTTTCCATTTCCGATGCGCTTATTATTGCGCGTGCAATTCTTGAAAATCAAACCCTTGACAGTCATTGCGATATAGATCAAGACGGCACGATCTCTTTCATCGATGCGCTTTTAACACTTCGCTGCGCGATGAATATCGATGAATGGGTATATGACGGTGATGATGATATGTGCGTTTCCGGATCTTACGACTCGGTTGACGTATATGCTATCACCGATCTTACCGTGGACACCGCATCGATGACGGCAACCGCAACCGTCAGCGCACCCGAGAACTGCGCTCTGGTCGTTCGTTTTATCGAAGAAGATCTGTATTTTTCATCTTCCTACCATGAAAACAAGGCCTATATCGACAACGGCAAGACCTATGCCGCGCACGTTGTTCCCGCAGGCACCGATATGGACGGCATTTCGGCGCAGGTGAACAAGGCTCTTCCCGAATTCTTCGTGGCCGAGGCAATGCTGATCGACGGCGAAGGAAACGCGCTTTGCGATCCTTATTCCTCCATTGAGCACACGGAAAGGTACCGTGAGTTTTCGTCAAAAACTATCTATGATTTCGGCGATGAATTTACCGTTCTGAATTTTGACGACAGCATCGACAATAACTTCGGCGTTTTGAGCACCGACGTTGTTATGCTGAGCGCAAATACCGTTGAGCGCGATCTTGAGGCGAACACCTATACGATCACGGGGCTCTCCGGAACCGTTGAAGCCGGAGACAAGGTTTACCTGGTCGATGCGGAAGGCAACGACTATCTTTTCATGGTCAAGGATCTTTCGGTCGATGAGCTTACCACCATAACCGCCGCTTCCTCCGATGATGAAGAGTTTGGCTACCTCATCAGCGATTTCTATCGCTTTATAAAGGTCGATATGACCTACGAAGCCGAGATCGGCGAAGCTGATGACGACGAAACCGGCGCCAATATCCAAGAGGTCAGCGGCTCCACCTCATTTGAACTCAACCTGCTCCCCATTAAATTTGAAACGGATCACTTCAGCGCATCCGGTGAGGTAAAGGGCAAGCTCGGCGTTTCCATCTCGGTTGAGTACGATGTCGTTATCTTCGGCAGAGACTACGTGCATTTTGAATTCTCATACACGGCAGGTCTCAACGCCAAGATCAGCATTGCTGTTAAAACTGCGGATCCTACCCACCCGAAAACCCAAAAAGAGCTGACTCTCGGCAAGGTCGTTATCCCGATCGGCGTGACCGGTCTTGATGCTTTTGCAAGCATCGATGCCTTGATAGAGCTGTCCGCAAGCGTTGGTCTGGAGCTCGGCGGCGAGATAAAGCAAGAAAGCGGATTCATTTACGACTCCAAAGACGGAAAGCAGAAGATCGACAGCAAGGAATCAACTTGGCAGCTCGATGCACGCGGCACATTTGAGATCACCTTTGGCCCCAAGCCTTCCGTAGGCGTTGAATTCCTCGGCGGCCTTTTAGCCGGAAAGCTGGAGTGCTTCATAGGCGCGAAGGCGGAGGCCGAGGCCGTTGTGCCTATTGCAAACGGCGGCTCCCAAAGGCATGCATGCCATCTTTGCGCGAGCGGCGAGCTGAAATTCGTAATGGATGTTGATGCAAAGCTGGAATACAGCATCACCGAGCATATTTCCGATACGATCGTTGATTGGAAGATAGTTTCTCTCGAGGCGAAGCTGTTTGATTTCTTCGCTTCGCTGCACAGCCCTGCAAACAGTCTTTATGGCGGTCGTTTCCGTTGCGGCTTTGGCTCCTGCGAGAATATTGAATACTTAACGCATTTCAAAGCCTTCGATGCTTCGGGGCAAAGCGCAGCCTGCAATATCACGCTCAGGCGAAGCGATAACGGCGCGTATGTTGGCCGAGTCAATGCCGGTGATTCCATGTACCTTCAGAGCGGCACCTACGTTGCAAGCGCGAATATCAACGGCGATGCCTGCGAGCAGACCTTCACCGTCAGATCTTCCGAAAAAACGGTAACTCTGACCGCCGTGCACGTTGAAAGCCGTATAAGCGGCCGCGTTTGCGATGCGGCTTCTTCCGATCCGATCTGCGGTGCAGCGGTTGAAGTTTATGACTACGACACCTGTATTGCCTCCGTTGAAACAGATGCAAGCGGCAGCTACTCCTTCACGCTCGAGCCCGGAACTTACAGCGTTATTATTACTGCCGACGGCTACGTTCCCGCCGTGCAGTACGTCAAGCTTCGCCACGGTGAAAACAAGTATTTGAGCTCGATGCTCATGGCAAGGCACAGCGAAGACAGCATCATGGGCGGAATATTCGGCACGATCAAAGATGGCGCAACAGGCATGAATCT
The DNA here is from genome assembly GCA_017395105.1 of Clostridia bacterium. Classification (GTDB taxonomy): domain Bacteria; phylum Bacillota; class Clostridia; order Christensenellales; family CAG-138; genus PeH17. Next base: position 14,256 of record JAFPWD010000051.1, read on the forward strand.
TGAGGGCGTTTCCGTTCATATCAGCAGGGGCTGGGATAATTCCGATATCACTCAAACTTACGTTGCGATCGAAAAAACCGACTCCAACGGACAGTATGCCTACAGAAAATGGTCGCTGTTTGGCGTTGACTTCGGCATTGAAGCAGGAAACTACACGCTGACTATATCAAAGCCCGGCTACGTTACCACCGCGTTCAACGTAACCGTGGTCGGCGGAATGGATCTTGAGTTCAACAGCACTCTGACTCCCATCGGAGAGGACGATGTTTACAGGATCGTTTTGACCTGGGGCGCTTCGCCGCGAGATCTGGATTCTCACCTGAACGGCACCTACAACGGAGCGCGTGATCATATTTATTACAGCAGGAAGAACGGAAACGGCGCGGCGCTGGACGTGGACGACACAACTTCCTACGGTCCCGAAACCATCACCATTCCCTATCTGGGCGTATACACCGGAAACGTTATGTATTCGGTTCACGACTATACCAACCGCTCCTCTTCCTCAAGCGCGGCGCTTTCCGATTCCGGTGCGACCGTTAAGGTCTACAGGGGCAGCGAGCTTGTGGAAACGTTCAACGTGCCCACGGGTATAGCCGGAACTGTTTGGAACGTATTCTATTTCGACGCTTCGGGCAATATCGTTCCCGTGAACTCCTTTGAATTCATCAGCCAACCCGGAAACGTATGCGGCAGAGATTCGTAAACTGCCGATAAGGGTATGACCCGCTGAATCATTCAAAACAAACGCAAGGGGCTGTTGCACAAGCAAGCAAATTGCGTGCAGCAGCCTCTTTCTTTTCGCGGTTTTTGAATTTGATTTGGAAAATTATCTTTCGGTGTGCGGAAATCAGCGGTATTTATAGGGTTGGATTGATTTTGGGTACACTAA
>JAFPWD010000052.1 GCA_017395105.1 Clostridia bacterium
AAGCGTTTTGTAATTGCCCAAGATGCTGAGAAGTTTTTGGATGTCGTTGTGAACGCTTGATCTCAATTAAGTGTCAAGCTGTTGCAAATTGTTTCCCATTCCCGTAAGAGATCGGATATTCCCATTCATGCGTTTGTCGTGTTTTCCCCTGCCGAAACCTTGACTAAACCGTGTCAAAATGATATAATAGTTCGAATGTTTGTATGCTGGCGCAGTAGTCGCTGAATATTGCTTAATTGTTTTGAAAAGACCGCTGCGGGGCATTGCATTTAATATATATAGGAGGTAGAATTCTGTGCCTGTTATTTTGCAAATAGTGCTTCCGATACTCGCGCTGATAATCGGCGGTGCCGCCGGCGCATTCGGGATCCACATGTACGATAAACACAATGCAGAATCCAAGGTCGCCGAAGCCGATCAGATGGTCAAGAAAATGATCGACGATGCGCAGAAGCGAGCCGAAACCATCAAAAAAGAAACCTTGCTCGAAGCGAAAGAAGAGGTCTATCGCATTAAGAGCGAAACCGAACGCGAAAACAAGGAACGCAGGAAGGAGCTGCAGCGCGCCGAAAGCCGTTTGCAGCAGAAGGAAGAAAGCTTCGATAAGAAGCAGGAGAGCCTTGAACAGCGCGAGCAGCAGCTCAACAAGCGCCTCAAGGCCATCGATGCCAAGGAAGCCGAGATCGACCAGCTCCACGAGCAGAAGAAGGCCGAGCTCGAGCGCGTTGCCTGCATGACGCAGGACGAGGCAAAGAACGTGCTTCTTGCAAACGTTGAGAAGGACGCGCGCCACGAGGCCGCCGTCATAATCCGCGATATCGAAGCCAAGACCAAGGCCGAGGCGGACAGGCGAGCCACCAACATCATCTCCATGGCGATCCAGCGCTGCGCAGCCGACCACGTTGCCGAAGCCACCGTTTCCGTAGTCGCCCTTCCGAACGACGAAATGAAGGGCAGAATCATCGGCCGCGAAGGCAGAAACATCCGCACCCTTGAAACCGCGACCGGCGTTGATCTGATCATCGACGACACGCCCGAGGCGGTCATCCTCTCAGGCTTCGATCCGATGCGCCGCGAAATTGCGCGTATCGCCCTTGAAAAGCTGATCCTCGATGGGCGTATCCATCCCGCCAGGATCGAGGAAATGGTCGAAAAGGCCCGCAAGGAGGTCGAGACCCAGATCCGCGAAGCCGGCGAACAGGCGGTATTCGAGGTTGGCATCCACGGCCTGCATCCCGAGCTCGTCCGTCTGCTCGGCAGGCTCCGCTACCGCACCAGCTACGGTCAGAATGTGCTCAAGCACTCGATCGAGGTCGCCCATCTCTGCGGACTTATGGCAACCGAGCTTGGCGTGAACGTTCAGCTTGCAAAGCGCGCAGGTCTTCTGCACGATATCGGCAAGGCCGTTGACCACGAAATGGAAGGCACGCACAACCAGATCGGCGCCGATCTTGCGAAGAAGTACCGCGAAAACAACCAGATCGTGCATTGTATCCTCGCCCACCATGGCGACGTCGATCCCGGAACGGTCGAGGCCGTGCTCGTTCAGGCGGCGGATGCGATATCCGCAGCCCGTCCCGGCGCAAGGCGCGAAACGCTTGAAAACTACATCAAGCGCCTTGAAAAGCTTGAGGAGATCGCAAACTCCTTCGACGGCGTTGACAAGAGCTTCGCTATCCAGGCCGGCCGCGAGGTGCGCATAATGGTCAAGAGCGAAACCGTTTCCGATACGGATATCATCGTTGTTGCCAAGGACATCGTAAAGCGCATCGAAGCCGAGCTCGAGTATCCCGGACAGATCAAGGTCAATGTCATCAGGGAAACGAGAGCCACCGAGTACGCAAAGTAAGCGGAAAACCGAATATGAACAAAAACCGCCCCGGGCAACCGAGGCGGTTTTTCCATTCTGCTATGGTTTTTACACTTCTCAACTGCGTTTTTTGAAAAACTTGATGCTGTTCACGCCGTTCTGCGCGCTCGCGGAATTGCAGTAAAGGTTCAGCGCACTGCCCGCGGCAGCCGTCTGCTTCGACTCGGCAGCCTTTGAAAGCAAAAGCCCGAGCAGAGTGTTCATAAAGGCGTTGGCGGAAGCGAGCTTTTTATCATCCAGCTCAAAAATCAGGGCGTAATCGCCGCCTTTTTCGATCGGCGGAAGCTCCCCCATAAACTCGGCGGCTCTTTGCCAGCCGCGCTTTTCATAGATAAGCTCGTGGTCGGGGTCGCACGCATAGTCATGCGGCGGCTCCTCGCCAAAATCGCCGCGCGCCTCACCCTCATGGAACGACTCAAAGTCGATATCCCTGATCTGCGACAGGTCTATCCCGTCAAATGCGCCGAGCGTGCTCCCGATGATGCCCTCGTACTGCTCGGCGGTGATGCCGAAATCCTCGGTGGGATCGTAGCCGCGCATCTCTGCCTCGATCTGCTGCTTGAGAAGTTCGATCTTCCTTTTTATATCGTTCATTTCGGTTCGATACGACTCTCGGATGCTTTGAATTTCGGCGAGCCTCGCCTCCGCCTCCGCGATCTTCTCATCGAAGGCGGCGCATATCGCGCGATCATCCTTTTCAAGCAGATTTTTTATCTCCTCTATCGTGAAGCCCGCCCGCTGAAGGTTCTTTATCCTCACGAAATCGGCGGCCTGCTCCTCGCTGTAATGGCGGTAGCCGCTGTTTTCATCCACCCGCGCGGGCTTTAAAAGCCCAACGCTGTCGTAGTAGCGAAGCGTTTGCGGCTTTGCACCGCAGAGAAGCGAAAAATCCTTGATGGTCATATCTTTTTACCTCCTTACAGCGCAAGCATATCATTACAGCGCACTTTAAGGTCAAGAGGGGCGAAAGCGAATATTAAAATATATTTTATGAAATTCCCTCGGAATTTCATCCTCAACTATTCACTATTCACCCTTCACTATTCACTAAAATCTCAGTCCTCCCCGTCCGAATACTCCTCGCGGCTCAATGCCTCGAACCGCTCGCGCATGGTGGGGCTGTTTTTCGTCAGCTTCTTTATCGAAAGATCCTGCGCCTTATCGTTTGCAAGCCTCAAATTATTCTCGCTCGAGAGCAGCGCCGCCTTGGTCTTTTGCAGATGGTCGATCGTTTTATCGATCTCATCTATCGCCGTTTGGAACTTCTCGCTTGCAAGGCGGTAGTTCCTTCCGAACTTATCCTTGAAGGCGTTCATTTCGTTCTCGAAATTGGTGATATCTATACTCTGGCTCCTTGCGACCGCGAGCTGCTGCTTATATGAAAGCGCATTTTTCGCGGCATTCCGAAGCAGCGATATCATCGGAATGAAGAACTGCGGGCGGATGACGTACATCTTTTCGTATCTGTGCGAAACGTCCACGATACCCGCGTTGTAAAGCTCGCTGTCCGCCTCAAGCAGCGACACCAGCACCGCGTATTCGCAGCCCTTTTCGCGGCGATCCTTATCGAGCTTTTTGAAGAAATCCTCGTTTTTATGCTTGCTCGCGGTTTCGTCCAGCTCGTTTTTCATCTCAAACATGATCGAAACAAGCTCCGAGCCGTCCTCGGCGGTCTCGCGGAAGATATAGTCCCCCTTCGTGCCGCTCGAAGCATCGTTATCCTTTTCAAAGTACGCGCCCGGGAACGCCACGGCGCGCAGCTTGTTGAACTCGGTTTCACAATGCTGCTCAAGCGTTTCGCCCACCATCTTGGTGGACTGCCTCGCCTTGAGATCCTTATAAAAATCTATCTGCGCATCCTTGCTTTTAAGCTCCTGCGCATGGCCTTCGCGCAGGCTTTTCTCCTTGAGTTCGCTTTCCTTTTTCTCAAGCTCCAAGTCGGTTTTAAGCTTCTGTATCTCGCTGTTTTTCTCAACGAGCGCGGCAGCGATGCGCGTTTCCGCCTCCCTCTGCTCCGCTTCGAGCCTGCCGCTCAAGCGCTCGATCTCGCGCTCCTTCTCGGCAAGCAGCTTCTCCTGCTCGGCCTTCATGCGTATCTTTTCCGCCTCGCGTTCGGCAGTCAGCCGCTCCGCTTCCGCCTTGCGCTCCGCTTCAGCGCGCTTTGACTCGGCCTCGCGCTCCGCAGTCAAAACCGCAAGCTGCTGCCTGAGTGCGGCAAGCTCATTTTCCTTCTTAGTCTCCGCCTCGCTGACAGCAAGCTTCACGGCGCTCTCCTTCGCATCGATAAGCGCCTTCTCCTGCTTTTCGACCTCCTTTTGAAACTCCTTATCTCGAACCTGCTTGACTATCGCGGCATAGCCCGCCTCGTCCACCTGAAAAACCTCGCCGCATTTGGGGCATTTGATCTGCTGCATATACTTATCCTCCGTAAAATATCCATCGTTTCGTTTTCTGCGCTCCGCACCGTTTCCGAAGCAAAAACCCATCATTTATATACTACCACAAGTTCGCGCGGCAGTAAACAGAATAAGCGAAAATGAATAAAAAGAAAAAGCGGAAATCCGCTCGTTATCCTCGTTATGAAAAGCCATGCTCAGCCCTTTTTAAGCAGCCGCCGCACCTCCTGAATACTGCGCTCCGCGCTGTCGAGCGCGTTTATAACGCTTTGCGTATCCACAAGGTTGTTTTCGGTGCGCCCCAAGAGATAATCGGCGGTCACGCCGAAGAAATCCGCAAGCTTGAGTATTGCGGCGCTGTCCGGATTGGTTTTTCCCGTTTCGTAGTTTGAAAGCGTTTTTTGATCTATACCCGTAGCGGCGGCAACGTCAATCTGCCGAAGATCGCGATCCTCGCGCAGCGCTCTTATTCTGTTCATAAAAACACCTCCGATACAAGCTTGGTATATGTGGCAAGAGCATAACACAGGTTCTGCAGCTTGCCGTAATCGGAAAATGTAAATTTCCCGATTA
>JAFPWD010000006.1 GCA_017395105.1 Clostridia bacterium
ATGCTCGAAGGCGTAGATATTGATATAGCCGTTGCAGGCGTGTATCTCGCCGATAACGGCGCAGTCGTAGGTATCGAGCATATAGTCGTGGATGACCTTTGAAAAGATGATAAGGCATTTATCGACTAAATGCTTCTTCGGACCGTAAAAATGCTCGGGTGAGATGATGGGTTCGGTTTGGTTGTCGAAATCGTGGATTATCATATTGCCTCCTTATCTTGCGCATTAACTTACGCACAACTTACGCATTATCCTGCGCATATCCTTCATCTTTTGCTCCTTTTAACTTCGGGAAGCCTATTCGCTCTGCTGCTCGAAAAAGGAATCGCAGTATCCGTACCATTCGACGACGTATTTTTCATGGGGCACAAGAACCATATCCTTGGGCGCAAGAACGCCCCTTCGCTCCGCTTCCCGAACGAATTGAAACACATATTCGTCGGTATCGCTTACGACCGCCCGAACCGAACTGAACCCGCTTTGGACCGCGTGATACAGCCTCGTATGCCCATCGAGCGATATGAACCTTTCGCCGTAGGGCTTGACCTGGATGATGATATCCTCTTCGCCGCGAATAAAGCTTTTGACCGCCGCAAGCTTGGTTTCATCTATGAAGAACTGCGATGGCTGAATATTTTCGAGCCTAACGCGCACAAGCTCGGGAGCGGGAAACTCCACTATCACAGCGCCGCCCTCATCGAAGAAGCGGTGGATATGCGGCGCGTGAAAGCGAAAATACTCGATGAGCTCTTCATAAGCGGAAGGGTCCCTTCCGCGAACTGCGGCGGATCCGCTGTCCGTTATCTCGACCTCATAGGGTTCGCCATCGATAAGATACGCGCCGTGCTGATCGAGCACGGTTTTTGAAAATCTATTGTCGTTATAGCCGTCTATTCGCTTTATATCCATATTTACCTCCTCAAAGCCTTTCGCGCATAAACTCATCAAACCCGCGCTTTATCTCGGGAAGCTCGAAGCAAACAAGCTCATCGAACTCGGCGCGGCGCATAAGGAACCGCACAAACCGTGCGCCGAGGTAGTAGCCCGTGTCGCCGCGCCCCTCAAAGAGCGCCCAATCGCCGAAATAGCGCTGGTTTTCATTCGTCATACCGCTTAGATCATTGAAAAACGACTGCTTGATATGCTCGGCGTTTTCATCGCACCACGCCTTCCACTCGCCGTCGTACTGGTGGTAATACTCCGCGCCGCCCGCAAGCTCCTGCTCGAAAACCATCGCAACGCCCTCGGTAAAGAGCTGAAGGATGAAGCTGTCCGCGCCCGATTCGGGCTTGTTGAGCCAACGTCCGTGCTGACGGTGGTAGAGATGTCCGAGCTCATGCAGAACGAGCCCGTTCATCGCATCCAAATTGCACCAGTCGAGCTCAATTATCTTCTCGATGCCGAAAAGCACGCTCTCGCGGCCGTTCACGGGCGTTACCCAGCCCGCGCCGTTTCCGAGGCCGAGATAGAGAATGAGGTCGGCATCAACGGTTTTGTGGAAGCGCTTTTTCAGCCGCGCATCGAGGTTTTTCGTAACGGCGTAAAACGAGCGAAGCGCCTCTTCGCGCTTTTCGGCGCACTCGAAAACGCCGTTCAAAACGGGCAGAAAGTCCTTCTCCCACGAAAAGCCAGCCGCAAGCGTTTCGCGCATATCCTCAAGGCAGAGCTTTTTCGCGCCGGGGATGTGCGAAGCCATGTAATCCTCCCATTTCGCAAGGCTGAAAGCGCCTGAATCGAAGCAGGAGAGCATGAATGGGGTGGTGTCGATGATATTCATAAAGGTTTTACCCTACCTTTCATTTGCCGATATCCGAAGCCTTTTTATTAAGCTCCGCAAGCGTTTCCTTATTAAGATAATGCGTTATATCCTCGGGCTTTTCTATCGAGGCGTTGCCGATGAGCTTCTTTGCAAGCGCGGTGAACTTTTCCCGCTCATCGTAGGTCTCAAACAGCGCGCTGCGCTCGATCGGGCGAATATCCATGCGCGGCCAGAGCGCCTTGGCGGTTTCGGCAAAATACATCAGCGCACCGTCGTAGAGCTTCTGCGAAAACAGCGCGGCTTCGCCCTCGGTTTCGGGCGGCTCGGCTTCGCGGCGCTCCATAAGCTTTATAAGCCTGTCCCGCAGCTCCGTATCCTTTTTCAGCGTGATGCCGATAAGCGCGTTTTCGGGTGTTCCGGTGGAGATGGCTGCCCGTTCATCGCCGAGCATGGAGGTGAAAACGGCCTCCGCATCCCGAATGAAGAACGCTATAAGAAGCTTTGTATCCTTGCCCCATCTTTTTTGAAGCGCGGCGCTTGCTTCAAGGCAGCGCTTGATGATGGCTTCATCCTCGGTGAACACCGCCTCGCCGCTCAGTGTAAGCACCTTCAGGCTCTTTCCGTCCGCGGCGCAGAGCATAACATTCGGAAAAAGGCTCAATTCGCCGTAAAACGCCTCGCATTTGGGCAGAGCGAAATACAGCCCGCCGTCCTGCTCAAAAAGAAATTCGATCGGATGCACCTTCGGAAGCTTGTCGAGCCCCTTTGTTGCCGCATAGAGGATGCGGTTTTCGCCGAGAAACTCGAGCAGCTCGCTTATGCCGCCGTTTTCGACTCCTTCAACTCTTTCAACTTTTTCGCCTTTTTTCATGGGGTTTCCTTCCTTACTCGGCGTTTTCCGAGCAGAGCCTTGCGCCGAGCTTGAACGCCGCTTCGAGATCAAGCGGGAACTGCTTTTCATGCACTTGCTTCTTATGCGCCTCGTTGAAGCCCGCCATATTGTATTTCGAGTAATCGTCCACCTGCAGCGTATCGCAGCAGGGCAGAAGCTCGAAGCGCCCGTTCAGCGCACGGAAGGCGGCAAGCTGCCGTTCCATACCCTTTTCATACCATTTTTCGTAGATATCCATGCCCGCATTCATCGTCAAAACCGCGCCGAAGTTGACCCTGCCTTTGAAATAGCTTGAATAATAGTCGTAGCTGAGCGCGCAGAAATGCAGGCGTTCCATCAGCGAAAATACGCAGCTTGTAACGTTTCCAAGGTAGATGGGCGAGCCGATGATCAGCGCATCCGCCTCGAAAATGCGCTCTATAAGCGGCGAAAGATCGTCCTTTATATAGCATTTGCACCTCTCTGCGCCCTTGCGCTTGCAGGCAAGGCAGCTTTTGCAGCCGGTGAAGCTTAGATCGAAAAGGTCGATATACTCCACCTCCGAGCCTACCGAGCGCGCGCCCTCCGCGCATGAGCGCAGCATTTCGGCGGTGCTGCGGTTCTTTCTTGGGCTTGCATTAAGAATTATCGTTTTCATATCGGTTTCTCCCTGCTGTATCGATTTTATTCGGTTCGGCGCTTTCGTAGTTTCTCAAGCGCCCTTTCAAAGGTTTCGGGCAGCGGCGCATGGAAGGTCATCCTTTCGCCCGTGCGAGGGTGGGTGAGGCGCAGCTCGGCGGCATGGAGCGCCTGACCGTGAAAGCCCAGCTCGTTCTTCGCGCTGCCGTAAACATCATCGCCCACTATCGGGTGATTTATATACGCCATGTGTACCCTTATCTGATGCGTTCTGCCCGTTTCAAGCTCAACGCGCAAAAGCGTTCTGGTTCCAAAGCGTTCCTGCACCTGCCAATGCGTAACGGCGTTTCGCCCGCCCTGCACAACGGCCATGCGCTTTCGGTCGGTTTTGTGCCGCGCGATAGGCGCATCCACGGTGCCGCTGTCCTCGCGGATATTGCCCTCAACGAGCGCATAGTAAACGCGGCTGACGGCGTGCGTTTTCATTTCGTTTGCAAGAAAATTATGCGCCGCATCGTTTTTAGCTATGACCAAAAGCCCCGAGGTGTTCTTGTCTATTCGGTGAACTATGCCGGGGCGTATCTCGCCGCCGATGCCCGAAAGATCCTTTATGTGAAACATTATCGCGTTCACAAGCGTGCCGCTCGGGTTGCCCGCCGCTGGGTGAACCACCATGCCGACGGGCTTGTTTATGACCGCGATATCCGCATCCTGATAGACGATATCTATGGGGATATCCTCCGGCGCAAGCTCCACGGGCTCGGGCGGCGGGGGAGTGATGGAGATGAGCTGCCCAGCCTTGACGGTAAATTTCGGCTTTTTGATCTCGCCGTCCACCGTCACAGCGCCCGATTCGATAAGCCTTTGCGCGGCGGAGCGAGTAAAGTCGGTATGCTCCGCTATGTACGCATCAAGCCGCGAGCCGCCCGTGTCAACGGTTAGCTCGATCACCGCTTGCTCTGCGCCGTCCGTATCGTCAAGCTCATATTCGGTTTTTTTATCGAGTTCGCTCATTCGATTTTATTTCTTTTTGCATATATACAGCAGATGGGAATTGCAGCCGAGCAGCTCCCGTTTTTCGGCTAAAGCGAGATGCCATGCGGCGAATCTTTCAAAATCTTCATCCGAGAGCGCAAAATCCGCGCGCGGCTCAAGCGCTTCGAGCATTCCGTCCATTCCGGCGGTGGCGATATGCGAAACGGTCTTGGAGTTAAACAGCGCTTCGAATTCAGCTATATCGTAGCCTGTGAAAAGCTGCTCCTTGAAGTGCCGCACCGCGTATTCCTCGGTGAAATTCTCCTCCTGCCCCGCCGCCCAGTTGCCGGCAAGATAGTTTGAATACATGATGGCATAGACGGAAAGAAACGCGAAAAGGAGCGTGCCGCCCGTTTTTGTAACGCGGATGGCCTCGTCTATCGCCTTTTGGATCTCATCGCTCTCGTAAAGATGATACATCGGCCCGAAGGCGAGGGTGAGGTCGAAGGCATCGTCCTCAAAGCGGGAAAGATCAACCGCATCGCCCTGCATTGCGCGGATATTCTTCAGCTCGCGGCTGTTTTGCTTGAGCACGGCGAGATTGCTCTCGCTGAGCTCGAGCGCGGCAACCTCGAAACCCTCCTTGGCAAGCGCAATAGAATACCGCCCCGTGCCCGCGCCTATCTCAAGCACCTTTGCGCCGGGGCTCAAAAAGCGGTGAATGTACGTCATGGTGGTTCGGTATTCAAGCCGACCGTGAAGCGAACGGTCAAGCCGCCCGTCCTCGTCGTACTGCCCGTAAAAGCCCTTGACTATGTCGTAACGATGCTCCATTGTTTATTCCTTTCCGCGCATTATGCGCCCGAGTTCGCTCATTCGCCTTTTCCGTCCTCGGCGGGCGTTTTATCCGCTTTTTCCTTGGGTTTTCCCTCGAAAAGCTTCTCAAAATTCTTATAAAACTCTCTTCCGCCCTTGGTGAAGATAAGGGAAACTACCAGCAGTATGCCGCCAACGGTCACGCAGCTGTCCGCGAAGTTGAAGATCGGGAAGCTGACGAAATCAAACGCGATAAAATCGCGCACATAGCCGAGAAACGCGCGGTCAAATAGGTTGCCAGCCGCGCCCGCAAGTATCAGAAGCAGCGCAAGGCGGATGCTTGTGGGCATCTTCTTCTGCATTTTTATAATGAAAAAGCCGAGCGCGATGCAGGTAACGAACGAAATAAGCGTCAGTATCAGCGTGGAATTGCTGAGCATTCCCCATGCCATGCCCGTATTTTTCGCGTATTCAAAGCGAATAAGCCCGGGAATGAACGGTATAAGGCCGCCCGCCTCGATAACGGCGGGGCAGATGGTGGCTTTGGTTATAAGATCTGCCGCAAAAAGCACGGCAAAGATCAGCATGGATGAGATAAGCAAGGTTTTTCCTCCGTTTTTTCGGGTTGAGGATGCGTTTTGAACAAACACACCCATTATAAATAATACTATATTTTCACCCCAAATGCAATAAAAACGAAACATTACGCATTTACATATTGATTGAACACTCGAAACAGGACGATAGGGGCGTTCAAATCAACGCAAATATATGAAAAAACCCTTGAAAACGCAAGGTTTTTCTGATAAACTGATATTTGTGGAAAAATGTGAAATGGTAAAAGAAGGTTAACAGGAGGTTAACAAAAAATGACACTTGCCAATTGGACAGGCATTGCGGGAGGCATCGCGCTTTTCCTGTACGGAATAAGGCTGATGGGCGATGGCCTTCGCAGCCTTGCGGGCGCGAAGCTCAAAACGGTTCTTGAAAAGCTTACGCGCAACCGCCTTATGGGCGTGCTTATCGGCGTGCTCGTAACGGCGATAATCCAGTCCTCAAACGCTACCACCGCTATGACCGTGGGCTTCGTTGATGCGGGGCTGATGGCATTCACCCGCGCTTCGGGCGTTATAGTCGGCGCAAATATCGGTACCACCGTAACGGGTATACTTATCTCGCTCAAAATAGAGTCGTTCGCCTCGATAATCGCGTTCGCAGGCGTTGCGGCGATCGTTTTTATCAAGAATAAAAGCGTGAATGACTGCGGAAGCATTCTCGCGGGTCTCGGCATACTCTTCATCGGCATGACACTTATGAAGGGCAATATGGAGCCGCTTGCGCGCGAGCCCGCGTTCACAAACGCGCTTCTGAGCTTCCAAAATAATTTCCTGCTCGCAATACTTGTGGGTGCGCTCTTCACCGGAGTGGTGCAGAGCGTTTCGGCCTCGGTCGGTATCCTTCAGGCGCTCGCGCTTGCGGGAGCGGTAACGAGCCTCGGGCAGGTCGTTTACCTCATTCTCGGCATGAACATCGGCTCCTGCGTAACGGCGGTCACAACCTCCATCGGCGGCAGCAAGGATGCAAAGCGCACCGCGGCAATACACGTTCTTTTCAACGTTTTTGCGGCGATATTCTTCGTTATAACGTGGAAGCTGCTTCCTATCGAAAGCTGGTTCGAGGCGGCGTGGCCGGATATGGTCAGGCGTATAGCCATGTTTAATATGCTCGAGAAGGTGGCCGTTGCGATCATCGTTTTTCCGCTGCTGCCCCTGCTTGAAAAGCTCGCGCGCATTATCATTCGCGGAGAGGATAAGAATAAGGCAAACAGCCTCGTTCATATCAATTCGAGCGATTTTGCAACGCTCTCCGTTGCAATAGCGCAGGCTCAGAAGGAGGTTTCGCGTATGTACGAGCTTGCGCAGCGCAATCTTGAGCTTTCATGCAAGCTGCTCACTCAAGAGAAGGCGCCGTCGCACAGCGATCTGAGCGCAATAGAAAAAAACGAGGAAACCATCGACTATCTGAACCATGCCATAACCAACGCGCTCATCAAGATCACCGCTGCGGGGCACGGCCTTGCGCCATCTGATGCGCGCATTGTGGATAGAATGCACCACGTTATCTGCGACTATGAGCGCATTGGCGACCATGCGGACAATATCGCGGGCTACGTTCGCCATATCAGAGAGCAGGGGCTCGATTTCTCGGGCGGAGCAAGGGAAGAGCTCAAGCGCCTTGCCGATCAAGTTATCGATTTTGTTAAGCACACGCAGGAATTCTACGACGGCGAGACCGATTTCACCATAGAGCAGATCGAGGCGATGGAGGACGGCGTGGACGACGAGGTGGATCGTATTCAGGAGATGCATATAAGAAGAATGGAAAAGGGCGAATGCACCCCCGAGATCGGCATGATGTTCGTTGAGATATTGACCGACCTTGAGCGCGTTTCCGACCATGCGCTGAATGTGGCGCAGGCCGCAACGAGATAAGGATTCAATTGATAAAACTTCAAGCGGAGGAGCAAAACCCCTCCGCTTGAAGCTTTTAAAGCATCTTCCGGAGGAGCAAAGCCCCTCCGCTTGAAGCTTTTAAAGCATCTTCCGGAGAGCAAAGCCCCTCCGCTTGAAGCTTTTAAAGCATCTTCCGGAGAGCAAAGCCCCTCCGCTTGAAGCTTTTAAAGCATCTTCCGGAGAGCCAAGCCACTCCGCCTGAAGCCTTTAAAGCATGGCGAAACAGTATATATGTCGGTGTATATTGTGATCCGCAAACTATTGTGGTATAATCTTAAGCCGATGCGTTTCGTATTCCGCAGATTTTCGATTTGCATCAAATAAATCCATAGAGAGGAAGACCTAATGAGAAAACTTTTTTCGACCATTCTCGCCACGGTGCTCGTATTCGGCGCTGTTGCCTGCGGAGGTAAATCCGTAGAGCAAACCCCCACTTCTGCACCGGATTCATCCGCCGAGCCTACGGCTGTTTCCGATCCCAACGCCGGAACCTACAACTGCGAAAAGTACAAGTGTGTAGGCGATGATGAAAATGCTTGGGCAGAGTATGAGGGCGGCTTCGTGCTTGAACTCAAGGCGGACGGAACGGGCACGAGCAAGCGTAACGGCGACGAATACAAAATAGAGTGGAAGCTCGAAGGCGACGAATTCAGCATGGACGAGAGCATGGAGGGCGTTTCCCTCAAGCTTGATTACTCCGGCACTCTCAAGGACGGAGAGCTGCATATATATGGCGGCGATCCCGAAAACGATTTCACGAGCGAATATATGTTTAAAAAAGCGAATTAACGGCAATGCCGCAAAAAGCGGAGGAGCGAAACTCCCCCGCTTTTTGTTGCCCTTAAAGCATCTTCTTCGCCGTGCGCATGATATGCTTCGTATCGCGCTTAACGCGCCTGGGTACGTCCGGATACATCGCCGAAACGCTCGCCGCCGCGGCCGCCATGCCGAGCGCAAGTCCCGTTGCGAATCCGAAAAGCTTCATATTCCTCGCCTCCTTGCTTTCTCTGCTTCGCCTTTTCATCCGATTGCATTTATAGCTTGCGCCAAAGAAGCGATCTTGATACGTTGAAGGAACGAAAAACGGCAAATAATCCGTCGGAAAAATTTGCAAAAGCTTCAAAAAGCAAATCGAAAACGCAAAGCGCGGCTCGCCTTATGCTTTTTTAGCCGCCGTTCTGTTTTATGCAGGGTTTTTGGAGATTCGATGCGCCGTTTTCGGCACTTTCCCGCGTTGAAAACGCGCTAAAGCGGTGCTATAATAGGATAAAACAATATGGTTGCGGCATCGGCGCAGACCTGCCTGCATAATATCTCAGCAGCAAGCCGCCTCAGAACCGCAAAAAATTCAAAGTGTTTAAAATTCTGTTTGAAACGGAGGAAAATAAAATGAATTATCCCGTACTCGAAGCCATTCTCTCAAGAAGCTCCATCCGCGCCTATAAGGACAAGCCGCTCACCGAGGAGCAGCTTACCGCACTCAAAAAAGCGGCGCTTGCATCGCCCACCGCGATGAACAGGCAGGAGCAGCGCTTCCTTTTCGTAACGAATAAGGAAGCTATCGAAAGGATAAACGCCGCCGTGCTCGAGGGCGTTATCGCAAGCGGAAACGAAGCCTTTGCCGAGCGCATCCGCTCCCGTGGAGGCCGCATCCTCTACTCTCCGCCGCTCTTCGTGGGCATCTTCGCCGCCGAAGGCAACTATGCGGGTGTGGATGCGGGCATCGCCGTTGAGAACCTTGCGCTTGCCGCCAAGGAGATGGGGCTGGATACCGTTATTCTCGGAATGCCTGCCGCCGCGTTTGCGGGCGAAAGCGGAAAACAGCTTGCCGCTTCGCTCGGCGTTCCCGAGGGCTATGATTTCCGCATCGGCATCTCCATCGGCTATAAGGACACTGAGAAGGAGCCCCATGAGTGGGACGAGAGCCATATTATCGAGGTGAAATAAACGACACCGGCCATTAAATGATGGAATTCCCCCTCGGGGGAATTCCATCCTCAACTCTTTATTCTTCACTCTTCACTATTCACTAATACCAATCGGGGTGTTTATGAGCAAAAACCGTGTATATGTGGGCGGCGTGCCGATGGGCGCGGGCGCACCCGTAACCATTCAGTCCATGACCAATACCGACACGAGGGATGCGGCGGCGACGATCGCGCAGATACTCGAGCTGGAAAGAGCCGGCTGCGAGATCGTGCGCTCCTCTGTGTATGATGAGCGCTGCGTTGAAGCGCTGCCCGAGATAATTAAAAATATCCATATCCCGCTCGTTGCGGATATCCATTTCGATCACCGCCTCGCCATCGGCGCGATGAAGGCGGGGGTCAGCAAGGTGCGCATAAATCCGGGCAATATCGGCTCGGAGGAGGGCGTTCGCGCGGTGGCGCTTTGCGCTAAGGAGCGCGGCATCCCGATAAGGATAGGTGTGAACGGCGGTTCGCTCGAAAAGGAGCTTTTAAAGGAATACGGCGTTTGCGCCGAGGCGATGGTAATAAGCGCCGTTCGGCATGCGGAAATGCTTGAAAAATACGGTTTTTCGGATATCATGGTGTCGCTCAAGGCATCCGACCCCAAGACCACCGTTGAGGCGTATCGCATGGCGCATCAAAAGCTGCCCTATCCGCTGCATCTCGGCGTTACCGAGGCGGGGCTCGGCGAGGATGCGCTCATAAAATCCGCCATCGGCATAGGCAGCCTGCTTCTGGACGGCATCGGCGACACCGTGCGCGTTTCTATGACGGGCGGCGTTGTGCAGGAGGTCGAGGCGGCAAAAAAGATACTCGAGGCGGCGGGCGTTCGCAAGAGCCGCGTTCGCATCGTAAGCTGCCCCACCTGCGGAAGAACCCGCGTGGAGCTTGAGCCGATAGCGGCAAGGGTTAAGACTGCGCTCGATTTTGAGGGCGCAAAACCTATAACCGTGGCCGTGATGGGCTGTGCGGTGAACGGCCCGGGCGAGGCGAAGGAGGCCGATATCGGCATAGCCTTCGGCTCGGTGAACGCCGCCGTGTTCAAAAACGGCGAGATCGTTTATACCGATAAGCTGCCCGAGGTCATCGACAGATTCATTGAGGATGCAAGATCGCTCTGCATGGGGGCGGAATAATGCGCCGCGGCCGCAGCAATTCACCATTGCTATTCATTATTAACTGAAAGACCGAGGTACGGATGGTTTTCGGATTAAACAAGAAGCCGTTTGATGATGAGCTTGAGGGCTTCAGCGTCGGCGAATACATAAAAAAAGGAATAATAACGATAATCTCAGCTGTGCATAAAAAGGACGGCAGGGTGGAGGTGCGCCTTTCGGCTTCGCGCATCCTCAGCGAATACGAGCTTCGCGCCATCGACAGGGAGATAGGCTATATGCTGCGCCCTGCGCCCGTGGAGTGCATATTCGATTTCAGCGATGCAGCCGATATCGGCGAGTACGGAGCGGAAACGCTGCGCGAGCTTTGGTGCGAGTTTTCCCCGCAGCTTGAGCCGATACTTCGGCTCTGCCGCATAACGGGCGGGGGCGACAGCTTCGCCGTTTCGGTGCCGCCGCGCTATTTGCTTGCGCTGTCAACGGGGATAACGAATGATTTTCGCGCCCATCTTTCCTCGGTTTATTCGTGGAACACGCTTATAGCCGTGATTGCGGACGAGCACCTTTCGGACGGCATGGACGGCTCGGCAGAGCCCATAGTTACCAAGGATTGGGGCGGTCTGAAGGGTCCCGCAACGGATAGGCGGCGCAGAGCGGCAAAGGAGAAGCCCAAGCGCCTTGCGCCTGCGGACGTTATTCTCGGCAAGGAGATACTCAAGCCCGATATGGTGCTGATGAGCGAGCTTACCGACCGCTCGGGCAAGATAACGGTTAAGGGCGAGCTGCTCAGCATGGAGGTTTTCGTTTCCAAGCGAGGCACCACCGTTGTTACTCTAAGCATCACCGACAAAACGAATACCGCGTTCGTTAAGCTGTTTTTGGACGACGTTTCAAAGGCGCGAACCGTGAATCTGCTTGAAAAGGCGCAGAAGGAGCCATGCCTTCTGATGGTGCGCGGGCGTTACAGCTTCGACAGCTACGCGCGCGATTACTGCATTTTTGCAGACGATATAAACAGGCTTCCCATGGAGGTGCGCGCCGATACCGCCGAGGTCAAGCGCGTTGAGCTGCATCTGCACACCCAGATGAGCGCGATGGATGCTACCACCGGCGTTAAGGAGGTTATCGAGCGCGCCGCGAAATGGGGGCATAAGGCTGTTGCGATCACCGATCACGGCGTTGTGCATTCCTTCCCGGAGGCGAAGAAGGCGGCAAAGAAGAACGGAATAAAGGTAATATTCGGCTGCGAGGGCTATCTTGTGCCGGATTGCGAGCTTGTGCCGATTACCGAGGGAGAAACCTATTGCGCACTCGGCTTCGTTCGCTCGGGCGACGGCACACACTCAAGGTTTTTCGAGCTTGCGGCTGTAAAATTCGATGCAAACGGCGATAGGGAGTTTTTCCGCACCGCCGTAAATCCGGGCGTGGATCAGCCGGAGAGCGTCCGAGCCTTAACGGGCTTTTCGGATGAGCAGATAGAAAAAGCGCCCGCGCTTCAGGCGGCGGCGAAGATGCTTTCCGAGTTCATCGAAAAGGATGGCGGCTGCGGGAAGATATTCATTCACGAGCCCGCAGAGCTTGCGCTTATTCACGATCTTTTCGGCGAAGGCTGCCCGCTTCCATCGCTATGCGTTTCAAGCGGTATGCTGATGCAGTACCTGAGGCGCGATCTCAAGGCGGAAGAGCGGCTCCCCGAGGCGGGAAGCGGCGAGAGCATAGCAAAATGGACGGCAAACACCGTGCGCGAGCTGCTTGCGCGGCAAAGCGAGCTTGGGGCGAACACCCTGCCCGTGATAAGCTGCAGCGAAACGGATGCGGTGAAGAAAAAAAGCAATCATATCGTCATCCTTGCCGCCACGCAGGACGGCTTGAAGAACCTTTATAAGCTTGTTTCATACTCGAATCTCGAGCATTTTTACCGCACTCCGCGCATACCGAGAAGCCTTCTCAACATCCACCGCGAGGGGCTCATCCTCGGCAGCGCCTGCGAAGCGGGCGAGCTGTTCCGAGCGATGGTGGACGGCGCAAGCGAAGAGGAGCTTCAAAGGATCGCCGAATTCTACGATTATCTCGAGGTGCAGCCGATCGGCAACAACGCCTTCCTCGTTCGCGAAGGCTATGCCGATGACGACGAGGCGCTGCGCGAATACAACCGCCGCATAGTTAAGCTTGGCGAAAAAATGGGCAAGCTCGTTGTGGCAACGGGCGACGTGCATTTCATGGAGCCGGAGGATTCGGTTTTCCGTGCGATACTGATGAGCGCCGCAAACTTCAAGGATGCGATGCTCCAGCCTCCGCTCTATTTCAGAACCACCGAGGATATGCTCGAGGAATTCGCTTATCTCGGCAAGAAAAAGGCGTATGAGATAGTGGTGGAAAACACAGGCAGGATCGCGGATATGTGCGGTGAGCTCCGCCCGTTCCTCGACGATAAGCAGACCTATTCGCCCGAGCTTCCGAACGCGAAGGAGGATCTTGAGCGCATAGCGGATGAAACTGCGCACAGGCTATACGGCGAAGAGCTTCCCGAGGTGGTTCAAAAGCGGCTCGACAAAGAGAAGAATTCGATAATCAACAACGGCTATTCCTCGCTCTACATGGTGGCTCAGCAGCTCGTTTCAAAATCCCTTTCGGACGGGTACTTGGTCGGCTCGCGCGGCTCTGTCGGCTCGAGCTTCGTTGCCTACCTTCTCGGCATAACCGAGGTGAACGCGCTTCCGCCGCATTACCGCTGCGAAAGCTGCCGATACAGCGAATTTCCGGACGTGGGCGACAGCTCGCGCTGCGGCATAGACCTTCCGCCTAAGGACTGCCCCGTTTGCGGCAAGCCCCTTCGCCGCGACGGCTACGAGATCCCGTTTGAAACCTTCCTCGGCTTCAAGGGCGACAAGACCCCCGATATCGACCTGAATTTCTCGGGTGAATATCAGCCCGTTGCGCATAAATTTACCGAAACGATGTTCGGCGAGGGGCACGCCTTCCGCGCCGGAACGATATCGGGTCTTCAGGAAAAGACGGCTTACGGCTACGTTCTGCACTACTGCGAGGAAAACGGGCTGAACCTTTCCGAGGCCGAAAAAACGCGCCTTGCCTCTGGCTGCGTGGGAACGCGCAAAACCACGGGTCAGCACCCGGGCGGCATAGTTATAGTGCCGAAGGAGCTTGAAATTTTCGATTTCTGCCCCGTGCAGCGCCCCGCCGAAAAGGTGGATGCGGAGAGCATCACCACGCATTTCGATTTTCACGCGCTCGACGATAAGCTCGTTAAGCTCGATATCCTCGGCCATGACGACCCGACCGCGCTTCGTATGCTCTTCGACATAACGGGCATCGACCCCAAGACCGTGCCTCTCGACGACCCCGAGACGATGGCGATATTCAAAACGGACGAGCCGCTCGGCGTTTCGCTCAAGGCGCTGGACTGCGATATCGGCAGCCTCGGTATATCGGAATTCGGAACGGGCTTCGTTCGCGGAATGCTCAAGCAAACGCGCCCCACCACGATGGAGGAGCTTGTGCGCATAGCGGGGCTTTCGCACGGAACGGACGTTTGGCTCGGCAACGCGCAGGAGCTTGTTGAAAACGGCACGGCTAACCTTATGCAGGTTATCTGCACGCGTGACGACATTATGAACTACCTCATCGCGCACGGCGGCGATCCCTCCCTTTCATTCAAAACGATGGAGAGCGTTCGCAAGGGCAGGGGACTTACCGAGGATATGGAGGCGGCGATGCATCAAAACAACATCCCGCAGTGGTATATCGATTCCTGCAAGAAGATCAAGTATATGTTCCCGCGCGCCCATGCCGCAGCGTACGTTATGATGAGCTTCCGCGTGGCGTATTTCAAGGTGCATCATCCGCTTGCGTATTATGCGGTTTACTTCACCGTGCGCGCCGATACCTTCGATATTGAAAAGAGCCTCGGCGGAGCGGAGAAGGTGCTCAAGAATCTGAACGAGCTCAAAGCGCTGGACAGCCTGGACGTTAAGCAGAAGGAGCAGGTCATAATCCTTGAGCTTGTGTACGAGATGAACCTTCGCGGCATAGAGCTTCTGCCGATCGACCTTTATAAATCGAAGGCAACGAAGTTCACCATCGAGGACGGCAAGCTTCGTCCGCCGTTCAATTCGATAGCGGGTCTCGGCGACACGGCGGCGCGCCAGCTCGAGGAGGGCGGAAAGGCGGGCAAATACCTCTCGCGCGAGGAGCTTGTGAAGCGAACGAGGATAAACAACACCCTGCTTGAAAAGCTCGATGCGCTCGGCTGCCTCGGCGATCTTCCCAAGAGCGATCAGGTTTCGCTGCTGGATTGATAAAAAAACACTCATGAACCGCTGTCAAATGCTTGACAATATGCGAAATTTACTATAATATTAGAGAGTTGACAGCGAATAAGGGTCGGGAAGCCGCTTTTCATAAGCAAGGCTTTGTTCCGATCCCGCAATACTATGGAAAGGTAATAGATTTATGCATCCCAATTTTATCCTCCCCATGTCGGAAAGCACCGGTAACGCCATCGGCGGTTTCTTCAGCCAGTGGGGCTTCATGCTCATCATGCTTGCCGCGCTCGTTGCAATGCTGATCTTCTCCACCACGAGCAACAAGAAGCGCCAGAAGCAGTATAAGGACATGATCGATGCAATCAAGCCCGGCACCCGTGTGCGCACCATCGGCGGCATCTACGGCACCGTGACCAGCGTTAAGGACGATGTTATCTTCGTTTCCGTCGGCCCCGACAAGGCTCGCCTTGTTTTCGCGCGCCAGGCCATCGCCAGCATCGAGGACGGCCCCATCGAAGCCACCATCGACGGCGAGATCGTGGATAATTCCAAGAAATTATGATCGGGTAAAAAAATAAGTTCGGATTTTGCTAAGAGTTCGTCGAATGTGTTCGGCGAACTTTTCAGCAAGGTCGTTCCCGCAAGAAGCACTTCGGGTAGATTGGCTTATAACGACGATGGAAATGGCGGCGGAAATTTCAAAATAACCTACACTTTGAAGGCGGGGCAAACAGTTTACCTAAGAGTTAGGGGAGCCGAATGGACTAACTCGGCATCTATTCCGTTCGAGTTTCAAAAGGCGCTTGATGATGTAATTGTGTTATGATGGACAAAGAAATGATTAGAAAAACGTTGGATGCAAAAGCGCAAAAAACAGCGTTTACGATTAGGCTGTGCGCATATATTGCGCTGATGACGGTTCACACGGTATCGGCTGTCACACTGTTTCATGATTACCCTAATGAGCTGATAAAAGCTTTAGTGCCTTTCAACTTGATAGCTACGATATCAGGCGTTGGGTTATGTGCTTTCTCAGCAATAAGATACCGCCGGATACTGAAAAAAGCGCCGAAGTTCATACCCGTTGATTGCTATTGCAAGGAGTCGCGTGTGAAAGGATTCATGTCCTATTTCATCGTTGAGATAAAGCATGAGAATAAGAGCATCACGGGTGAAACAGCGCCTATCTTCGGGGAATACTCGATCCATGCCAATGTGGGCGAGTACATACATAAATGGGTAAAGGCGGCCTACGATCCAGAAACGGGCGAGGTGCTGGTTTTCCCAATAAATGAATGAAAGCTATTGAAAAAGAGCGAGGCAGGGAGCTTCGCTCTTTTGCTGTTTTATAGGATGGGGGGGGCGATCAGCCCTGCCTTGCGCCGAAATACTCTTCCCTCGTCAAAACGTTCACGATCGCCCGCTCAAGGGTTCCCATGCGCGTTTCATGCATGGTTTCGCCAACCTTGCGGAAGCCGATCTTTTCCTGCACGCGGGCGGACTGCGCGTTGTGCGTGAAATAACCGCAGAAGACCGCATCCGCATCAAGCTCGGTGAAGAGCCATTCGAGCGCGGCATCCACCGCCTCGGGCATCAGCCCCATGCCCCAATAGGGCTTGGCGAGAACGAAGCCCAGCTCGCGGCAGCGCAGCTCGGCATACTCGGGGAATTCGGCTTCCTTATACTTTTCAATGCCGAGCGAGCCAATGACCTTGCTGTTTTCGGCGTATTCGATCGCGAAGGTCTTTTTGCCCGCGATGAACATATCGAGTATTTCCTTTGATTTTTCGATGCTCTCATGCGGTGTCCAGCCCGCCATCTGACCAACGCCGTCCACGCTCGCGTACTCGAAAAAGTCCTCAAGGTCGCTCTCGCGCCACGGGCGCAGGATAAGCCGCTCGGTCCTCAGCTCAACGCCGGTTATGTCTATCGGAATGATCATTTTTTACACCTCGTTTTGTATTTTTTCGATGCATTCATCAAGTATCGCTTCCGCATCCGTGCCCACGATATCCAGCCCCTTCGCCATGAAAAGGCGCGTTTTCTCAATGCCGTAAAAGCTGTTTGCAAGCGCCTTAACGTAGCCATAGCCGAATTCTTCGGGGGTGAAAGCGCCGCCCGCCGTAGCAACGTAGAAAAGCTCCTTGGCGCGGCAGAGCCCCTGCGGAAAGCCCTCCGGCGTGTAGCGGAAGGTCACGCCGAGCGCGTTCACCTGCTCGAAATATTGCTTGAGCGCGGCGGGAAAAGAAAGATCCCAGTACGGCGCGGCGATAACTATGCGCGTGGCTTCGGCAAACTGCCTTGCAAGATCGAACAAAGGCGCGGAGAATTCCTCGGCCGCGATAAGCCTGTCGCGCTCGTGAAGGAACGCTTCATCGACCTTGGGAAAGTCGATCTCCTCAAGGCGCAATTCCTCAAAGGGCTCGTTCAGCTTTTCAAGCAGAGCATCCGCAAGAAGCTTCGTTCTCGATTCGCCGCGAACGCAGGCATTTATAAAAAGAAGCATGGCATACCTCGCTTTTTGATACTTCGCTTTGATTATAAACCAAATGAGGCACTTTTTCAACGGGAAACCGCTTTTTTGCGCCCGCCCGCCGCACTTCCGCTCGCTTCGCGATACTTCCGCGCGGCGGCAACCGGCAGCGTTGAAGAAAGCTGCGAAGCGGTTTTAAGAAGAAAGCACCCACATATCCTGTCCGAAGCTTTACAGAAGAGGACGTATATTGTATAATGAAAAAGCATAACGCCGAGCGATAAACGCAAAGGAGTAAAGGGGGCGCGGAGAATGAAAAACTTGGGGCTCGAAAATCAAGTATTGAATTTGCTGCAGAGGATCGATAATGGCTATAAGCCGACCGATGAGGAAAAGAGCGTGCTTGGATCATGCCCAGTACTTGATCTCAGCGGCACGAAAATCACCGAGCTGCCGGATTCGATCGGGCAGCTTGGCGCACTTGAAGAGCTTGATCTCAGCGACACGGAAATCACCGAGCTGCCGGATTCGATCGGGCAGCTTGGCGCACTTAAATGGCTTTATCTCAGCGACACGAAAATCACCGAGCTGCCAGATTCGATCGGGCAGCTTGGCGCACTTGAATGGCTTGATTTCAGCGGCACGAGTATCACCGAGCTGCCGGATTCGATCGGGCAGCTTGGCGCACTTGAAGCGCTTTATCTCAGCGACACGAAAATCACTGAGCTGCCGGATTCGATCGGGCAGCTTAGCGCACTTAAAAGGCTTGATCTCAGCGACACGAAAATCACCGAGCTGCCGGATTCGATCGGGCAGCTTGGCGCACTTGAAACGCTTTATCTCAGCGGCACGAAAATCACCGAGCTGCCGGATTCGATCGGGCAGCTTGGCGCACTTGAAACGCTTTATCTCAGCGGCACGAATATCACCGAGCTGCCGGATTCGATCGGGCAGCTTGGCGCACTTATATGGCTTGATCTCGCCGGCATGAGTATCACCGAGCTGCCGGATTCGATCGGGCAGCTTGGCGCACTTAAAGCGCTTGATCTCAGCGACACGAAAATCACCGAGCTGCCGGATTCGATTTGGCAGCTTAGCGCACTTATATGGCTTGATCTCGCCGGCATGAGTATCACCGAGCTGCCGGATTCGATCGGAAGCCTTTCAAAGCTGCAACTGCTTAATCTTTCGGATCTGAAGCTAAAGCGGATACCGGAATCGCTTACAAAGCTCGGTCTTAAATTCGTTGATTTTGGCTTTTTCTCTCTTGGGAATTCCGGCATCAATCTTCATAATACGGTTCTTTTGGAGCAAAAAATTTCCGTCTTTCTTGAATCGCCGCATTTGATATCAAGTCTTTATAATAAATGCGAGGAAGAGGCCTGCCGCGAATGCAAGGTCATCTTTCTCGGCGATGGCGGCTGGGGCAAGAGCTTCACCATTGCCCGCCTTGAGAACGACGGCAAAAAGGAGAACTATAAAACGAACACCACCCACGGCGTAAAGATATCCGATTATAAAGCCCCCGATAGGGATTACGCCATCCATTTCTGGGATTTCGGCGGGCAGGAGATACAGCATTCCATGCACCGCTGCTTTCTGACCGATGATACCTGCTATGTGGTCACCATTCGATCAAGGGAAACGAACGGAACGGAAAGAGCGCGCTACTGGCTCAGAAATATCGCGGCATATGCGCCAAGCTGCCCCGTTCTGCTCTATATCAACTGCTGGGAAAACGACTTTGAAATGAGCGGGCTCGATAAAACGAAGCTCAAAAATGAATTTCCGAATATCAGGGATATCGTTTTATGCTCCGCAATGGAGGCGGAAGCGGAGGAATTCAACGAAAAGGTTGCGGGAAGCATCGTCAAGATGGTGGATGCTTCCGGCTACTGCGCAAAGAAGGTTCCCTACCGCTGGATGTATGCGGCGAATGCGATCCGCGAGGAGAATGAAAAATACCTGACCAAGCAGCGCTATCACGATATCTGCCGCCAAAAAGGCATAGAGGAGCATCTTGCTCCCGATCTATTGACCTTTTTCAACAATACCGGCGTTTGCTTCAGCTATCATATGGATGCAAACAGGCAGGAGCTTGAAGATTATATGCTGCTTGATCCCGTTTGGCTCACAAACGCGGTCTATGCCGTTATATTAGAGGGCAGGCGAAGTGCGCAAAAAGGCTGGATAAATAAAGAAGAGATGGAGGATATCCTTTGCAATGAAACGAGGGAGGACAAGCTGAAGCTGCGAGTGGATGAGGGGCTGCTTTATGAGCCCGACGAGCTTCCGTTCATTATCAGGGTCGCCGCCGCGCATGAGCTTTGCTTCCAACGTGATGAATCGAAAAAAGAGGTGTTCTTTCCGGCGCTTTGCGAAAACGATTCCCCCGAAGAAGCGCTTGGAAATTTCGATGCCTACAGCGAGCATTCGGAGTATCGCTTCAAATATGAGTTTTTGCCGGACAGCGTTGTGCATAAGCTGATGATACGCTTCCTTAAAAAGGATATTGCGGTCAATGACTGCTGGCTGAAGGGCATGGTTTTGGGTGCGCTTGGCTATTATAAAGTAATAGTTTCAATAGAGGACGATAAGCTGCTAAAGCTCGATCTGTATTCCACTTCCGATCGCTCCGCAAGCGAGCTGTTTCAAATTATCAGGGACGAGATACTCTCCGTAAACGATGACATGAGCCGAAGCGCCGAGGAATACATTGCGGCAGGCAAAAGCGAGCTTTCCGTGGCGGAATTGGTTGACGATTACCGTAAAAACGCGGCTAAAGCATGCGCCAAGATCGGCGGAGCGAATGATCCCTTCGATCTTCTAAGCAGCTTTTTTGATATTTTTGAGCTTGCCCGCCTTTATACGGCTGACGGGAAGCTTAAAACGTATCGGAATAGATTTCATAAGTGTAGGCAGAATGAAAAACCTTTGAGGGATGCGCTGCATGAAGCCTATGGTGGCGAATGTAGATACTGCGGCAGTGCGCTTGATCGAAACACCATGGAGGTTGAGCATATAATCCTCAAAGAGTGGGAAGAAAGGCTCAAAATGACCGATGATGCAACAAAGCGATACTTGTATCGCCTTGAGAAACAGGGCTTTGATTTGAACGATCCGGATTATATTGAAAACTATCTTATCGCATGCAAGCCCTGCAATATAAAGAAAAGCAATGAGATACGCGATGCCATAATGCTGAATGAATACTTTGCTTATGCTCTGAAGCATACGCCTAAAGTGCTTGAATTGATGCCTAAATATAAAATGATGCGCAGTGGCAAGTCCTTTGATGATGCGAAGGAATGAGCCGAAATGAAGGTATCGGGCTTAAATGAATGAATATGGGGTCGGCTTTCCCACCGACCCCTTTTGATCATCCTTTTGCTGAACCGCCGCTTTTTACAGGCAAGCCTTGTAGATCTCCACCACGTCCTCGGTGGTGAGTGCAACGAAGGCGTGTGCAAGGAAGCCGCCTCGGTTGGCGTGCGCCGCCATCGCCTCGAAATGCTCGGTGCCGATACCAAGCTCGGTGAGTGTCATCGGGATGCCGCTTGCGCGGAAGAAATCCTCAAGCTTCTGAATGCCCGCAAGCGCAAGCTCGGTTTCATTCTCGCCGTCCAGTCCCCAAACGTTCTTTGCAAAGCGCACGAAACGCCAGGTGCAGGTGGGGTCCTTTTTGAGGATATGCCTCATCCAGCGCGGAGTCAGTATCGCAAGACCCACGCCGTGCGTGATGTCGTAGTATGCGGAAAGCTCGTGCTCCATCGAGTGGCAGTCCCAGCAGGTGTCGCGCTTGCCGTAGGCGGGGATGCCCGAGCAGGCGATGGACGAGATGGACATAAGGTTCGCCCTCGCGGAGTAGTTATCGGGCTCGCGCAGCGCTGTCGGCAGGTTCTTTATCGCCGATTTGAGCACGGTTTCGCAGATGCCGTCCGCAAGGTCGCTGTCCTCGGTGCGGGAGAAGTAATCCTCGCAGATATGGCTGATTATATCCGCCGTGCCCGCCGCGGTATGATACGCGGAAACCGTGAAGGTGTAGGTGGGATCGCAGATGGAAACGGCGGGGAAGGTGTACATATTGCCGAGCTTTTTATTCAGCTTCATATTGGAGATAACGCCGCCGCCATCGTACTCCGAGCCCGTGGCGCTGAGGGTCAGGATATCCACAAGCGGCAGGGCGGGAAGCACGCCATGACGGCTCTCCACCATCTGCCAAAGGTCGCCCTCGTAGTAAACGCCCGCCGCGATCGCCTTTGAGCAATCGATCGTGCTGCCGCCGCCCACGGCGAGAATAACGTTTATACCATGCTCCTTACAGAGCTGAACGCCTCTTTCGACCGATTCTATACGCGGATTCGGCTCGATGCCGCCGCATTCGACCACCTTATAGCCGCCCTTGCTGAGTATATCCATCACCTGATCGTAGAGGCCGATCTTCTTGATCGAGCCGCCGCCGTAGGTGAGAAGCACGTTCTTTCCGAACGGGCGCAGGGATTCATCGAGCTTTTCGATAACGCCCTTGCCGAAATGGAGCTTGGTGGGTATAGCATGGGTAAAATTCTGCATATTTGCCTCCGTTTTCGAGCGGCAGCGCTTGCCGCTGTATTTTGATACCATTTTAACACTTCGCGCATATAAATGCAATCGTATTAATGCGAAAAAACCCGCGAAAACCGCAAAACAAATATGCAAAATATTGGGGAAATCACGGGTATTTATTTATGATAAAAAAGAATAAATTAAGGGGTGAGCTTCCCGCGCCGAGGCCGAGTGCAGTTGGCTATATCCTGTGCGCCTTTTTACTGCTTCGCACGCGCTCCAAATCGTCCTTGTTCAGCCATTCCTCGGTATAGCAGCAATCGCAGCAGATATACGTGTTCTTCCTTACGGCTGAAAATGTTGTGCGTCCGACCATAATGCTGTTTCCAACGCCGTAGCTTCCAACGAAGCCTTCGACCATCCGGATGTCCGTGCCGCCGCATTTGGGGCATTTTCGCGTGTTTTTCATATTTCCTCCCGTTGCTGCGCCTATCTCTCGGGGCTCCTTATAATATCCGAAACCTCCTGCAGGGATATGAAGGCGCTTTCGTCTATTTTATGAACTATCTGCTTGAGCTTATTTATCTGAAAATGGTTTATAACGAAATAGATTATCTCCTTGCTCTCGCCCGAGTAGCCGCCAACGGCGTTTACGATCGTGCCGTTCGAGCCGAATGCTTTTGAAATTTCCTTCGTTATCTCGCCCGCCTTGGTGGTTACTATCATAGCGCATTTGGAGCGGTTGAAGCCCTCCACGATGAAGTTGACCGTGTGCGAGCCAACGTAATAGGTAACTATCGAGTAAAGCGGCAGTATCCAGCTTTTCAGCACTATGCCGCAGATGATGTAGAGCGTTGTGTTGAAAATCATCACGAACGCGCCGAGCGAGAGCCCGAGCTTTTTTGCAAACAGAACCGAGAGCACGTCTATTCCGTCTATCGCGCCGCCGAAGCGGATAGTAAGTCCGCTGCCGATGCCCGAGATAACGCCGCCGAACACCGCGCAAAGAAGCAGGTCGGAGCCTGCGAGCGGCGATATCACCGAAACGTCTATCGGAAGAACGTCCATTATAAGATACGACATAAACGAGTAAACGCCGATCGTGAACGCGGAATAGACCGTGAACACGAAGCCCTGCTTTTTAATGCCGAGGATAAATATGGGCAAATTGAGAATGAGAAGAAAAATGGGGAGCGTTAAAAATGCGGGCGTGACTTGGTCAAGAAACATCGAGAGCCCCGAGATGCCGCTGTCGTAAAGCCGAACGGGGAAAAGAAAAACGGTAACGCCGAAGGCGTTTATGATGCCAGCCGCAAGAAGCGCAGCAAAGCTGAGGGGCTTCAGCTCTCTCAGAGCGCGGCGAAGCTTTTCAGCTCCGCGCCTTTTCTTTTTTATCTGTTTCTTTTTTGCTCTTTTTATGGAAGTCATAACCTGTTCCCAAAGTAAACGCGTTTAAGCCCTGTATCTGTTTATCGCCTCATCCAGCCTGTCGGTATCGAAAAGCTCAAGCAACTCGTCAACCGAGCAGACGATGCGCTCAACGGAGGGATGATGATAGAAAACGCAGGCGTTTTCGTCGTTTTTAAACTCCATGCCCGTTTCGCTCCATATTATTATGCGCTTGTTTGAGCGGGTCGCGATCGCGTTTCCAAGCTCGGTATGCGTACCCTTGCCGCCGGGCAGAAGCACCACCACCAGCTCCGCATCGCGCACCGCCCGCGCCTCGTTGAAGGCGACCTCGCTCATGCGCGCATGCCCCTCGCGCCGCACGTCGCCGTGCGCCGTCCAGTCGTAGGTCAGCTCGTGGTTATGGTCGATAAATACGTTCGCAAGGCGAATGGCGAGCGCCGCGCCGTGCAGTCCGGTTGCGATGTAGAATCTCATTTTATCCTCCTTGCTCTCAATGGGTGTGAATAACGATTTGAAAAATTCCGAAGGAATTTTATCATAAATATGCCATGGGTATGCATCATTCGGCGGAGCCGCGCTCCGGCCCGAGCTTGCCCTCCGACCAATGCTTGCGGCAGAGGCCGACGTATTTATCGTCCGCGCCGAGCACGACCTGATCGCCCACCTTGGTTATGCCGCCCTTGCCGTCGAGCCTTGCGTTCATGATGGCTTTTTTGCCGCACCAGCATATAGTTTTTATCTCCTCGATCGTGTCAGCAAACGCCATAAGACAGCGGCTGCCTTCGAAGAAATTGCCCTGGAAATCGGCTCTCAAGCCGTAGCAGATAACGGGAACGCCGTGGCTGTCCACCGCATCGATAAGCCTTTCAACCTCTTCTTTTTTTAGAAACTGCGCCTCGTCAACTATAAGGCAGTCGTACTTATGCGCATACACCTCATCCCACGGGATCTCGTGGAAGAGCACACATTCGTCCGTCAGCCCGCAGCGTGATCGAACGGTATGCACGCCGTCGCGCGTGTCCACGGCGGGCTTAACAAGAAGCGCAGACTGACCGCGCTCGTGATAATTGTATTTGACCATGATCGCCTGCGCGGTTTTTGAAGAGCTCATCGCGCCGTAGCGAAAATAAAGCTTTGCCATAATGCCTCCGAAACGGTTATATCCGATATACCGTTATGATACCATAAATGAGGGAAAACGGCAAGAGCGGGAGAGGAGGATAATCAATAGTAAAGAGTGAATGATGAATAGTGAATAATGAAAAAATGTGGTTGAAATTCACGCGGAATTTCTTAAATAGTATAATGGGTAAGGAGTAGGAAAAGCGCACCGTGCGGAGTTTGCCCGTAAGTGCGCTTTTATTGAAGCAATAGTATGATCTTGAGAAATTCCGAAGGAATCTCATTCTAAACTATTCACCCTTCATTCTTCACAATTCACTTTTTACTTCTCAAACCCGTTCGGGTGGTTCTTATGCCAATTCCAAGCATCGGAGATTATCTCATCAAGCCCTGCATGCTTGGGATCCCAGCCGAGCACCCTGCGCGCCTTCTCGCTTGAAGCAACGAGCCTTGCGGGGTCGCCCGCCCTTCGCTCCGATTCAACGGCGGGGATGGGGTGTCCCGTGACCTTACGCGCGGTTTCGATGACCTCGCGCACCGAGTAGCCAACGCCGTTTCCAAGGTTGAAAACATCGCTTTCGTTGCCGTTTGCAAGGTATTTGACAGCAAGGATATGCGCCTGCGCAAGATCGGTAACGTGGATATAGTCCCTGATGCAGGTGCCGTCCGGCGTGTCGTAATCCGTGCCGAAAATGGCGATGCTCTCGCGCCTGCCGTTCGGCACTTGAAGAATCAGCGGTATCAGATGGCTCTCGGGATCGTGCGCCTCGCCGATGCTGCCCGTGCCGTCCGCGCCGCAGGCGTTGAAATAGCGGAGCGAAACGTAGCGCAGGCCGTGCGCAAGGCTCGTCCAGTAAAACATCTTCTCCATCGCGAGCTTCGTTTCGCCGTAGGGATTGGTCGGCAGGGTGCGGTCGGTCTCAAGAATCGGAATATTCTCGGGCTCGCCGTAGGTGGCGGCGGTGGAGGAGAAAACGATCTTATCCACGCCGTGCTCCACCATCGATTCAAGCAGAACCTTGGTGCCGCAAAGATTGTTGTCGTAGTACTTGAGGGGCTTAGCAACGCTTTCGCCAACCAGCGAGAACGCCGCAAAATGGATCACCGCATCTATGCGCTCGGCCTTGAAAAGCTCATCAAGAAATGCTTTGTCGTGGATATCGCCCTTATAGAATTTGGCTTCCTTCGGCACGGCCTCGATATGGCCCGTGGAAAGATTATCCGCAACTATGACCTCTTCGCCCGCGCGAACGAGCTCCAAAACGGTGTGCGAGCCTATGTAGCCGGCTCCGCCAAGCACGAGTATTCTCATATAAAACGCTCCTTTTTTATTGGATTTTCAGCGCCGATAAAATATCATTAGCACGGCTTTTTTATAGCATAGATTTAAGAAAATGTCAAGGCGGAGCGCCTTTTCACTTTGCGCGGGGCTCATCCGAAAAAGAAGGATCGGCACTTCGTTTTTGCGGAATGCCGATCCTTATTATATACACTCGGGTTTTGCCGGAAGCTTATTTCAGCTTCTTTTTCAGCCGCTCGATCTTGCGAACAACGGAATCCCGTGTTTCGCCGCTCGTAACGCCCCAATCCTCCCTCAGGATCTCAAGCTCCGTTTCATGCGCGGCTATCGCGCCCTTAATATCGCCGTTCAGCTCAGAGAATTGAGCAAGGGTCATATAGCAGTCGGTGAAGCGCGGGCGCTTTCCGTCGTTGTTCTGAGCGGCGATGGCTTTTTTGGCATAGTCAATGGCTCTTGCGTAATCGCCGTCCATCGCGGCAAATTCGCCTATCGACAGCAGCGCCATCCATTCATTCGGGAAATCGCGCTCAAGCTCACGGAGCGTTTCGCGGGCGGCCTCCCTTTCGCCATTGTACCAGTGAAGCTGCGCTTTGCAGAGCGGGGCGCGGAAGGTGCTGTCCGCCTTTTCAAGCCCCTTGAGCGCTTCATCGGCTTCCTTGAGGCGGTAGTCGTCCAGCAGGTTGTCGAGAAGCCACATCCAGCCGCGGCGATCCTCGGGATGCTTCTCGGTGAAGTCCTTGAGATACTCTATCAGCATATAGTGGTTTCGCATGCACCAATCGGAAACGCGACCCTCCATGCCTTCGTTGAGCTCCTGAAGCGCACCGTCGCAGGTGTGGTCCGCTTCAAGCGCCGCTTTTGCGCTCTCCGCCGCCCTTTCGTGATACCTGCCTGCAAGGATATTATACATTTCCGCCTTCAGCCTATGGCAATCCGCAACGCGGTAGGATGAGGCGATCTTGGCATCGATCCATTTCCCGGCGCGCTCGATATCCTGCTCGGTGAGATCGCGCTTTGCCCAGATCATGTTTTGGATGCGCTCGTATTCCTTGTCGTCGTTTATTGAGAAAAGCTCGTCGATGGTAACGCCGAAATAGACCGCAAGCTCGGGAAGCAGGCTGATATCGGGCAGCGCCGCGCCCGTTTCCCATTTGCTGACCGCCTGCGCGGAAACGCCCATCGCCTCCGCGAGCTTTTCCTGCTTAACGCCCTTTTGGGTGCGAAGCTGCTTTATCTTGTTTGAAAGTTCCATAGTCTTTCTCCGTTTTCAATAGTTTTTCGGTACCGATGAGCCTATCTTAAACCAAAACCGCGCGAAAGTACAGCGCCTTGTTTTCGATTTTCAATCAACCGCCGGTTGTTTGGAACGGAAATTGCGGAAAAACCGATGACCTAACGCCTCGAAGCTCACCTTTTGCTCAGTCTGCCCTACCGAAAAAAGATTTTTTGGATTTTTACGGGTGGAGTTGAACCCTATCAAAGCCGCAAAAGTGTGGTAGTGCCGCGAAGCCGTTGTGAGCGCGTTTACAAGCGAACAGGCGCAGCAAACGAGGAATTTTGCGGAAAGGAGGAGCAGCGGAACGTGCGCGAGGTGATTTTTGTTGCAAAGCATAAAAAATCGCCGCAAGCAGAGAGAAGCTTGCGACGACATGGGTTATCCTACCGAAAAAGATTTTTCCGATTTTTACGGATGGAGTTGAACTCCCGCGAAGTCCGCAAAAGCAAATCGCTTCAAGAATGAAGCTGGGCTTTGATCAAATGATGCCGCCGCCATCGGCGGCTTATGATGCTTCTTCGCTTCGCTCGGGAATGATGCTGCTCGCTTTGCTCGCAATGGTGCTATGTTTGCCAATGCGCCGAAGGGGTGCCTCATCGGCGAAGCGGCATCATGTCCGAAGGACGCATCATTTGCCCGACAGGGCAAACATAATTGAAAACAGCAAGTTTTACAACTTGCTGTTTTCTGGCGCGCCCGGCAGGATTTGAACCTGCGACCTACCGGTTCGTAGCCGGGCACTCTATCCGCTGAGCTACGGGCGCATCCACTATTCAAAGTGCCTTGCTATTTTAGCGCAGAGAACGAATTTTGTCAAGTCTTTTTTGATATATTAGTTTTGAATTCTAAATTGCAACTTTAATCGGTAAATTTTCAAAAGTAAATACTGACACTTTTTCCTTTTCATGGTTAATGCAACTTCGTCTCAAAGTAAATTGCACTGTTGCATTTACTTTGAGAATTTACCTGAGAATTTACCCAATTGAGATGACACGATCCATGCGCCGCCAAAGCTTGCAAATCCTTCGAATTTATGATAGAATAAGAAACTATAAGACTATTGTCCAAAAAGGAGTTGGTATTTTAGTGGACGACAGTAGTATATGGCGATGCCTGTCCGCGCAGGTCGGCTTGGCGGCCGAGACTGCTGAAAGCGGACTCAATTTCGGAACTATCGCTGTTTACCTTATTCTTATTGTTCTTCTCATCCTTGGCAGCGCGTATTTCTCATCGAGCGAAATTGCGCTTGCTTCGGTGAACAAAATGCGTATGAAGTCATACGCGGAGGACGGCAATAAGAAAGCGCAGTATGTTATGTACATACTGAACAATTTCGATAAAGCACTTTCGACTATCCTCATCGGAAACAATGTGATGAACATCGCCTGCGCGGCGATAACCACGCTTCTCACGCGTCAATTTTTCAAGGGAAGCGGTTTTCTTGATGTTGCGCTCGTGATATCCACCGTGATTGTTACGATGGTGGTGTTTTTTGCTGCCGAAATGATGCCCAAGTACCGCGCAAAGGCGGCAAGCGAGAGTACGGCGCTTCGCATAGGCAAATCGCTTTACGTTCTTATGAAGATACTTACGCCTTTATCGGCGGTGTTCACGTGGATAAGCTCGGGCATTCAAAAGCTCTTTTTCAAAAAAAGCGCGAATGAGCCGAGCGTTACCGAGGAGGATCTGACCGACATCATCGAGTCATTCAAGGATGAGCGCGAGGAGGACGACGAGACCGAGACCGAGACCGCGAGGCTGATGGTCAGCGCGCTGCATTTCGGCGCGAGGACCGCGCGCGACTCGATGACGGCTTGGGAAAGCGTTCAAACGCTCGACACCTCTTTGGATGTTCCCGAGATTTATGAGCGCGTTCAGCAAACGAACCATTCCCGCTTCCCGATGCTCAATTCAAAGGGCAAGGTCATGGGCGTTATGAATATCCGATCCTTCCTCAAGGCGTATCTTAAGAGCGGGGAGGACACCGAGCTTATCGAGCTTATCGATACGCCGCTGTTCGTTCGCCCCGATATGCCCGTGGACGAGCTGCTTTCGGAGATGAGCCACAGCAAGATCCATCTTGCCTTCGTTTCCGAGCAGGGCAGAGTGGAGGGCATAATAACCGTTGAGGATATCCTTGAAGAGCTTGTTGGCGAGATCTTCGACGAGGAGGATGCCGAGGAAAGCGGGCAGACTGCCCCGTTGCTCGATCGGGAGATTCTGAAAACGGGAGGTGCTGCGCTATGACATGGCTTATCTACGTGATCGCGCTCATCGTGCTCGTTTGCTTCTCCGCATTCTTTTCGGGCAGCGAGATAGCGTATTCATCGGCAAATCCGCTTCGATTAAAGCGAATCTTCAACGATACAAAGAACCAAAATGCGCGCCGCGCGCTATACATAACGGATAATTACGACAGGGCGCTTTCAAGCATCCTTATCGGAAACAACCTTGTTAATTTTGCCTCATCCACGCTTTCCACGCAGCTTTTCATAACCCTGCTTGCGGAGCGCGGCATAGTCGGCGAAAACACCGCCGCCGTCATCTCCACCGCAGCGATAACCGTTTTCGTTCTCATTTTCGGCGAAACCGTTCCCAAGCTTTCCGCAAAGGGCAATCCGGAGCGCTTCTCGATGACCGTTTCACGCCCGCTGCGAGGCATAATGATTATCTTCTCGCCCATCGTTTTCGTGGTAATGAAGCTGATAGGTACGCTGAGCAGGCACTGGAAAACCGAGGAGGACGACGACGCCGTGACGGAAGACGATCTCTCCGAGATCATCGACACGGTTGAGGATGAGGGTGTTATCGATGAGGAAACGAGCGAGCTGCTGCAGTCCGCGCTCGATTTCCCCGATATCTGCGCATACGAGATAATCACGCCGCGCGTGGATATGGTGGCGATCGATATAGAGGACAGCCAAGAGGAGATAATGGAGGTTATCGAAAGCTCCGTTTATTCAAGGCTTCCGGTTTATGAGGACAGCATCGACAATATAATCGGCGTTCTGCATCTCAACCAGTTCCTCAAGGCGATGGCGGCGGGGGAGGAGTTTGACATAAGAAGCAAGCTTCTTCCGGTCGTTTTCCTTCATAAAACAACCATACTTCCGCAGGCGCTTCGCGAGCTTCGCGAAAAAAAGCTCCATCTTGCGATAGTTACCGATGAATACGGCGGCACGATGGGCCTTATCACGATGGAGGATATCCTCGAGCAGCTCGTTGGCGATATCTGGGATGAAACGGACGAGATCGAGGACGAGATGGTGGAGCTTGCGCCCGACCTTTTCGAGGTGGACGGCAGCATGCGCATCTACGACTTCCTTGAGGAGTTCGAGATAGACGACAGGGATTTTGACGATGATAACGCCACCGTTGGCGGCTTTGCGATAGAGCAGCTCGGCGGCTATCCCGCAAGGGGCGAAAGCTTCGATTTCGAGCACCTGACGATAACCGTTAAGCAGCTTCAGAATCTGCGCGTAACAAGAGTGCTCGTCAAAGTCAATCCTAAGCCCGAGCCCGAGGACGATGATGAGATCGACTGGGAAGGCAAGGGCGATGAGCTAAATTCGCCTGCGGCGAGCTAAATTGTGCTTCGCACAGTTAAATTCGCTTCGCGAGCTAAATTCCGCTGCGCGGAGCTCAGCAGCTGAAAACCGAAGGTTTTCAATTTAGCCGGTTCGTCAGAACCGATTTAGCTTGCCCGAAAGGGCAAATTTCGCTATCCAGAAGGGATAATTTAGCTATATTTGAGGTGTTTTGCAATGTCTGAAAGTATCATGCTTGAGAAGTCAAAGGATTTTGCTGTTGAGATAGTCAGGCTCTGCAAGGAGATCAAGGAAACGAAGCGAGAATCCGTTATGACCAATCAACTGCTTCGCTCGGGCACATCTGTTGGTGCGAATATCCATGAATCGAAATATGCGCACGGAACGGCTGATTTTATTGCAAAAATGCAGATCGCCCTCAAGGAATGCTACGAATCGGAGTATTGGCTTGAACTGCTGTTCAGGACGGAGTATATGAGCGAAGAAAAGTATGAAATGTTGAAAAAGCTTTGCGGTTCAATACGCAGGATGCTGGTTTCGTCAATAAACACTTCAAAAACAAACAGAGAAAAGCTCTAAATGCGAAAGGATAATGCCGTGAGAAACTTTCAGTTCTTCACGGCATTTGATTTGATTAAAGAGCTTGCGGCTGTTATAAAACTTTTTATCACGGCACTATCGGCCTGAAATCAAACCCCGCATCGATCTTCATAAGAAACTCCGCGATAAGCTCGATGCAGCCCTCAAGGTCGTGCCAATCGGCGATCTCGACCGAGGAATGCATATAGCGAAGCGGTATGCTCACAAGCGCCATCGGAACGCCCCTCCCTGTCTCGAGCACGGTGTCGCCGTCCGTATAGGTGCGCGCACCCGCGACCTCGTACTGAAGCTCGATGCCCTTTTCCTTCGCTGCCTGCTCAAGCAGCGCATTCATATTCTTGCTGACCATGCCGCTGTGGCAGAGCACGGGGCCGCCGCCGAGCTTGATATCGCCCGAATCCTCGGCGCCGCGCTCGGGGCTGTCGCTCGCCCAGGTAACATCCACGATTATCGCACAGGTGGGCTCGATATTGCTTCCCGCAAAAAACGCGCCGCGCCCCGAGGTTTCCTCGCCAACGCTCGTATTGGCGTAGATGCCGCATTTCGCGCCCTTTTCGGCGGCTCTTCTCGCCGCCTCGAGGATAACGAACGCGCCGGATTTATCGTCTAAAGCCCTTGAGCTTATGCGGTCGTTCAGAAGCTCGCGCCTGCCGCAGTCTGCGCAAACGGGATCGCCGATGGAAACCACCGCCTCGGCCTCCTCACGGGTGTTCGCGCCGATGTCGATCATAAGGTCGGAAGCATCCACCTTGTCCTTTTTAAGCAGGCTCTCGGTGATAATGCCAACGCCCGCAACCTTTTCGCGGATGGTTTTGCCGTTTTCCGTGCGTTCATGGATTATCTGCATCGGCGAACCGACGTACAGCCCCGCCTTAACGCCGCCCGCACGCTGAACGCGGATCAGCCCGTCGCCCGTGATATGGGTAACGCGGAAACCGATCTCGTCGATATGCCCGCAGAGAAGAACGCGGCAGTCCGCATCGGGATTGACTATCGAAACGGCGTTGCCAACTGCATCCGTAAGCTGCTTTTCGGCGAAATCCTTGGCGTAATCGAGCGCAATGCGCTGGTTCGCCTCCTCGCAGCCGCTGACGGAAACGGTGTCCAGAAAATCGTATAAAAGCTTCTTGTTCATTTTGCTTCCCCCTTGGTTGATTTTGGTAAACATCGGTAAACGATCGGAAAAAGCTTTCCGTTTTCGGCTGTATTATACCAAATTCGCGGAAAAAAGAAAAGGAGCGCGGCGAAGCGCTCCCGAAGTAAAAAGCATTTGTATTTATGAAGACCTCCGCAAAGCGGCATCACTTTGCCTTGACCTCCTCTAAGAGGGCGTTCATGTAATCGAGCATGATCTCGTGAACCTCGTCCTTGAGCGCGATGAGCGCATTATTGTCGATCGGTGGTTTGCCCGAATCGGCAGGAGCGTGGTGGTACTGCGCTTCAAGGCCATAGAGATATCCATCGACACGGAAAAAAACATCCTCGCTGTAGGACTTTGTGTCAAGCTGCAGCTCGTGGTAGTTGTAAACTCTGCCCTGATCGTATTGGGCACGTGAAAGCCGGGTGCCCCAAGTTTTTTCGTACTCGGGAGTCTCGCAGCTCAAGATAAATCGAATGGTTTCGCCGGCGATCGTGCTGTTTCCGATCACGACGTAACGAAGGGGCTTTCTGCGAAAGTACGATGCGTAGGTGACCTCATAATCCGTAGTGCTTTCGTCGAGCTCGAGCGCGGAGAAATCGGGGAAAAGCACTTTCTTGTTGCGCGAGAACACGCTTTTGACTTCGTCGTAGGATTCGAGATATTCAAACGGAGTCGAATGCTTGTAGCAGGAATTCATAACGCACATATACGTGCCGAAGCCTATTCCGAAGACAATGCCGATCAGCACTATCGCCAAGAATAGGATAAGTATACCGCGCCGCAGCGCCTCGCCTTTGGTTAAGATCATAATAAACTCCTATCGGTGTGGGGTGGGGTGGGGTTGGTTTACATATATATAACGGATGGGGAAGGGGAGCGGTTGATTGAATAATGAAGAGTGAATGGCGAATAGTGAATAGTTGAGGTTGAAATTCCGGAGAAATTTCTTCATTATTTGTGTTTTGGTGCGTTAATGGGGAGCGGTGCGGGCGAAATAGGTAAAAAAGCGAGATATATTTTAAAATATGAAAAATGTTCTACTGCAGTACGTGTCTGATACCTGAATAAATTTTCTCGTTCTTTTACTCAAAAAGATATTGACAACGATAAAAAATATGATATAACATAAACAGTGTAAAGTGAAGCATCGAATATAATTGAAATTTGGAGGATAGTCATGAAAGGGAAAAAAGGGATAGTGTTTGCCGTGATCGCGGCAGCAAGTATTCTTGTAATCGCTTTTGCAGTTGCTGTAGTAAGCGGCAGAAACACATGGTACAAAAAGGATACCGTTACCGATGCCTACCGTTTTCCAACGCATAAGAGCCTTGAAGGCAAAACATACGAGCAAACCATCGAATGCTATCAGATACCCGAGGATGTGCTGAAAACCATGAGCACGGAGGGCTTGATAGAAAGCTGCCTCGACTATCCGTTGTTCTGGACAGGAATGGTGTTTTCCAACGAGTCGGCTTATGCGGGCTTTATGCAGACACGCAATGAATTCAACGGATTGCAGGAGCTTTTCAGAAGGAAGGATGCGGCGGATAAGCTCGTTAGGGCGTATATCGATGCAACCCCCGAAAAGGTGAAAAAGGGCGACGACAGCCCAACGCTCAGGATGCGGTATTTCCAGTACATTTTGGCTCAGGAAGAAGTGCTGGAGGGTCTTTCTTCTGATGGAAGAAGGCTGCTGCTTGATGAGTGCGTAAAAAAGCTCGAGCAGTACAGCAAGGGATATCGCGATTCGTTTGCTTCCGATCCGGTGCTCATGGTTGCCGCAAGGATATGCCAAAGGGACAGCGAAGCTTTCCGCGAGCTGATGCTCGAAGAAACGTGGATAGAGGAGCTCGTTAGCAACGGCATGCTGCTTGCCGGTCATGAAGATGGCGTAAGGCGTGCCATAGATGCTGTAAAAGAGTATAGAAGAGGAGAATAAAGCTGCCATGAAAAGAATTTTTGCGGGATGCGTAGCTGTTTGTGCCTTGCGGTTTGGCTGTACGGACTGTCTGCATGTAACGGAACAACTAATGAAGCTATTACGGAGTTCATCAACGATAACGGTCATACATTTACATTATCATCTGTCAGAACTCCGAAAAACAGCGTAATACAGACTTGCGTTTATGTTCCTTTGACTGCTGACGAAATCAGCGATGCAAACACACAAATGGAGCAACTGATAGAGCTGATGAGGTGGCAGGGGAAGGTAACAAAACTCGCTGAGCCCACTCTCTCATACAATTGCCATTCCTATGCATGGCACAAACAATCGCCATCACCGAATGAAAAAGCTTGGATAAACAGGTATAGGATCGATCCGAAGACCGGAAACACAACAAGCGTACTCAATCTTGATAAGTATTGGAATGACGGAAGCTATAAAAGTATAACGACGGTGACAGATGGTTCCATACCGAGCGGCATTCCAAACAACGCCAAGGTTTTTTACCCAGGAGGGGATCATTCGGCCATCAAAGTGTCGGGGACTGCATTTGTTTCCAAATGGGGATTGGCAGGATTGTACAGGCATGAGCCGATGGCGTGCCCAGACAAAAATAATAATTTGATTCAGTATTTCAAGAAAAATAATTAATCATGTTGCAGAAGGGGCTGTTGCACAAGCAAGCAAATTGCGTGCAGCAGCCTCTTTCTTTTCGCGGTTTTTGAATTTGATTTGGAAAATTATCTTTCGGTGTGCGGAAATCAGCGGTATTTATAGGGTTGGATTGATTTTGGGTACACTAA
>JAFPWD010000007.1 GCA_017395105.1 Clostridia bacterium
AGCGTTTTGTAATTGCCCAAGATGCTGAGAAGTTTTTGGATGTCGTTGTGAACGCTTGATCTCAATTAAGTGTCAAGCTGTTGCAAATTGTTTCCCATTCCCGTAAGAGATCGGATATTCCCATTCATGCGTTTGTCGTGACTATTACCCGTTAATAATTGAAATGGCGGCGATTATATGGTAAAATAAAACAATGCGTTTATTCTTTCAACAAAGCTCGACAAAAGCTTTGTAAAAAACAGGCCATAA
The DNA here is from genome assembly GCA_017395105.1 of Clostridia bacterium. Taxonomy (GTDB): domain Bacteria; phylum Bacillota; class Clostridia; order Christensenellales; family CAG-138; genus PeH17. The sequence continues at coordinate 250 of JAFPWD010000007.1, forward strand.
ACGCAGCGACAGGAACAATACTATTTAATGAATTTCGTACAATGCGGAGGGAAAAACCATGCTCGTACTTTTCACCGATACCGATACCGATATGACCCCCAGGATGGCCGAAGAATACGGCTATAGGCTTATCAGCATGCCGTACAGCATCGAGGATAAAAATATTTACCCGTACGTGGATTTTGATGAGTTCAATGCGCATGAGTTCTACGATGTTCTCAGAAGCGGCGTTGTGCCCAAAACAAGCGCGCTGAACGTGGATGAATATAAGGAGTATTTCGAGCCCGTTTTCGCAAATGGGGACGATATTCTTTACCTGCATTTTTCAAAAAACATGAGCGGCACCTTCAATGCAATGGAGATCGCCGCCCGCGAGCTGCTCGAAAAATATCCCGAGCGCAAGTTCGATGCCATCGACACCAACGGCATATCCATCGGCAGCCTCATCCTGCTCGAGCAGGCGGGCGAAATGTATAAGCGCGGCGCGGGCGTTGAGGAGATAAGGCGCTTTATCGAGGAAGAGAACCGCCGCTATGCGATCTACTTCTTTGCGGACGATCTCTCGTTCTTCAAAAGAAGCGGCAGGGTTTCGGGTCTTGCCGGCGCAATGGGCACTCTGCTCTCGATCCGCCCCATAATGCATATAAACGACGAGGGCAAGCTTGTCAGCATCGGCAAGGAGAAGGGTCGCAAAAAGGCGCTTGAAAGGCTTATCAGCACCGTTATCGAGCTTGGCGACGAGGTCGAAAAGCATAGGATAATCATTACCCACAGCGATGCGCCCGAAATAGTTGAGGAAGCCGAGCGTATGCTCAAGGCGCATTTCGGCGAAAACCTCGATATTGAGCTGATTGACGTAAACCCGACCGTCGGCTGCCACTGCGGGCCGAGCACCGTCGGAATCTGCTTCCGCGCAAAGCACAGATAATGGGTGAGGGCCATGGTCGTTATCGAAAAGGTAAAAACCAAAAAGCAGCAGAGGGAGTTTTTGAACTTTCCGCTGAAAATGTATAAGGATAATCCGTATTTCGTGCCGCCGCTCTACGGCGACGAGAAAAAGATCTTCCGCTCGGACTACGTCTATTACGACACCTGCGATGCGGTCTATTATAATGCCTATTCGGACGGCAAAATGGTTGGGCGCATAAGTGGGATTCTGCAAAAGGCGAGCAACGAAAAGCGCAATGAAAAGCGCGTTCGCTTCACAAGATTCGATTCGATAGACGATCAGGCTGTTGCGAATGCTCTGTTTGAAGCCGTTGAAAAATGGGCGCTCGAAAAGGGGATGGACACCGTCTGCGGTCCGCTCGGCTTCTCTGATCTTGAGCGCGAGGGTCTGCTCGTTGAGGGCTTTGACGAGCTCGCTACCTTCGAGGAGCAGTACAACGCCGAATATTACGGCAGGCTGATCGAAAACTGCGGCTATGCTAAGGAAGTGGACTGGCTCGAAAGCAAGATCTATCTGCCGGACGAGCCGGACGAGCGCCTTGAAAAGCTCGGCGAAGGCTTGATGAAGCGCTATAAGCTGCATATCGGCGAAGCGAAGAACCCGCGTGATTTTGTGAACAGATATGCGGACGATCTCTTCGCCCTGCTCGACGTTGCCTATGAGGATATCTACGGCACCGTGCCGTTTACGGACGGCATGAAGAAGCTGATGGTAGACAATTTCCTGCTTATCGTCGATCTCGACAAGACCGCTGTCATACTCGATGAAAACAACAAGCTCGTCTGCCTCGGAGTAAGCTTCCCGTCCATCGCCAAGGCGGTGCAAAAGTCGGGCGGCAGGCTCACACCGATAACGCTGATAAAGCTGCTCAAGTCCATCAAAAAGCCCGAGATACTCGATCTCGGACTCGTTGCGGTCGCGCCCGAATACGCCAACAAGGGCGTTGGCGGCATAGTTTCCGCATACCTCATGCGCCTGCTTCGCGAAAGCGGCGTTAAGTACGCGGAAACCAACCTCAATCTTGAAACGAATCACGCCATTTTGAACCAATGGAAGCGCTTCAAATCAGTTCAGCATAAGCGCAGAAGGGCGTATGTTAAAAAGCTGAAATAAGCGCGGCGCTTGACTTTTTTAGGGTGGGGGGTATAATCGTATCCAAAACCGAAAAGAAAGGCGGGCTCGAACAATGAGTGCACCCGATCACAGCAAATTCGCAGAAGTCATGGCGGGGCTGCTTACCATCGTCATAATCTTCTTGGTATTCTTAGCAGGGCTGGTTCTTCACGCTTTAGCACATGATGCGCCGTCGAAACCGCTTCCTAAAGAGGTGTTTGAGGAAATGGGCGTACAAATAGAGGAGCCGCCGCCTTTGGAGTTTGGTGAGCTGCTTGATCCCACGACCATTGCTGTATTCTCCGTTCTTCTTTTTATGATGCTGAATCCCTTGCAGTCCTGCCTTTATCGGCTGCATCCCGCATGGTGCATTGTTTTCGCGGCGGTATTCTTGGCGGGCATTGTTGCTGTTTTTGTGATCGCAGCGTATGATTGGCCGCATCTTACGGTCTTTTTCCTCCTTTCAATGCTGCTGTACATGCTGCTTGGGCTTGCCGCTTCGATCATCGCTCTGATAGTCAGGCGCGGCGAATGGAATAAAAGGCGCTATCTCGATTCGCCTTGCTTTTGGTGGGACATCTTAATGGTCTATTCGATTTTCATTTTCACCGGTATTCCATTTCTCGGCGTTTTCGTTCTTGCTTTTATTCCGCTCGTGATCGTTGCCTTCATCCCAAGGCATATCTATATTGTTCGTGCGCTCGTTCGGAATAAAAGAGCCGATAAAAAACGGAGCGCGCCAACCGAACCCGCCGCGCTCGCCGAAGCGCAGGGTGCATAACGACTTGTCCAAGCAACAAACATAATCTAAGAGATTCCATCGGGATCTCCACCTCAACTATTCACTGTTCATTATTAACTATAAAAGCGCACCGGTCGCCCGATGCGCTTATTTCGTTCAATTAAGCTTTGCGCATTATCTGCGCTTATTTCCGAAAAGCCCTCTGAAAATGCTCTTGCCAATCTCTCTTCCGAAGGAGGTGGCGGCGGAGCTGGCGGCTTTGCCGAAGGCTGACTGCTTTTTCTTTGCCTGCTTCGCCTTCTTCTCTTTTTCCTTCTCCTTGCGCTCCTTTTCCTCCTGCTTTTCCTTTTCCTTGCGCTCCTTCTCGGCCTGCGCGGCGGCCTCTGCCTCGGCCTTCTCCTTGGCGGCCTGCTCCTGCTCCTCGGTGATCACTTCATACGCCGATTCGCGATCGACCGCATCCTTATACTTGGCGTTCAAGGGGCTCATATTGATGAACTGCGCGATTATGCCGATGTCCGCGGCGTTCATGCTGCTCTTGGGCGGCAGTATGTTCGCCCTTTCAACAACGGTCGGCGTGCCTTTGGCATCGAGCACGGAAACCAGCGCTTCGCCTGTTGCAAGCTCCTGAAGCGTGCGCTCGGTGTCGAACTTCTCGTTTGCGCGGAACGAGCGCGCCGCATAGCGCAGCCCCTTCTGCTCGTTCGGGGTGTAGGCGCGAAGCGCATGCTGAACGCGGTTGCCGAGCTGACCCAAAACGCTCTCGGGCACGTCCGCCGGGTTCTGAGTGATGAACCAACAGCTGACACCCTTGGAGCGGATAAGGCGAATGACCTGCTCGATCTTTTCAAGCAGAGCCTTCGGCGCATCGTTGAAGAGCAGATGTGCCTCGTCGAAGAAGAAAGCGATCTTCGGCTTATCAAGATCGCCCGCCTCGGGCAAAAGCTCGTAAAGCTCCGAAAGCATCCAAAGAAGGAAGGTGCTGTATAAAAGCGGATGCTGGAAAAGCTCGGCGGCCTCGAGTATGTTCATATAGCCGCGGCCGTCCGCATCCCAATCAAACCAGTCCTTGATATCGAGCGCAGGCTCGCCGAAGAAGATGTCGCCGCCCTCGTCCTCAAGTGCTAAAAGCGCCCTCTGGATCGCGCCGACCGACTGCGCGGCGATATTGCCGTAGGTGAGCTTGTATTCGTTTGCATTGTCGCCAACATGCTGAAGCATGCTGCGCAGATCCTTAAGATCGATCAGCAGAAGTCCGCGCTCGTCCGCGATTCGGAAAACTATCCTGAGCACGCCCTCCTGCGTTTCGTTAAGATCGAGTAGCCTTGCAAGAAGCTCGGGGCCCATATCCGAAATGGTGGTGCGCACGGGATGGCCGAGCTTGCCGTAAACGTCGAAGAAGCGAACGGGGTAGGAGGTGTAGTTGAAATCCGTGAGCCCCATCGAGTCGATGCTGCGGCGGATATGCTTTGTTTCAACTCCGGGAACGCACATTCCCGAAACGTCGCCCTTTATATCGGCGAGGAACACGGGAACGCCCATCGCGCTGAACGATTCGGCGATGACCTTCAGGGTAACGGTTTTGCCCGTGCCGGTCGCGCCGGCAATAAGGCCGTGGCGATTGCACATTGCGGGCTCAAGATATACGCGCTCGTCTCCCGTTGCGAGCCAAATTTTTCCTTCTTCGCGCAGATACATAGCTTTTTCTCCTTTGTATGCCGCAGCGTGAGCGGCTTAATTCAAGCATATCTATTATATAATTACGCGCTTTTTATGTCAAGAAAATTAAATGCAAAACACGGTGCATACGCTTCGATAAATTTGTTTGAATTCTAAATGGGTATTGACGAGCATTGCATAGTGTACTATAATACATAGGACACATAATGGTGATGTGTTGCTTGCGAGGTTTGCGCTGGCGGCGGAATAAAGTGATGAAACGGGAAGAAGCCTTGAGAAATCTGTCCGAACAGTCGCCCTTCACCGATCACAATAATTTTTTTGAAAGGACGTGGTGGATTTGCTTATCGATAAGCATTCAAGAGTGCCGCTCTATGAGCAGGTGATCGCGCAGGTCGAGCGCGGCATACTCACCGGCGAATTCAAGGCGGACGAGCAGATACCTTCGGTGCGCCAGCTTTCAATGGAGCTTTCGGTCAACCCGAACACGCTTCAAAAGGCGTATGCGGAGCTTGAGCGCAGGGGACTTTGCTACTCGGTGCCCGGAAACGGCAGGTTCGTTTCCAAGGATGCCGAAACCAAGCTTCGCACCATGCGGCGAGAGCTCATCGAAAGGGTCGAACAGCTCGCACGCGAGCTCAAGCTTTCGGGCATCAACGAAAGCGAAGTGATCAGCGCGGTAAAGACCGCGTATGCGGACGGCGGGGGAGTGCCTGCCAATACTGTTATAGAGGGAGTAAAAAAATGATAGAGATCACAAATCTTTCCAAGGGCTTCGGCTCCGTCAAGGCTCTTGACAGCATGACCTGCACCATACCCGATGGCTGTATCTTCGGAATGGTCGGTGCGAACGGCGCGGGCAAGAGCACGCTTTTGAGGCTCATTTCGGGCATCTATCTGCCCGATGAAGGCTCCGTTAAGATAAACGGCGAGGAGGTTTACGATAACCCCAAGGCCAAGGAGAACCTCGTGTTTTCATCCGATCTTATGCGCCTTGTTTCAAACGGCGCAACCTTGAAGCGCATGGCGCAGTTCTACGCTTCGGTTTACAAGAATTTTTCGTTTGAAAAGTTCGAGCATCTTGCGAGCATCTTCAATTTGAAGCCTTCGCTCAAGGTACGCGCGATGAGTAAGGGTATGACAAAGCAGTCCCAAACCATACTCTCGCTTGCCTGCAACACCGATATTATCCTTTTCGACGAAACCTTCGACGGTCTTGATCCCATCGCCCGCAACGTTGCGAAAAAGCTTCTTTACCGCGAGGTTTGCGACAACGGCACCACGATCATCGTTACCAGCCATTCGCTTCGCGAGCTCGAGGACACCTGCGATCAGCTCGCCATGGTCTACAAGGGCAAGATCGTTCTTCAGAGCGACGTTTCCGATCTCAAGACCAAGCTCTTCAAGGTTCAGCTTGCATTCGATCAGGAGCATTCGCGCGAGGACTTCACCGCTGCGGGGCTCGAGCTGCTTTCCTTCACCAAGGCGGGCAAGGTCGTTACCCTTATCCTCAAGGGCGACCGCGACGATGCTGAAGCGAAGCTGAACGCCATGAAGCCCGTGCTTATGGAGGTGCTGCCGCTCTCGCTCGAGGAGGTATTCACCTACGAAATGAACGTCATGGGCTATAAGTTTGACGAGATCGACTGAGGAGGGAAAAATGAAACTTTTTAAAGCAAAAGCATCGCTTTTCAGCGGCAGCTATTATAAGGAGCTTCTCAAGGAGCTCATGGTATTGGGCATAGTATGCGCCGCGCTCCAGCTTTTTTACGGCATAATGGGCGAATTCGGCGAAGGTGCACCGAGCTCACCCCTCGTGCTTCTGTTCGGCTTCGGCATGAACCGCGTGCATCCCGATATTTTCACGCTCTATTTCTTCGCAAGTGCGCTGAGCTTCCTTTTCACGCACGTGCATAGAAAGAACTGGGATTTCAGAAACAGCCTTCCGATCGCCAAGCGCACCATGTTTGCCTGCCACTTTGCGGCTGTCATGACATGGGCAGCGATTATCTTTATCGCAAACTTCATCGGCGTTTTCATCGGTGAAGGACTGAGAATTGCTATGAGCAGCACCTCACTTCCGGATGGCTTTGGAATCTCCGCCGTATCCATGATCAAATCGGTGATCTCCGGCGTTACGAGCTACTGCATCATAGTTATCATCGCTTCCGTGGTAAACCGCGTGTTCTCCGTGCTTGCCGCTTTCGGCGTTGTTATCGGCCTGCCGATACTCTTCATTGGCTTTGAAGCCTATATCAGGTATCGCGGCATGGATACGCTCGAGCTCCTCTTCCCGCTCGGAATTAACGGGCTTGAGACCTTCAAATTGATCGTTTCGATCCTGTTTGCCCTGCTTCTGATCGTGCTTGCATACATCGCCTACGGCAAATCCCGCGTTGAGACTTTCCAGAAGCCCGCAAGGACTGAAGCTATAAATGTGCTTATCGGCCTCGGCGTTGCCGCTTGCGTGGGCCTCATCGCAACCTTCGCCTTCGAAAACAGCGATTTAATGCGCTTTTATCAGAGCGGTCCGAAGTATGAATCTTCAAGCTGGTATCTTTGCATCGTCTATGCGTGCATACCCATGCTTATCGCGTATTTCATCTTTATGTGGATATCGCAGCGCAGCTTCGTTCGCGCGCTCAAAAAGCTCGTTTTCCTGCCGCTGGTGCTCGTTGTGTTTGGCGCGGCTATACTTATCGCAATGATCGCCGATAAGAAGTGGGAAAAGCTTGATTTCTCCGTGGAGAATATCGATTATGTTCGCATCAAGGATGAGCATTTCGGACTGAACTCACAGCCGGGTTACTACAGCTATGCGTTTTTCTCTTCGGGCAGCCAATCAAGGGGCAGCTCCAAGGCATTCAACGTTAAGCATACCGACAGCGCAGTTCTTCTTTCCGCATCAACGCTTGCCAAGAACTCGAAGGATAATTCGGACGATGGCGTTTCAATGCTCTTTGAAAGTTATATCAATAGCGATTATACAAAGAAGATCGAGATAACCCTAAAGGACGGCACCAAATGGGGCGTTACAGGCAATAATCACTCTGGGCCGGCAACGGCAAAGGGTCGTATCGCCCTTGAGGACGTTGAGGACAACAAGGAATACATCGATGCACTCGGCTCGCTCGATCGCTTCAAGAACGGCAAGGTCATCTATCCTCTGAACCTTGGCTCCGAGTTCAACAAAACGCTTCTTGATGAGCTCGCATCCCTCAGTTCCATTGAGCGCGCCCGCATATTCATCTCGGAGGCAAGCAACAATTTGGGATACCCCTCCTACGTCCACGATTCCGCTCCGATATTCAAATCGGACGAATGGTCGAGCAGCTACGGCTACACGCTGATGCTCGCTTCGCCCACCTACGACCATGTTTCACTCATTGATCTTGGCGAGCATCTTCCCAAGACCACCGAGCTTTTCATGAAGCTTATGGACAAGAAAACAAGGTCGCATAAGGACTACGGCGAGTTCATAACGATGCTCAAGAACGCAAGCTTTGCACAGCTTGAAGGCCGCTTCATCGTTCTTAAGGATGGCAAGATGCTTGAACACGGGCTGCAGCTTGAATACTCCGCAAGCCCCGTAAACAGCAATGCCTCAACCGATAAGGAATACAGCAGGATGGCGGGCGAAATCTGCACCCTGCTCGCGGAATGCATCGAGGCAAAAGAACCCATCGAGAATGCATCCACCGTTATCGGACTGGATATCTACCGTTTCTGCAAGTCGCTCGATAAATACTATTACTACGGCGAATATTCCTTCGAGGGCATGGGCATAACCGCCAAGCTCTTCGTTGGCGTAAGCGCGGAAAAGGCTGAACAGCTCATGAAGCTGATCGGAGAATTCAACGAAAAGTTCAATGCGTACAACTATGATGAGATTCCCTTCCAATATGAGTTTGAAATCATTACGGAGGCCGTTTCGGACGGCAGGCTCAAGCTCTACGATCAATTCGGCAACGAGCTGACGGTCGATGACATGGTTGGTATGTATAAGAACGGCTACCAGTGGTTCTACGTTGAGAACGGCGAGCAAAACTTCGAACAGGTCTTCATTATGGATATCTATCAACGGCTCATGGAGCAAGGCGAAGATACGCTTTAAGCGTAACAAAAGCTGAAAGCAATACCGAAAACAAGCTGAGAGGAAAACCGCCTCTCAGCTTGTTGCTTATATCAAGATGTTAGTTTCTTGCGCTCGGACTTACTCTAAAAGCCCCATCGCCTTGCGAAGCACGGTAACCGCATCTGCAACGGTGATGCTGCCGTTGCCGTCCACGTCGGCTGCCGCAAAATTGATATCGCTTTCGCCGATAAGGCTCATGGAGCGGCGCAGCACGAGCACCGCATCGGCTATGGCCACCTGACCGTTGCCGTCCGCATCGCCGGGAACGACGGGGGGCTGCTCGGCGGAGATGATATCGTACCAGCCGTTGACGTATTCATACATTTCCTCATAGTCGATGAACCTGCCGCGCTTATGGGCGCGAACGGTGCCGGATCTGTCAACTATGATGGTCTGCGGAACGGGAACGCTGCCGTCGCCAACGAGCGCTTCCGCAATCGAGTAAAACAGCGGAGTCATGAGGATATGCGGCCAGGTAAAGCCGTACTGATCGCAGATCTCGATGGCCTCGGGGATCTCATCGGAATAATCATACATAAGCAGGCCGTAGAGCTGCACGTCCGCCTCGGGAGTGCCCTGATAATACTCATGAAGCCTCTGAAAATCAGGCATTTCGCCGATGCAGGGACCGCACCATGTTGCCCAGAAGTTGATAACGGTCACGTCCGCATTGTTCAGAATCGAATCGTTGATGGGGTTGTTGTATAGATCACGGGAGGTGAAGCCCGCAATGCTCATGCCAACGGCATCGCGCGGGGCGGGGGTGGAAACGATCTCGGCGCTGACCGCAAACAGCGAGCAGCACAGGATCATGAGGGAGGTGAGAACGGCAATAATTCTTTTCATGGCTTTTCCTTTCGTTATTTGTTTTTTCGGGCGGCATGCAAGGGCATTCCCGCATTCGCCCGACCGTATGATATATGTTATCAGATTATCTTAATACACTCAATAACACTTTTTGAAAAAACTTGTGTTATCCAAAAATAACAACGGAGACCGCTTGAAGCGATCCCCGTTTATCGAAGCGAGATTTATTTTCTTGCAAACGCGAAAACGATGGTTGCGATATAGAAAGCGAGCATCAGCGCACCCTCGATCCTGCGTATCCGCCTTGCGGTAAGCGCGAAAACAAGTGTCAGCGCACTGGCGGCGATCATAACGATCGTATCATAAAGCGAAGCAAGGTTCACGCCTATCGGGCGGATCAGCGCGGATATGCCGAGTATGAGCAAAATATTGAGTATGTTCGAGCCCACGGCGTTGCCGACCGCAAGCTCGGTTTCACCCTTGAGTGCCGCAACTATGCTCGTTACAAGCTCGGGAAGCGAGGTGCCGATGGCAACAATCGTCAATCCGATAATTGTTTCTGAAATGCCGAAGGAGCTTGCAAGATTTCTTGCGCCGTAAACCACAGCCTGACCGCCGCCGACTATCAGCGCAACGCCCGCAAGAATAAAAATTATGCTCTTTGGAAGCGAAAGCCCCGACTTGACCTTGACTTCGCCATCCTGCTTGAGCTTTTTTGCATCGCGGATAAGAAAGAGCGTGTACAGTATGAAGCCAACGAGCAGAAACGCGCCAACGAGCCTGTTCGCATAGCCGACGATCTCATACATTCTCTTGCCCGAAGCGCCGAAAAGAGCTGTGCCGCCGACGGCGAAGAAAAGAGCGATGCAAACGCCAAGGAAGAAGGGCAGGTCGCGCTTCGTTACGGCCTTTTCCACGGGCACGGGGTTTATAAGCGCGCAAACGCCGAGCACGGCAAGCAGATTGAAGATGTTTGAACCGATAACGTTGCTGTACGTCAGCTCGTTTGCGCCCTGCGTGGCCGATGTTATGCTGACGGCGAGCTCGGGTGCGCTCGTTCCGAGAGCAACTATAGTTAGACCTACGATTAGCGGCGGTATGCGCAGCTTCTTCGCAATGAACGAGCTGCCGTCAACGAAGATGTTTGCGCCTACTATAAGCGCGATAAAGCCGAGGATAAGCGCGGCGGGGTAGAAGAGATAGGGCATTTTAAAACTCCTTTCGCTTTGAATAAGTTAGAGTAAAAAACAAGACCTTTACCGAAAGCTCAAGTGTTTTGAGTTCACGGTAAAAGTCTCGCTTTGTTTGGGCGCTCCGGGGAAGGGCAAAGCCGGCATCTTCCCGTACTGACGAAACGCGCCGCGAAGGCTCAAAAAGAAGCCGTCCGCAAGCTACTCCCTCTTACGGACGGCATTATACCATGTTTTAATCGATTTTTCAATATCTAACCGAGTTTTTCAATCGAATTCAGCCGATATTGCGTTATTCATAGAAAAATTCATACTCCGGCAGCGCCTGCCATTCGGGGGAATTCATTATGATATCCGTTATATAGCGAACGCCCATATTGTAGAAGGTGTACGCCTCATGGCAGTAGCCGTAGTGATCGCCGAGCGGAATCTCGGGGCAGGTGACGGTCTTTTCGCGGCCGTCCGCATGAACTGTGAGTATGATCGTTTCATACGGCTCCGATTGTATCTTCGATTCGGAGGAGGGATCGTTTATCGGATCGTACTCATCGGGCAGCTCGAAGATATCCATGTGCCAAGTAATAAAGGTGTAGAAGCGGTTTATCTCGTATTCGCTGAGAAACAGCTCGGTCACATAGTCCTCGGGGTGCGTTGTATCCGTAGTTTTAACCAGCCTGCCGGTTTCGCTGTCGTACGAGCTGTACGCGCCAACGCCCCATTGTATTGTGAAGGAGAAATCATCGGGTGCAATGCAGAGAATTCTCGGGTAGGCGTAGCTCGGATGATCGCTCGGCTTTGGCGTATTCTTCGGCTCGAACTGAGAAGCACGGTAATCTTCGGCTTTCACGCCGCCGATATAGAATTCGCCGTCAACGTATTCGACCTTGTTTCCGTCGATATAGATGCCCGTGCCGTCGAATTGCAGCTCAAACATATATGCATACATTAAATAAACAGTTGACAGCTTCTTTACGGTTTTCGTGGTTACGTCGAAAATTTCCGTATTAAGATATAAGATTCCAGAGCCGCTCGTGCTGCTCAGCACGATATCGTCAACGCCGTTGTTATCGTAATCCCAGAGGCACATTTGAATATAATCACCCATGCGGCCGGAATTGTAGCTGTAGAGCGTATCGCCAATCCTTATGAAATAAGATCCGTACTGCCTATTCTGAAACAGCTCGATATCCGGCGCGTGCTCCCGAACGTAGTCGGAAGTGCAGTTGCGAAGAACAAAATCGGAAGCATCAAAATCAATGCAACTCTCACCGGTTTCCGCAATGATAAAGCTGTTCGATCTGAGCATGGAAAGCGCAAGCTCTGAGTTTAGCTCATCGCCCTCGTCATAGCTCTTGACCATTATGGCTCCGGTGAAGAAGCGCGGAGAAATGCTGACGCTCGGCGTGGGCTCGGGTGTACCCTTCGGCGGTTCGCTGTTATAGGGATCGGACTCGTACTCGTCGGCCTTCACGCCGCCGATATAGAATTCACCATCAAAGTATTCGACGGAATTTCTGTATAAATAGATCATTTTCCTTCCGGCGTCATAATCGAGATTGAAGCCATGCCCGACCTCGGCGCTTCGGCTCAGGATACTCATGCGCGTTCCCATGCAGACGTCGAGAACACTCGCTTCGACCACATAATTTCCGGAACCCCAACTATGATAGAACACAAGATCGTCGATCCCGTTTTTATTGTAGTCCCAAAGGCACATTTTCATATGGAAACCGCCGGGGGTATCGAAACGGTAAAGCTTATCTGCGATCCTCAAAAAGTATGCGTTATCGTCAGTCTGAAACAGCTCGATATCCGCTCGTTTCTCACGAATGAAATCAGGAGTGCAGTTGCGCAGCCGCGAGGCGTCGGCGGTATAGTCGGTATATACCGAGCCGTCAATAACAGAGATATATCCGCCCTCTTCGAGCATCGAGCAAGCAAGCTCCACGTTGATCGAGTCGCCGTCATTATAGCTCTTCACCTTTATTTCTTCGGCGGGGATGAAGTTTGGACCATCGGGCGTATTCTTCGGCAGCTCGCTGTTACAAGGCCCGGTCCTATACTCGTCGGCCTTCACGCCGCCGATATAGAACTCGCCGTCAACATATTCAACCTTGTTTCCGTCGATATAGATGCTTTCGCCGTCGAAATCGAAGCGGAAGCTCGGCTCGGCCAAAGTCATTTTAACGATGATCTCTTTGATCGTTCTTGTGCTCAAATCGAAAATCGACACCGAGTGATAGTCAAGGCCCGAGCCGGAGTTGCTGTAAAACACGAGATCGGCTGCGCCGTTGCTGTCGTAATCCCAACGGCACATATTGATATGGCGCCCGCCAAAGGAATCGTAGCGGTAGAGTCGATCGAGAAGTCTTATGAAATACGCGCCGCTCTCATCCTGAAACAGATCGATGTCGCCCCCGTGCTCTGAGATATTAGGTGGGGTAACGCCGACTTTCCAAGTGTGAGTATACTCGACGCCGCCACCGTGCTCAAGGATATAGTCGGGGGTGCAGTTTCGAAGAACGGAACCTGAAGTGTTATAGTAATTCACACGCAGCGTGCCCGTGTCTGCCTCGATATAGCCCTCCGATCTAAGCATCGAAAGCGCAAGCTCGGCATTGACGGAATCGCCTTGCTCATAGCTCTTCACAGCAGTAGTGTCCGTGATAAATACGCTCGTCGCAGGCTCGGGCGTGTTTTTATGCGTGTTATCCTCCAAACAGTCGGGCGTGACCTTGGCTGCATCCGAGGTATTCTTTGCGCCATACCCAAGCTGCCCGCCGTTGCCCCTTTCCCCGAAGGGCTTGATAACGAGCACCGCGCCGATAATGAGCGCAAACGCGAGCGCCGCGCATAATACGGTTTTGAGCCTGCTGCGAGTTTTCTTCGCCTTTTCCTGCTTTTCTTCGGTTATTACGGCGGCTTTTTCAAGCACGCTTTTCATCGTTTCAGAATAGGTTTTCATCTGTAAAGCCCTCCTTTTCGAGCAAGATCCTGAGCGCGCTTCTTGCGCGGGATGCGAGCGCTTCGGCGGCGTGCGTGCTTATGCCCATCACCTTTGCCGCTTCGCGCGAGGTCATGTCCTCGAAATACCTGAGCCACAGCACCCTGTGCTGCCTCGGCTCAAGCTTCTCCATCGCCCTGTGAACGATGCGCTTTCGTTCTGAGCGGATGCAGGCATGTTCAAGGCTCTCAAGCTCCGCGGCAAGCTCGGCGGCGTTTTCGAGCGGAACGAGCTTTTCGCGCCTGCGTTTTCGTAAATAGTCTATCGCGATATTCCTGCCGATCGTATAGAGCCAGGTCTTGAAGCTGCTCTTGCCGCTGTTTCGCGGGCGCTTCACGGCGAGCCTAACAAAGGTATCCTCAGCCAAGCTTTCCGCTGCGGATACGTCCGAAGTGTAGCTCAAAAGAAAGAGGATAAGCCCATCGCGGTAGTCCTCAATCAGTTCGCCAAGCGCGTTGTTATCGCCCTCAAGAAAGCGGCGATAGCTTTCGTGACCCTTGTCCATAGCTCCTCCGATCGGTTTTTCACTTATTACACGAATGAAAGCGGCGATCCCTCACGCAGGGGGAAAACATTTTTATTCATCTATAGGATTATAACATGACTTCGCCGGAAATCAAAACATCGATCGGCAATAACCGCATATTCACCTTTCGACAAATTGCGGCATAATGTGTACAAACCCCAAAAGGAGGTCAAGTCAAATGAGCAATATTGTTTCTGCCGCCGGTGCGTCCTGCTCCTGCGGTATGCGCGGAGAGATGATACTTCGCGATCTCAACATGATACCGGCGGGCAGCGTGAATGGCGGGCTCTCCGCCTGCGGCTACCCATCCGAAATGAGCCTGCTTCCCGTAACCGTCATCAAAAAGCAGAGCTACACCGAAGGGCTCTGCCCGGACAGCGCACTCAGCATCGGAACCATGTTTCCCGAGCTTGCGGATATCTATAAATGAGGTGGGCTTATGAATAAAAAGGAACTGCTTGAAAGGATCAGCGAAATACAGTTCGTTTGCGTTGAGCTGAACCTCTATATCGACACCCACCCCGATGATGCCGATGCCTTGAGCGACTATGCGAGCTATTCCATGATGCTCAAGAATCTCATCAAGACCTATGAGGAGCAGTACGGCCCGCTGATGGGCTTCGGCCATTCGGATGCGCAGAACGGAAGCTGGGTATGCTCCTGCTGGCCGTTTGAATAAGGAGGTAAAAAACTATGTGGATCTATCAGAAAAAGCTTGAATTCCCCGTGAATATCAAAAATCCCGACCTTCGCATGGCGAAATACCTCATGGCGCAGTACGGCGGACCCGACAGCGAACTCGGCGCAGGCTGCCGCTATCTCACCCAGCGCTTCAGTATGCCCGATGACCGCGTTCGCGCAACTCTGAACGATATCGGCACCGAGGAGCTCGCGCATTGGGAGATGATCGGCGTTATGATCCTGCAATCCATGCGCGGCGCTTCGCTCACGGAGCTTGAAAACGCGGGGCTTCTCGGCTACTACACGCTCCATAACCACGGCGTTTTTCCGGCCGACCCGAACGGCATCCCGTTCACCGCAAGCTATATCGAGTGCACGGGCGACCCGATCGCGGATATCACCTTCGACATGGCCGCCGAGCAGGGCGCAAGGGCGACCTACGAGCACCTTATGAACCTGACCGATAACGAGGATTACCTCGCTCCGCTGCGCTTCCTTCGCGCAAGGGAGATCGTTCACTATCAGCGCTTCGGCGAGTGCCTGAACATTCTGAACGAGCTTTTCCCGAACGGCGATCAGAATAAGCGGATGATGTAAGAGAACAAAATAAACTGTACTAAAAAGCGCGGAGCCCTTTTGTGGGGTATCCGCGCTTCCAGACTTGGATTATTCTTCGATGCAGCGCACGATAAACGCATAAAAACATCGTAATTTGCAGAGTATTATTCCAAAAGAACGGCAGAACAGCAGTTTGAGTTATCGCTGAGATTCATTATTCTTTTCTATACGTGTGGCGTAATTTCTATAAAGAGCTTTTATAGATTTATAGATTGGAAATCCCAAAGCGCCACCAACGGTGTTGATAATAACATCGGTGATATCAGAAGAACGGAAACCGTCCAAAAGCGGCTGCAGCAATTCTATAAAGAGACTCAAGCAAACAGTGTATCCGACAGTTTTTAGAAACGCAAATCGCTTTTCATCAATCCTTGCAGAAAGGAGAAAACCAAATGGTATCGTCAACGCCATGTTAAGAATGAGCTGAACTACCGCACCACCTCTGCCAAGCGAAAGATCATCAAACGGTATCATGTGCATCATTGTGTAGGGATGGTCAAAAATACGAGGCAGCGCGGAGATTATCGGCATCAATGTGAAGAAAAAGACCACGACATTGTAAAAATACAGCAGAGTATTCAACACAAAAACACGTTTCCCCATTTCCCGCCATCTCCTTTTAAAGCAAAGGAAATAGAGCGCGCAGAACGCGAAAATATCGGGGCTCGAAACTAACAAATTTGATTTGAAGTAGTTTAGAATATAATTAAGTTCATTCATAGTCCAATATAATCATTCCTTGTTAATGATATTTGTTTCAGATAATAACTGAAGCTTGATAGGATATCTTTTTATCTTCGCATACCGCACCGCATCGCGCACGGCTTCAAACTGCGAATTCTCCTGTTCAAGTATCAGCTCTTTAAACTCTCCGTCCCTTGCGGCGAAGGCTATCGCTTCGGCGGTCAGCTTGCCGTTCGAGGTCATATTCTTGCCCACGAGCGCACGGGCGGCTGAAGCATCGCCACGAATAAGCCGCTCGGTATCGAATGCTTCGCGCACTTCACTTGACGGCTCGGATAGAGGGAGCTTTGCGTTCATCACGCAGCAGCGCTGGCAGACCTCGCAGCCGATATAGGTGCTCTGACAGTCGCGAATATGATCGGGGTGCGCCGCCGTTTCCATAAAGGCGCGGTGGCAGAGGGCAAAGTCCACGCCGCTCTCGCTTATCGCACCGGCGGGGCAGGCTTCGATACATTTTCGGCAGCTTTCACAATATGTTTTTTCGTTAAATTCGTATTGAAGCGGTTCAAGCTCCGAAACCGCGATGCTCATAAGCACTATCCGCGTTCCAAACGGGGCGATCGAAAGAAAGCCGGTGCGGAGCGCCGCTCCGATATTCGCTTTTAATAATGCGGGGCGTATCGGTATCTCCGCTTTTTCGGCGCGAATGCCAAGCTCATTAAGCTTTTTCAAAAGCGCCTTCATGCCGTGATAGGCTTGATTGGAAGCGAGATAGTAAGGTGGGATGCGCTCGCCCTCCGGAAAGGGAGAATAGGGGAAAACGAGCGCGGCAACGCTTGTAGTGAAAGGGAATTCCGCTATAACATCCGCAACAAGATGATGCGGATTATCGCCAAGCTCATATTTTTCGGGCGCAAGAAAGAAAACTCGCTTAAAGCCGTATTCACTTGCCAGCGCGCAAAACTCCTCGTGTGTCATTCCCGCTCCAAACGGGGCGGATTGCCCCATCTTTAAAATACGGCGAAGGGCATGCCTTCGCCGCTTGAATTATTCCGAAACAATCACATATTATTGAGCTTTTCAAGCCCAAGCTCAAGCCTTCTCAGCGCTTCGTCCCTGCCCAGAAGTGCGGCGATCTCGATCGCGCCGCCTGGGGTAACGGTTCTTCCGCTCATCGCGATGCGAACGGGCCAAAGCAGCGTGCCGTTCTTCATCTCCTTCTTCTCTGCATAGCCGATGAGGAAATCGTGCAGCGCGGTCTCCGTCCATTCGGGAAGCGCCTTTAGCTGAGGAACAACGTCCGCAAGAATATCGCGGCATATCTCGGGGTTGGTCTTGGATTTTTTATTGGTGAAAAGCTCGATATCGTAGTTCTTGTCCATCTCGGCAAGGAAGCCAACGGTCTCCGCGATATCGGAGAATATCTCGGTGCGCGGCTGAAGAATGCGGATAAGGATATCCTCGTTTCCTTCGCGCCTTGCAATTTCGCCAACTCCCGCCTTTTCAAGCCAAGGCAAAGCCTTTTTGAAATAATCCGCGCCGTCCAGCTTGCGAACGTATTCGGCGTTCATCCAGCGGAGCTTGGCGTTATCGAAGATGGCGGGGGACTTACTCAGCCCCTCGAGCGAGAATGCTTCCTTCAGCTCGTCCAGCGTGAAGAACTCGCGGTCGTTTCCCGGGCTCCAGCCAACGAGCGCAAGATAGTTCGTAACCGCCTCGGTAAGATAGCCCGAATTCATAAGATCCTCGAAGGTCGCATCGCCGTCGCGCTTACTCAGCTTATGCGTTGCATCGCGCATGATCGTGGTAAGGTGAACGTAAACGGGCTTCTCCCAACCGAACGCCTCATAAAGCAGGTTGTATTTCGGAGTGGAGGAAAGGTACTCCATGCCGCGAAGCACGTGCGTAATGCCCATCGTATGATCGTCGATGATATTTGCAAAATTATAGGTCGGCATTCCGTCCGCCTTGATGAGGATCATATCGTCTAACTCGGAGCAGTTGACCGAGATATGTCCGAAGATAGCATCATCGAAATCCGCTGTGCCCTCAGCGGGAACGTTCTGGCGAATAACGTAGGGTTCGCCTGCGGCGAGCCTGCGCTCGACCTCCTCTTTGGAGAGGTTCATGCAGTGCTTGTCGTATTTGAAGGTTCCGCCCTCGGCCTCGACCTTTGCGCGGCGCTCCTCAAGCTCCTCCTTGGTGCAGAAGCAGTAATACGCCCTGCCCATTTCAACAAGCTTTTGAGCGTACGGCAGATACATATCCTTGCGTTCGCTCTGAACGTACGGGCCGTATTCGCCGCCTACGTCGGGGCCCTCGTCCCAGTTGAGGCCAACGGTGCGAAGCGTTTTATAAACCGTTTCGATCGCGCCTTCAACAAAGCGTGCCTGATCGGTGTCCTCAATGCGAAGCATGAAAACGCCGTCGTTCTTCTTCGCCCAAAGCCAGGCGTAGAGCGCGGTGCGAAGGTTTCCAACGTGCATAAAGCCCGTGGGGGAGGGTGCAAAGCGTGTGCGAACAGTCATATTAAACTCCTTATTGTATCCGCCCATCTCGGCGAATGAATTTCGGTATCCTTTTGCGCCTCGGCGCAGAATATCAACGGACAACATGATACCATATTTTATCCGTTTTGTCACTAAATAAATACAATTATCTATATGCTATGAATTCTAAACTGCAGCCAAAGCGCCTATCCGTTCAGCTCCGAAACGCGCATCACGGCGCTTGCAAGCGAGATGCCGTTCCTTTTTGCATAGAACAGAGCGCGAACGAGCCCTTCGCTATCGATCCTGTCGGCGGGGGAGAGCGTGAAAAGATTCACGGCAAATCCGTCCGCTTCATATCGCATCGGTTCTTTACGTTCGTTACCGAAAACGAGAACGTCAAGCTCGTCATCGACCTGTATCTCCCAAACAGGCGTATCATCGGGCATTGAAAACAGCTTGAGCATGGCCGCCGCATCAGCCCGTATCCTATCGGCATACCGGGAAGGCGCCATGGCTTCGCCCTCATACACTTCGCGGCATCGGGCGAACCTCGCCTGCATCGCCTGAAGCGAAACGCCCGCTTTTTTATAAACGGAGCCCATAAAATCCACTTGGAACTCATCGCCCGCCGCTTCCTGCATAAGCTTTTCAAAGCCGTCAAGCTCAGCGAGGGTGACTTCTTCGCTCAAAAGCTCAAAGCGAAGGGTTACAAAGCCGAATATCGGAACGGCGATATACTCCTCGAAAACTATCAGCCCGCCGCTCCTTTTATTGATATCGTCGGATACCTTTTGGATGCGCTCAAGCAGCTCGGGACTTTTTATGAACAAGCTCCATCATCTCCCATCACTAAGCTGATTCGGCATAATAATATCATATTATTAAAGCGCTTTCAAGCGCACGAAGCCCGTGCGGCGGCGCAAAAGAGAAAGCACTTCTCGGCGGTTGACAACCACTGCGAAAAATACTATAATTGCGCAAAGCTTTTAAAGGAGCAGGAAGATGAACTGGTTTTTCAAAGAGGATAAAACCGATGCAATACTCACCGCAAAAGCAAATATCGCTTCAAAGCATGTCGAGGAAAACGATATGCCGATTTTTCCCAAAACGGCTATACTCTTTTATATGCATAGCGGCGAGGAGTACCTTTGCCAAAACTACGGAGGAAAGCTCATGATGGAGAAATTCCCGCGCTTTCTTCGCGCCTGTCCCGTGTATTCGCTCAATGAAAATATATGCTTTCTCGACGGCGGCAGGGGTGCGCCCCATGCGGCGGACACGGTCGAAACGCTCGCCGCACTCGGCGTTGAGCGCATAATAACGGTCGGAATGTTCGGTGCGTTTGGCGAAAATGTCGAAACGGGCGATATCATAATTCCCGAGCGCGCGCTGATCGAGGAAGGCACGAGCCATCATTATTTCGATTCGCCCGAATATGCTTATCCCGATGAAGCGCTCGCAAGCAGGCTTGCGGAGCTTACCGGCGCCAAGCTTGCCCGGATCGTTTCAACCGATTCCGTTTACCGCCAAACCTTCTTCAAGGAGCGGCTCTGGCGCGAGAAGGGCGCGGTCGGCGTGGATATGGAAACGAGCGCGGTATTCTCCGTTTCAAACTTCCTCGGCATCAGCGCGGCTTCAATTCTCATCGCTTCCGATAAGCACCCTATGGATGAAAACTCGGTAAAGAAATGGGAGTGGAAAATGACACGGGAAATGCGCTATGAGTTCTTCGATAAGGCGGTAAAGGCCGCCCTCACGATCACCGAATAGGGCGAAAAGGAATAATGATGGAAACCGAAAACAAAAGGCGAAGAGCTGAAGGTATAGATAGATCGAGCGATAATAACGGAAAAAACGGGCAAAACGCGGCAAGATACGCCATTATTGCCCTTTTTGCCGTTTATATCGCTGCGCTTTTTATTGTGCTGCTTGCAAGAACGCCCTATGATGAGCTGGTATCATATCAAAGCCTTATAAAACCCGCCCCCTTTGAAACAATCATCTCCCAGCTTCGCTATGCGCGCTATTCGCATAACGGCAATCTCGTTCGCTACGGCGTTTCAAACCTTCTCGGAAACGCAGTTCTGTTTCTGCCGATGGGCATTTTTCTTCCCTGCATCTTCAAAAAACTGCGCCGAGTCTATAAAACCGTTCCGCTGATAATGGGCATGGTCGTGCTCGTTGAGCTGCTTCAGCTCGCAACGAAGCGCGGCTTTGCGGATATAGACGATCTTATCCTCAACACCGTCGGAGCGGCGGTCGGGTACTTCACATATTGCCTTGTGAAGCATTGCTGAGGAAATCGAATTAATACCGGCTTCAAAAACTCAAACGGCGGATCTGTACGGAAACCGCCGTTTTTTGCATCTTTTAACTTGACAGCTTACAATTTTTGCATTACAATATAACTATCAAACTGCCTTGCAGCGGTATTATTTTGCTGTTTTCAGCGCATGGAGGATATGGATATGCAAAAAAGAAAAAACAATCGTGATATTGTTCGTTGGATTCTTCTCGGCGTTGCAACGTTGAGCGTGATCGTGGGCTTCATAATATGTGTGAAAAAGAAGTTTAAGCCCTCTGAGATAATTCCGAGCATCACCGGCTTTTTAACCCTTGCCGCAACTCTGATCCTGGACGGCAAAAACGCAAGCAAGAGCTCCGAGCCTCGGCATGATAACGACGTCGAGGATGTGGATGCTAAGGGAAAAGTTATTATAGGCTCCGGCTATAGAAGGGCTGCGGGCGGAAGAAGAAACGAAAGCGAAAGCGGCACCGGGTTGGACAAGTATTCAAGCACGATTCGCGCTAAGAACATCAAAGCCGGAGGCGATATTACCGTGGGGGATAACAACGAAATCTAAGGAGGGACCGATGAGTTTGCTTCGCAGAAAAAACAAGAATGAGACCTTAACCAAAACGCCCGCCGAAAACGCGGCAGCGGGTTCGAGCATCACCTCCGCAGAGCATATCACCGCCGAAGGACCGGTTCAGATAGGGACCGGCAACAGCATTAACCAAATCTATTATTCTTCCGCCCCAAAGGCTTACCTGCCCGCGCCGCCTCCGCCTGTGGACGAATACTGCGGCCATGAAAACGAGCTGAATGATATTTTTGAAATGCTGACTCGCGGACGAAATGTGCTCCTTCACACCTGGGGTGGAGTGGGCAAAACCGAGTTTGCTTTGAAGCTTGCTGCGGAGCATTTCAGCGGCAATGCGGTCTATTTAGATTGTTCCAATTCGGTGAACACGGCGCTTGCAAACTGCACGGAGGGCTCAACCGATTTCAAGCAGCAGATAAACTGCGCCGTTCAGGAGCTGCGCGAGCGCAGCCATTGGCTTGCGATCTTCGATAATGTTCAGAGCGCGCAGGATGCCAAAACTGCGCTGAGCCGTTTAAACGGCTCGGGCGTTAGGGTGGTTTTGACCGCGAGAAAAAAGCTTGAGCTGAACGGCTGCGATGCGCATGAGCTTTCAACTCTCGGAAACGATGCCGCGGAGCTTTTTCACCGCTATCATATCGAAAAGGAGAACGGCGTAAGGCGGCCTTATTCGGAAGATGAGCTTGCCTGCGTTGAGAAGATCGTAAAGCTTTCGGGCGAGCATACGCTAACGCTTGAGCTGCTTGCCAAAACCTGCCGCGCCTCGGGCAGAAGCGTTTTCGATATCCTCAAAGCCATGAATGAAGAGGGCTTTTCCCTTAAAGGAATCAACACAAGGGTGGTGCGCCAAAATGAGGATGAGGCGCTCAGGTTTATCGAGCATCTTGAAAAGCTTTACGATATCTCGGGCATCGTTAATGAGCATGCGGAGCTGATTCCGCTTATGAAAAAGCTTTGTGTTCTTGATGTTTCGGACTGCCAAGCTGGCGACCTTGTGCGCTGGTGCACCGAGGAGGATAACGACCGTTTGAACCAACTCGCGCGGCTCGGCTGGCTGCGCGAAAAAGGTTTGCGCTATACCATGCATAACGTGGTTTCCGAGGTGCTTAAAAGAAAGCTTGAGCCCAAGTTTGCCGATATTGAGGAAACTGCGAAAGCACTTAATATGGAACTTGATGCTATCTGGAATGATACTGAGCGCCGCTATTCGCCTCAGCCCGCGCTTGCCCGGGCAAGGGCGCTGCTTGGCGCTTGCAGTGAGGCGCAGCCGCTGCTTGGAAGGATTGCGAACGATGTGGGATTGATTGAACAGGCGCAGGGCAGGTACAATGATTCGATGGCTTGCTTAGAAAAGGCGCTTGAGATAGCAAAAAAGGCACTTGGCAAGGAGCATCCTTCTACCGCAACGACCTACAATAATGTCGCCCTATTGTATAGCGATATGGGCGATTACAAGCAGGCGCTTGGTTATTATGAAAAGGCGTTGGCGATAGTAGAAAAGGTGCACGGCAAGGAGCATCCCGATACCGCAGCGACCTACAATAATATCGCCGTATTGTATAAGGTTATGGACGAACCCAAGCAGGCGTTTGATTATTATGAAAAGGCGTTGGCGATAGAAAAAAAGGTGCACGGCAAGGATCATTCTTCTACCGCAACGACCTATAATAATATCGCCGGATTGTATCAGGATATGGGCGATTACAAGCAGGCGCTTGATTATTATGAAAAGGATTTGGCGATAAGTGAAAAGGTGCACGGCAAGGAGCATCCTTCTACCGCAACGACCTACAATAATATCGCCGTATTGTATAAGACTATGGGTGATTACAAGCAGGCGCTTGGTTATTATGAAAAGGCGTTGGCGATAAGAGAAAAGGTGCTCGGGAAGGAGCATACCGATACCGCAACGACCTATAATAATATCGCCGGATTGTATCGCGATATGGGCGATTACAAGCAGGCGCTTGGTTATTATGAAAAGGCGTTGGCGATAAGAGAAAAGGTGCTCGGGAAGGAGCATCCTTCTACCGCAACGATCTACAATAATATCGCCGGATTGTATAGGATTATGGGCGAACCCAAGCAGGCGCTTGATTATTATGAAAAGGCGCTTACGATATGTGAAAAGGTGCGCGGCAAGGAGCATCCAAATACCGCCATCATCTACCATAATGTTGCAGGATTGCATCTTGATCTTAGCAATCCCGCTGTTGCCGCAAGGTATTTTGCGGCCGCGCTTCGGATCTATTCTAAGCGCAATGATGAAAAGTACGCCGAGGACGAAATGCAGGGGCTGAAACTTGCGTTTTCAATGGATGGCGGAAAAACTGAGGGCTTTCAGGATTGGCTTGATGCGCTGCTCTCATCCCCCGAACTGCCGTAGGAAATTAAGAAAACGCGCTGTCCGCTTTTGAGCGGGCGGCGCGTTTTACAGCGCTTTTGCGGAGATTTACATTATCCGGTCATAAACAAGCAGCGATACTATCGAAACCGTGCATGAGAAAAGAAGAACCGCAAGCAGTGTCAGCGCAACGGTTTTATTAAAGCAGCTTGCGATCAAAAACGCGAGCGCGAGCACGGAAAGAATGATGATCCGGTTTGTTCTTGCGGCGCTCAATCGAACAGCCTTTTTGCGCTCGTCGGTTTCGTCGATATAGGCTTTTTTAAGTTTGGCTTGGTAAACCTTGACAATTAAGCAAAAAAGTAATATCATTATAATGAATTAATATTGTTCGGAGGCAACCATGAATCTTAACATCGGCACTAAGCTCGGCGGCTTTGTCGTTGAGCGCATCCGCGAATCGAAGGAGCTTGGCGGCAGGCTCGTTGAAATGCGCCACGAGGGCTGCGGCTCGGAGCTTCTTTGGATGGACAATGGGGACAGCAACAAGCTCTTCTCCGTCGCCTTCAAAACTCTTCCCGAGGATCACACGGGCGTTTTCCATATCCTCGAGCATTCGGTGCTCTGCGGCTCTGAAAAGTATCCGGTCAAGGAGCCTTTTGTCGATCTTATGAAGAGCTCGATGAACACCTTCTTGAACGCTATGACTTTTCAGGATAAGACCATGTATCCCATCTCCAGCCGCAACGAGCGCGATTATCTCAACCTTGCCTCGGTGTATCTCGATGCGGTTTTTGCGCCGCTCAGCGTTCGCGACGAAAACGCATTCCGTCAGGAGGGCTGGCATCTTGAAAAGAACGAGGGCGAAGAACCTTATTTCAACGGCGTTGTTTATAACGAAATGAAGGGCGCTATGGCGGGATTAGATGAAATACTCGAAGAGGGCATGAATTCGCTTCTTTTCCCCGATAACTGCTACGGCTTCAATTCGGGCGGCGATCCCGAGCATATTCCGGAGCTTACATACGGCATGTATTGCACTATGTATCATAAATACTACCATCCCTCGAACGCAAGGTTCTATCTCGACGGCTCCGTTCCGCTCGAGAAAACCATTGAGCTGATTGAGGAGTATATCGGCAATATCGACAAGCAGGATGCCGCGTACGATATCCCGATGCAGACACCCGTCGTTTCCGAAAAAACTCTCTATTACGAGATCGCGCCCAATGATGATGAGGCGAATAAAACCGTTCTCAGCTTCGGCAGGATCATCGGCAGCTTCGAGCAGAAGCGCCGCGCGCTGATGAGCGCCGTGCTGTGCAGCTATCTTGCGGGCACGAATGATTCGCCGCTTACCCGCGCCATCCTCGATGCGGGGCTCGGTGAGGACGTGGATCTTTTCACCACCTACGACATTCAGCAGTCCAAGCTCGTTCTGACCGTTAAGAACACCGAGAAGGAAAAGCTTTCCGCGATTCGCGAAACGATCAAAAAGGTCATCGCCGAGCTTGCCGAAAACGGTCTTGATAAGCAGATGCTCACCGCGCAGCTCAACCGCTTCGCATTCAATCTCAAGAATATGTGGGAGCCCGCAGGCCTTGCCCGCTGCATAATGGCTGCAACGAGCTCGCTCTACGGCGGCGATCCCATGCTCTATATGGAAAACGATGCCGATATCGAGGCGATCAGAGCAAGCATAGAAACGGGCGAATTCGAGGCGCTGCTCAAGGAGCTGTACGACTTCGATAAGATGTGCACCCTCACCGTTCTGCCGAGTAAAACTCGCGGCGAGGAGCTCGCGAAGAAGGCGGCGGACTGGGCAAAGGAGATGTACGAATGGCTCGATGAAAGCTCCCTTGCAGAGCTCGATAGGAAAAACACCCGTCTGCACGCATGGCAGCAGGAGCCGGACAGCGAGGAGCACACCGCGATGCTGCCCGTTCTGCCGCTCTCCGAGGTCGGCGAGGAGCCGATGCTCGTGCCCACCGAGCTTTGCGAGGTAAACGGCGTTAAGCTGATGTTCCACCCGCTGAGAACGAACGGCATTACGCATATCAACCTCTATTTCAACGCTTCCGATCTCGGCTTTGAGGATATCCCCAAGGCGAGCCTGCTTGCGAAGCTTCTCTCCAAGCTCCCAACGAAAAAGCATACGGCGCAGGAGCTCGACAAACTCATCAAAACCTATATCGGAAGACTCAAATTCTCCGTTTCCTCGGCGAATTTAAATCCCAAAGCCTGCGTTCCACACATCGCGGCAAGCTTCTCCGCGCTCGATGAAAATGCGGAACAGGCCGCCGAGATAGTGGCGGAGATACTTCTTGAAACCGATTTCTCCGATGTGCAGCGCACCCGTGAAAACGTTACCCAGCTCGATGAGGCAACCAAGCAGCACGCCGTCATGAGCGGAGACGATCTCGGCACAAGCGCAGTCAGAGCGCAGTTCAGTTCAAGCGCCGCCTGCGAGGATCAGGCTGCGGGTGTCGGCTTCCGTATGTTCATCAAGCAGCTCGCTTCCGATTTCGATGCGAATTCAAAAGGCCTTGAGGAAGACTTTGGCTCGATCTGCGTCCGAACCTTCTGCCGCGAAAGGCTGATGATCGGCGCGGCAGCGCAGGGCGAGTTCGGCGCTGAAAAGCTTATCGGACTGCTTCCCAACGGTGAAGCCGCCCCCGAAAACGCGCAGTATGAAACCAAGCTGCCCGCGCGCCTCGGCATTCGCATACCCGCGCAGGTCGCGTTTGCGGAGAAGGGCATTGATATCGAAAGGCTCACCGGCGATATGGTCGTTGCGGCAAATATAATACGCCTCAGCTATCTTTGGACGAAGGTTCGCGTTCAGGGCGGCGCATACGGCTGCGGCCTTAGAACCTCCGAGAGCGGCATTATATGCCACTGGTCCTACCGCGATCCCTCACCCGCAAGGACACTTGGCGTTTACGACGAGGAATCCGCGTTCATCAGTGAATTCTGCGAGGGCGGGGAAGAGCTGGATAAGTTCATCATCTCCGCTATCGGAAGAACCGAGCCCCTTATCGCGCCCGAGCAAATGGCGGCGATGGCCGATATCGAGCTTATGAACGGCTTCACGGCGGAGAGTAAACGCCAAAGGCGTGCCGAGATGCTCGCCGTGAGTCGCGAAAGCCTTCTCAAGCTCTGCGACACATTCGATCGCTGCGCCAAGGACGGCGCCGTGTGCGTTGTGGGCGGCGATGCTCAGCTTGCCGAGATCGAGGGCTTGAACGTTATCGATATATGATGAATTCTGCAATTAACAACCGAAATATAAAGAGCAAAAGCGCCGTGCACCGCATGGCGCTTGCTGCGCTTGCTGCTGCGGCTCTCTGCATTTTAGCGCCGCTTTCAATTCCCATCGGCCCCGTGCCGATAACCCTTGCCGTGCTCATCGTTGCGCTCTTTCCGTATCTCGTTGGAGTAAAGCTATCCGTGCTCTCGGTTGCGCTGTATCTTCTGATCGGCGCGATCGGGCTGCCCGTTTTCTCGGGCTTTGAGGGTGGAATCCAAAAGCTCTTGGGCGCAACGGGCGGCTACCTCGTAGGCTATATCCCGCTCGTGCTGATTGGCGGCGCATTTATAGAAAAAAGCAAAAAGCCGCTCGTCCAATTTCTCGGACTGCTGCTCGGGCTTATTTCCTGCTATGCGCTTGGCACGGCATGGCTATCCGCATATCTCAAGCTGAGCCTCGCTTCGGCGCTGTCCGTTGCGGTGCTGCCGTTTATTCCGTTCGATCTTATCAAGCTTGCGCTTGCAGTGCTGATTGGACGCGCAGCGGGGAAGAGGCTCACGGTATTTCGCGATAGAGCATAGCGGGAGGAAGAAACAAAAATATACAATACTCAAGTGTCAATTCGCCATAATTAACTGAATGCGGCGCGTTTTAGCTCATTTAGAATCTGCTTGCTATAATTGTGCGGGTTTTATGAATGTCTAAAACGTTGCCGCGAATCATAGATTCGCGCAAGCGTATCTTATTGATTTTATTTAATTTATCGCATTGCCATACTTTTGCCACAAACTTGTTACTTACAGATTCAGTTTCATGAGAAAATCTACTTGACTCAAGCGTATTAGATGAGTATAATAATAGACTAAGGTTTGAACTGCGTTTTGTTTCATGCAGTTCCGACTGTTTCAGGTAGCAAGCTCTTGCCTGCGCATGAATTGTCGACTGCGAGTTGGCCATTCGTGCGCTTTTCGTGCAATAAGAGTAAGGCGAATCTGTTAAGGAAGTATTATTGAAGGGGGCTTTGCAAATGAAGAAGGCTTTTAAAAACATCTCCAAACGCAGCAAATCAGTCATTTCGTTGCTGCTCGCCGCACTGTTCATGCTTGGCACGTTCACCGCACTGCCGAAGGTCGCTCTTGCAGATGAGGGCGCCATGATGAGCGGCTCGGTGTATTGGTACTACAACAGCGGCAATCAAACTCTCAGCATCCGCACCACGTCAAGCAATGCTGTCGGAATACTCGACAATTCAAAGGGCTTCGGAAACGGCGTTTGGCCATGGACCGGCAAGAGCTGGATCTCTTCGGTTAAAACCGTCTACTTCTATAACCCGAACAACTCCGATCATAGGCCGATAAGCACGGCGGGCAATTACAGCCTCAAGAGCATGTTCGAGGGCTTTACTTCCCTTGAATATGTTGATTTCGGCGGTCTTTTGGACACATCGAACGTAAAAGACTTCAGCAAGATGTTCAAGGATTGCTCAAGCCTTACCGCGATCGATGGCCTTAACGAGCTCGACACCAGCAACGCTCAGGATATTCAGCAGATGTTTTCCGGCTGCGCCTCAATCACGGAGCTCGATCTGAGCAATTGGACAAACTATAATACACTTTACAATATGCAGTATTTTGTCAGAGGCTGCACCTCCCTTGAAAGCTTCACACTCAACAATCCCGATTTTATCACCCGTACCCCTTATGAAAACTGGGACGGCACAGCGGATTATTCGCGAAACGGCTGCCAACTCGGCGGTATGTTTGAGGGCTGCAATGCGCTCGAATACGTTGATATGTCCAATATCACGATCGGCGGCAGGTCGGACGGCAGCCACGGCTTCGGTCAGGGCTCCATCAGCGGCACCTCCAATCTCAACGGTCTTTTCCAGAGAAGATCGGCGCTTAAAACCGTTATAATGAACGATATCAAGGTTCCCGGTATGCAGAACTTCAAAATGATGTTCTCCGACTGCACCGCCCTTGAAACCGTTGAAATGAACGGTCTCGGCGAGCTCTATGACGTTATCAATATGGGCGATATGTTCCATAACTGCAAGAGCCTCACCGAGCTCTATCTCGATGGCATCGACAATTCCGCTATCGGCCCCACCAACATCCATCATTCGCTTGTTGAGGGCGATATCGATATCGAAAATGCAAGGCGCGTAGGCGCAGCAGAGTTCGCTCGCGATCTTGGTCTTCGGACCTGCACCGCTCTGAGAACTCTTTCCGTCAACGGCTCCAAGCTTTGGATGGTTCGCAACGAGGGCGGTACCCCGGGTAAGGAGTACTACAATGCCGCAAATGATTCCGATGTAATGTGGTGGTGGTACAGCGGCACCGGCAGCATCGGCTTGAACGGCACTCAGCTCAACTTCACCTCGAGCATAAACGGTGAGACCTACGTGCTCAATAAGCGCGACTACGTTGATCTTATCACAGACCGCGACGGCAAGGGCGTTGCGGAGGAGGATATGCTTCCTTCGCCCACTCCTGCACCCACTCCCGAGCCGGAGGAAACCCCCGAGCCCGACGAGACCCCCGAACCCGATGAAACTCCCGTTCCCGATGTGACCGCAGAGCCCGCAGACGGCGGCAATGCGATCGGCATTGAGTTACCGACCAGAGGCACAAGCGTTCCCACCAAGGAGGGTGAGGAGCGCAACCTTCCCACCTTTATCGGCACAACCGATATCGCGGATCGCTACACCAACATCAATATCATCAACGGCGATCTCAACCCCAACGGCCCAGGCTTCATCGCTCCCGGCGTTTACGAAGTGACCGATGAGCCTTGGACAGAGGAGCACGTGGACATGAGCGGCTCCGCATACGGCATCGACTTCAAAGGCGTTGAACACTACGTTGAGGTCAATGGAACCAAAATAACCGGCTACCCGTACTATATCGATATCGACAGCGACGACGTGAACGATATTGTTATCGTCAAGGGAACGAACAATACCTATATAAATACCACCAAGAGGGGTGATTGGCCGACCTCCGGTGAATATACAATGGATCTTAACGGCAATGTGATCGCGTTCGTATACAAGGGCGCAGCCACCGAGCAGGGAACCAATACCAAGCGCGACATTCGCATCGAGATCACAAAGGTGACCTTCAAGAACCTCGACCGCATCCCGACCGATCAGGACAGGGGCGATCACGACGGCAACAAGTACTACGATACCGATGGCGGCGGAGAGTATTTCCGCACCATAGCCCAAGCAAATTCCGAGGAAGGCATCATCTTCAGAAATTATCTAAAGATCAGCGATCCCGCTATGCCTGAGGAAGGCACGAACGCACTCTCAGGCGGCTCCGGAACCGATATCGACTTCACCATCAAAATTAAGGGCGCGTTCAGCAATTCGAACTTCCTGTTCTATGCCGATGATCTCGATGTAGGCGAAGCTCAGGATTGGATCTGGGAAGATTTCTATGATCCCTGCTTCGATAGGCTTCCATATGAAAACGTTTATTACGGCCTCGGCGGAGAGAGCTTCGTTATCCACGACAGCGAGGAAGAGGTCGGCCCCGTTCGCCTTGCCCCTCAGACAGGCCTTATCGTAATCACCAATGACGACGGCTCACGCGAGGTCATCACCACCGGCTCCGATCCGAGCACCGCTTGGTCAGAGTTCTCGGTGCTTGCAAAAGCTTCCGGAAGCAAATTCACCTGGCGCAGCGGTATTGCCTGCTCAACCAGCGCACTCAGAAACGCCGTAACTAATAAGAACGTTACCGAATACGTTGTTTACGATTTCAGCAACACGCTAAACTACAAACTCATGCCGCCCACCAAGGACGGTGTTGTGGTGCCGGTCGCGGAAGGCGACGTTCCGCAGAAGATTCTCGGCATCTCCAATAAGATGACAAAGACCACCGCCACCACCAAGACGATCGGCAAGTTCACCTTCGTCAAGAGCGGCAACGACTCGATCGATATAAGGATCAAGGGCATCACGAACGCGAACACCACGCTCTATGCGCTCGTTCAGTGCGATCCCAAGTACAGCGATGCCGCGATCGTGTGGCACGAGATAGTGCTCGTTCCCGCCACGAACATCCACTACGAGGAAACCTACCTCAGCTATAATTCCGATAAGACAAAGAGCTATGTGAAATCTTGGGATGTTGCCGGAAAGGCTCTGAACCCCGTTTACAACGCCTCAAGCAGCGCGATGACGGGTTCCGGTAAGGCACGTCAGGACGATGAAAACATCGTTTACGGCTATGATGCTACATACTCCGCGCAGACAGGCGACAGCAACGGCAGGAGCAGGCACGTCAAGATCGGTCAGGCACAGTTCGATGCTGTTAAGAATCAGGGCAAAGCATGGCCTGAAACCAAGTTCACCTTCACCGGCACAGGCTTCGACATCATAGGCAGGACCGGCCTGAATACCGGCGTTTACGTTGTGAACGTTAAGAACAGCTCCGGCAAGACCGTTAAGAGCCAAATAATCAATACCCGCTACTTCGGCAGCAGCTGGATGGGTGAGGACGGCAGCAACGGCAACATTGGCAACGATCTGCGGCAGGTACCGATAGTGCATATCGATTCCTACGGCAAGACCGGCGCGGAGAAACCGCTTCCCTACGACACCTACACCGTGACCGTGCAGTTCGTTTGGATGAAGGGTCAAGCTGCGCTTCCCAAGAAGGGTATGCCCGATATCCCCGGAATCATAGAGGCCGATTATGAGCTTATCGGCTTTGACGGCGAGGACACGAAGGCCGGCTATACCTACCCGGATTACGATATCTATGTTGATGCTATCCGCATCTACAACCCCGCGGATGTTGAGAATCCCGTTGTCAACGCGGCATACACCGAGTCGGGCGAGCTCGACGCAGCGTATAAGGAGATCAGGGATATCATCATCGACAGCGGCGACCTCAGCGGAAACGGAAGCTTTGAAGGCGGAATCGCGATCGACCTTACTCCCCATCAGAGGCCGGTCTACCTTGAGGCAGAACCGAACACGCAGCTGCTTGATGCGGACGGAAACCCCGTTTTTGATGACAACGGCGATCCCGTCTACACCGAGTTTGTTCAGAAGATGAAGAACGGCAAGCCCGTTTACAACGGAAGCGAGCCCGAGTATGAGCCCAAGCTTGACGAAGAAGGCAAGCCCGTGTATGAATACGATATGCCTCAGGGCGACTTCGCCGACCTTGCCGCAGCTTACGAGCAGTATGGCCCAAACAACGAGATGTATCTCACCGAAGGTCAGGGCTTTGCATTCAAGCTTGAAGGCATACCGAGCCTTATGCACATCTCGGCGAAGGTTCCCTTCGGCGGCTCGATGGGCATGAAGGTGTTTGCGATAGTCGATGGCGTGGAGCAGGAGCCCGTTGAGTTTATGGTAACCTCCGCAACCGAGATGTACTACGACTGCGGCACGGTTCTTGAAGGCGCCGGCGGCGACGAGGTCTACATCGTAGTTACCGCAAGCGGCAGCGGCATACTCTCCCTCTGCGAGATGAAGACCGTTGCGGCGGAGGACTCTACCAGCCCGAACATCGTTGCTGATCATAGAGCGATCGAGCTTGCGGCGGCCATCATCGGCGGCACCAAGGGCGATGTAAACGCCGACGGCAGCATCGATATGATGGATGCGCTGCTCACCATGCGCGCCGCGCTTGGAGGAAGCGAGCTTGGCACCTATGCAGGCTACTGCGCCGATATCAACAACGACGGCATAGTGGATATGCGTGATGCACTTGCCATCATGCGCAAAGCTTTTGCATAACAACAATCAATACAGTTACACGGAGAAACAGAATGAAGAAGAAATACGTGAAACCTAACCTCAGCAAGGAATCCATGGAGCATCGATCCGTTACCGTGAGAACCTGCTCAAATACAGACGATAGCTGGACGCAGATCAACATGGGCGAAGATCCGGATACCGGAGAACCCCTGATCGTTTTCGTTCCCGAACTCGACTGCACCATCAGCGACTATGATTATATGATCGAGTATGGCGGCGACGACGGCAACTGCTTCTACGCTTCCACAAGCGACGGAGCCACATTCAATTCCTGATTCTTCATTACACTCTGCCAAATGCCCTCGATAACACGGGGGCTTTTTCCGGTTGATAAGGGGATAGATTTTTCGGCATAAAAACAGGGAATGCGGCGATCTGCGCATTCCCTGTTTGTGCGGTTTTCGGTTGGGATTTGTCTTGCTGCGGCCGCCTTATTAGGCGGGTTCGACCTCGGGCAGAATGATGGGGGAGTCCGCCGCGTTTTTGCGAATGCTCTCGATGCCGTTCTTGCAGCTGTCCTTTTTAACGTAGCCCTCGCTCGAAGCGATGATCTGGCCATTGGGCGCCTTGAGACGGAAGCGGAATTCACCCGCATTGTCTTTATAGAGCTCAAACTTGGGATGCTTCTGCTCCTCATAGCCCTCCACGGTCTGATCCTCAAGATTTGCGATAGGCGCGTTGGTGATAACGCTTTCGCAGCCGGTTTTGCAGCTCTCAATGCTTGAATAAACCTCGCCGCCGGTCGCGATGGTCTCGCCATTTGCCGCCTTGAGGTGGAAGGTGAAGCCGGTGTTGGTAACGTTGATAACAAATTTACCCATAGTGCACATCCTTTCGTGGAATAATATAATATGCATTTGTATTTTAAATCATTTATCGGAATGTGTCAATACTTTTATTCGTTTTTATATTCCGAAAAGCTCCGAATTAGATTGACAAACGCTCGACGATGCGGTAAGATATAAATGTCAAACTATGCGGATAATTCTATTCGGAGGGCGGCATCATGCGATTGAAGAAAGGTGTTTTACAAAGAAAAACAGGCGACACGATCGCTCTGGTCGTAAACGGGGGAGCAAGCAGCTTCTCAGGCGTTTTGCACAGCAACCCAACTGCCGCCTTCATTATCAAATGTCTCAAGCATAATACCAACGAGAAAAGGATACTTGCAAAAATGAAAAGAAGGTTCGATGGCGATCCCGATGAAATGCTTGAGGATATCCGCATGATTTTGGACGAGCTGAGAAAAGCCGGCGTTATCGAGGAATAACACAGAATCAGATTACAAATGGAAAACAATTCTGCAAACAATCCGTTCGGCGAATGCGCCGACAGCAATACCCTTGAAGAAATCCTTGCTGAAAAGGGCGTTTTTATGTGGACAACGTGCGGAAAGAGCATGAGGCCCCTTCTTAAAACCAATAGGGACATCGTTGAGATCCGCCGTCCCGACACCGTTTATGACGACGGCATCCTCAAGGAAAACGACGTTGCGCTCTATTCGATACCGCATCCGAGATTCAAGGGGCAGTATGTGCTGCATCGTGTCAGAAAGGTGTGCGACGGCTACTATATCATCTGCGGCGACAACAACGTGATGATGGAGAGAGTACCGTTTAATTGGGTGATAGGCGTAATGACAGGGCTGACCCGCAAGGGCAGGGAAGTGAACCTGAACGGCGCCGTATACCGCTTTTACGTGCGCCACTGGGGAAGCAGATACAGGCGCAGGATCGCCGCCAAGCGCATCAGCCGCAGCTTGAAGCAGCCGTTGAGGCGACCGTACAGAGCCATAAAAAGAATGCTCAAGCGTAAATGATCGATATTGTGCGGAGCCATCCCGCGGGTGCGCATGCGAATATACTTTCGTTTGGCGTTCCTCAAGCGTTGAAGGCGCGGGTCGGGTCTGCTATAATTCATATTAGCAATTTAGCTCATGGGGGTTTAAAACATGAACAGACATGAAGGCGACGGTCGTATCACGATATTTGCTGGTTCCGCGAGCAGACCTTTTGCGGAAAAAATGTGCAGGTATCTTGGCGTGGAGCTCGGAAAGTCCACAACGCATTTCTTCTCCGAGGGCAGCACCTACGTAAGAGCCGACGAGTCCATCAGAAATAAGGACGTATACATCGTTCAGTCCATCGGCAAGGATCCAAACAACGCCTTTACCGAGCTCATCTTCTGGATCGATGCTTTCAAGCGCGCAAGCGCCAACTCCATCACCGCCGTCATCCCGTATTTCGGCTATGCCAAGGCCGATAAGAAGGACGAGCCCCGCGTTTCGATCAGGGCGAGGGTGTGTGCGGACTGCATCGAGCTCTGCGGTGCCGATCGTGTTATCTGCATGGATCTTCACGCGCCCCAGGTGCAGGGCTTCTTCTCCAAGCCCGTGGATCATCTCTATGCCAGTCCCCTTTTGAGCGAGTACGCAAGGCGCATCGGCATAGTCGATCAGGATCTCGTCGTTGTGGCTCCGGATGCAGGCTCTGCAAAGCGCGCAAGGGCATACGCTAATATGCTCGGCAGCAACGTTGCTATAGGCGATAAGGTTCGCGTGGGACACGATGAAAACCCCAACGCCATCGAGATAATCGGCGACGTGCGCGGCAAGCGATGCATGGTCGTTGATGATTTCACTATCAGCGGAAACACGCTTTGCAAGGTCGCATACGGCCTGATGGACAAGGGTGCCGCCGAGGTATACGCATTCCTCTCGCATGCCATCGTTAAGGAGGATGCCGTTACAAGAATCGAGGATAGCCCCATCAAGATGCTCGTCACCACCGACACCGTCGATAATTCCGAGGTGCTCAAGGATTCGAGCAAAATCAAGGTCATCTCCGCAGCGCCGCTGTTTGCGGAGGCTGTTCGCACCATCCATGAGAAGGCTGCGATGGCCGAGATGTTTGCCCATCTCCCCGAAAAACTCCTCAATATGAGCTTTGAGGACGTCAAATAATCCCTGTTGAAAACAGTATCATGAATCTCGGAGCTTATCGATGCGCTCGGCGTATTCCTTAAGCTCCGTATTAGTTAGATGAAATGGAAGATCTTTTCTCAAGCTCAATAAAATCTCATGCGCCGCTTGCGGATAGGATGCGCCCAACAACGCTCGATGAGTTCATAGGGCAGGAGCATATCGTGGGCAGGGGCTCATTACTGCGCCGCGCGATAATGGCGGATTCGCTGCAAAGCTCCATCTTCTGGGGGCCGCCCGGCTGTGGGAAGACCACGCTTGCTTCGGTGATCGCGCATACCACGAACAGCCGCTTTGTGAAGCTGAACGCCGTCACTTCAGGCGTAAAGGAGGTGCGAGAGGTAATAGCCGAGGCCGAGGAAGCGCTGAAGCTCTACGGCAAGGAGACCTTCCTGCTTCTTGATGAATGCCATAGATGGAGCAAGGCGCAGTCCGATTCGATCCTGCCCGCGCTTGAGAACGGCACGGTCAAATTCATCGGCTCCACCACCGAAAACCCGATGATCGCGATGACAGGCGCGATAGTGAGCAGGTGCCGCCTCTTCCAATTCTATCCGCTGAGCATCGATGATATCAAAAAGGCGATGCTTAGAGCGATGGAGGACGGCGAAAAGGGGCTTGCCATGTTCTCGCCGATGGTGGATGATGATGCGCTCGAGCATCTTGCGGTAATATCAAACGGCGATGCAAGAACCGCGCTCAACGCGCTTGAGCTTGCCGTCCGCACCACCGAACCAATCGACGGAAGGGTGCATATAACCCGTGAGATCGCCTCAGAATCCATCCAGAAAAAGGTGACAAAATGCGATGAGCAGCAGCTCTACGACATGCTCTCCGCGTTCTGCAAATCCCTTCGCGGGGGCGACAGCAACGCCGCGATAGCATGGTTTGCGCGGCTTATCTATGCGGGGCTCGATCCGCGGATAATCTGCAGAAGGCTGATTGCCCATGCCTCGGAGGACGTTGGCCTTGCAAATCCAAATGCCATGCTCCAGGCCGTCGCTGCGGCGCAGGCGCTTGAATTCATCGGCCTGCCCGAGGCAAGGCTGAGCATAGTTCAGGCGATAATCTTCATCTGTGAAAGCCCAAAGTCCAATTCGGTCGTGATGGCGCTCGATGAGGCCTTTGCCGATGCCGAAAACACTGTTGACGAGCCGGTGCCAATCCATCTGCGCGATACTTCGTTCAGAGGGGCGGAAAAGCTCGGCCATGGCGTTGGCTATAAATATCCCCACAATTACCCAAATCATGAGGTGGAGCAGGAATACATGCCGCCCTCGGTAAAGGGAAAAGAGTATTACATTCCTTCTGATATGGGAGTTGAGGCAAGGATAAAGGCAAAGCATGATGCGAAAAAGAACGGCTGAGCGCCGCTTTGCCCGCCGAGTGCATAATACATTAAGAAATTTTTTGAGTTTTTGCTCAAAACACTTGTAATGCAATACCAAAAATTGGTATAATATCAGCTGTACGGATAATGCGCGGAGTGTCTGCGCATTATCGATTAGTTACAGAAAGGTGTTTATTGAGGTAGATAAATGAAGTGCAATAATTGTGGACATAAAAATAAGGACGGCAACAAGTTCTGCTCGGAATGCGGAACGCCGC
This sequence comes from Clostridia bacterium, assembly GCA_017395105.1. Classification (GTDB taxonomy): domain Bacteria; phylum Bacillota; class Clostridia; order Christensenellales; family CAG-138; genus PeH17. Next base: position 37,720 of record JAFPWD010000007.1, read on the forward strand.
TCACCGTAAACAACAGGAATTCCTTTGAAGAGGAATGGGATGCACTGGAGGAGCAGGAGAACGCTTCGAGCTATCTGAGCGAGCTTGAGGACAGCTTCTCAGGCGGAGTGGACGATTGGGCAAACGAGTCGGAGGGCTTCTTCGATGAGACCGATGTCAAGCAAAGCGGCTTTGCTTCGGGCAAGCGCCGCGGCGAGCAGAATCGGCGCAGAGCTTCGGATAACGGATCGATCAAGGCTGCGGGCAGCGCAAAGCAGAGCGGCGAAGCTCGAAACGAGCGAGCTGCAAGGGAAGCTGCGAACGAACGCTCGAGCGGCGGCTCAAGGGGTTCCGCTTTGAACAAGATCCTGCTTATCCTGTTGATAGCTCTGCTTGCAGTTATGGCGGTCGTGGTTTACATCGCGATCAAGGGCGGCATCGGAACGGGCGTTCCGAAGAAATCTCAACACGAGGTCAAGCATAATCCGAACGATCCAAACAAATACTACGTCACCGTTCGTGCAAACGAGGGCACTACGCTCGTTTTCGAGGGAACGGACGGCAGCAAGAAGGAGCTCGAGGTTTCTTCAAAGAGGGACGTAACCTTCAACGTGCATAAAAACTCCCTGCTTCCGCAGACCTATATCGAAACAGAGACCGTAATGGTTCAGCCCATGGTGTTCCAGATCGATGCTGAGGGCAATAAAACCATCATCGAGATACCCGAATTCGAGATGGAGGTTCCCGGGATCAACCTTGAATTCTTCACCCCCGAGAGCTTTGAGTCCGATAACGGCATAATCACTATCGAGGGCTGTCTTGCCAAGGGTCAGCCGGATACCGAATTGACCATCAACGGCGAAAAGCTTTCGATCGATGAAGAAGGCAATTTTGCATACTCGGTAAAACGCGATATGGGCGAGCACAGCTTTGAGTTCGTTGCCCAGCGCATTGCACACAGAACCAAGCGCGTGAACTTCAATGCAAACGTGACCCGTGTGCTCACCGCCGATCAGATAATCGTTATTCCCGACACCTTCCATGCGCGCTCTCTGAATGTTGAAGAGTCCATCAGGGTATACGGCGCGGTTCCTGCGGGAGCAAGCATCGGCATTTCGTCCAATGACCCCGATTTCAGCCTCAAAACCGAGCCCGAGATCGATGCAAGCGGCAACTTCGGCTTCGAGGTCAATCTGCCCATACCGGCAAAGTCCTATAAATTCCTCATCACCGCCACCCTTGAGGACGGCACGGTGTTTGAGCGTCCGTTCAGCGTTGAGCGTCCCCCCGTGTACTCCGAATACGTTCCCACGGTTTGGCCGGGCACCTATGAGGAGATGAGCAAGCCCGTCCACGTGAGCGATCTGCGCGGCTTCAAGATCCAGGGAACCATAAGCGAGATTATCTACGACGGCGATTATCTCGTTGCGAAGCTGACTCTCGACGGCGGCGCGCTGATCGAGATCGAGTACCACGATCATTACTCCACCGCTACCGGCCTCGAGGTCGGCTCGAGATACACCATGTACGGCTATTCGCTCGGCACGGGCGTTTCGCCGGACGGCAATCTCAGGCTGTTCATCTGGTTCGTTCAGGACTGACGAATTACGAATAATCGATACAATGCAGTTTGGAGCTGTTGCACAAGCAAGCAAATTGCGTGCAGCAGCCTCTTTCTTTTCGCGGTATTTGAATTTGATTTGGAAAATTATCTTTCGGTGTGCGGAAATCAGCGGTATTTATAGGGTTGGATTGGTTTTTGGGTACACTAAA
>JAFPWD010000053.1 GCA_017395105.1 Clostridia bacterium
CTACAGCAACTCCGAATCCGGCGGCGAAAACGGTCAGTGGACTGTTGACGGCACTCCGAGCGATACGCCTCAGACCGGCGGCGGCGTTTACGGCTTTGATGCGAGCTATCTTGGCAGCACCGGCGACAGCAACGGCAGCGCGATGAAGGTTACCGTGGATAGAGCTCTTATGCAGGCGGTTTCGAGCGGAAGCACCGTTTGGCCCTCTGCCAACTTCAGCTTTACCGGCACCGGCTTGGACCTTATCAGCCATATCGGCGAGGACAGCGGCGTTCTTACGATCGATCTCGTTCCTGAAGGCTCAAGCTGGAGCTACGTTGGCAATAATGCAAGGCATGTTACCATCGACACCTACTACACCGGCGGTACGCTCCATCAGGTGCCCGTTTTCCGCATTGAAAACCTTCCCTACGGCTCCTACAGCATACGCGTTATTGCTCGATATTCGCCGAGGTTCGATCATCAGAGCAATGAGTACGTTGGCATCAAGGGCGGCAGCGAGATCAACGAGCCCGGCCTCGAGCCCGGAGTTGAATACACCGTTATGAGCGCATGTGCGAATGCTTCCGAAGCGCTTCCCGGAAGGGCTTACGGCTCCTTCACCTCGTTTATCGACGGCATCCGGGTTTACAACCCGCTCGGAACCGAGCTTCCCGAGGCAGCTGCTGAAGCTTATGCCGCGGACGGCGAGCTTGCTCCCGAGTTCTGCAATGTGAACGGGCTTCTGGAAGGAGACGATGCGATCTACGTTACCATCGGCGATGACAGCGTCGAACCTGCCGATTACGTGGACGTCAGCCCCAAGAACGAGGTTTATATCCGTCCCGGCGGCGCCATTGCATTCGGTATTGACGGCGATTATTCCGCTGTTCATATCGGCGCAAAATCGCCGCTCGGTAAAAGCGTTTCCATGAAAATAAGCGGCGGTGAGCCCATCGAGCTTACGCACACTACCGAGCTCTACTATGATATCACTTCGCTTATCGAAGGCAACCGCGTTTCAATCGAGGTCTCCGGAAGCGACCCGGATGCGATACTCTCTCTCGTATGCATCAAGCTCATCCCCTCTGATGCCGGCGGCGTTTCTCCGAGGATAGTTTCGGATGCTTCGCTCGCGGAATTCGTTGAAGCGATCCATTTCGGCATCGTTGGCGATGCCGATCGCGACGGCGCGGTGAGCATTACGGATGCGCTTCTTGTAATGCGCACTTTGCTCGAAGGCTCCGAGCTCGGCACCTACGCAAGCTTCTGTGCCGACATAAACCGCGATGGTTCGATCGATATGGCGGATGCGCTCAGCATACTGCGCCTCGCTATGGCTATCATTTAAAAGATCGATCATTTATCAATTCAGCACCGCTTCGGCATATTCCGAGGCGGCGCTTTTATATATTTTTCGCTTTTCATCGCCAAAATACAAATTATGTTTATTCTTTCACGTGCATCCAGCCGAAAATATATAGTTTTAAGAGAGGTTTTCTTTTGATTAAACTTCTGCTACAATAGGTTTATCCAAATTAAGCAACTTCTGCGGCCGTTATTATGCAGATTTTGCATAATTTAAAAATTGGGAGGAAAACATTATGAAGAAGACCATCAGTATGATGCTGGTATGCCTGCTCGTGCTTGGTGCGCTGCCGCTTTCGCTCGCTGTAACGGCCGAAAGCCCTGCCGCCGCTAATGCAGAAATGCCAATCACCAACGTGCGTGGTGCTGCCGATGTCAGCCCACCCGTCAGACAGATCAACAGCCAAAGCATCGCCATAGATGCTGACCCCGCGGGAGGCTACGAGGGCGACTACGTGGTGATCTACAACCCGAGCGAGAGCTCCTCCTCTTCGATGAGCACCGGCAATATGAGCGGGCTTATCAATACCACGATCAGCGCTAATATGGTTGATGCTCGCGGCGAGGGCGAATTCGCGAGCAACGAAATGTATCGGATCGACGTGGATCAGTACCTTGCCGAGGAAGCAAGGAAGCTTATGGGCGACAAGCCTCTTCCCCCTGATGGGGACGGCACGAAGGCCACGAGCTATAACGTTGGCGATACTGCAAATTTCAAAATCAGCTACTATTCCCCATTTTCAACCTCAACTGTCCAGTTTAAGGTGGTTGCCAAGGGCGATCATTGCTATGTTTGGACACCCTCTTCTTCCGGTTCAAACAGCTATCCTCTCTCCTCGGCAGATGCGCAAACTGCAATGCAGGCCTTTGAAAGCAAGTTCGATACTATGAACAACTCGTTCGGCGATCACAGGATCGGAAACGGCGACGGCAGAGTAAATATCCTCTATTATAATGTAACGGAAGCTAATCCTTGGACCCCCGGTTCCAACTCCGGCTATGTCGGCGGTTATTTCTGGAGCGGAGATTATTCTTCCGGCAACAATAATCTGCCCATCATCCATATCGACACCTATCCGAGCGTTTACTACAATAACAACGGTGTTGAAAATACCTTCAGCACGCTTGTGCATGAGTATCAGCACATGATCCACTATAATTACGCTCCGAACAGTCACTCCTGGATCAACGAGACCATGAGTGCCGCCGCCGAGGAGATCTGCTATCCCGGCTCGAGCATATTCAGCCGCATAATGTACTATACCGGCTGCGAATACTCCTACAATGCGTTTGCTAATCCGCCTAAGGAATATGCTGCGCAGCACGCAAACCTGCATTACGGCTACTCGATGTATGATTGGTCAAACGACCTATCCGACGTTCTTGCGCTTTATGCGCAGGTTTCGCTGTTTTCCCAGTATCTTTACACACAGTCCACACAGGGCAACGCCGTGTTCAGAGCGATACTTGACGAGCTTGCAAAGAACAGCCGCAATACTTTCCAAACGGTCTGCCCCACCGTTCTCGGCATGAGCGCTTCCGATTTCGTGCGCGATTTCAGGATCGCCCTGACCGCGAACACGAACCGAAATGTGCTTGACGGCAAATACGGCTGGGAGCTCCAGCAGGGCTATGATCCGAGCGAATACTACGGCATCCAGAACCTCTACAACCTTCTCGGCCCCATCATCTTTACCGACAGCTCCTGCTTGATCAAGGGCGGCGGCGCGATCACCGTTAAGCCCGTCGGCGGTGCATACAATCCGCCCGCAGGCGCGGATGCGGGGCTTAGATATTACGGCATTACGCTGAATGCGCAGGGCGACGTTCCGCCACCCTTGCCCACTCCCACTCCCATTGTCGATCCGTCCCCTGCTCCCTTTGATCCCACCGAGGGCGAGCTTGTTGCAAACAGAACCTATTACCTCGAACAGGACGGAACCTATACGGCGATGATAAGCGCTTATTCAACAAGCAGTGTCTATGATCTCCAGACACGCTTCAAGGATTATCTGACCTCCGATCTTTGCTTCGGCAATAATCTCGCCATTTATGCCACAAGCTACAACTGCACCGGAATTGATGCAAATGGCGATCCCGTGTTTTCTTCGCAGAATAACGGTTACATCACCGTGTCCGCAAGCTACAGCAGGAGCGGCAATTATTGGTATATGAACGGCTTCGACTTTGACTCGAACGTTTGCACGGGCAGCAGCGGAAAGCTGTTTGCGTTCTGGCTCTACGGGCTGCTTCCGAGCGATAGCGCAACCGGCACCTTCTCCGCCTGCGACGATGAAACCTCGGGCGTTTATATAAACGATGTGCGCGAGCTTCCTCTGCCGCACTGCGATCTCACTATCCGCGAGAGAAGCTTTGCGTATGATTTCGGCACTACGCTCTCGACCGCGAGCACGGCGGAATTCTTCGGAGACAGCAGTGTCAGCCGCATTATTCATATCGACACCGCGTTCAACGAGATTCAAAACAGCGAGTACTGCCTCGAGCTTCCGAATGTCGATCCCGCTCATGAATGCAGCGCCGAAGCCATTAACCTTAAAGGAAACGTTCACGTGCGCTTCACTCCCGGCAGCATGAATGCAAGCACAGGCTTGCGCGCTATCATCCAGCTTTCCGACAGCAGCTATGAATGGTGCCGCATAAACTATTTCCCCGCCACCGTGGTTCTGTATGAAGAGGGCTTCGGCACCTACAGCAACTCCGAATCCGGCGGCGAAAACGGTCAGTGGACTGTTGACGGCACTCCGAGCGATACGCCTCAGACCGGCGGCGGCGTTTACGGCTTTGATGCGAGCTATCTTGGC
>JAFPWD010000008.1 GCA_017395105.1 Clostridia bacterium
ATGTCGATTATGTTGCCATGATCCGCGCAATATTTAATGCAACAACATTCTGCTTTAAGCGATTTCGTGTAACTCGATATATGTATTCAATGCAGCTAATTCGGCACATTGTGAAAATATAGGCAAAATTGATTTCCGTGATGATTTGACAAAGCGCTTTGATTCTTATATAATGGTTCGCGCCATAAAATGCTTTAGCTTCGGCAAAGAAAGGACAGCTTTATGAAAAACAAAAAAGCAAAGCCCATGACCATAGTATGCATCGCACTTGCGATCTTGAGCGCGGTGTTGTTTTTCTTTTTTATTAAGGAAAACGCCAAGAGGCGCGAAGCGGAAACGGATCTTAAAAACCATTATTCTTCGCTGATTGAATCGGCAAAGGATAATTTTGAAAGGTATCTTGAAACGGGCGAGGAGCGCCTGTATGATTACGGCACTTCGGATATTGGCGCGATCGCGGGCATATATTGGCTTTTGAACGATGACGACAGCACCGAAAGCCTGCTGCTTATCGCAAAAGACAGGCTTATCGACGGCGGCGCGGAGAAATGCCGCGAGGCGCTGCCGTATCTTATCGAGGCGCTCGATAGGGCGCTTGAGGGAAACGAAGCTTCGTTTGACCTGCATCTTCAATATTTCAGAAACCACACGGATAACGATTGAGTTGCCAACGATTTGCAAGCATGAAGAAACCCGCCCGCGATTGGCCGCAGGCGGGGTTTTTTCAATAATCCTTCTTCCCCCCGAAGCTCTTTTCTTATATAGCGAAAAGTCGCCTTCTCGCCCTCATCGCGAAGCATTATAAGCAGCTTTTCGAGCGCATGGCGTTACGGCTCCTTTCCCACATTCTAATCGCATATACGCGCGGGTTGCAACGAGCGCGAAGCCGTGATGCTGTGTCGCAAATGCAACCTTCAAGCCGCATATACGCGCGGGTTGCAACATTTCGCGCATCTGAGTTCGCGGCGTTTATGGACCCTTCAAGCCGCATATACGCGCGGGTTGCAACCTGTTTGGCTGTATGCGTGGAACCAGTACGACTATCCTTCAAGCCGCATATACGCGCGGGTTGCAAACTTATCGCAGTCTCTCAGATCCTTCAGGATGCACCTTCAAGCCGCATATACGCGCGGGTTGCAACCCTTGAAAGGCAGCTGACTATGGCTACACTCCGCCCTTCAAGCCGCATATACGCGCGGGTTGCAACTCGACGGCGTTCTGATACTCGTCGTCATCCTCGTCCTTCAAGCCGCATATACGCGCGGGTTGCAACGAGAATTATCTTCGCGCGGCAGAACTGTCAATGCCTTCAAGCCGCATATACGCGCGGGTTGCAACTTGATTATCTCGTTGGCAATGATGAGTATACGATCCTTCAAGCCGCATATACGCGCGGGTTGCAACCGTAAAGGTTGACCTGCATCTGGTCTATCTCGGACCTTCAAGCCGCATATACGCGCGGGTTGCAACCGGTAACTGCCCCGCAAGCTGGTTAAAGTTCACTCCTTCAAGCCGCATATACGCGCGGGTTGCAACATTATAGCTGTAATCGTTACCGCCTCCGGTCACCCTTCAAGCCGCATATACGCGCGGGTTGCAACAGCCCATCGCACCGGCCACCGGCGCAACATACTGCCTTCAAGCCGCATATACGCGCGGGTTGCAACCTCAGAAGGATGAATATTTTTTGATTCAAGCGAACCTTCAAGCCGCATATACGCGCGGGTTGCAACATTTGATTTCTCAACGTTACCTCAGGAGATTTTTCCTTCAAGCCGCATATACGCGCGGGTTGCAACACGCTGTTTGCCGCTCTCAGGGTCACTATCATAATCCTTCAAGCCGCATATACGCGCGGGTTGCAACTCGCGATGATGCCGCTGACATGCTGCGGATGCTCCTTCAAGCCGCATATACGCGCGGGTTGCAACTTGCGCTTGTGTTGCTTTTTTAATGGGGTCGGACCTTCAAGCCGCATATACGCGCGGGTTGCAACTGCTGTCCGCGCGATAGTTTGGCTCATGCACGGATTACTATGTGCATCTTCACCTTCTCGAGTGTATTGTCGGCTTCGAAATTCGAAGACTTACGGCCACTTTCTCGATTTAGGGACGGGAAGTCGCCCCGAAAACTTACGCGAACAAAGCCGAAAAACTATGTTCACTCTATGTTCGCATTATACTCCTTTTCGATAATCTTATCAATCCCCTTTATAGATATGTTTTGGGAGGCGTTGAAATCGGCATTAGCCTTAAATCCGCACTTTACGCAGCAAAAGAGCTCTTGATTCTTGCGGTTTTCTTTATCGATACAGCCGCATTTGGAACATCGTTGAGATGTGTATGCGGGCTGTACCTTAACAACATTGATTCCTTGCTCCTTTGCTTTTGCCTCGATTTTGTTTTGTAGATCATAATAAGTCCAATGGCGCAGAAATTTCGGAAAATCTTTTTCGCCTTTGATTCCTGAAAGGTCTTCCATCTGAATGGTGCCGAATCCGTGTTTTACAGCATATTCTATAAGCGCTTTGCTGTAACGGTGGTTTATTGTATCACGGAAATTAGCTATTCTATCCTCGGTTGCATATATTGGAGCAACGCGGGCTTTTGTGCCGTGCCCTATCCTGCCTTCTCCGCAATATGTTGCCTGCCTCTGCTGCGAACGGCGGCGCTCCTCTATTTGTTTTGAATATCTTGTAACCTCTCCGCCTTGAATAACGAAACGCCCCCATTCGGAAGTTGAGCTGGCGCATATCGCAAGGGTTTCTCCAATATCGACCCCCAATATTTTATCAGGATCCAACGGAGTTTTTCCGGCTTCAAAAGTATAAGTCAGATAAAGGAACCATTTTCTTTTTTCATAATTGATTTGACACTGACCATGTTTATACTCTCCACTAATTACTCGCTGAAAGATCGATCGCTGCGTACCATCCATAAGCAATATTTCAAATGCGGGATTTGTAGAAAGTCCATTCTCTTTTTTTAGAGCATTGGAAAAAACAGTCAGTTCGGCAGCGGGTACACCGTATTTTTCGGTTGAAAAGCGGATGCTGCTATTGTGCAAAACAATCGGCTGATTGCTTTTGTAAGACGGAAACGACATTTTGCCGGTTAATATATCGCTTTTTGAGGCCATATACTTTTTCCACGCGACCTGAATAGTTGCGTTAAGGTTACTGCTTGCGAAGTCGGCATAATCTGTTTTGAGACGATTATAAATATAGCCGTCCAACCGCTTATAGCCGGTTTCCTTTACAATGTCAAGATATTCGCCGGAAGTTCGGTATGCTTCTCTGCTGCGATGATCCCAATCGAAAGCGAGCTGCACGGTCTTGTTTAACACTTCGCGAGTTTGTCGTTGAAGCTTCCAAACAGCTTCCTGCATCTTATGAAAATCACCGCACCCGCCAATATAGCGAAGCGTGTATTTCATTACTTTGGTCACAACGCCTTTGCTCATCGTTAATCATCCTTTCGGGTTTAATCTTGTAAGCTTGCATAAAAGATTCAATACTCCTTCTTCCCCCGAAGCTCTTTTCTTATATAGCGAAAGGTTTTTTTCTCGCCCTCATCGCGAAGCATTATAAGCAGCTTTTCGAGCATCGCGGCGGTCTCCTCGTGCATACGCTTTCTTGCGCTGCCGCGGTTGAAGTATTCATAGGGGCAGGCATCGTTATAGTCCATGCCCTTATAGACCTTGCTTGCCGCAACTCGGTCGCAGAACATTTCGATAAGAAACTTCGTTGGCATCTTGACGGGCATCATCTGCTTGGTCTGGGGATGATAGTCCGTCCAATACTCGAAATGATGGCGGTTTCTGCCCTTGTGGTGCATCCATGCATAGGAAAAGCCCTGCTTTTCGCGCTCGATCTCGTTTGGGCTGCGGGTGCCCACGAAGTTCTTTGCGCTCGGAATGAACTCGGCGGGGGAGTATTTGGAGAGGTCGTGCAAAAGCCCGCGCAGCGGAATGCCTGCGAGGAAACAATGCCGCATAACGGCGTGGCGATGCTTTGAGACCACGCGAAAATGCTTGAAGGGATGCGCTTTTCCGTCGCCGCTGTCCTTGACGGGCGCGGACTTGACTTCGTTGTTATTGATCTGTTCCATCTTGATTTCCGTTTTCGGTTTTTTCCGAATTTTCGGCGGCTTCGGCTGCTTGCGCGTTTTCCGCCTCGGGCTTCTTTTTATTTCTGCCGCTGAAGAACAGGCGGCGCTTTTTCTTTTTTGAGCGCGCGTGCTTATCAAGATCGCGCGGGATATCGCTCACTATCGGAACGCCGCGGCTTCGGGCGCGCGCGTTCGTCCATTCGGCAACGAGCCGGTAGATAACGGCGGTGGTGGGCACGGAGAACAGCAGCCCCGCAACGCCGAACAGCCCGCCGAAAACGATTATTGCAACTATCACCCATGCGCTCGAAAGCCCCACGGCGTTGCCGACCACCTTGGGGTAGATCAGGTTGTTGTCGAGCTGCTGGATAACGAGCAGCATCACCACGAACCACACCGCAAGCATCGGGTTTTCGGGCGAAGCCATAAGGATAACAAGGGCGCTTGGGATCGTGCTTATCCACGGTCCGAGCACGGGAATGAGCGTGAAGGCGGCGATGAAAACCGATATCATCTCGGGATAGGGCATCTTGAAGATGCGCATGCCTATATAGCAAAGTATGCCGATGATGGTTGAAGACGTGAGCTGACCCGTGATATAGCCTCGGTACGCGCCGTTTGAATAGGCGCTGACCTCGAGTATGCGCTCGGCGTTCTTTGCGCTGAAGGCGGCTCTGATAAAGCGCCTTGCGTGGGCAAGCAGCTTGTTTTTATCCGCAAGCGCGTAAACGCTGAAGGCTATGGCAAGCACCACGTTTGTGAGCTTTCCAACGGTGGAGAAGGTGAAGTTTATTACCTTGGGCAAAAACTCCAACGCAAAGCGCTCGGCGCGCTCGGCGAAGCTCTTGGATATCTGGATCGCGTGCTCGGTGAGCTCATCGCTCAGCTCAAGGCTCTCCCAGAACTCGGTTGCCCGGTTCACAACGGCGTTGTAGTAGGTGCCGATATTGGAGAAGAGCATCGTAACGCCCTCCACCGCCTTGGGCACGATCAGGAAAACGAGCAGAACGACCAGCCCGAGTACGAAAAGATAGGATAGAAGATTGCAAATAATTACGATAAATCGCTTGCCTTCGTATTTTCGGAAAACGGTGCGCTGCAAAAAGGTGGAAGGAATATTTACGATGTATGCAAGCAATAGACCCGCCAGAAGCGGACGAAGCACGCGAAGAACACCGCCGAGCGCAGCCTTCGCCGCGCCGAAGTGCTCAAGTATTTCATAAAAGAGTATGCCCGCGAATACTATCACGAGCCAGCGCCTTGCCCAGCGCCACGCCGCACGCCATCTGTTCATAGAAGGTTCTCCCAAAGGGGTAGTTAATAGTGAATGGTGAAGAGTGAATAATGAATAGTTTAGGTGGAAACGCCCGAGGGCGTTTCCGATTAAATTAAAATTCCGCAGGAATTCTTACCGCAATGTTCCGAAGGAACGCATCATGTGCTGAAAGCACAAATCATTTGCCGAAGGCAAGCATCATGCGCGAAGCGCACATCATTTCGTTCCTTCCGCTGCCTTCTTCTCCGCATAGGCGATCACCATCTCCACCGCCACAACGTAGTCTTTGTTGTTGTTGATGGAAATATCCGCTTTGGCTTCGTAGCTGCGGATGTATTTGTCGAAAGCGGGCTTAACGGTTTTTTCGTATTGGGCGAGGATATTGTCCGTCTCCCTGCCCCTTTCGGCGATATCGCGCCGAATCCTTCTTATAAGGCAGGTGTCCGCATCCACGCTGACGTATATCTTCAGATCCATGAGGCGGCGCAAATTTTTATCGTGCAGCGCATGGATGCCCTCGATTATAAGAACCTCGGGCGGGGCGATAAGCTCGTTTGTATCCGCACGGCGATGGTTCTCGTAATCATAGCCCTTTTTATTGATGCACTTGCCCTCGATCAGCGCGCGCACGTCCTCAAGCAGCGCATCGTGCTCGAAGATCTTGGGGTCGTCGTAGTCCACAAGGCGGCGCTCCTCGAAGGGCTTGCTGCCCTGATCGATATAGTAGCAGTCCTGACTGAGTATCTCGCAGGAGCAGGAGATGTCGTTCTTGATTTTTCGGGCAACGGAGCTTTTGCCGCTGCTCGTGCCGCCGCATATACCGATAATGACCATGGGCTTGCCCTCCGCCGAAAATTTGATTGATGCCGCAGGAAAAAGAAGAGAAAAATTTTGGAAAGGAAGAATGAAAAAAGAAAACTCAACGCTCTCCCGCGACCGAGTCTATTATATCAAAAAAAGCGGTGCCGCGCCATAGGTTTTAGGGGAAAAGAAAGAAAATCGGCGGGAAAAGAGGGCAATGAATAATGAAGAATGAATGGATAAGATGGAAACGCCGATAGCTGAGAACCGCTGGGTTTCAGTTTAGCTGTTTTGCGGAGCAAAACTATTTAGCTGTCCCAAAGGGACTTTTAGCTGCGAACGCAGAGAGCAATTTAGCTAAAATTGCCTACAGTAAAGCGAAATTCGGCTTCGCCGAGATAAATTTGCCAGCGGCAAGCTAAATTGCGCCTGTCGCCGCAGCTAAGGCAGCTTCGCGGATAGCGACAGCGAACCGCAAGCGCAAATACCAAAGCGGCGGAACCTCGCTTTCCCGCCGCTTTGTCATGGAAGTGTACACTTTAGGCATGGAGCCTACCGCAAATTCAGTCTATGCCAAGTGCTATTCGCATTATTTCAACCGCATCCGACATTGTAACGATGCCGCTGCCGTCCACATCCGCCCTTGCTATCGCATCCGCACTCAGCGTTTCAACGCCCATCGCATGGCGCAGAGCCAGCATAGCGTCCACCAGGTTGACGATGCTGTTGCCGTCGGAATCGCCGAGCAAGCCGTCCGTGGGCGGATTCGGAATCGCGTAATCGGGGGGAACGGGAGCGCTCGAGCCTGCGCTCGGGCCGATCGCGATAACGCGGATGCTGCCGATATAGGTGCCGAGAACGGAAACGTTCAGGCTGTAGTCGCCCGCCTCGCCCGCGCTGTATGAGGGAGTCCATTCGAAGCTCACGCGGCTGTCGCTCCAGGAAAGGATCTGGGTCTGGCCTGCGATGCTTGCGCGGAACTTGATCTGCGCATTCGCAAAAACCGTGCTCTCATCAACGCTTTCGCCGTTATCAAGGTTCACGAAGTAGTCGCGAACGCCCTCGAGCGCCGCCTGCGCGGTATCCGGCGAATAGATGCAGAGATTGCCGCCGTTCGTGGAGAGCGCGAAGCCGGAGCCGCTCGAAACGAGATACAGCGTTCTGCCGCCGCCAGGACCTCCGGGACCGCCGCCGCCCGGGCCGCCCTGACCTGCCGCAACGGTGGTTATGCGAGCGTAGCTGCCGCTCGGGGAGAACGCCCACGCCGCTGCGGAGGATGCCGAGGTGGTGAGGTTCAGAGTGTAGCTCGGGTTCCAGCCGCCGCCGGACTGAGTGTATGCAAGATAGTAATTTATGCCGTTCACGGTGCAATAGAGCTTGCTGTCCGAGGTTTTATACCAAATATTTGCTTCGCCCGCGCCGCTTATCGCGTAGCCGCCCGTGACGGAGGATACCGTAACAGAGGTGCCGCCGATCGAGCCGCCGCCAGAAAGCGCATAGGTGTTCGCGGTGTTCGTTATGATCGCGCCAACGCCGACCTCAAGGCTCGTTACCCTCGCGTATTCCTCGCTCTGCTCGCCAACGCTCTGCCAATTTATCGCGGCTGCGGGGTTCACGGGCGGGTTGCCGGGATTGTTGCCCGAAGCGTTCGCCGTGGCGACCTGCGAGCCGTTCTTATACAGGCGGTAGCTCTGACCCGAGACCACGCTCGGGCTTGCGAAGATGACCGTGGATGAAGTCATCGTGGTGTTATGGTAGCGAACTACCGTGGAATAGATCTGCTGATTGGATGAATTGTAAATAGCAAGCGCATCGCCGTTTGCGAAGGTGAAGCTGCTGCCGCCGCCCCAGCCGGAGGAGCCGAAGCGCACGTAAACGCCGTTCTGCGGGGCCTCGACCATGTCGCTTGAGCCGACCGCGAGGGTGGTGCCGCCGTAAAGGGTCATCGTGCCGTCGCTGTCGAGCGCGAAATTGCCGCGAGAGGGGGTGAAGATCTCCACAAGCGCTCCGATATTGGAGAATTCGCCGTTGGAGTCCACGCCGTCGCCGTTGCCGCCGTAGCAGTGGTAGGTGCCGCCGTAGAGCCTGAGCGTGAACGCATAGCCGCCAAGGTCGGAGTTTGCGGCGTTCATGCAGTCGTCGGTGCAGCGCATCGTGTAGGTGCCGCAGTAGCCGAGGATGTTCGCGCCCTCGATGCCCTCGTAGCAGGTGGTGATATCGACCGTTATTGCGGAATCGTCGCCGCCCGCTTCGCCAAGGGTGGTGCGGAAATCGGCATGGATGCCGTCGTCGGTGCTCGCAAGCGTGTACTCGCCGCCGAGTATGGTAAGATTGCCGTTTGAATGAAGCGCATCGTCGGCGGAGTTTATGCTGTAAACGCCGTCGTAGAAGGTGAGCTCGCCACCCGCCTTGATGCCCTTCGCGCTCGGCATGGTGTCCTTATTATAGGCGGTGTTCGAGCTGCCGCCGCAGGCAAGCACCTCGATATTGCCGCCGCGGAAGGTGGCGTTTCCTGCCGCCTGGAAGCCATCGCATTGGGTGTTTACGGTGAATTCGCCGCCGCAGACGTAGATATCGCCGGCGGTCTCCGTTCCGTTCTCGGCCTTCACCGCATCGCCGCCGCAGGTGATATTGAGAGTGCTGCCGTAGATATTAGCGTTCGCCGAGGCCGCAATGCCCTCATCCGCCGCGTTTATCGTGATGTCGCCGCCGCTGATATTGACGGTGCCGATCTCGGAGCTGTCGTCCTCCGCCTTGATCGCATCGCCCGTTCGTGCGGTGACGGAGATATTGCCGCTTCTTATATTCAGCTCGTTTTCGCTTGAAATGCCGTTCTTTTCGGCGTTCACGCAGAGCTCAAGCTCGGATATCTCAAGAACGGAATCCGCGCCGCTCTTTATGCCGTTTTTCGCGTTGGAATTGATATTGAGGGTGCCTTCGCCGTTTATGTAAACGGTGGAGCCGGTCTTGGCCTTGATGACAGCGCTTTCGGCATAAAATTGGTTGGAAAGATCGCCGCCGTCCTCCTCGGGGCCGTAGATATCGGCATTGTTGAACTCCGAATCGGTAAGCGTGTTCACGGTGCCGTCAAGCGCGGTGATGACGACAGCCGCATTGGAATTTTTCTTAACTGTGATAGGTGAGGTGTAGCTGCTGGTGAGGTCGAGATCGTTCATAAGGATGAACGCGTTGCCCGTCGCTTCCTTCTTGACCGCGATCGAGGCATCGTTTGCCGTGCCGCCGAAAACGTATGCGCCGCCTGCCTTTTTGATCTCGATGCAGAGCTTGGTGTCGCCGCTTGCGGTGTAAACCGTGTTGCCGCTCATATCGGTGGAAACGGTCAGCTCATGGTCGAGCTCGTCGGCCACCTGACGACCCACCACCTCGTATTTGTTGTCCGCGCCAGCGATAACGGTCACGGAATCGCCGCTAAAATAGAACGCTGTGTAGCCCACGGGCACGTCGCGGGTGCTCGTGAAGCAGTTGCCCGCTTCGTCCTCGGCGGTTACGGTTATCTTTGCAATACCGACCGCGCCGGGAACGGCATCAACGGCTACCCTTTTGCCGTCAACGCGCACCGTGGCAAGGCTTTCGTTCGAAGAACGGGCGGACACGCGAACAGAGCCGCGCATTCCGCCCGTTTTCGCAATAATAACGGCTCCGGTGCTGCCGGTGCTTTCGCTCTCAAGCCGGAGGGAGGGCTGAGCGACCGCAAGGAGGGAGGGAGGCAGAAGCGAGAGCGCCATCATCGCTGCGATAATCAGGGAGACCAACTTTTTCATATTACTTTCCTTTCTCAAATCCGTTTGCATAAAACAGAAACCGACGAAAAGGGGGCCGCCTATTGGCGCCCGCCTGAAACATCGGGCGCCGTACACAAAGAGCTGATGCGGGAAAGCCGCTGAGAACCGATGGGAATGCAGCTTATTAAGGGCATTTCGGAGGCATCCCCGCATTACGGGCATAGTATACAAAGCTTATCTTAAAAAAATCTTAAAATATGCAAAGGGAAAAGAGCGGTTGAGTCGGTTACTATTGAAGAGTGAAGTGTGAAGGTTGAAGAGTATGAGTTGAGGTCGAAATTCCCGATGGGAATTTCATAACGTTATTCATGGTTTTCGGCTCTTCGCCCGCTGAAAATATGGCAATTATTTGACGATTTTTTGTGTTTTTCGGGTTTACTTCCGCCAATCCATCTGTTATAATATAGGCTGTGGTTCTTTTTTCCGAGCTCACTTAACTTGGCTCGGGCAGGAGCCCTTCCTCGCTGCCGCAATGCGGTATTTTAAGTTTTTTGGAGTTTATGCAATGGAAACAGTATTTAGCGGCGAATGCGCCGTAAAAATGGTGGATATACACAAGACCTTCGGCTCGATCCACGCCAACAAGGGCGTTTCGCTCGAGATCAAAAAGGGCGAGATCCTCTCCCTGCTCGGCGAAAACGGAAGCGGCAAAACGACCCTTATGAACATGCTCTCCGGCATCTATTTTCCGGACAGCGGAAGCATATTTGTGGACGGCAAGCCGGTGCGCATCCGCTCTCCCAAGGATGCACACGAGCTCAAGATCGGAATGATCCATCAGCATTTCAAGCTGGTGGACGTGTTTACCGCCGCAGAAAACGTGAAGCTCGGCATCAAGACCCCGCTTCGCAGCGTTAAAAACGCAATTAAGGATATATGCGCCCGCTATCATTTTGCGGTCGATCCCGATAAAAAGGTTTATGAAATGTCCGTTTCCGAGAAGCAGACGCTTGAAATAGTCAAGGCGCTGTATAGGGGCGCGGATATACTGATACTCGATGAGCCCACCGCCGTTCTGACTCCGCAGGAGACGGATGCGCTGTTCACCGTGATCCGCCACATGAAGGCGGACGGCAAGAGCGTTGTTATCATAACGCACAAGCTCAACGAGGTGCTCGCCGTTTCTGATCGCGTGGCGATCCTGCGAAAGGGAGAATACATCGGCGATATAGAGACCGCCAAGGCGGATGCGCAGACCCTTTCCGATCTTATGGTGGGACGATCCGTTTCCCTCGATATCGACCGCCCTCTTGTTGAGGAAAAAAACGTGCGGCTGCGCATAGACCATCTCTCGGTCAAGGATAATTTGGGTGTTCTGCGGCTCGATGACGTGAGCTTCACCGCATACACCGGCGAGATCCTCGGCATTGCGGGCATAGCGGGCAGCGGCCAGAAGGAGCTGCTTGAGGCGATCGCGGGGCTTATCCCAACGGCGCCGGAGTCCTCGATGATCTATATCGACCCGAAAACGGGCAAGGAAGAGAATCTTAAAAAATACGATGCGGAGCAGATTCGCGAGCTTGGCATCAGCCTTGCCTTTGTTCCTGAGGACAGGCTCGGCATGGGGCTCGTTGGCAATATGAATATACCCGACAATATGCTGCTTCGCAGCTATAAGGAGGGCAAATTCGGCTTCGTGGATCAGAAAAAACCGCTCGACCTTGCAAAGCACGTGGTTTCGGAGCTCGGCGTGGTCACCCCGAGCCTGAACACACCGATTAGAAAGCTCTCCGGCGGCAACGTGCAGAAGGTGCTCGTTGGCAGGGAGCTCGCCTCCTCGCCCTCGCTGCTGATGGCGGCCTACGCCGTGCGCGGATTGGATATCAACACGAGCCACGCAATTTACCGCCTTATGAACGAGCGCAAATGTACCGGCGGCGCTGTGATCTACGTTGGCGAGGATCTGGACGTGCTGCTCGAGCTGTGCGATCGAATACTCGTTCTCTGCGGCGGCAAGGTCAGCGGCATAGTTGACGGGCGCACCGCAAAGAAGGAGGAGGTCGGCCTTATGATGACAGGCGCCTCGGCGGATGGCGGGAAGAACGTGCATTGAGAAATGAAGTCGCCTTCGGCTAATGAAGCGTGCCTGCGGCACCTTGAGGTGGAAATTCATTCGGGATTTCAAATAAATTTTCGGAAACGCCTGCGGCGTTTCGACCTCAACCATTAACTATTCATTAATCACTATTCACTCATAGATCAAGGTGGGGAAAGCTATGATCCGAATTCATAAACGCGCATTTATGCCCGTTTGGGCGCGCATCCTCGTGCGGCTTGCCGCTATACTTGCCGCGCTCGCAATAAACGGTCTCATAATCTATTCGGTAACGAAGATGGATCCAATAAAGGTGTATGAGACCATGTTCAACGGCGTTTTCGGATCGGATCGGCGCATCTGGAACTCCATCCGAGAGATAATGATGCTGCTGTGCATCGGCGTTGGTCTTGCGCCCGCCTTCAAAATGAAGTTTTGGAACATCGGCGCCGAGGGTCAGATCCTGCTCGGCGGCATTGCCTCGGCAGCCTGCATGATCTATATGAACTCGCTGCCGAACGCGCTGCTGCTGCTGATAATGTTCATCGTTTCCGCGATGGCGGGCGGCCTGTGGAGCTTCGGACCCGCGATAGCCAAGGCGAAGCTCAATGCAAACGAAACGCTGTTCACGCTGATGATGAACTATATTGCGATCCATCTTACCTCGTTCTTCGTCACCTTCTGGGAGAACTCCTACGGCTCGGGCATCGTGGGAACGCTCAATGCGGAAACGCATAAGGGCTGGTTTCCGCCGCTTTTCGGGCAGAATTACGGCCTGAACCTGGTGCTGGTGCTCGTTCTCGTGGTGGCGGTGTTCTGCTATCTGCGTTACAGCAAGCAGGGTTATGAGATCGCGGTCGTGGGCGGCAGCCAAAACACTGCGAAGTACGCCGGAATAAACGTTTCGCGCGTCACGGTGCGCACCGTGACCCTCTCGGGCGCTATCTGCGGCATCGCGGGCTTTATTGCGGTCGCAGGGCAGGGACACACCATTTCCACAAGCACCGCGGGCGGCAGGGGCTTCGTTGCGATAATCGTTGCGTGGCTTGCAAAATTCAACACCTTCGTGATGATGCTGATCGCATTTTTGCTCGTTTTCCTCGAGCAGGGCGCAAGGGAGATCGCATCGGGCTTCAATATAAACGACAATCTTTCCCAAGTAATAATGGGCGTGATCCTGTTCTTCATACTCGGAAGCGAATTCTTTATCAATTATAAGCTTTCGATGGGGAAGAAGGAGAAAAGCTGAAACCGCAGGGACAATTTAGCTGTTTCGCAGAAACGATTTAGCTAAATTCGCTTCGCGAGCTAAATTTGCCTGCGGCAAGCGAAATTGCGCTTTCAGCGCAGCGAAATTCGCCGAATGGCGAGCTTAGAAGGAGGAAATATGGACGTATTCATAGCCTTGATACAGGCGGCGGTATCGTTCGGAACCGTTATTATGTTCGGCGCGGTGGGCGAGATACTGACCGAGAAATCGGGCAATCTCAACCTTGGCGTTCCCGGAACGATGTACATGGGCGGCATCGCAAGCCTTGCTTCAAGCTTTTTCTATGAGCGCGCCTGCCAAACCGCAGGTGTTTCGCCTTCACCCGTGCTGCTCGTCCTCATTCCGATGGTCTGCGCATTTCTTGCGGCGGCGCTCGGCGGCCTTATCTACAGCTTTCTGACCGTTACCCTCAGAACCAATCAAAACGTAACGGGTCTGACCCTGACCATCTTCGGCGCGGGTCTTGCAAATTTCTACGGCGGCTCGCTCAATAAGCTTGCGGGCGGCGTTGGCCAGATAAGCGTTGCGGCAACCAGCGAGGTCTATCGAGGCGGGCTGTTTTCATTCCTGCCCCTGCCCGAGGTTCTGATGAAGCTCTTTTTCGGCTACGGGTTTTTGACCTATCTTGCTGTTGCGGCGGCGATAGTGCTGCATATCTTCCTCAAAAGGAGCAGCAAGGGCTTGAATCTGCGCTCCGTTGGCGAAAACCCCGCCACGGCGGATGCGGCGGGCATCAGCGTTACCAAGAATAAGTATCTCGCAACCTGCGTGGGTGCGGGTATCACGGGCTTTGGCGGTCTGTACTACGTTATGGACTACGTCAAGGGCACGTGGGCGAACGACGGCACCATCGAAAACCTCGGTTGGCTCGCAGTTGCGCTCGTTATCTTCGCAACGTGGAAGCCCATTCGCAGTATCTGGGGCTCATACCTTTTCGGAATGCTTTTCTGGGCATATCTGCTGTTCGCTTCGGGTCTCACCAGGCGTTCGCAGGAGCTGTTCAGCATGCTGCCCTACGTTATAACGATCGGAGTGCTTCTGATAGTTTCCCTGCGCAAAAAGAAGGAGGATCAGCCCCCCGCATCGCTCGGCCTTGCATATTTCAGAGAGGAACGATAGTTCATTATTAAAAAAAGCCTAATACTACTTAGCACGTGACACAAGATCGCCACGTGTATTTCAGCCTTATCCCGTTCATTATTTCATTGATATAATACACTCAAGGAGGAGTAGAATATGATGAAGAGTAAAGGCTTTAAGGCCGCGATCGCGGCGGTCATCGTTTTTGCGATGATCTTCTCATCCATCCCATTTTCGGCCTTCGGTTCAGCCGAATCCTCTGTTTCCCCCTCAATGTACAACACACCTTCGGGCTATAACGAGCATGACTACAATGCCGTTATCGAATTTCTCGAGCAGCGTGATGAAGCGGGCGTTTCAAACGCGGAAAAGCTCGGGCTTGAAGATAAGCTCGATGATCCCGTGCTTTGGTATCCGACCATAATACTTCAAACCGTATATGACGGCAGCGTTCCGATAACCGAGGATAGAAGGCTTACCCGAATGGATTTTCCGAACAGCGGGCTTTGCGGCGAGCTTATTTTGGACGGCTGCGAGTATTTGAGCGATTTGAACTGCATGAATAACGAATTGACCCGCATCAGCCTTGAGGGCTGCACCGTGCTTAACAGCGTGAACAGCGAAGGCAATAAAACGGTTGAAATGAGCCTGCCCGAGAGCGAAAGGATCTCCGCGGCGCATGCGCGCGCCGTCGGCAGCGGCTATGTGTCGCTCGGTATGTGGACGCAGAACGGAACGGAATATTTCCGCGTGGCGCTGGCGGAGCCGACCGACTCGAATCAGCTCTTCGAAGGCTGGTTCGATGCGAATACCGGAGAGAAGCTCTTTGATTCCGAAATATTTTACCTTGAAGACGGGGAATACGATATCGAAGCGCATTTTGCTCCCGTACCGCCAGTGATCATACCCGAATACGATGAGCACGACACGGCAAAGCTTCTCGCCTTCCTTGAGCAGGAGGACGAAAACGGAGTTAAGAACGGCGAAAAGCTGAACGAAAACTACGATCCGAACGATATTTCCACATGGAACACCGGCATAGACTCGGAGGGCGCTCCCTCGTATCAGTTTGCGGTATGGACAAGAGGCGATGAGCGCTATCATCTGAAGACGCTCAATTTCATGCAGTATACCGAATCATGGCAAGCCGTTAAGTTTCGCGGCGACGTGGATTTTTCGGGCTGCACCATGCTCGAATCGATCGCCGGCTACGGCTACTACGGTTACGACTACGGATGCCGGTTTGAGCAGGTCGATCTGTCCCAATGCCCGCGGCTTGAAAGCGTAAGCTTTAATTCAACCCGGATAAATGGCATAGCGCTTGACGGCTGCGAAAATCTCCAAACGCTGGATCTTGTCGCTAACGAGCTTACGGAGCTGGATGTTTCGGATTGCGCCGCGCTTGCGGAGCTGCACTGCGATGCCAACCGGATAGAGCGGATAATTTTTGCCGATTCGCAGAGCCTTCCGCTTAAAATGCTGTATTGCAGCGAAAACGAGCTTACGCAGCTCGAGCTTTCGCACATGGATGCGCTCGAGAGTCTGGACTGCGGCGATAACCCCATCGAGAGCCTTGATCTTTCCGCGTGCAGAGGTCTTAAATACCTCTATTGCACCCGCTGCGAGCTTTCCGAGCTTGATTTGAGTCTGATCTATACTATCGAGTCGGTTGATTGCGCCGAAAACAATATTTCCGAGCTGAAATTCCGTGATGAAGCCCGACTTATGCAGCTGGATTGTTCAAACAACCCCATAAGCGAGCTGAATCTTCCCTATTTGGGATACGTAGACCCTTCCGGGGAGGAGTATGCGCAGGGGCTTACCAACCTGAATTGCGCGAACTGCCTGCTTACGGAGCTTGATCTTCGCGGGCATACAGATCTTTCTTCGCTCGACTGCTCGGGCAACAGCCTCAGCAGCAGCACTCTGATCCTTCCCGATGCGGAGTGGCTTGGGGAGCTTAAAGTAAGCAACAATCTGCTAACCGAGCTCGACCTTAGTGCGTATACCAATCTCTATAACCTCGACTGCTCGGGCAACAGCCTCAGCAGCAGCACGCTGGTTCTTCCCGATGCGGAGTGGCTTGGGGAGCTTGATGTAAGCAACAATCTGCTAACCCTGCTCGAGCTTAGTGCGTATACCAATCTTTGGAGCTTGAGAACGAGCGGAAACCCGCTTGAGCTGCTGAGAATGAATTCGAATGATTGGGGTCTGAAGGCGGTTACCGCGGAGTGCGAGGATCCCAACGAGCTGCCCGGCGGCACGGTCGGCTTCGATTACTACGGTTATTATAATCCCGAAACCGATGAATTACTGAAGATATACAGCGCATACGCGCAGCCCCGTCGCGGAAGCGAATTTATCGGCTGGTACAACGGGCAAGAGCTGCTTTCGACCGATACGGAGCTCGACTTTTTGAGCGGTGAGTACGACGGGATCGACGAGATACGCGCCGTGTTCACTCCGCGCATATTCCCGCCGCTGGGCGATGTGAACGGGGACTTCGAAGTGACACTCGACGATGCGCTGCTTATCATGCGCTACATTATCGATGTTATTTCAGCCAATGAGCTGCTGCTTGAAAACGGGGATATGGACTCAAACGGCGTTGTCGATCTGTTTGATGCGCTGCTGATACTGCGCGCCGTTATGGAGCAGCAGTAAGCTGCGGGAGCTGAAGAGCAACAAGAGCTCCCGATTACAAAATCACGAGATGCATTCTTTCGAGTTTCGATGCGCTCATCATAAGATGAGTAAGTTTTGAATATCGCCTTTCTCCCGCTCATTTTGGGCGGGAGTGCTTATATGGGGCAAAATATATTAACTCTGCGCCCCAATATTGCCGTAGAAAACGGAACTGTATAGGTGAGGGGATATGCGGGCGGACCAGCGCCCCTTGAATCGGCGAAAAGCCAAAGCAGAGTATAGGAGTGCGAACTATGAAGGAAAAACGAATCAAGAATATGAAAAAGCTTGCCACATTTGCGCTTGCGGCGCTGCTTGGCTGCACGCTGCTGCTCGGCTGCGCGTGTGATCGCGGCGAATTGCCCACGACTTGCCGGGGTACCGCCCCCACCGCCCCGCCCACGAGGATACCCGTCGAAAAGGTGCTGACCATGGGCAATACCGCTGCTGTAAGCCCTGTTTACACCTACTTCTACGATATCATGACGGGCACAAGCGTGGAAAGGGAGAGCGATAAAGAGGGAACAACGCGAAAATGCAGCTTCGGCGGGAAGGAATACGAGCTGTTTTACAAAAGAACGTGCATTTTTTCGCTTGGGGGCTTGCGATATTATGATTACACAACGAATCGGGAGGAAGCCGATTGGTGTGGGGATCCGTACATGGATCTAAGCCCTATTAGTTTTTATACAAGCGGCGCTCTTGCGTATATCGATAACAACGACTTCGAGCCGGAGCTGAAGCTTGAGATCATGGGCGAGATAAACGCCGATTCGCTCCGCAAAGCGGTTGAAAAGCTTCTCGAAAGCGAGCTGGACTTCGGAAAATTCGAGCGCTTCAAGAGCGACTATGCGCAGTTTAAGCATGCTTCGGATAGCGCTTACTTCGGCACGTATGGCTATTACGATATGCGTTGGTTCAATGAGAAGGACGGGGAGGAGCTGCCCGACAAGATAACGGCAAGGGTAACGCAAAAAGGAAGGCTGATACGCATCAATGCGGCTGATCCGGCTGCGGAGCCGATGCAGCTACCGGAGGGCTTCGATTTTGAGCCCTACCTTGATGCAATCGAAAGAAAGGCGAGGACTTTCTGCCGCAATAACGATAGGAATACGGAGCTTGAGATAACCGGCTATATGGCAACTACGATCGGCGGCTCCCCATACGTATGGGCGCGGGTGAGCGTTAGGTTCGACAGCTTTTCGTTCCCCGATGATAATTATAGAAACAGAGCCGAGTTTGTGGTTCCGATAGAATAGCACCTGCGGCGTGCTCTGCGGTTTCTCAGCTTGCAATAAAGCAGCGATTTTCCTCAAATATTGCTGATTTTGGATAATTTTCGAGTACAAAATGATGCCATATTTTTGCATATAATCGACAAGGAATATACGGTTTTGATTGTAAAACGCTGAAGCAATCGCGTAATAGTTGCGTTATTCAAATAAAGCAATTGTTAAAAATGAAACTGTATAATAAAAAAATATACTTAAATTTATTGGAAAATTTGCTTGACATTTTTCGCCGCAACTGTTAGAATGCAATTACCGAAGCAAACGAGGTTATATACCGATTCTTGTTAGGAATATGTCACACCTCGCAGCGCAGAGGACGGGAGGGCGATTGGCTCCCGAAAACCGCAGTTCATTAGTGCGAGCAACCCTCGCCTTCTGATATAATACAACTTTATACCTACCTGAAACCCGAAAGGCGTCCGGCATCCCCGGGCGCTTTTCGGTTTTGGCAGCTTTGGCGCAAAACGAAAGCCGCCTCATTTACCGCAAGCGGCCGCCTTATGCTTGCGGAGAAAACCTGAGCCACATTCTGCTCAATGAGAAGGCTTACGAAGCAAGCCGCAGCGTTTTTCTCAGAATGCCCTCCGGCAAGGAGCGGAAAAAATGCGAAGCCGGTCGAAGTTTTCTGGGGATGCCCTTCGCAGCAGCCAAAACGGGAAAGGGGCTGTTGCACTAAGCCCCATAAAAAACAAGACCGGGTAGCCCGTAAGGGTTGCCCGGTCTGCTGCTTTCATGTATAATTAGTTTAGCGAAAAAACCACACAGAAAGCAGGGATATTGTACAATGAAAGCACGCGG
>JAFPWD010000009.1 GCA_017395105.1 Clostridia bacterium
CCGCATTCTCTTCAATGAACTCTATCCACGCTAATAATTCTTCCACTTTTCTCCACCTCTTCCTTTTTTCTTAGGTTAACATAATTCTAATCGTTTTGGAAGAGGATGTTCATATTTTTTTAATTCATGCGTTTGTCGTGGCGGAAAATAGTAAACGCAAAGGTTTTCCACAGGAAGAAAGGCGCTTTTCCCATTGACACCGCTGCATGTTTCTGATAAAATTTGACTGAAAGAGTATATAAAAGCTTAGCGGCATAGAAAGCCGCTGTGCATTGTAAAGAGCTTGCACTTACAAAGAAAGGGGAAAAGAGTGAAGAGTAAAAAAGCATTGTATTATATTGTCGCCGGAATTGCCGCACTTGCTCTCGGAGCGGCGCTGTTTATTATTCTGAATTCGGCAAGGAATAAGGAATTCATCTCTTCGGCGGAGATCGAAAGCGTTCGCGCAAGAAACGCATACGACCCCGAAAATGCCGAACAGATCACCGATGAAGCGGAGCTGCTGCGCCTTTTGGAGCATTTCAACACGCTCGAGCTCAAAAAGGCCGAGGAGCCGCCGCAGGACACCGAGGACGGAATGCTTTCCATTGAGTTTTTCTATAAAAACGGCAAAAGGACCACCGTCTATCAGCTCGGCGAGCGCTACCTGCGCCTTGAAGGCGGCGAATGGATGGAGATAACGGGGGAGGATACGGACGGGCTTGCAAGCCTGCTCGATTCCGCAAAGCTTGTGTCACTGAAGAAACAGTTCCCCGAGTATTTCGACCTTGGCTTGGGCAGGGGGCTGGATGTTTTTGCCTGGAAGAAGGACGGCGAATTCGTCTACGGCATCGCGCCGATGGCTTCGCTGTATGAAACGGGCAAGTATCCCGTCACCTCGCTCGCGCCGCTCAGCGAAAAAGAAATGCTGCTCGTGCTCGGCTCATACAGCTCGGAGGAGGTTTCTTCGCTTATTTCCGCCGGCTGGCTGTTTGAAAACGATAAGGGGACCCTTGCATACAGACATTATATGGAGCGAAATCCTTCGCTCTCTTCATCCGTGCCGGATTCTGCTTTAATTCCGGGTTTATCGGACATCACTTGGTTCGGCGGCGGAGGAGACAGCCTTTCATGGTCGACGAGCTCAATTTGGTTTGAGGCAACTGTCGAAACCGATCCCTCCAAATACGAGCGCAACTGCGTAAGGTTCGTGCCGATACTTGCGCTCGATGCCTCACAGGAGGAATACGATCAGCTTAAAGGCTTCTTTGAAAGCAGTATTGCGCCCTTGTTCAAGCCGTATGAGCGCCCCACTGTTGATATGGATATATGGTTCGATTAAATCGAAGCAGGCGAGGGTGCTTCCGCCTTTGGGCACATCCGCCTTTCATCGCTTTTCATCATCCCGCCGCGCCTTTCAATGGGCGCGGTTTTTGTATTTCGTATTGATTTTTTGTTCAAATGGGGCATAAATGTGACATTTCAGCGGTATTCATTGATTGTTTGCGCCGATGGGGATATAATAGGCGCAAAGGATACCCTCGGAGGATTTTATAATGCTTCAGCTTTCAAATATAACCAAGCGCTATAAAACGGGAGAGCTCGTGCAGACGGCGCTCGACGGCGTTAGCCTTGCCTTTCGCGAAAGCGAGTTCGTGGCGGTGCTCGGCCCGAGCGGCTCGGGCAAGACCACGCTTTTGAATATCGTGGGCGGCCTTGACCGCTACGACAGCGGCGATCTTATAATAAACGGCGTTTCCACAAAGGAATATTCGGATAGGAACTGGGATGCCTACCGCAACCACACCATCGGCTTCGTTTTCCAAAGCTACAACCTCATTCCGCATCAGTCCGTGCTTGCAAACGTTGAGCTTGCGCTCACAATTTCGGGAGTGAGCAGAGCCGAGCGCAGAAGGCGGGCGAAGGAGGCGCTTGTGAAGGTCGGCCTCGGCGATCAGCTCCATAAGCGCCCGAATCAGATGAGCGGCGGTCAGATGCAGCGCGTTGCGATAGCGCGTGCGCTTGTGAACGATCCCGACGTGCTGCTTGCCGATGAACCCACCGGTGCGCTCGATTCGGAAACCGGTATTGCTGTAATGGAGCTGCTCCAAGAGGTTGCAAAAACTCGCCTTGTTATAATGGTAACGCATAACGGCGAGCTTGCCGAGCAGTATGCAACGCGCACCGTGCGCTTGAAGGACGGACGGATAATCTCCGATACCGACCCGTTTGACCCGAGCGTACCCGAGCCGGATCGCACTTTGGAGCAGAACGGCGAAGCTGCTGCGGAAACGAACGGGCACAAGAAGAAAAAGAAGGTCTCAATGTCCTTCTTGACCGCGCTTTCGCTGAGCCTCAATAACCTTCGAACCAAGAAGGGCAGAACCTTTCTGACAGCCTTTGCGGGCTCGATCGGCATAATCGGAATCGCGATGATACTTTCGCTCTCAACGGGCATACATAACTACGTTTCGGATATCCAGCGCGAAACGCTCGCTTCCTATCCGATAGTGCTTGAGCGCGAGCCGAACGATATGCTCAAAAAGCTGCTCACGGCGCGGCAGGGCGACAGGGAGGCAAGGGCAAGCCGAAGCGAGGACAGGGTCTATTCAAGCCCGCGCCTTTACAGGATGTTCAATGCGGCGTTCACCGGTTCAAACGAAAAAAACAATATCTCCGCATTCAAAAAGCATTTCGACGGCGAGCTTGAAAACGCGGACTCAAGGCTCTCTTCGCTCGTTTCCGCCGTGCAGTTCGGCTATGAGCCTGAGCTGAACGTCTACTTCCAAAATGCGGAGGGCGCATATAAGAATACCGATCTGTCAAGCTCGCTTTTCGGCGGCGAAAGCGGCGACGATTCTGCTGCAACGAGCATGTTCAACATGGTCTCCTCACGCATGAACGGCATGGATCTTTTCTCCGAGCTGCTTGGGGGAAGAAACGGCGAGCCTGTCGCCCCGATGATAACCGAGCAGTACAAGCTTCTTTCGGGGCGCTGGCCGGAGAGTGCGGAGGAGATAGTGCTGCTGCTTGATGAGCGTGGCGAGATCATCGACAACGCATTCTATGCTCTCGGCTACATCGAGGAACAGGAGCTAAAGGATCTGCTCAGCGCGGTATTTAAGGGCGAGGAGCTCGAGGAGCCCGAGCGCAGCGCCGAGTTTTCCGAGATAATCGGAAAGCGCTTCAAGCTGATACTCAATTTTGAAAAATACCGCAGATCGGAGAGCGGCTCGAGCGAATGGGAGTATATCGGTGACGATGAAAAGGCGATGGAGCTCATAATCAAAAACGGGCTCGACCTTGAGATTGTGGGTATAGTTAAGCCCGATTCATCGAGCGCGATGCAGTTCACCGGTGCGTTCGGCTACACCACGCTTTTGACCGATAAGCTGATCGAAAAATCGGCCGACTCCGAGCTTATTTCCGAGCAGAAAAAACCCGAAAATGAGAATCTTGACCTTATAAGCGGACTGCCCTTTGTGATCTCGGATGAGGACACTCCTTCTCAAAGCGAAAAGGCAAGGCTTGTAAGCGAGTATTTTTCCACCCTGAACGATGCGCAGAAGGTGGATATCTACACAAAGATACTTGCCATGCCCGATGAAGCCGAGCTTGCCGCGATGGTGGACGGCTATCTTTCCATGTACCCCGATCGCGAGGCGCAGATAGAGCTTTCCGCTTCCACCTTCGGCTTTTCCAAAGAAGAAATGCGAGAATACCTTGCGGATTATTCGGATGAGGAGCTAAAGGCGCTGATGGTGGAGCAGATCAAGACCATCGTTTCCGCGCAGCACGAGGAAAACGCAAAGCTTCAAATTGCGCAGCTCGTGCGCGACAGCTCGCAGCCGGGAGACCTTTTCGGCGTTAGCGGCTATAAGGCTGTCGCCGCGCTGTTTGATGGGCAGATGGCGGGGGAGAGCGAAGCAAAGCTTGCCGTATATCACGATAAGTTCATGCCCGCCAAGGTGTCGGGCTCAACGCTCGCGGAAAGACTTGCGGAATACGGCTTTATAGATGAAAACGAGCCCGCCACGATCAGCATATACACTTCGTCCTTCGATGATAAGGAGGAGGTAACAGATGCGATAAAGGCTTATAACGACTCCGTCTCCGATCCCGAGGATGCGATAGAATACACCGACTACGTCGCATTGCTTATGAGCGGCGTTACCACCATGATCGATGCCGTTTCCTACGGTCTGATCGCGTTCGTTGCCATCTCGCTCGTGGTCTCCTCTATCATGATCGGCATTATTACCTATATCTCGGTGCTCGAGAGAACGAAGGAGATCGGCATACTCCGCTCCATCGGCGCATCAAAGCGCAATGTAAAGAGCGTTTTCAATGCCGAGACCCTGATCGTCGGCTTCTTCGCGGGTCTGCTCGGAATCGGCGTAACGGTGCTCCTGTGCATCCCACTCAATATGATACTTCAAAAGCTTACGGGCATTTCAACTCTAAAGGCCGTGCTGCCGTGGAAGGCCGCCGCCGTGCTCGTTGGAATAAGCATGCTCTTAACGCTCATCTCGGGTCTTATCCCCGCAGGCGTTGCCGCAAGAAAGGATCCCGTGACCGCGCTGAGAACGGAATGATGCCGCTTGCAGCTCAAGAAACGACCAAAGCCCCGAGGCGATCGGGGCTTTGGTATATGCGTTTTTCGCGATCACTCATTGTTCATTGCATCATAGACCCAAAAAGCATAGGCCCCATAGCCCATTGAGGGGTCGTTCACAAAAACGTGTGTAACCACGCCCACGAGCCTGCCGTTCTGTATTATCGGGCTTCCGCTCATGCCCTGCACTATGCCCCCTGCGGCATCCAAAAGCTCGGGGTCGGTTATCTCCAAAACAATCCCCTTTTGATCGGGGCTTTTCTGCCGAACGGCTTTGATTATGCGGCAGCTATAGCTTTTCGGCGCGCCCGAATCAAGCTGCGAATAGATCAACGCTTCGCCCGTATGAACTTCATCGGGAAATGCAATGGGGATGGCATGAGCGTTGGAAAGGAATGAATCGCCTGAATAGGATGCAAGCTTTCCGAAAACGCCGAATATGCCGTTTTTCTCAACCGTGCCGACCTGCTTGCTCTTGGATGAAAAGGTTCCCTTGAGCTCGCCGGGCAGCCCTGACTTCCCCTTGACGACCCCAAGTATATCCGCAAAAACCATTCTGCCGTTAAGCACGGGGAGCACAGTCTGGGTATCCGCATCCAGAACGGCGTGACCGAGCGCTGCCGTTGAGCCCGTTCTTTCTTCCGAAAAGGAGAGCGTTCCAACGCCTATCGTGCTGTCCCTGACCCATGCGCCGAGCCTTTTGCTGCCGTTTGTATCCGTAACCGGCTCCGCTTGGATCGTTATGAGCCTTCCCAAGCGTTCAACGCCGAGCTTGGCGGCTCCGTCCATTGAATTCAAGGCGAGCTGAAGCTCGTTTGAGGTGCAAACGTCCTTGCCGTTCACCTTTTTTATAACGTCGCCTGAACGAAGTCCGCATTTTTTAGCAGGGCAGACCGACGAGCCGTTGGAAAGCAGGATATCACCAAAGCCAACCACTATAACGCCGTCTGTGTGAATGGAAATTCCTATCGCATCCCCACGGGGAACGAGGTTGACCCGTTCTTCGCTGTATATGCGCACTCTTGCCGCTTCGATAAGATCGAAAAGATAAACGCGAAGTGTCGAGCTTTCAATGCTTTCATCGCCTGAGGATGAAGCCTCGATGCTGCCCGAATGCGAAAATGCCTTGGTGGAGCCTTCACACAGCACTTGAAGCTTCGATTGAGCAAAGGCGCTGCTTTTAACGAAAACCGCACCGTCGAGGGCGCGGGCGGCGATCATTTCGTCCGTAAAATTCAGGCATGCGATCAAGAGGGACAGGAGCAATCCAAGCAGCTTTATAACCGCCCTGCACTTTGAACACGTTCTTTTCATCATCTCCATCCTTCCGAAATCAAGCTTATACCGATTATTATTCCGGCTTATTTAAGCAAATATTCGCAAAAGCTAAGTCTAAAAATGATAAAAATATCAAATTGTATTGAATTTTTATCAATCGTATGATATAATACAAGAATTCGATGGCGCTTGTTACTTCTTCGCCGTCAATAAAAAATGGAGGTATCACTATGAACTCTTTCAAGAAGTACGTTGCCGAGTTCATCGGCACCGCCGTGCTCGTATTCATGGGCTGCGGCACAGCAATGCTCGTTGGCTGTAACTCCGCTTTCGGCGGCGGCTACATCCTCACCGCGCTTGCGTTCGGTCTTACCATCGTTGCCATGGCATACTGCATCGGCAACATCTCCGGTTGCCACATCAACCCCGCTGTTTCGCTCGGCGTTCTGATCAGCGGCGGCATGAGCTTTGGCGACTTCATCGCCTACGTCATCTCCCAGTGCCTCGGCGCTTTTGCAGGCGCAGGCGCGCTTGCGGTGGTCTTCCACTTCGGCAGCGTTCCCGATAGGACCGCGACCGCTGTTGGCAGCGTTATCGACGGCATCGGCTCCAACGGCCTTGCGGGCGTTCACGGCAGTGTTCTTGCAGGCATCCTCGTTGAAGTCATCCTGACCTTCATCTTTGTTATCACCATTCTTGGCGTTACCTCCAAGAAGCAGAACCACGGCAGCTTCGGCGGTCTCATCATCGGTCTGACCCTCACCTTCGTTCATATCTTCGGCATCGGTCTCACCGGCACATCCGTCAACCCCGCCCGCAGCTTCGGTCCCGCTCTGGTTGCTCTTATCAAAGGCAACAGCGCACCCATGGGCGCCCTTTGGATCTTCATCGTTGCTCCCCTTATCGGCGCTGCGCTCGCTGCAATCGTCTATAAGTTCCTCGAGAAGAAGGAAGCCTGAGCATAGCACAAATGCATCATCAAACGGATCCGCCAAGCTGCGCGGGTCCGTTTATTCTATGCTTTTTCCGAGTGAAGATGACGGGGAACAGAGGCATACTCTCGATAAAAAATCTATAAATAAATATATAGCTTTTTTGACTTGACTTCCTTCCGCTTATATGTAAAAATGTGTATGTCGGAATCTGCTGTTATGGCAGAAATATTCAGTCAAAACAAAAATCATTCGGAGGTTCCTTATGCTTTTCAGCAATATCGAGCAGGCAAAAAAGTTCATTAAAGAGAACGGCATCAAGATGGTCGATTTCAAGATGGTCGACATCGATGGCCGTTGGCGTCATATTACCATTCCCGCCGAGCGTTTCACCGAGGAAACGATGGAATACGGCATCGGCTTCGACGGTTCAAACTACGGCTTTGCGCCCGTTGAGAACAGCGACATGGTCTTTATCCCCGATCTTTCCACCGCCGCTGTCGATCCCTTTGCGGAAATCGAGACCCTCACCATGAGCGGCGATGCTATGATAATCGCTCGCCCCGAGAATCGTCCCTTCGATCAGTATCCGCGCAATGTTGTAAAGCGCGCGGTCGAGTTCATGCGCGAGAGCGGCATCGCCGATGAAATGATCATTGGACCCGAATTCGAGTTCAACGTGTTTGACGACGTTCGCTTCCGCACCACCCCCAACCGCCTTACCCTCGAGATCGACACCGACGAGGCAGAGTGGAACACCGACCAGTGCGGCGACGGCTTCCAGAATCGTCACCACGGCGGCTATCACATCGAGCTTCCGCAGGACAGGTACTACGACCTCCGCAGCAAGATCTGCCTTATGATGGAGGAGTGGGGCGTTAAGGTCAAGTATCATCACCACGAGGTCGGTGGCCCCGGCCAGGTTGAGATCGAGGTCGAGCTCGGCGATATCGTGTCCATGGCCGACAACACCATGGTCACCAAGCACCTCATTCACAACGTCGCTTTCGCAGAAGGCTGCACCGCAACCTTCATGCCCAAGCCCATCTACGGCGAAGCGGGCAACGGCATGCACGTTCACATGCTCCTCAAGAAGGACGGCAAGCCCCTGTTCTATGATGAGAACGGTTATGCACAGCTCTCTAAGCTTGCGCACAACTTCATGGGCGGTCTCCTCAAGCATGCAAAGTCCCTCTGCGGCATCACCAATCCTTCAACGAACAGCTTCAAGCGCCTCGTTCCCGGCTTTGAGGCTCCCGTAACGATCGGCTACGCGATGGCGAACCGCTCCGCGGTCATCCGCATCCCCGCGTATGCAAAGTCCCCCGCATCAAAGCGCTTCGAGCTTCGCAACCCCGATGCCACCTGCAACCCCTACTACGCCTACGCAGCCATCCTGATGGCGGGTATCGACGGTATCATAAACGAGATCGATCCCTCCACCTGCGGCTGGGGTCCCTACGACTTCAACCTCTTCGATCTTCCCGAGGAGGAAAAGAAGAAGATCGACAGCCTGCCCACCACCCTCGACGAGGCGCTCGATGCGCTCGAAGCGGATCATGAGTACCTCACCCGCGGCGGCGTGTTCCCCGAGAGGCTCATCAAGATCTGGATTGACCGCAAGCGCAAGGAAGCGGCTCGCATCAATAAGATCCCGCATCCCGCCGAGTTCGAGCAGTATTACGATCTGTAAGCTGCATATCGCAGTTTAACGGCAAGCTGAATCGAATATGAAAACAGCCCCCGTTCCCGCATGGGTTTGGGGGCTTTGATCTGCTTATTCACCGTAGTTTTCGGGTAAATACTTTTTTATGAATTCCTCCCATGTATCAATATCGCATAGATAATGATTTATGTCAATACACTCTCCGCTTGAAGTATAGGTCTCGCCGCAGCCGTAGCATGAGATCAGTTGATATGTTCCGTCTGCATAGTTGATTCTCGCGGTGAAGCTGCCGTAATTAAAGCTCGGATCCATCGCAGCAAGCACAATAAAGATATCGTTGCTGAAACGAAATTCCGCAAGCTCATTGAGAAACTCTTGCGCCGCTTCATCGGATAAATTCTGTATCGGGTCATATTCTTCCAAAAATTGCTCCGGCCTGCATGGCGCATCATCGCGAACATCAAAAATATCTATCGAAGTGACGGTTTCTTTAGCAATATCGTTGTAGTACGCGCTGCGCGGTATCCAAATACAGCCTTGAAGGCTAAAAAGCAGCGCAAGGATAACTATTGCAGGGAAAATTGCAAAAACGGTCTTGTTATGGCTGCTTTTTCTTTCGTAATGATTCATCTTTCATCTCGTTCCTTTCATCGTAGTATTGATTAACTATTTTGAATCTGAAAACATTTGCCTGGCCTTCGCTCGCCGCATCGCTTTGTTCTGTATACGCAAGCCATTGAAAATAGTGCGTCAGTTCATGCACGAACGAACCGAGCGCCATTTCGCATTGATCGTATACGGTATCTATCGTATTCGCTTTATCTATAAGCGCGGGTATCTTTATTCTCGGCGGGCGGCTCTCAAACCATTTGAAGCTCCCGTACGCTTCCTTTCCGTTCGCCAGAGTGACCGTTTCACGGTTCAGAATGTAAACCGTAAGTGAACAGGGAAAACATACTTTTTCCTAAGCCAGCGCGCAAAAGAGCAAAATAGCTTTTTCAGCTCAGGATCAACGCCGTTTTCAAAAAGCAGCGAAATGCCCTTGCTCTCGGTTTCGGGAGGGTTTGCCTTTTCAAATCGCTGCCATAGATTTAATCGCTTCTTATACATGTTTTTTGTCAATAATCGCTTGCCGCACTATAAAAGCTCGGCATTTTCAGCAGCTCCTTTGCAAATAAACATATATGATAATAACATACAAGATATTTATTGTCAACTTGTCGTCCGGTACCATAGGGGAGAGATAAGCAAGGAAGAATACGATCGTTGGCGCTATAACTACCCGAAATACGACACCACTCAGAACTGGGCAAGAGTTCCGTCCAAAGGATACAGCGATGCGCTCGCTGAAGCTTTCAAGGACAAACTCACAACAGACTAAATTCATTTTAAATAACCTCGCAAAAGCAAAATAATAAGAGCTAACCGACAGTTCAAAAGTCAAGTTAGCTCTGTTATTTATTGAGTAATGCTTAAAGTGTTGTCAAAACGTTGTCACGAGGCTATATTTACCTCTAAAAAACCATTATTTATAAGGCTTTTTCAACGTTTGGGGATTATTCCCACTCTACTGTACTTAACACTTTTTGTTTATAGATTGTGTTCCGTGCTGCACAGCGTGTCTTTGACTACTCATAGTGTCCGTATTATCCGGCCTTGCCGCCGCGATGTTATCAATTTGTTATCAGCGTTGATAACGGTATAGGCGGCATAGCTGTGTCTTACATACTAATAGTATAACGTTTGTTGTCGATGATTTCAAGAGAGTAAAAACAATTAATCACATTTTTTATTAATGCTCCATCATCCAACTATCTTCTATCGGTTGTTACGGCTCGGTTTCTGATTTCTTCACACCAAGCATCTATTGTTTTCAAGGCAGCTGTTCCAAGGTGAGCTTTGATATGAGGCTCATTGAGCAACCTTATAAAACAAAGGATCTCTTTGGCTGTTCGAAGTTTTTCCGGTTCAGAAATAACGGAAAAATAATCAATCTGCATATTCCGTGTTTGGTCGCGGCGGTGGCTTCCTTCATTCAGGACTAATCGGTACATAAGGTTCTTGAAGTAAACTCTGAATTCTTCTTCATCAATGCCGGCCAGGATTTCGTCATCGGTCGATACTTTATCGATGCCTTTTTTGTACTCAAATGTTGAGAAAGCTTCCATAACCTGTCTTATGACATTGCCAATAATCAGTTTATTTTCGGTTGAGCCGTGTGCATAGTCATACACCATTTTAATCAAGGAAGTGTATTCGTTTCGGTTGTTATGCTCGAACCTTGAAATTTCATTTGCGTGCAGTTCTTTCGGTGAAAAAGAAAAGGCGTTTTGACCATTGTAACGATGAGTATAATCAGACTTCAATTCATCAAGCATTTTAATAACGTCAAGCGCAGTAAACAGATCATGAGTCATAACAATGGCTCTAGTGTCGGAATTCCTAAGCAAAAACTTACCAAGTTCATATTTTAGATAAGAAAGGATTCCAACCCGGTTCTCGAAATCATAGCTTGAAACGGGATCATCAATTACAAGCAAATATTCTTGAGAGTATGCAGTGTCTCGACTTTTTCTTTCAAGTATATCCGTAAAAAAGTAACATAAACCTATGATGTTTCGTTCTCCAACAGACACATCCTTTGGCCGAACGGGATGACCATTACACAAAAGCTTATAGGTTCTGCCTTCGATGCATATTTGCATGCGGCTTTCAGAGAAAAAAACATACTTTAATCCAGCATTAATCACGTCGATAGCAATTTGGATACTGTCCCTCTGCGCATTCAGACTATTAAGTCTGGTCTGTTTTTCGTCGCGAAGAGCAGTGGCTGTATCATAGGCTCTTTGTACAGCTTCCTTTTCTGCAAGCTTCTTATCATATTTTCTTGCATATTCTATTATGTCCCAGTGGGCAATTTCGTTATTGATCCTGGTCAATTCACCCTTTATAGGAATAGTATTAGTTACAGTACCATTATAAGCAACCCGCTCGCGCTCAAGCTGTTGTAAGTTTGCACTCAAAACCGAAAGAGCGTCCCCGATTGTCCCTAGTTGCTCTGTAATAGGTGTATATGGATCATCGATTTTGGCCTGGAGTAAACTGTTGTTGCGTTCGATTGTTGAATTAACAATGGCGATCTGATCAACACATAATTGATACGAAGAGAGACTGCTAAAGCTATTCAGGTCAAGCGACATAGTGGATGCAAATAACTCCCGAAGACTGTTCTGATGATTTTGAACTTCTTCGGATAAAACCTTTTGAATGCTTGCGATTAAACCGCTTTTATACTCCTCGGACAGTACCTGATGACACTTAGGACAGAAGACTAGTTCGGGTGAACTGAATTCATGCGCAGTTTCCCGTAATTCCCCCCCTTGCCCTGATTGTACAAGACTAAGCAAGCGCTGCTCTCTTTCACTCAATTCAGGATGATCAATACGTTGGCTCAGCAATGTATCCCCGTTCTCAACGCTATAATGCAAGAAATATGGCAGTACTGATGGAACAGGAGTATAAATCATGGATGTTCCACTTTGAGCTGCCCTAAGCTTGCTAAGTTCTTGACTATAATCTACAATTAGTTCATCTCTCGTTTTCGTCGGAGAAAGGGCGACAAAGTCCATATAAGTATTGTCGTTAACAGATGCGTTCCTACGTAACCCGTCTATTATACGTTTCCTTCCAGCCCAACCGTCATCCTGCCGCAACACAGCATGCATTTTATCGATATAGTACTTTGGAGAGTTGGGATTTGTATGGTCTAGATACTCACCAAGTTGCACGTTTTTGAGAGAGCATTTTTCTTCTGCGATCCGCAATTCTTCTGTTGCGTTTGCTATTAACTCTTCCAATCCAGCTTGTTCCCCAAGCATAACGATCGAGCCGAGCCCGTCTTCCTGAATATGAACATTACTGTTAATGTAGTCTTCATCAAAAACATAAATATGTTTTTTCTCATCCTCTGATAATGTAATCTCGTTACCTTGATCATCAAGCGGCTTTGCAATTTGAATATTATCTGTGGCAAAGTCTTTGATGGTATTGAACGCGCGAGCAATGGTGCTCTTTCCAGAACCATTCCTACCATAAAGGAGGACGGCCTTCAATGGATTGTTTCCATCCATAAGAATGGGGAGCTGTGTGTACGAAGTAAAACTTGCCCCTTGTATCCCGATCTTTTTTACGTTTTTTAGCATAACGCCTCCTGGATCATTATTAGTAAATTCTATCCCCTTGCTATCTGCAGCTTTTATAGCTTTTGATATACTCAATACACCAATTGGGATCGATGCTAAGCCTATCCCCGTCATATCTTCATCAACAAACCTTTCGGTATCATTCCTTTTCTGGGCAACCGGTCGGAATCGGAATGATGACCGATAAAAGGCTTGTTATCAAAGACGGATTTGATACCCGAAAAAGGCTTGTATTTATTGCCTTTTTTAAGTTCGATATCTCATTCCCACTCGATAGTTCCGGTGGGCTTAGGTGTCAAATCGAACAACACGCGGTTCACACCCTTGACCTCATTGGTGATGCGCTCGGTGATATGCGAAAGCAGCTCGAAGGGAACGGGCTCGACCGTGGCGCTCATGGCATCAACGGTATTGACCGCGCGAAGGATGCAGGGCCATTCGTCGCAGCGCTTGCCGTCCTTGATGCCGACGGACTTAAAATCGGGGATTGCGGTGAAATACTGCCAAACCTTGCCCTCAAGACCCGCTTTTGCGAACTCTTCACGCAGGATCGCATCGCTTTCGCGCACGGCTTCGAGCCTGTCGCGGGTGATGGCGCCGAGGCAGCGCACGCCGAGACCGGGCCCGGGGAAGGGCTGGCGGTAGACCATGCCGTGGGGAAGGCCGAGCGCCTCGCCGACAACGCGCACCTCGTCCTTAAAGAGGATGCGAACGGGCTCGACCAGCTCAAAATCGAGATCATCGGGCAGGCCGCCGGCGTTGTGGTGCGCCTTGATGCCGTGTTCGCTCTCGAGAATATCGGGCCAGATGGTGCCTTGGGCAAGGAATTCGATGCCGTCGAGCTTGCGCGCTTCCTCGGCGAAAACCTCGATAAATTCGCCGCCGATGATCTTGCGCTTGGTCTCGGGATCGGCAACGCCCGCAAGCTTGTCGAGGAAACGGTCGACCGCATCAACATAGACGAGGTTTGCGTCCATCTCGTCCTTGAAAACGCGGATGACCTGCTCGGGCTCGCCCTTGCGGAGCAGACCGTGGTTGACGTGAACGCAAACGAGCTGCTTGCCGATGGCCTTGATAAGAAGCGCGGCAACGACCGAAGAATCGACGCCGCCGGAGAGGGCGAGAAGAACCTTTTTATCGCCGACCTGCGCGCGAATATCCGCGATCTGCTCGGCAATGAAGGCTTCGGCGAGCGCCTTGTTGGTGATGCGCTCCATGGTTTCGGGTCTTGTAAGAATTGGCATAGGTTTATCCTCCGTGGAAATTTCGCGTTATTATACCATAATTTGAGCGGGAAGAAAAGAGCGGCGAACGCTTTTTTTGCGAACACCGCGAGGCGAATAAGCAATCATTCCCTCCTATCAACGCTTTGCAGTGTTTTTGATGGCTTCTCGTGATGCTGAGCTTAGATTTGGACAATCCGCAAAGGTATCATCAATCAGTAGAGTATGCTTGGGGAGAACTACATTTACCAAGTTGGGGCAATTGCCAAAAGCTTTACTACCAATGCTTGTAACGCTGTTTGGTATCACGATACTTGTAAGGCCGGTGCAACCGCGAAAAGTGCAATCTGCAATGCTTGTAACGCTGTCTGGTATCACGATACTTGTCAGACTGGTGCACCATTCAAAAACGGCGCCACCAATGCTTGTAACGCTTCTTGGTATCACGATGTTTGTAAGGCTGGTGCAACCGCGAAAAGCGCAATCGGCAATGCTCGTAACGCTGTCAGGTATTACGACACTTGTAAGTGCGGTGCAATCGCCAAAAGCTTCCCAACCAATGCTTTTAACACCATAAGGTATCACGATGCTTGTAAGGCTGCTGCACCCTTCAAAAACGGCATCACCAATGCTTGTAACGCTTCTTGGTATCACGATGTTTGTAAGGCTGGTGCAACCCCAAAAAGCCTCATCGCCAATGCAAGTAACGCTGGTTGGAAGCACAACATTGGTTTTATTGCCCTTATATTTAAGTAACATACCTTCGGCAATAACAAAGTCCGATGTGTCGCTGCTATGAACGGTAGAGTTTTGTGCGGAATTCTCGGAAAGCAGATAGTTGTTTATCGCCTTTGCAACGACAAACGCCGAGCCGCAGCTCGAGCAGATATCAGCATCCTTTTTATTATCAACTTCGAGGTCCGCACCGCAGTTGGTGCATTTTGCGTTTACGATTGGCATAGATTTATCCTCCAAATGTGTTTTATATAATTATATCACGAAAAAGCGAATGCGAAAAGCGTTTTATCTCCGCTCCGTAATCATCTCCACGCCCTCGGGCAGCTCCTTCATCCTTTCCCGCAGGAAGGTTGGGTAGAAGTACTCGTTTTCAAGATCAGCAACATCGAGCCATTTAAACTCGAGCGTATGGTGGCGCTCCTTAATAATGAAGCTTTTGCCGCGCGAAATAAGGTCGGTATCGGAGCAGTCGATGAGGATATAGAAGCAGATCTCGTGGAAGCTTTCGCCGCTGCCCTCCTCGGTGAAGAAGCTTTGCGCGATATAGAGCGGGCGCACCACCTTCGCTTCGATGCCGAGCTCCTCTCGAAGCTCGCGCAGAGCGGCTTCTTCGGCGGTCTCGCCCAACGCGATCTTACCGCCCGGCAGGTAGAAATAGGGTGAGCGCTCGTCGCTCATTGCAAGCACCCTGTTTTCGTTCATTATGACGGCTGCTGCGCGCAGATTGAAGCGCTTTCCCTCGGTTTTGAAGGTGATATCCATACTTGCCTCCCTGTCGATTATAATGAGGGATTATATCATATTTCGAGCATGAATAAAAGCAAAAACGAGGGCTGCTTCAAGAATTATTATCAAATATGAATAGAATCCGATGCTCGCAATATAATTTAGCGACAGAAAAGCGAAAGCACGGAAGGAGAAGCATCAAGAAATGATAGGAAGAGAGTTTTTGAAGCGTATGGCTGTGTTAGCTTGTTCGGCGGGAATGCTGCTGATAACGGCTTGCGGCGGCGTACCGTTTGGGCTGACGGAGGATGCGAAACCACCCTTGCCCACAACCGAAGGGGCGACGGGAGCTTCACCCGATCCGCTTGTGTCCGCTTCGCCGGCGCCGAACATGGATCTTACGCCCGATACCGCGGTGAACAGCGGAATGGGGGAGCAGAAAGCGCCCGAAGCCGAGAGTGTTCGACTAACGCTTCATTTTATAACCGATGAGGGCTATGTTCTGCCCGTTTCGGAGCGGATCGAGAAGCAGGACGGCATTGCGCGGGCGTGCCTAATGCGGCTCATAGCTTCGGATGATACGGCAAACGAGCTGAGATCGCAGGGACTCAATGCGCCGATCCCGGCGGGAACGCAGATCGCCCTTACGATAGAAGGCGGCGAGGCGCGGGTGAACCTTTCGGGGATGAGCGCGCTTGAAAGCGGGGAAAGGGAGCAAGCCTTGTATACGGCGATCGTAAATACGCTTACGCAGTTCCCTTCGGTTCAGGTTGTAACGATAACCTTGAATGGAGCAGAAGGGGAGACCGAAAACGGCTCCATTCCGCCGAAAAAGGCGGGGCAGTATGCTCTCAATCCCGAGAACATCGCGATAGAAACGGGAGCGGATGGAGAATTATCGGCATTAACGCTCTATTTCCCGAATGAATCGGGCAGCCTTTTCGTTCCGATAACGAGGTACGTCGGCGGCAAAACAGGCCTTGTTTCGGCGATATCTCATCTTGCAGCGGGAACAGCGCTTTCGGGGCTGCGCTCGTGCTTTCCTGAAAACACGCTGATACTCGGTGCTGCGATCGAGAACGGGATACTGAGCGTGAACTGCTCGGATGATTTTATGAAGATAAAAGAAACGCCCGAGCTTTACACTCTTGCAATGCAGAGCGTGATGCTCACGGCAAGAGAGTTTGGAAGCGTGGACGAGATTCGATTCATGGTGAACGGAATCGCTTTTGAACCCGAAAACTGAAATATGGCGCAGAGTCCGAAACTGATAATAAGCATGGGTGTGCGCTGATTTTTTAAAGCCCGATAATGTTTATTATACCGAGTTAAACTGAGATAATAATGCCGTTTGACCTATGAAAAACACGGTCGAACGGCTTTTTTGGATATTTTTTCAAAATATATTGTGTTTTATTCATGACCGATAAAAATAGTATTAATTATGGCAACAAAAGCACAATTAAGTGGATGATTTGTCAGAAATTTAAGATGTAATTTAAAAAATGCGGCAAAAATCGAAAAAAATACTTGGAATAAATCGGAATTTGGTGTATAATACTCTTGCATAGTATTGAATTTGAAAGGTTGGTAATTTATACCGTGCGAAAACAGAAAGCAATTAAGCAACCCAAATTGAAGGCTTCCGTCGGCAGAGTCTACTCCGCCGCCAAGAAGCTCAGATTGCCGGTACTTATGCTTGCAGCCATATTTTTGACTGTGTTTGTTATCGGCAGCGGCGTTATCCCTACGGGCGCGGCAAGCGAAGCAATACAGACCGGCATCAACACAAGCCGTTTTGCCGCCGGCATCTCATCAGTTCAATCGGAGCAGGAAAGGTACCCGAGCGATGAGCGGGTCTCCGCATCAGAGCCTACCTCGGCGCCCACTCTCGAGGAGGGGGTAACGCTGTCTGTTGGCGACAACGACGCGATGATCCCCGAAATCATCACGATGCTTGCATCTCTCGGCTATATCGAGTCGGACGAGCCTTCGGAGTATTTCAACGAGCCCATGGAAAACGCAGTCAAGCTTTTCCAGCGCTCAAACAACATGAACCAGACCGGCGAGGTGGACAGCCTAATGCTGAACGTCCTCTATTCCGGCAATCCCTCCGAATACGTCATCGAGCAGGGCAACAGCGGCGAGGATGTTAAAATGGTTCAGGAAAGGCTTACCGATCTTGGCTATTATGAAGAAAAGGTAAACGGCTATTACGGCACTTCGACCCAGAATGCGATCGAGGATTTCCAGATCCAAAACGATCTCGACGTAAGCGGTGTTGTGGACACCGATACCTTTGCGACCCTGTTCTCCTATGAAGCTATCGCCTGCACAGAACCCCTTCCCTCCGAGACCGAAGAGGCCTACGCAGCGGTTATCGAGACCGAGCAGCCCGCCGATAGCGACAACGTGGATCAGGGCGACATCATCAAGACCATGCTACCCACCTCGATGCCCAGGCCGACTCCCGAGCCGACCGCGGAGCCAACTCCCGCCTCCGAGCCGTTCATTTCCTTCAATGCGGCCGGCTATACGAACGCCGAACACGTAAACTTCCGTTCGATGCCCTCCACCGAGTCCACCATCATCGCCGTGCTTCCCTACGGCACCCAGGTTCGCATCATCGCAAGGACAAGCCAGTGGTACAGGGTAATGTATGCGGGGCATTTCGGCTATATCTCCGTTCCATATGTAACGCTTGATTCCGCTGCGACCGCAGCGCCCACTCAGGCTCCCACGGCTGCGCCTACCTCGGCACCCACGCCTACACACACGCCGAAGCCCACTGCGGCTCCGACTCAGGCTCCCACACAGGTGCCCACACCCACGCATGAGCCCTTCGCTGAATTCGTTTCCGAAGGCTACATCAACAGAACCTACGTAAACTTCCGTTCGCAGCCCACTACCGAATCGGAGATCATCTACATTCTCTCCCATGGCACGCAGGTTCAGATACTTGCAAGAACGAGCGAATGGTACCGCATAAGATACAACGGCTACACCGGCTATATCGCCGTGCCGTACGTCACGCTCGGTGTGCTCACGACCGCAACGCCGGTGCCCACTGCTGCGCCTACGCCCACTCCGACTCCGACCCCGGCGCCAAACCCCACCGCAGCGCCCACCCCCTCGGTCACGCAGGATCCCTTTACTCCCTACAACGCGCAGGGCTACGTGAACGTGGCTTACGTCAACTTCAGGTCGGGTCCTTCAACGAACTATTCCGTTATTTCTCAGATCACCTACGGTACTTCCGTAGAGCTGCTTGCAACGAACGGTCAGTGGTATCGCGCCCGTCACAACGGAACGGTCGGCTATCTCTTTGCGAGCTATATCACCATCGGCACTCCGCCCACACCCACGCCTCAGCCCACGCAGGCTCCGTCCAACGGAAACGTTGAAAACTTCGTATCCGTGCTCATGTCTCAGCTTGGCAA
This sequence comes from Clostridia bacterium, assembly GCA_017395105.1. Taxonomy (GTDB): domain Bacteria; phylum Bacillota; class Clostridia; order Christensenellales; family CAG-138; genus PeH17. Next base: position 18,800 of record JAFPWD010000009.1, read on the forward strand.
GCCCTACGTCGGCGGCACTCAGGGTCCCAACACCTTCGACTGCTCAGGCTACGTATACTACTGCCTCAAGCTCTGCGGAGTTAATATCGGCAGGCTTACGGCGGCAGGCTACTCCGCTTATAGCGGTTGGGAAAGGGTAAACAGCTTCAGCAGTCTGCGCAGGGGCGATCTGATGTTCTTCTACAGCAACGACTTCTCAAGGATCAACCATGTTGCTGTTTTCCTCGGCAATGGTCAGCTCATCCACTGCTCGTTCTCCGCAGGAGAGGTCGTTATCTCCAATGCGAACGGCAATTGGTATAATCAACACTTCTACTGCGGAAGAAGGGTATTCGGCAACTAACAGAGGAATACCCTTAAACAACCGATATCGAACTCCGGGGCGGCAAATGCCGCCTCGGGAGATAATAATTTGCGCTCCGTGCGGATCCGGCTTTCCCGTTTTCGATCGGAGCGCTAACGACGTTTTAAGCCCAAGGCTTGATTTCATGCCATATTGATGAATAACGGAGGTAACAATGAAAAACAACTATACCGATGCGCAGCTTAAAGAAAACCAGCTCTTTTTGAGCCAGCTTGCCAAAACCTTTCCAACCGTTGAATACGCGATGACGGAGATAGTAAACCTCAGCTCCATAATGGCGCTGCCCAAGCCCACGGAGCATTTCATGAGCGATCTTCACGGCCAGGGCGATGCCTTCGAGCATATCCTGAATAATGCCTCAGGCGTTATCAGAAACGAGATCGAGCGACTTCTCTCTAATTCGCTTACTTACGAGGAAAGGGAAACGCTCGCTACAATCGTTTACTATCCCCGCCAGAAGATAGCACTTGAGCTTGAAACGGTTGAGGATAAGGATGCTTGGTATAAGAAGACCTTAACCAATCTCATTCTTCTCGGCAGGAAGATATGCTCCAAATACACCCGCTCCAAGGTGCGCAAGGCACTCGATCCGCGCTTTAGCTACATCATCGAGGAGCTGCTCACCGCAAGGGTCAATTTTCATGACCTCGACGGTTATTACGACGAGATCTTCGATTCCATCATTCGTCACGACTATGCCGACCGAGTTATCATAGCGCTCACCGAAGCCATCAAAAAGCTTGCCGTGGATAAGCTCCATATCGTTGGCGATATCTACGACCGCGGTCCGGAGCCTCATCGCATCCTCGACCTGCTCCTCGACCATCCCTCGGTGGATATCCAGTGGGGCAACCACGACATTCTGTGGATGGGCGCGGCTCTCGGCGAAAAAACCTGCATAACCGGCGTTTTGACGAACAGCTTCCGCCACGGCAACCTCGATCTTATCGAAAACGTGTACGGCATCAACCTGCGCCATCTTTTGATGTTTGCTCAGGACACCTATAAGACTGCCGTTGTTTTCAGGCCGAGAAAGACTTCCGAAGAGGCGTACTACACCAATTCCGAGATAAGCATCAGGGCGAAGCTGCATAAGGCAATCTTCGTTATCATGCATAAGCTTGAGGGTCAGCTCATAAAGCGCAATCCGAACTATAAGCTCGATCACAGGCTCTTCCTCGATACGCTCGATCGCGTGAATTCAACCATCACCATCGACGGAATCACCTATCCGATCAAGGATGCCGATTTCCCGACCATCGATCCTTCCGATCCCTACAGGCTTACCGAGGAGGAGGAGACCATCATAAACGAGCTTCAGGAATCCTTCCTCAACAGTCCGAGGCTTCAGAGGCATATAAAGTTCTTCATCGACAAGGGCTCGCTCTATCGGATCGAGAACAACAACCTGCTTTACCATGCGCTCGTTCCGCTCAATGAGGACGGCAGCTTCAAGGAAGTTGACTTCGGCGACAGCATTCCGCGCAGCGGCAAGGCAATGTTTGACTATATCGATTCCGAGGTCAAACGACTCTACTTCGCTCCGCCCGCAGAAAGGAAGACAAACGAGCTCGACCTCATGTGGTATCTCTGGTGCGGCCCCGATTCCCCGCAGTTCGGCAAAAACAAGATGACCACCTTCGAGCGCGTTGAGATCGACGACAGCAAGTCCCACAAGGAAAAGCGCAATGCCTACTACAAGTATCAGGACACGAAGGATCTCGCAGTGCGCATACTCAATGAGTTCGGCATCACCGATACCGACCGCGCCGTGATAGTGAACGGCCATATCCCCGTTGAAAAGATCAACGGCGAGAACCCGATCAAGGCCGAGGGCAGGCTCATCGTTATCGACGGCGGCTTTTCAAAGTACTATCAAAAGACGACGGGTATCGCGGGCTACACTCTCGTTTACGACTCGCGCGGCCTCTACATCGTTGCCCATGAGCCCTTCATCAGCCTCGATATGGCGATCAAGGAGAATAAGGACATCCACTCCACGATCGACGTTGAAAACATCCTCGCCACAAAGGGTCAGATGATGGTTTCTGATATCGACAAGGGAGCGGAGCTCAAGCAGGAGATCGAGCAGCTTGAAATGCTTATTGAGGCATTCGAGCGCGGCTTTGTTAAGGAGAATCATCACTACAGAATGATGAAGGTCTCGATAGACGGCTGATTGAAATAGCTTTATACAGGCCCTGCGGAGCAGAATCCGCAGGGCCTTTTTCTGCTTATCGCTCGGAGGCTTTAAGCGCTTTTTTGCTCAATAAAACATGACCTGTCTGCCTGCCGCCGATATAACTCGATTCTTCCCGTTGCAATGCTTTGAACGATATGGTATAATTATCATGCGGTTTTGTAGGCATAAATGCTTTTGCCGTGCAGTTGATGCTCGAAATGATCGAGCTTATGCGGGGAACGATGCATTCCAAAGCCTATAAGAGTGCGCGGCATAAAAATGGAAAATTCGAGCCGCATATCAATTGAAATTAAGTGCTCTGCAGCCGCTGAGGCTTTCGGCGTTCTGCGCAGCGAAAGCGGATGCGTTAAGCTATTTGCGATGAATGAGGAGAACAAATGATCGAATTAACTACACCTATCAGCGAGCAGGCCGCCGCATCTCTCAATGTTGGCGACACCGTTGAGATCAGCGGCTACATACTCTGTGGGCGCGATGCGGTGCTTCCGAAAGTGCTCAAGATGATCGAGGACGGCACTGCGGGCGAGCTCGGAGTAGAGCTCCAAGGCCAAGTCGTGTTCCACACCGCGGTAAGCCCCGCGGGCGTTGGACCCACCTCGAGCAACAAGCTTGAGATCGAGTCGAGCATTGCGCCGCTTTCAAAGGCAGGCATTAAGCTCCATCTCGGGAAGGGACAGCTCAAAAAGGAAACCGTTGAAGCGTTGGATAAATACAATTCGGTTTACGCGGTGATCCCGCCGGTAACGGCGCTGCTTGGTGCCAAAACAAGCGAAGTAAAGGTGCTTGCCTTCCCGGAGCTCGGCATGGAGGCGCTGCATCTTATCAAGGTCGACAAATACCCCGCGATAATCGGCGCGGCGCATGGAAGGAGCATCTATGACTAAAACCTATGAAGAAATAGCGGCTCTTGTTCGCGATACGCTCGTTGATGCGGGAAGCACGTTCAGAACCGATAAAAAGGATGCCTACCGCCGTGCGATAGCCTGCGAGAGGAACGAGCAGGCCAAATGGGTGCTCGAGCAGATTCTTGCAAACGCCGAGGCTGCCGAGAATGCGCACAGCCCGCTTTGCGACGATTCGGGCATTCCGCATCTTGTTCTTGAGATAGGCGAGGACTGCGCTGTTACCGGAAAAATGCTCGATGCCATAAAACAGGGTGTTGCGGACGGACTTCGCAAGCTGCCCGGCCGACCGATGGGCATTATTGGAAACGACAGCCAGAGGATCGATCAATCCGGCGGCTTGGATCCGGACAGCGCCGGAGTTAAGCCCGCGCCCATACTCATCAGAAGATGCAGCGAGAATACGATCCGTCTGCACATCCTCATGTTCGGCGGCGGCCCCGCGATAAGGGGGAAGACCTATCGCGTTTTTCATAAGCACAGCACTCAGGTAGTGCTCGATGAGATCGTGAGCTGGGCCAAGGAAAGCGTTGCGCAGCTCGGCTGCTCGCCCTGCACACTCGCCGTTGGTGTTGGAAGAAGCCATTTTGAAGCCGCCTCCATGATGCTTCAGGCGCAGGTGGACGGCAATTACAACGAACAAAGCGAAATGGAGCAGGAGATCACTCGAAGAGTGAACGAAGCGAATATCGGGCCGCTCGGACTCAAGGGCGACACGAGCGTTATCGCCACTTTTATGAAGGTCGGCCCGCAAAGGGCAAGCGGCATTCGCGTGGTTTGCCTGCGCCCCTGCTGCTGCTTTGAACCGAGGATCGCAAGCGTTGAGTTGGTATAAATTCGGTGGTACAAATGGAAAAAATACTTGTAACACGCTCCTCAATGCCAAGCTTTGAGGAATACTGCGAGGAGATCAAAAAGCTTTGGGACAGCCGCTGGCTCACAAACGGCGGCGTTGAGCATATCGAGCTTCAGAAAAAACTGGAGGAGTATCTCGGCTGCGAGCATGCAGTGCTGTTCACAAACGGCCATCTCGCGCTCGAATACGTGATTGCAGCGATGGGCTTTGAGCGCGGCTCCGAGGTGATAACGACTCCGTTCACCTTCGCTTCCACCACTCACGCGATCGTCCGAAACGGACTCGTTCCCGTATTTTGCGACGTTCGGGAGGATAACTATACCATCGATCCCGGTAAAATTGAGACGCTTATAACCGAAAAAACCGTTGCCATAGTTCCTGTGCACGTGTACGGAAATATGTGCGATACCGCGCGCATTGCGGAGATTGCGAACAAGCATGGCCTCAAGGTCATCTATGATGCGGCACATGCGTTCGGCGTGAAATACCGCGGCGTTTCTTCGGCATGCTTTGGCGATGCTTCGGTGTTCAGCTTCCACGCCACAAAGGTGTTCAACACGATCGAAGGCGGTGCTGTCTGCTTCGGCGACGATGCGCTCGTGGATAAGCTTAACTGTATGAAAAACTTTGGGCAGACGGGCGTGGATGCCGTCGGCTTCGTCGGCGGAAACGCCAAAATGAGCGAGTTTCAGGCCGCTATGGGCATCTGCAATCTAAGGCATCTGAGCGATGAGATCGCAAAGCGCAAAGCGGTCGTTGAAAGGTATTTTGCCGCGCTCGACGGTGTAAACGGAATAAAGCTCTGCCGCCCCGATGCTTCGACAGAGCATAACTACGCCTACCTTCCCGTTGTGTTCGACGGCTACAGGCTCAGTCGCGATGAGGTCTTTGATGCGCTCTCAGAGCAGGGGATAACGGCCAGAAAATACTTCTATCCGCTCACAAACAGCTTCGAATGCTATCGTGATCTGCCTACGGCCGGAGCGGAAAAAACTCCCGTTGCCTCATATTATGCCGACAGGGTGCTTACGCTTCCGCTGTATGCCGATCTTTCGATGGACGACGTGGATCGAATAACCGACATTATCTTGAACAAGGAGTGATGCGTAATTGAGCAATGATATGACTGCCCAAAGCAATTCCGTAAAGAAAACAAGGGATTCAAATATCGAGCTGCTAAGAATCATCGCGATGCTTCTATTGGTTGCACATCATTACGTTGTCAATTCAGGCTTGCTTCAAGCTGTGAATAATGCGCCGATTTCTGCGAATGGAGCGCTGATACTGCTTCTCGGCCAATTCGGCAAGCCCTTGATAAACAGCTTCGTTATGATTACGTGCTATTTCATGTGCACGGCGAATATAACCTTTAAGAAGTTCCTGAAGCTGCTGCTTCAGATAATGTTTTACAGGATCGTAATACTGATCGTTTTTGCAATAGTCAACGGCGATATTCTTTCCCTGAGCTTCGTTAAGCGCTTTGCTTTGGTATTGATACCAATACAATCGATAGGCACCGGATTTACGAATGCTTTTCTGATGTTTTACCTGCTTATACCGTTCCTCAACAGAATGGTAAGGGGCTTATCCGAAAGGCAGCACGTGCTTTTGCTCGTACTGTTCGGATTCTTATACTGCATTCTGGGCATATTCCACAGCATTGAATTCAATTACGTTTCATGGTTTGCAGTGCTGTATTTCTTTGCGGCGTATATCCGCTTTTACCGAAAGAAGTGGTTCTCAGACATCAAGGCGACCGGGATAATGACCGCAGTAGTTGCTGTTTTGAGTTCGCTGAGCATTATTGTCATTTATGTTCTCAATTCAAAAACAAAATTCAGCTTGCCGCTATATGCGTTTGTTGTTGATTCAAACAACCTCCTGCCTACGGCGCTGGGCATTTCCCTGTTTATGCTCTTTATGAACCTGAAAATCGGGCAGAGCAGGCTGATAAATACAGTGGCCTCCACAACGTTCGGCGTGCTTCTTATCCATACAAACGCGCAGGTACGCGGCTTGCTTTGGTACGACTGGTTCAAGTGTGCGGAGAGCTACACAAAGTACCCGTTATCGGTCGTTTATATGATAGGCGTAGTGGTTCTCGTTTTCATCGTCTGCTCCGCCATCGATTATCTAAGAATAAAGCTGATCGAGGAACCGTTCTTCAAGCGGATGGACAAAAAGCTCGATTCGATCTCTGAAAGCTTCTCCAAACGTCTTGATATGCTTTTCACCAAACTCGGCATAGGATCAACAAATTAACCGGAGGTACCGATATGAAAGGAATCATACTCGCCGGCGGCGCCGGAACACGACTCTACCCGCTGACCATCGTTGCATCTAAGCAGCTTTTGCCGGTGTATAATAAGCCGATGATCTATTATCCGCTTTCCACGCTCATGCTTGCGAGGATAAAGGAAATATTGATAATCAGCACCCCTGAGGATACTCCGCGCATCAAGAGCCTGCTTGGAGACGGCTCCGCATTCGGCATTACGCTTGAGTATGCCGTGCAGGAGAAGCCCGAGGGTCTTGCGCAGGCATTCACGATTGGCAGGGATTTCATCGGCGATGAACCCTGCGCCATGATACTTGGCGACAATATTTTCTATGGCAACGGCTTGGGTGCAAAGCTTAGTGCCGCAAAGCGTTCCGCAGAGAACGGCGAAGCCACGATCTTCGGCTACTACGTCGAGGATCCGCAGCGCTTCGGGATCATGGAGGTCGAGAAGGTCAAGGGGGAGGACAGCAGTTTCCGCGTTCTCAGCGTTGAGGAGAAGCCCAAGGAGCCGAAATCCAATTACGCCATAGTGGGGCTGTATTTCTATCCCAAGGGCGTTAGCGATATGGCGGCCGAGGTAAAGCCTTCGGCGAGGGGCGAGCTTGAGATAACCACTCTCAACGACATGTACCTTAAGGAAAACAGACTGAACGCTCAGCTTCTCGGACGCGGCTACACCTGGATGGATGCAGGAACCTTCGACAGCTTAAGAAAGGCCGCAAACTTCGTTTGCATGATCGAGCAGTATCAGGGCATGTCCATCTCCGCTCCCGAGGAGATCGCTTACAGATATAAATGGATCTCAGCCGAGAAGCTTGCCGAAAGCGTTGAAAGATACGGCAAGAGCCCGTATGGCGAGCATCTGAGAGCTGTGCTTGAGGATAGAATCATTATTTGACGAATAGGGGGATCAGAATGAAAATCTTAGTTACCGGCGGCGCCGGCTTTATAGGCTCCAACTTCATCTATCTTTTGCTTGAGGAGCGCCCCGATTGGCAGATCGTTTGCATTGATTCCTTGACCTATGCGGCGAATATCCACACCCTGAACGAGGCTATGAAAAGCAGCAGCTTTACGTTCTATAAGGAGGATATCAGAAACCGCGAGGGCGTCTATGCCATCTTTGAAAAGGAAACGCCCGATGTGGTCGTAAACTTTGCGGCGGAAAGCCACGTTGACCGCTCGATCGAGAATCCGGCCATCTTCCTTGAAACCAATATCATCGGCACTGCCGTTTTGATGGATGCATGCAGAAGGTACGGCATCGAAAGATTCCATCAGGTCGGCACGGATGAGGTCTACGGAGACCTTCCGCTCGACAGACCCGATCTCTTCTTCCATGAGGACACGCCCATCCACACCAGCTCTCCGTACAGCACCTCCAAGGCTTCCGCGGACCTGCTCGTTATGGCGTATCACAGAACCTACGGTCTGCCTGCAACGATCAGCCGCTGCTCCAACAACTACGGCCCGTATCAGTTCCCCGAGAAGCTGATACCGCTGATGATAAACAACGCGAGCCACGACAAGCCCCTGCCCGTTTACGGAGAGGGACTGAACGTTCGCGATTGGCTGTACGTCAAGGATCATTGTTATGGCATACTCGCCGTGCTCGAAAAGGGCAAGGTCGGCGAGGTCTATAACCTTGGCGGACATAACGAGAAGGCCAATATAGAGATAGTCAAGATAATCTTAAAGGAGCTTGGCAAGCCCGAAAGCCTAATTACCTACGTTACCGATCGCAAGGGTCATGATTTGAGGTATGCCATCGACCCCACGAAGGCGACGGAGGAGCTTGGCTGGCAGCCGACCACGATGTTCGCCAACGGCATCAAGCTTACTATTCAGTGGTATAAGGAACACATGGACTGGATGAATGAATGCACCTCGGGCGACTATATGAAGTACTACGAAGAAATGTACGGCAACAGATAAAAATGATATTTGCCAAAGAATTAAGGCGGGGAGACCCGCCTTTTTGGTTTGAAGATTTGATCGGAATGCACGATGCATTTGCTTTTTGAGAGCCTTAGGCGCATCAATCCCTTCTGAAGATATCGCGCGTATAGACCTTGTTTTTAACGTCGCTAAGAACGGGATCGTAACGGTTGGCGATTATGCAGCCGCACATGCGCTTGAATTTTTCAAGGTCGTTCACAACGGGGCTTCCGAAAAAGGTACTTCCATCCTCGAGCGATGGCTCGTAGATAATGAGCGAAGCGCCCTTTGCCCTGATCCTTTTCATAACGCCCTGAATGGAAGAATGTCGAAAATTGGTGGAATCGGATTTCATTGTGAGGCGAAATACGCCCACGACCGCCTGCTGCCTTGAAAGCTCACGGCTCTTGGAATACTCATCATTGCTCCCGTAGGCTCCGGAAATTTCAAGCACACGGTCGGCTATGAAATCCTTTCGCGTTCTGTTGCTCTCCACTATGGCATGGATGAGATTTTCGGGAACGTCCATGTAATTCGCAAGAAGCTGCTTAGTGTCCTTCGGCAGGCAGTAGCCGCCGTAGCCGAAGGAGGGATTGTTGTAAAAATCTCCAACTCGGGGATCGAGGCAGATGCCCCTGATGACTGCGGCGGTGTCGAGCCCCTTTACCTCCGCATAGGTGTCGAGCTCGTTGAAAAACGAAACGCGAAGTGCGAGATAGGTGTTCACAAACAGCTTAACGGCTTCGGCCTCGGTCGTGTTCATAAAGATCGTTTCAACGGGGCTTTTTAACGCGCCGCGTGAGAGAAGCTTGGCGAAGCGCTCGGCAGGCTCAGTCATATCCTCAGAACGACCCACGATTATTCGGCTTGGATAGAGATTGTCGTAAAGCGCCCTCGATTCGCGCAGAAACTCGGGGCTGAAGATGATATTGCCTGCATCGAACCGCTCGCGAATCTGCTTGGTGTAGCCAACGGGAACCGTGGAGCGAATAACGATGGTGGGCTTTTCACTGCGATGGCTTGTTGCCTCAAGCACAAGCTTTATCACGCTTTCAACGGCAGAGCAGTCGAAAAAATTGAGCTTGGGGTCGTAATTCGTGGGCGCGGCAATTATTATGAAATCGGCATCGCGATAAGCTCTCGCTCCGTCAAGCGTGGCGGTGAGATCGAGGCAGCGCAAGCCCTGCTTTGATTCAAGCAGATACTTCTCTATGTATTCGTCCTGAATGGGGGAGATGCAGTCGTTGAGCATATCAACCCTATCTTGGGCTATATCCACGCCGATAACGCTGTTGTGCTGCGCAAGAAGCACGGCAATAGAAAGACCAACGTAGCCAAGCCCCGCAACGGCGATGCGAAAGCTGCCCGAAACGGGCTCGGTCTGCTCGAAGGGCTCGGCGAATACCGAATTGATATTAAACCTCAGGCTCTCGCTCAATGCAAGCAGTTGATCTACGGACGGCGCAAAGCCGCCGGCTTCCAGCTTGGATATCAGCGCTCGGTTTATGCCGCACTTCTCGGCAAGCTCTGCTTGGGTCAGTCCAACAGCCCTTCTTTTTGAGCGAACCGTTTCAGAAAGAAGCTTTAACGAAAGCCGCTTCATAATCAAATTCTCCGATCGATCGTATGGTGGCGCGAAGGCGAGATGTTGCTGCCGATAACATAATGGCATATCTCGCATTCATCCGCAGGCATAATTATATGCGCATACGGGATGCTTGTCAATAAAAGAAACAATGACCCGCGATCGTTCTTAAAGGTATTGCTCAAAACCGAATGCGGAAACGGCGCTTGCTCTCGCGTTGTGCCATGGGCATAGTATACGAACGGGAAGATATAAAAGCAATTTTCGGAAAACGGGTCATGATAGGAAGAGAACTTATCCGATCGATAAAGATTTATATAAACGCAGTTCACTTTTTTTGAAAAATGTTGTATAATGATAAAGTCGGTATTAGTCGGCAAATCAACAGAACCCTTTTATGGAGGATGCTTATTATGTGTGGTATAGTCGGTTACGTTGGAGAACGAGTTGTGACACCGCTGCTTCTTGAAGCGCTTGAGAAGCTTGAATACCGCGGTTATGATTCTGCGGGAATCGCCCTCGTTTCCGATGGCGGCATTGAGATACAGAAAACGAGGGGGCGCATCGCAGACCTCAGAAGAATAGTTGAAAGCGCGGGGGACAGCGGCTGCACGGTCGGCATCGGCCATACCCGCTGGGCGACCCATGGCGAGCCTTCCGACGTCAACTCGCATCCGCATCTTTCCAAGAGCGGCAGGGTGGCCGTGGTTCATAACGGCATTATCGAAAACTACATCGAGCTTCGCGCTTTTCTTTCCGCCCACGGCTATGAATTCTCCACCGAGACGGATTCCGAGGTTGTTTCGGAGCTCATCGACTATTGCTACAGCGGCGACCCCGTTGCCGCAGTTCGCAAGGCGGAGCTTCAGCTTAGGGGCTCATACGCGCTCGGCATAATCTTTGCCGATTTCCCAGAGCAGATAATCGCTCTTCGCAAGGACAGCCCCCTTATCATCGGCATCGGCGAGAACGAGAACTTTATCGCCTCCGATATCCCTGCCATACTCAAATACACGAGGGACGTTTTCCGTCTCGATGAAAGGGAGCTTGCCGTGCTCTCGAAAAAGCGCGTTGCGGTGTTCAATGAGCTTGGCGAAAGGGTAGAGCACGTTATCGAGCATATCGAGTGGGATGCAGGCGCTGCGGAAAAGGGCGGCTATCCCCACTTCATGATAAAGGAGATAATGGAGCAGCCCGAAGCCATTTCAAAGACCGTTGCGCCGAGGCTCGATGCAAACGGAGATATCCTCCTCGGCTTCAAATCCTTGAGCGATGAGGATCTTAAGAATATCGATTCCATAAAGCTTACCGCATGCGGCTCGGCGTATCACGTTGGCGTTGTTGCAAAGCATCTGCTTAAAAAATGGCTTGATATTCCCGTGGAGGCGGAGCTTGCCTCCGAATTCAGATACGATGACCCCATTCTTAACGAGCGAACGCTCGTAATCGTAATCAGCCAGTCGGGCGAAACTCTCGACACGCTGTATGCTCTGCGTGAAGCAAAGAACAAGGGTGCAAGAACCGTTTCCATAGTAAACGTTGTTGCAAGCTCCATCGCAAACGAAAGCGAGGAGGTGCTCTACACATGGGCGGGCCCCGAGATCTCCGTTGCCACGACCAAGGCATACAGCACTCAGCTCGTGCTCGTTGAGCTGCTCGGTATTCGCATGGCGCAGCTTCACGGCAAGCTGAGCGACACCGAGGTGAAAGAGCTTGTTTCGGCGATAAAGTGCATTCCCTCGGGCATTGAGACCATCCTTTCGGACGTTCAGACGATGCAGTACGTGGCATCGCTTTACTTCAATTCCCAAAGCGTTTTCTTCCTCGGAAGGAATATCGATTTCGCTCTTTCGCTCGAGGCTTCCCTCAAGCTCAAGGAGATATCCTACATCCATTCCGAAGCTTATGCGGCAGGCGAGCTAAAGCACGGTACGATTTCGCTCATTGAGGATGGAACGCTCGTAATCGCGCTCTGCACCTACCGTCCGCTGCTCGATAAGATGATCTCAAACATCAAAGAGGTCAAGGCAAGGGGCGCAAAGGTCATCGCCATCATCAATGATGACGATATCCAAACGGGTACCGTTGCGGATCATATCATCCGCATTCCCGAGTGCGGAGAGATATCGGCACCTTCGCTGACGATCGTTCCGCTACAGCTGTTTGCATACTATATCGCATCGCTCAAGGGCTGCGATATCGATAAACCGAGGAATCTCGCAAAATCCGTTACGGTGGAATAAGCTATCTGAAATAGGATGCGTTCCGCATCTATGCAAGGAAGGAGCTAATATGCTCATTACTGAAATAATAGAAAAAAAGCGCGAAGGACACGCACATAGCTATGACGAAATAGCAGCCATGATTCGGGGAATATCAGACGGCACCGTTGCCGACTATCAGCTTACGGCATGGATGATGGCTGTTTGCATCCGTGGAATGACCGATGAGGAAACCGCCTATCTCACCTCGGCAATGGTGGATTCGGGCGAAACGATGGATCTTTCAGATCTTCCCGGAGTCAAGGTGGATAAGCATTCCACGGGCGGCGTGGGAGACACAACAACGCTCGTTGTCGCGCCCCTTGTTGCCGCATGCGGAGGCACCGTTGCCAAGCTGAGCGGGCGAGGCCTTGCGCATTCGGGAGGAACGCTTGATAAGCTCGAATCCGTTCCCGGCGTTTGTATCGAGCAGAGCCTTGAAAGGTTCAAGCAGATCGTTCGCAAAACAGGCCTCTGCGTTATAGGTCAAAGCAAAAATCTTAATCCTGCCGATAAAAAAATGTATGCTCTTCGCGATGTAACCGCTACGGTGCAGAGCATACCACTCATCGCTTCGAGCATAATGAGCAAGAAGATAGCTTCGGGAGCGGATGCTATAGTTTTAGACGTTAAAACGGGCTCCGGCGCATTTATGGAAACGCTCGATGAAGCGAAAAAGCTCGCGCGCGCCATGGTGAATATCGGTCAAAACGTTGGAAGAAGGACGGTCGCTCTTATCACCGATATGAACCGTCCGCTCGGCATGGCGATCGGCAACGGGCTTGAAATGAAGGAAGCAATCGAGGTGCTCTCGGGCAAGGTGCCGTATGACGATCCGCTTGCCGTCGTTTGCTTCAAGCTTGCGGGGCAGATGCTCAAGCTTTCGGGGATAGTTCAAAGTTCAGAGGATGCGCTCACAATGCTCAAAAACGCGATAGAATCAGGCGAAGCGCTTAGAAGGCTGCGCGACATGCTCGTTGAGCTCGGCGGCGATGCACTCTACGTGGACGAGCCCGAAAGGCTGGTTCGCGTTAGGCAAATTATTCCCGTATGCTCGGATAATTCGGGCTGCGTTGGCGAAATGGATGCGAAGCTGATCGGCACCGCTGCGCTTCTGCTCGGAGCCGGGCGCGAAAAGGCGGAGGACAGCATCGATCCCGCCGTGGGCATCCTAATGAAAAAACGCTATGGCGATCGCGTGGAGGCGGGGGAGGAGCTCGCCGTGTTCTACGTGAACGATGAAACGCAGCTCGATCGAGCGGTGAGCCTCTTCAAGCAGGGCATTGCGATAAAAACCGAGTCCCCTCAGCCGCTGCCCCTTGTTTACGATATCGTTGAGTGAGGAAAGAGCCTTTTGAAAACTTCCGATTTTTACTATGAGCTTCCCGAGGAGCTGATCGCACAGTCGCCCGCTGAGGTGCGCTCCGCTTCACGTCTGCTCGTTTACAACAGAAAAACGCAAACCATCGAGGATAAGGTTTTTTCCGATATCATCGAGTATCTGAACCCGGGTGACGTGCTCGTTCGAAACACCACCCGCGTTATCCCCGCAAGGCTCTATGCGCACCGAGCGGACACGGGCGGAGCGATGGAATTTCTTCTTCTCAAACGGCTCGATGAACGCCGTTGGGAATGCCTCGTCAAGCCCGGCAGAAGGGCGAGGGTCGGCCGCAGCTTCAAGATAAACGACGAGCTCTCGGCAACCGTGCTCGAAGTGCTCGACGACGGAAACAGGATCATCCGCCTCGATTACAACGGCATTTTCGAGGAGGTGCTCGATCGAGCGGGTGAGATGCCCCTTCCGCCGTATATCACCGAAAGGGTGGCGGATAAGGAACGCTATCAGACCGTTTATGCGCAAGAAAACGGCTCTGCCGCTGCGCCCACCGCGGGGCTTCATTTCACAGAGGAGCTGCTTGAGAGAATAAACAAAAAGGGCATTGAGATAGCGGACGTGCTTCTGCACGTAGGTCTTGGCACCTTCCGCCCCGTTTCGGTTGAAAATGTTGAGGAGCATCGCATGCATTCTGAATACTACGAATGCAGCGATGAAGCGGCGGAAAAGATAAACAATGCAAGAAAAAACGGAGGCAGGATAATCGCCGTTGGCACCACGAGCTGCCGCACACTTGAGAGCATATCCGATGAGAGCGGCGTGGTTCACGCGGGCAAGGGCAATACAGATATCTTCATAACCCCGGGCTATCGCTTCAAGGCGGTGGATGCGCTGATAACCAATTTCCATCTGCCCGAATCCACGCTTCTGATGCTGATAAGCGCCTTTTCATCCCGCGATGAGGTAATGCGCGTATACGAGCACGCCATCGAGGAAAGGTATCGCTTCTTTTCGTTTGGCGATGCTTCGCTGTTCATTTAATCAGAAAATAATCTGCTTGAAATTTAAAACGAAAGGCTGAAATATGAATCAACCACCGGTAAGATATGAACTCATAAAAACCTGCGCCCAAACGGGAGCCCGAAGGGGAAGGCTGCACACTCCGCACGGAACCATCGAAACGCCCTGCTTTATGGCGGTGGGCACTCAGGCGACGGTTAAGGCAATGACCCCGCGCGATCTTAAGGAGGTCGGCGCGGGCATCGTGCTTGCAAACACCTATCATCTGCATCTTCGCCCCGGGCATGAGCTCGTTAAGGAGATGGGAGGACTGCACGAATTCTCGCAGTGGCACGGCCCTATGCTGACCGACAGCGGCGGCTTCCAGGTTTTCAGCCTCGCCGCCATGAATAAGATCACCGATGAAGGCGTGGAGTTCAGCTCGCATATAGACGGGCATAAAATGTTTTTCACACCCGAGCTCGTGATGGAGATCGAGCAGGCGCTCGGCGCTGATATCGCAATGGCGTTCGATGAATGTGCGCCCGCGCACTGCGACCGTAATTACACCATCGCCGCTATGAACCGCACTCACCGATGGGCGGAAAGGTGCAAAAAGAGTCATACCCGCGAGGATCAGGCGCTCTTCGGCATAGTTCAGGGCGGAATGCATGCCGATCTGCGCATAGAAAGCGCAAAGGTGCTTACCGATATGGATTTCCCCGGCTACGGTATTGGCGGACTCTCTGTCGGAGAGCCCAAGCCTGTTATGTATGAGATGCTTGAGGCGCTTATGCCCCACATGCCAACGAATAAGCCTCGCTACCTGATGGGGGTGGGCAGCCCCGATTGCCTCGTTGAAGGCTCGATTCGCGGCGTGGATATGTACGACTGCGTTCTTCAGACACGCTCGGCTCGAAACGGTCTTGCCTTCACCTTCGATGGCAAGAAGATGCTCAGAAACGCCGAATTTGCGCACGACAGCCGCCCCATCGAGGAGGGCTGCGACTGCTACGCCTGCCGCAATTTCTCAAGGGCGTATATCCGTCATCTTATCAAGGCGGGTGAGATACTCGCGGCGCAGCTAATTACCATGCACAACCTCCGATTCACCTACAGGCTCATGGAGGGCGTTCGCAAGGCGATCGAGGAGGACAGGCTCATGGATTACCGCAACGAGCTCATCCTTCGCGGCGCACTCGAGTGGTAAAGCTTTGCGCTTATTGATAACAGAACGAACGAAAACTGAATTGAAAAAAAGCTTTCTTATAAAAAACGAATACGATATGCGCGATCTTGCCGCAAAGCTTGCCGAGGCATCCTTTGCGGGAGTGTTTATTGCACTTTTCGGCGGACTCGGCGCGGGAAAAACCGCATTTGTTAAGGGCTTTTGCGCCTATTTCGGCATAGCTGAGGTGTCGAGCCCCACCTTCAACATAGTAAAGCACTACAATGGCGGGGAAGCGGCAATAGATCATTTCGACTGCTACCGCCTCGATGATGCGGACGAGCTTCTTGCCATGGGATTTGACGAGTATCTGTTTTCAAACAGCATCATACTCATGGAGTGGAGCGAGAACGTTCCGGATGCGCTGCCTGCAGAGCGGCTTGAAATACATATCGGGGGCAGCGGAAACGATGTTCGCGAGGTAGAACTCGTTCCGTTCGGGAAAAAATACGAAGCAATGATCGAGGAGCTTGCATTATGAATATGCTGTCCGTATCCACCTCTGCAAAGCATCCGTCTGCGGCGCTCTACCTTGAAAAGAGCGGCGAAAACGATTCGGATTGCAGGGGCGTTATCCTCTTCAAGCGCGATGAAAGCGGAAGGCCGCACTCGGTCTCGCTTGGCGCACTTGTGGACGAAGTGCTCAATGAAGCGGGGCTGTCCGTTTCCGATATCGATGCCTTTGCCGTTGATATCGGCCCGGGCTCCTTCACTGGCGTTCGCATCGGCGTTTCTTTCGTGAATGCATTGGCCTATTCCGAGAATAAGCCCGTGTTTGCGGTGCCTTCGCTTGCCGCTTTGCGCAATCTTGTTTCGGATGAGGGAGCGGTCTGCGTTATGCTCGATGCGCGAAACGGAAACGGCTATGCCGCCGCCTATGAAAACGGCGAATGCATCCTCGAACCCTGCGCCTGCGTCAAAAATGAGATATGGGAGCGGTTTGCGGATGCGGAGCTTGTGGGCGATGCGTTCGATCCGGAAACGGAATGCGATGCTGCATTGGTCATATTGGAGACGCTTAGAACGGCGGAATATGCCATGAGCGCCGCAGTGCCGCTCTATCTTCGCCCTTCACAGGCGGAGCGTATGCGTAAAGAGTGATTGCTTTCGCTTCGGCGGGGTGACCCGCCTTTTTTATGCTCCCTTTACCTCGTCCAGCGCATGGTACTTCAAATAGGTCGCCCTGCCGCCCCTAATGTGCCGTTCCTCGCGGTTTGCATCGAGCACGGCGGCAACCTGCTCGGCAAGCGCCTTGTTTATCTGCCGAAGCCTTTCGGTAATATCCTTGTGCACCGTGGATTTTGAAACCCCGAAAACGACCGCCGCCGCGCGCACAGTCGCGCCTGTTTCGATAATGTAGCACGCGATATCAAGCACCCGTGATTCAATATAGATATTCAATTTCTTTCTCCTTCAAGCTGATTTGACCGTAACAGCATGTACACCGGCAGTAATAAGCTATGCATTTTGCATCAGCAAAATACGCGGCAGACGGATCATCGCTTTGCATAATATTGCAAATTTCCTTCATATCGCGCATTTTACTATTGAATCCCAACTCAAACGGGTTTATAATAGCTATGTATGCAAAAATCTTACTGCGGAGGCGCATCGTGATAAACGCGCCCCGTCGAAAGGAAGTTAAAATGCGCAGAAGCATGTTATTTTTGCCGGGAAACACGCCGAATATGATAATCAACGGCGACAGCCTCGGTGCCGATTCTATCATTCTCGACCTTGAAGATGCCGTATCGCCCGATGAAAAGGACTCGGCGCGCCTGCTCGTTCGCAGTGCGCTCAAGAAGATGGGCTTTAAGGGCGTTGAGATAACGGTTCGCATCAACTCCATCGATACCGACTACTGGAAGCATGATCTCGATGCGATAATCCCGCTTCGCCCAAACCTCATCATGCCCCCAAAGGCGAGCTGTGCGGAGGATATCCGAGAGGTGGATGCTTATATAGAAGAGGTCGAGCGCAGAAACGGTATCGAGGTCGGCACTGTAAAGCTGATTCCCCTGATCGAAACCGCGCTCGGCGTTGAAAACGCCTATCAGATCGCTTCGGCCTGCCCACGAGTTGCGGCGATCTTCCTCGGCGGCGAGGATCTGACCGCCGATCTGCGCTGCAAGCGCACCAAGGGCGGCAACGAGATAGACTACGCCAGAAAACGCCTCGTTATGGCGGCACGCGCCGCGGGTGTGGACGTTTACGACACCCCGTTTACGGACGTGAACGACGACGAGGGGATCGAGGTTGATGCCGAATACGCCAAGAGCCTCGGCTTCACGGGTAAATCCGCTATCGCGCCGCGCCATGTAAAGGTCATAAACGCCGTATTCAGCCCTTCGGAGAAGGACATCGAATACGCCAAGCTCGTTTTCGAGGCGATAAGGCTCGGCAAGGAGCAGGGCAAGGGCGCGGTCTCCCTGCGCGGCAAGATGATAGATAAGCCCATCGTGGAAAGGGCAAGGCAGACCCTTGCGGCGGCAAAGCAGCTCGGACTTGTGGAGGATGATATCAATGAGTAAGCTGATTTCTTCAATAAAGCAGGCTGTTGAGGCGAGCGGCCTCAAAAGCGGAATGACCGTTTCCTTCCATCACCATCTGCGTAACGGCGACTACGTTCTGAACATGGTAATGGAAGCCATCGCTGAGCTCGGAATTAAGGATCTGACCGTCAACGCAAGCTCCCTCTTCGATACGCACCGTCCGCTCAAGGAGCATATCCAAAATGGAGTCGTTTCCACCATTCAAACAGACTATATGTCGCAGGAGCTCGGCAGATTTATTTCGGCGGGCAATATGAAAAACCCCGTTCAGTTCCGCACCCACGGCGGCAGACCGGCCGACATCGAGAGCGGCAAAACCCCGATAGACGTTGCGTTCATAGCCGCTCCCGCTTCGGATAATATGGGCAACTGCACGGGCAAAATGGGCAAATCCGCCTGCGGCTCGCTCGGCTACGCAATGCCCGATGCGCGCTGCGCCAAGTTCGTTGTGGTCATAACGGATGAGCTTCACCCCTATCCGCTCGTTACCCGCTCCATCCCAGAAACGGATGTGGATGCGGTCGTGGTCGTGGATTCTATTGGCGACCCCAAGGGCATAGTTTCCGGTACGACCAAGATCACCCGCGATCCCGTCGGCCTTCTTATGGCGCAGACGGCGGTGGACGTTATAAAGGGCTCCGGCCTTCTCAAGGACGGCTTCTCGTTCCAAACCGGCGCGGGCGGCGCTTCGCTTGCGGCGGCGAAATATCTTAAGGACGTTATGATTAAGGAGAAGATTCAGGGCAGCTTCGGTCTCGGCGGCATAACCGGCTATATGGTCGATATGCTCGAGGAGGGCTGCTTCGAGTCGCTTCTCGATGTACAATGCTTCGATCTTCGCGCGGTCGAATCCATAAGGAATAACCCGCGCCACAGCGAAATTTCGGCCTCTCTCTACGCTTCGCCCTTTGCAAAGAGTGCGGTGGTCGATAGCCTCGATGTGGTCATTCTCGGAGCAACAGAGATAGACGTGGACTTCAATATAAACGTTCACACCGATTCAAACGGCCGCATCATGGGCGGCAGCGGCGGCCACAGCGACACGGCGGCGGGTGCAAAGCTCGCCATGATAATCGCGCCGCTCTCAAGGGCGAGGCTGCCGATAGTTACCGACCGCGTGAACTGCATCTCCACCCCGGGCAGCACCGTGGACGTGCTCGTCACCCAGAAGGGCGTTGCGGTCAATCCGAAGAATATTGAGCTTCGTCAAAGGCTCATCGATTCGGGCGTTAAGGTGCTCGATATCCGCGAGCTCAAATCGCTTGCCGAGGATAGAAGCGGCGTTCCGATGAAGCCCGCTATCGGCGAAAGGGTCGTTGCCGAGGTCATCTACCGCGACGGAACGGTTATCGACAGAATAAGGGATGTGCGCGAGAGTTAAGAACCTTTTGAGGAGGAGTGAATGCTCTAATGGAACAAATAATTCAGCTGATTAAAGACATACTGGACTTGCTAAACAAGTATTCAGGTGCTATTACTCTCGTTTTTGCTGTAGTAGGTGGCTATTTTGCATTAAAACAATGGAGGACTCAGGTCATGCACAAGCGTGCAGAAATGGTGAATGATTTGATGAACCGTGTTAGAGGTGATAAGGATATTGCTGCCATTATGGATATAATCGATTGGGATGAAGGGATACGTTATGATGGAAAGTTTCATGCCGATCATAGTGTTGCAAAGAAAGCATTGTTGATTGGTGACCGTTCTCATCCTCCGCGCCCACGTTCTCGCCATCGGGTTGCAAAGAAAGCACTGTTGACTGTTGACAACGATGATGCATTGTTTAAAAAGATTGACAAAACACTTTCATTCTTTTCTTATATTTGCTATCTTTGCAAAAGAAAAGCAATATCTAAAAAGGATATGATCCCGTTTGAATATGGACTCGAACGTATTGCGGTCAATGAACATATTAGAAATTACTTATATAGTATCTATCATTGGGCAAAGTATCTTGGTGTAAAGTGCTCATTTGAGTATTTGATCGATTACTATTTTAAAAAGAAATACTTGGATGAAAAAAAGTTTAAAAAACTAAATGGAGATGGACCGTATACATGCTTTCTTGAGATACCAGACGCACATTAATGCGAATTCAATATAATGAAAGGTGAAAACATGAGAGAAATAGATGCAAGACTTATCACCGAAACCGTGGCGACACTTGCGGTCGAAGCAAACTGCTTCCTGCCCGCCGATATCAAGTCGAGGATTGAGAAGGCTCGAAGCGAGGAAAAATGGGAAACCGCGCAGGGCATACTCGATAAGATCATCGAAAACTACGGCATCGCCGCGAGGGATAATATGCCCATCTGCCAGGATACGGGCGTTTGCTGCGTTTTTCTTAAAATAGGGCAGGACGTGCATATCGTCGGCGATCTCACCGAGGCCGTGAACGCGGGCGTTAAAAAGGGCTACGGCGAAGGCTATCTTCGCAAATCGGTGGTCGGCGATCCGCTCAAGAGGGTCAACACCGGCGACAACAGCCCTGCGATGCTCTATACCGAGATAGTTCCCGGCGATAAGCTCGAGATAACCGTTGCTCCCAAGGGCTTCGGCAGCGAGAATATGAGCCAATTGAAGATGCTCAAGCCCTCGGACGGCATCGAGGGCGTTAAAGCGTTTGTGCTCAAAACCGTTGATGAAGCGGGGCCGAACCCCTGTCCGCCGATAGTGGTCGGCATCGGCATCGGCGGCACCTTCGATAAGGCGGCATACCTTGCCAAAAAAGCGCTGATGCGAAGCGCAGAAGAGCGCAATTCGGACGAATTCTATGCAGAGCTTGAAAACGAGCTGCTCGAGAGAATAAACGCGCTCGGCATCGGACCGCAGGGCTTCGGCGGCAGAACCACGGCGCTTGCGGTCAATATCGAAACCATGCCCACCCATATCGCGGGTCTGCCCGTGGCGGTCAATATAAACTGCCATGTAACGCGGCATAAGAGCGCGGTGCTGTAAGCGGAGGAAAAACCAATGGAAAGAAAGATAAATCTGCCCATCACAAGGGAAATGGCAAGGGAAATTAAGAGCGGCGAAAGCTGCCTTCTTTCGGGAGTTATCTACACCGCGAGGGATGCGGCGCATAAGCGCCTTGTGGAGCTTCTTGAAAAGGGCGAGAAGCTGCCCTTCGATATCGAGAACGCGACCATCTACTATGTTGGCCCCACTCCCGCAAAGCCCGATCAGGTCATCGGCTCGGCCGGCCCCACCACCAGCTACCGTATGGACGCATATTCTCCCGCGCTTATCGCGGCGGGCGAAACCGGCATGATAGGCAAGGGCAAGCGCGGCTCTGCGGTCGTTGAGGCCATGAAGAAGCACGGCGCGGTGTATTTCGCCGCTATCGGCGGCGCGGGCGCTCTGCTCTCAAGCTGCATCAAATCCGCCGAGGTCGTTTGTTATGAGGATCTCGGCGCGGAGGCCGTAAGAAGGCTCGTTGTTGAGAATCTTCCCGTTGTTGCGGTTATCGACAGCGAGGGCAACAACCTCTATGAAAACGGCAGAAGGGCGTATCTTGAAAGCGAAAAGAACTGATACGCAGCAGGTCAACAAACATTTTTTCTTTTAAGGAACGCCGCTCGGCGTTCTTTTTTTTGCAGGGTATTCGTTCGTTGAAACAACAAAACCAATACGGCACTCAAAAATAATTTATCGAAATTCAATAAAACATGCTTGACAAACGGTTACGAAACCGCTATAATGCGATCATAAAGCGCAAGCGGCGCTAATGGCGCAGTAGGCGGGAAATGCTCCATTATGAATCGGGGGTGCGGAGAATGAAAAAAGTGTTTGCCATAGTTTTTGTGACGATTGCCGCCATTATCGCGGCCGCCGTGCTTTTAGTGGCGGTAGGTATCTGCATTTTCATATTCACCCCCGCGGATTCGATGAGCAGGGTGCAGGATGTCCAAAATGTGTACGACGAAGTGTGGAATCTGATGAGCGATGAATGCCGCGGCAAGAAGACCGTGCTGTCGAGCGCAACGCCCGAAGCCTACAAGGACTTTGATCCTTTCCTTGAATTGCGAATACCCGAATATGTTGGATTGTTTCACTGGCCGGATCATGACGGCCGTGGAGAGATGCATATCGCCTTGTATTCGCCGAGGGAAGACGCAACCATTCATTATACCTACTATCCCGATACCAAGCTCCTAACGGGTGAAAAAGACGAAGCGTATTTGCTTGAAAACTTTTTGAAGCTCTACTTTGAATGGATGGAAGCAGGCGGCAAGAGCTCCGAGTATTCGCCGGAAAGCTTGGGCGAATACACATTTGAACCGATTCAGGACCATGAATAAACAAAACAGGGCAAAAGGAGATGCGGAGCATGAAAAACTGCATCGTTTTCAAACACGACTTGAGATCGTATCTTTTGGCATCCGCCCTCGGAGTGTTTGCGGGGCTGTTGGTCGCCTTCTTCGCCTGCTTCCCCGGCGACGGTCTTTGGGGCTTGGCGTTTTTCAGCTCGCAAACGTTCGGCTTTTGGGTGTTCACCTGCTCGCTGATCGCGCTGTTCAGCTCGAAGCACTATGCTGCGGGCGGCTGCGTTGCGCTGTATGTTTACTTTATGTTCTATATAACGGGGCTTTATAAAAGGCTTGCCGTTGTTTTGAAAATGCAGAATACTTGGGCATATTTCTTCAAGGGCTTCTATGGTGAGCTCACATACGGACTGCTCGCCGCCGCACTATGCTTTGCGCTCGCCTTTATACTGTGGTTCGCTCGAAAGGATAAGCCGATCTTCGTTCTGCTTCGGTTCGCTCCGCTGCTTGTGATCGCTGCAGAAGCGATATGGCTTTGGCTCTGGGTGATATACCAAAACTGCTTTTTGTTCATGGCGATCGTGGATACCCTGTGCGCCGCCGCCTATCTTATGATAATTCTGAAGTGCTTCAACAATAGGCTCTTGAAGCGCAAACCCGATTTCGAAATTCCGCCCGAAAGCGGATCGAATAATAAATAAAAATTTTAGGAGGATTCATTATGGATCAAAAGAAACTTGCAAACTGGCTCAAGGTCATCATCGTTGGCGTTGCGCTGCTCGGCATTCTCGTATGCGCGGTAGTTCTGCCATCGATAGGAAAAATGTTCATGCAGCACTATGATGGCGAATTCGACTACGCTTTCTGGCCCGATCTTATTTTCCTGTGGGTATGCATGATCCCTTGCTTCATTGCGTTGCTTCCTGCTTGGCGAATTGCGGACAACATCGGCAAGGACAGGGCGTTTTCGATTGAAAATGCAAAATGCTTCAAGCTGATATCGATACTCGCCGCCGCGGATTCCGCATTCTTTTTCATTGGAAACATCGTTCTGCTGTTTCTTTGGATGAATCACGGCGGCTTTGCTCTGATGTCTCTTGTTTTCGTCTTCATAGGCATCGCCGTTTCGGTTGCCGCTGCCGTGCTCTCACATCTTGTGGGCAAGGCCGCCAAAATGCAGGATGAAACCGACCTTACGATATAAGGAGGGCAAAACTATGGAAAGCGAGATCATCTTCAACATCGACGTAATGCTTGCAAAGCGCAAGATGAGCGTTTCCGAGCTTGCCGAAAAGGTGGGCATAACGCTCTCAAATATGTCCATTCTCAAAACGGGCAAGGCAAAGGCCATTCGCATCTCGACCCTTATCAAGCTCTGCGAAGCGCTGGACTGCCAGCCCGGGGATATTCTGGAGTTCCGCAAGGGGGACGGGGAATAATGCTGAGCGCGCTCCTCTTTGTGATTCAACCTGTGAACGGAGGATGGGTGTTCGCCGCAGTATTGCTGCTGCTTATCCTGCTGTATCTTGCACTCAGCGGAGCGTTTTCTTCGAGGCTGAGCGGCAGGGAAAAGCTTTGGATGCTCGGTTTGCTCGCCGCCGCGCTGCTGGTTTCGGACTGCATCGTTCTATTCAACCTTTTCCCGGATTTTGCGTATAAGAACCTCGGCATGGCGGGCGCATGGCTCTCGATATTAACGCCTACGGTTTGCGTTATGCTTACGCTTGCCGCAATAAAACTTGTTCGGAAGGCGAAAAATAATCGGGAGGAAGAATGAAAATGAAAAAACTTTTTATAATAGCAATTTTAACGTTCAGTTTTGTGTTTTGCGGCTGTTCATCGGAGTTTTTTACGGCGATAATGGGCAGCCTCAATACCCCCATGATTCTGCCGAGCGAATCGGAGGCGCATTTTGAAAAGCTGGAGCAGGTGCTTCAGCAAACCGCCGAGAGCCATGAGCTTGAGCTTAAAAAGGTGCGAAGCAAGCTCGATGAGGACGGCATCATAGTCGATTTCGAGCTCAAGCCCGATGAAAGCTCGACTATAAAAGTAAGCCTGAACAATATTCTTTTGGACGGCAGAACGAAGGGCGCGGAGCGCTTCAGCGTTTCTTACGAAAAGAGCGATAGAAGCACGGAATTCGATATCGCGCTGTTTACCGCGATCGTAAACAGCGTTTCGAGGCGCACATTAACGGACGATTTCTGCGTACAGCTCGCTAACGATACCGATGGCACCTTTGCCGAAATAAGCACGAACGGCGCACCGGGCTGGATGCACAAGTTCAAAACGCTTGATAAATACGGAAACTGGAGCCTCAGCGAGGATCTGATTATGGATGAATCACAGCTTGATTCGGCTGAAAACGATTATACCGAGCTGCTGTACTTCGATGGGCTGACAAGGGCTTTTTAATAAAAAGAAAGGGTTTTATATAATGAAAGGACGGATACAGGACGGGCTTATGACCCGCATCAAGCTCGCTGTTTGCACGCTTTTGATAGCTGCGATACCTCTTTCGGCGATCTTGGCCGCTTCATCATCTGCTGAGAATGCGGAAGGCGCAGCGACCGAGGAACCCGGCGCGGGCGCGTACTATCGCTTGGGCATATTCTCATGCGCGAGGCTGACCCCGACAGAATACGTTGAAAAAACGACGGGCGCGAAGGTGAGCGATGCAAAGCTCGTTTTCCATGAGGACGACCACGGCGGCTTTCACGGTGATGGCAATACCTTGATGGTGTTTGACTGCTCGGAGGCGGGCGAGGATTTTGAAAGCAGCTTGAGTGAATGGCGCGAGCTGCCGATGAGCGATAAGCTTTATTATGCGCTGTTTGATCAGCGCGCGGATATGGGAGAGCCGCTCGGCAGGCTATTCGTGAGGTTCGACATCGAGTACGATCATGACACGCCTGCTGTTAAGGACGGATTGTATTACTTTGAAAACAGGCATAACAGAGCAAAGAGCCGCGATGATGAAAACCTCTTTGATCATTCGGTTAATTTCACCTTCGCCGTGTACGATCGCGAAACGAAGAAACTGTACTATATTGAAGTGGACACATAATGCAAAAGGAGAAAGTTCAGGATGAAAAACCGTACTCTTATTAAACTCGCTTGGATCCATGCGGCGATTTGCACCGTGCTCGGCATTGTGATCTTCTTGGCGCTTCTCATCGATTCGGCCGGGAAGGAAATCGTGAACGATCAGCGCCCGTTTCTGCTGCCGCTTGGTCTTATCGCCTTTGCCGCGATCAGTGTTATATGGCTCAGGCTGTATAAGCGCGATCGAGCCGTCAGAACGCGCTCGGTCGTCGGCTTCCTATCGATCCTGTCGGTCGTGCCGACTGCGTTTTTGATACTGCTCATATTGGCAGGACTGCTTCGCCATTGGCGCGGCGGACTTGAGATAGTGGGGGCGGAATCGCAGCTCGCAAAGCCGAGTGCTCCCGCGATCATCCTTGAAATGAAGGGCGATCCCGAGAACGGCGGGATCGTGGAGCAGGGCTTTCAAACTTCGATAACCGGGCAGGGAATGGAGGCTTGAGCGATCATGGATAAAAAGAAAATAATAGTCCTGATTTTCGTTTTGCTGATCGTTTGTACTATCGTGGCAAGCTTCCTGCTTGCGATAAGGATTTACAACGAGGAGGTGGCGGAGGCTGAGAAAATCGGAAGGGATTATCGGTTCGTGTGGTTTGGCGCATTTGCCATGATCTTGTTGGGAATGTTCGTAGTTGTTTACGAAATCGATCTGTTCTATACCGTTTACAGCGCCGCAATAAAGCCAAAGCCCGTTCTAAAAACGATACTCAGCATTCTTGCAAATCTATGCTTGATGCTGTTCACAGCAGGATTGATCTGTCGTTTTCTGCACGGCGCTACTCCGCTCGAGTATGCATCTGTTATGGATCGCATTGTAGATAAGATAGAGAAGATAGCGGGGATTGCGTTTTATATGTACTTGCCGTTAAGACTTGGGGCTTTGATCGCCGCACTCGTATCGCGCAAAGCAGATGAAAAAAAGCAAAAGGCTGAAGCGTAAACGAAAAACTGCGCTTTGAAAGTCAAGGCAAATCGAATATGGATAAACGGCGCTCCCCATCTGCGAAGCGCCGTTTCAGTATTGTGCCGTTTCTATTCTATCGAGATAAACTCGTAATCCTCGCTTTCGATGGCGGCTTTTATCGCCGCTTCGTCCGCTTCGCCGCTCAAAACCACCACCGCAGCGCCCTTTTCGTGGCTTGCTTCGGCGGAAGCAACGAACGGGAGCGCCTCGAGCGCCGCCTTCACGCTTCTTTCACAATGCTCGCACATCATGCCCGCGATATGCACCGTGAGAGTTTTCGCGCCGTTTTCGGGCTGTTCAACGGCAGCATCAGCGGCGGTTCCGTCACTTGCTTTCACGCCGCATTCCGCACCCTCGAGCGGGCAGGCGGGCATATCGAGTATCGTGTCGATAAAGGCATTATCAAGCTCCACGGGCGTGCGCATTTTATCGCGCTTGGCGCTGTGGACCTTGAAAAGATTGAGGCGCAGCGCATTCGTCACCACGCAGAAGCTCGAAAGGCTCATCGCCGCCGCGCCGAACATCGGGTTGAGCATCCACCCGAAGATGGGGATGAACACGCCCGCCGCAAGCGGTATTCCGATGATATTGTAGATGAACGCCCAGAAAAGGTTTTCGTGGATATTGCGAAGCGTTGCGCGGCTCAGGCGTATCGCTGCGGGAACGTCACTGAGCTTGCTTTTCATCAGCACCACGTCCGCAGCGTCTATCGCAACATCCGTACCCGCGCCTATCGCAAAGCCCATATCCGCCCTTGTGAGCGCGGGCGCATCATTGATGCCGTCGCCGACCATAACCACCTTGCCGCGCTCGGCAAGCCTTCTTATAACGCGCTCCTTGCCCTCGGGCAGCACGCCCGCGATAACGTGATCCACGCCCGCTTGAGCGCCTATCGCGCGCGCGGTGCGCTCGTTGTCGCCCGTCAGCATCACAACGCGAATTCCCATGTTTTGAAGCTCCGCTATCGCCTGCGGGCTTTCGGGTTTTATAACGTCCGCAACGGCGATAATGCCGAGAAAGTCATCGTTTTTTGCAAAGAGCAGGGGAGTTTTGCCCTCTGCTGCAAGCGCCTGAGCCCGCTCGAGCATACCGCCGCCGACCTTTGCAACCGAGCCGATATAATTCATGCTGCCGCCGCGAATAAGACTTGCTCCGATCCTGCCCTCAAGCCCGTTTCCGGGGAGCGCCGCAAAATCGCTTACTTCCAAAGCGGAAACGGAGTTTTCCTCGGCGCGGGCAACTATCGCCCTTGCAAGCGGATGCTCGCTCCTGCTTTCAAGCGAGTAGGCGAGGGATATTAGCTCTCTTTCGCTTATTCCGCCAGCGGGAATAATATCGGTAACGCGGGGTTCGCCGCTCGTCACGGTGCCGGTCTTATCGAGCGCAACGATCTGCGCCTTGCCCGCTTCCTCGAGCGAAACGGCGGTTTTGAAAAGGATTCCGTTCTTCGCGCCCATGCCGCTTCCGACCATGATCGCAACAGGCGTTGCAAGCCCGAGCGCGCAGGGGCAGCTTATCACGAGAACCGAGATGCCGCGCGCGAGCGCGTAGCTGAATTCCTTGCCGAGCGTAAGCCAAACAATAAACGTTATAACGGCGATAGCTATTACAACGGGGACGAATATGCCCGAAACCTTGTCAGCGATCTTCGCTATCGGCGCCTTGGTGGCCGCCGCATCGCTGACCATCCTTATTATCTGCGAAAGCGTGGTATCCTCGCCAACGCGCGTGGCTTCGCAGCGAAGAAAGCCCGATTCGTTTATCGTTGCCGCCGAAACGATGGAGCCCGCCTGCTTATCCACGGGGATGCTCTCGCCCGTGAGCGAAGCTTCGTTCACCGCGCTTATGCCTTCGATAACAACGCCGTCCACCGGTATGCTCTCGCCTGGGCGAACTACGAAGATATCGCCCTTTTTGACGGCTTCTATCGGCACGGTCTTTTCAATTCCGTTTTCAACTATGACCGCGCTCTTCGGCGCAAGCTTCATCAGCCCCTTGAGCGCATCGGTCGTTTTACCCTTTGAGCGCGCCTCGAGCATCTTGCCCACGGTGATTAGCGTAACTATCATCGCGGCGGACTCGAAGTAGAACTCCATCATGTAGTGCTCAACCAGCATCATGTCGCCGTCCGTCTGTGCGCGCGTCATCATAAACAGCGCGTAGAGGCTCCAAACGAATGAAGCGGTAGAGCCGAGCGCAACAAGCGTGTCCATATTCGGCGATCGGTTCCAAAGCGCCTTGAAGCCGCTTGTAAAGAATTTTTGGTTTATAACCATTATCAGCGCCGAAAGCACGAGCTGAATCAGCCCCATGGCAACGTGATTGCCATCGAACCATTTGGGAAGCGGCCACTTCCACATCATGTGCCCCATCGAGAAATACATCAGGATAAGAAGCAGGATGACAGATGCGATCAGCCGCTTTTTAAGCTTGGGCGTTTCGCGGTCGATAAGCGCACTCTCCGCCTCGCTCATCGAAGCGAAAGTCGTTTTTTCGCCGCCCTTTAAGGTTGCGCCATAGCCCGCACCCTCAACTGCCGCGATTATCTCCTGAGGCGTGGCCGTTCCCTCAACGCCCATTGAATTTGTAAGCAGGCTGACCGCGCAGCTTGTAACGCCGGGAAGCTTCGAAACAGCCTTCTCGACCCTTGCGCTGCATGCGGCGCAGTTCATGCCCGTTATTGAATATTGCTGCATAATTCTCTCCTGTGGCGGCATTGCCACAATTAGCATTAACTAACTTCGGTAAAAGTATTAAAGGAGCACGCATCATAAGGCTGAAGCCTCAAGCCGCTGTACTCCTTATCTGCGAGTTAAGGTGAAGATTGGCTCATTCCACCCGCTCGATCATAGCTCCGAGCGCGGTAAGCTTATCGGTAAGGTTTTCGTAGCCCCTGTCAATAAAATGGATATTGCGAATTATGCTCGTGCCCTGTGCCATAAGCGCTGCCACGATCATCGCCGCGCCCGCGCGCAGGTCGGTCGCCTGTATCTCGGCACCGAAAAGTCTTTCAACGCCCGCAACGGCGGCGGT
Source organism: Clostridia bacterium (assembly GCA_017395105.1). GTDB lineage: Bacteria > Bacillota > Clostridia > Christensenellales > CAG-138 > PeH17. The sequence goes on from JAFPWD010000009.1 coordinate 48,672, forward strand.
GCGCCCGTTCACGGTTATCTTTGCGCCCATGCGGTTCAATTCACGAACGTGGTTGAACCTGTCCTCAAACAGATTCTCCTGAACGAAGCTGTTGCCGTATGCAACGGCGAGAAGAGCCGTCATCGGCTGCTGAAGGTCGGTGGGGAAACCCGGGTAGGGCAGGGTGCGGATATTGACGGCACGGGGGCGCTCGTCAGCCTTGACCTGAATGAAGAATTCCTTGCCGGTGTCGCCCTCGATGACCTCAACGCCGCATTCCATAAGCTTTGCGGAGATCGCCTCAAGATGAGTGGGGATAAGGTTTTTGATTATAACGTTGCCCTTGGTCGCGGCGGCGGCGATCATATAGGTGCCGGCCTCGATCTGATCGGGGATGACGGGATGGGTGCAGCCGTGCAGCTCCTCGCGGCCGACGATGCGAATAACGTCCGTTCCGGCACCGCGAATGCTCGCACCCATTGCGATAAGGAAGTTTGCAACGTCAACTACGTGCGGTTCACGCGCGGCATTGTTTATGGTGGTTTTCCCCTTGGCTCGGCAGGCCGCAAGCATTATGTTTATCGTTGCGCCAACGCTCGCCATGTCAAGGTAGATATCCGCACCGCGAAGCTCCTTCGCCTCGGCGGTGATGATGCCGCCGCGGTCTATAACGTTTGCACCAAGAGCGCGCATGCCGCGCAGATGGTAGTCTATCGGCCTCTGACCGATGGAGCAGCCGCCGGGCTCGGCGATCTCGGCATAGCCGTAGCGCCCGAGGAGCGAGCCGAGCATATAGTAGGATGCACGAAGCTTTGTCGCCATCTCGGTGGAAACGCGATACTCCTTGATGGGTCTTGGGTCGATCACGGCAACGCCCTTCTGGGGCTTGGTCACGACCGCGCCCATCGCGGTAAGGATCTCAATGAGGCTGTTTACGTCCTCGATATCGGGCAGATTTTCGATCCTGCACGGTTCACCCGCAAGAACGGTGGCACAGAGAATGGGAAGAGCGGCGTTTTTTGAGCCGCTGACGGAAACCTCACCCTTGAGGGGGATATTGCCTGTTACTTTATAATATGACATAAATTTTCTCCGAGAATTGATGTTGACCGCTTTATTGCTATCAATCGAGTGCTGCGGCGGAAGAGGTCAGATAGTAAAGCGGATTGTACGGTCTGCCGCCGATCATAACCTCAAAATGAAGACCGCCCTCGGCGATTCTGCCAATAATGTCGCCGGCCGCAATGGCATCGCCAAGCGAAACGTCCGCAGATTGAAGATTGGCATAGCGCGTAACGACTCCGGCTCCATGAGAGATCTCAATGGTCAAGCCGAGGCTTCCTCGCAGGATAACGGCAGAAACGGTGCCGCCGCAGGACGAATAGCAAAGCTCGCCGGAGGCGCAGTTGAACCTGATTCCGCGGTTGAACTCGCCGTCATGGAAGCCGTAGAACTCCGAAGCATCCGCACCAACGGGGAGCGCGAAGCTGAGGTCGGTGGGAGGGCAGTCAGCAAAGCCGAAATCACGCGAGGTATCGCCCGAAGGGATCGGACGGGTGCCGATAAGCACGCGATCGTTCACGGGCTCGGTGAGAACGCTTTCTTCGAGCAGCGTGAGGGAGCTGAGAACACCGTTTAAATAAGTGTATTCATGAAGCTGCATCTTCTTTCCGTCGTGTCCGTAGGAGGCAACGAAACGGGTGCCCACATAGTATGCATCGCTCTGCTCGATGTCGTATTCGCAGGGCAGAGTTTCAAAATCGCTTCTTATGAAAACGGTTCTTACACGAAGCGGGGAATCCTCGCCTATGAGTGATGCTAAGGCTTCATCGAAGCTGATGATAGAATCGGTATCTGCCGCATTACGGTATTCGAGCCTGTTCTCGATCTTGGAAACGAGGCCTGTACCGGGGCAGAGCAGCTCGAAATGGGAAACGGCGGTTTTGATCAGCTCTTCCGCAGCCTGCCTGCTCGCAAGCGAAGCGAATACGGAACCGTCGATCACAATGTGGGTTCTGGCGTACGCATCAGGCGTAGGCTCGGGCGAGCCGCTCGTTTCGGGCTCGGCGGAAGTCGAAGAGGCCGTGGGCGCCGGTGCGAGCGAGACCTCGGGTGTTTGCTGAGCAGGAACAGGGGTGGACAGCGAAGCTTCACTGCCTGCGCCGCGCCCAGATAATGAAAAGTGGGGAAAAAATATCACAACTGCCGCAGCCAAAGCCGCAACAGCAAGAAATGCGATGACGGAATGAATGCCGACTCGCTGCCTTCTATCAACCGATGCTGATTTACGCGTGTTTTTACTCATGCTCCTATTATAAACCATTTGGAGCGATTCGGCAACAAATCAAGCATCCATTTTGGCGAATAAAATAATATAATGCTTAATTAGAGCCTTTGAAAGCCGAAAGAAATATACAAATCATTATTTGACCGAAACCCCTTTACATTTTCGCGTTTTATTGTTAAAATCCTAAAAATGCGGTTAGCGGCGCATTCAGGCCGCAAACGCCCGAAACGGAGAGAGTATGGATTTCAGAATCAAAAAAGCCGAATTTGTTACAAGCGCAGGCAAGGGCTCGAATTATCCCGAGAGCATGCTTTCGGAGGTTGCCATAGTGGGCAAATCAAACGTCGGCAAGTCCTCGCTCATTAATTCGCTGTGCAATATGAATAAGCTTGCCAAAACCTCGCAAAAGCCCGGAAAAACGAGGCTGATAAATTTTTTCCGTATAAACGGAGAGTTTATGCTCGTTGATCTTCCCGGCTACGGCTTTGCCAAGGCTTCAAAGCAGGAGCAGGCGCAGTGGGGCGAATTGATGGAAAGCTATCTTTCATCGGGCAGGGTGAAGCATATTTTCATGCTCATCGATATTCGCCACGAGCCGACTGCCGACGATAGGCAGATGTTCAAATACATTCTCTATTATGCCATTCCTTATACGCTCATTGCAACCAAGGCGGATAAGCTTGCAAAAAGCCGCAGAAAGCAGGCGGCGAATGCATGTGCGAAGCTCCTCGGCGCTCCGCCGTACGCTATAGCATATTCCTGCGAAAGCGGCGATGGAAAGCAAGAGCTGCTCGATAGGCTGCAGGCTGTTGTATACGGAAATGAGTCGATAGCTGATGACGAGGCCGAGCCGACCGACTGCGCTTCGGAGCCGAAAACGGATAACAACAAATAAAATATTATTATTTTGTAAAAAACTTCAAAAAAACTATTGACATATCGCCCTTCTCTCAGCATAATAAGTAACTGTCGGGCGAATATGCTCAAGGCCGCAAATTGCTGCGGCAAAATTGAAATCAGAATGCGAGTACGAGGAAAAAAGAATGGGATACAGGAAATGCCCTAAGTGTGAACTGAATTATATCAAAGACGATCAAAAGCTTTGCGACGTTTGCTCAAGAAAGTATAAGCCGAGCGAAGAAGAATCTCAGGAGATCGAGATGTGCTCCGAGTGCGGAGAGAATCCCGCGCTCAAGGGCAAGGAGCTATGCGCTGCCTGTTATAAGGAGACGCTTCGTCAGGAGCAGTTCGGCAAAGCGCATAAGCCTCCCGTCGTTACCGCGATCGGTGCTGAAGATACCGATCTCGACGGCGTTGAGGTGCCTATCGACGTGGGCGAGATCCCCGAGGACGAGCTCACCGTTGAGGAGCGCGCTTTCGACGGCGATGCGGATATGCTCGACGGCGAGGACGATATCGACAGCTACGACGAAGAATGATCCATTGCCCGCTTTTATGCGGGCTTTTTCGGAGATATAATGATGAAGCTTTATGCGATCGGCGATCTGCATCTGAGCGGTGGTCAGGATAAACCCATGGATGTTTTCGGAGAGCGCTGGGCAAATCATGCCGAGCGCATTTTCTCATCGTGGCGCGAGTCCGTTTCGGAAGAGGACTGCGTACTGCTTCCCGGCGATTTCTGCTGGGCGATGCAGCTCAACGATGCTCTTGGGTCGATCGCGCAGATCGATGCACTCCCCGGCAAGAAGGTGCTCAGTCGTGGCAATCACGACTATTGGTGGGCATCCCTAACAAAGATGCGCGAAAGCTTTCCGCAAAGCGTAAGGCTGATCCAAAACGATGCGCTCGATATCGGCGGATGCATCGTTTGCGGCACAAGGGGCTGGAATCTTCCAGGCTCCGCCGATTATACGCAGAAGGATGCAAAGATCTATCTTCGCGAGCTGATGCGCCTTGAGATGAGCATAAATGCAGCCATGCGCCTTCGAGAGCATGAGGGGGCGGGGAATAAGCCCATAATTGTGATGCTGCACTTTCCTCCGATTTTAAATAACGGCGAGGATACGGGCTTTACGGAGCTTCTGGAGCGATTTCCAATTGAAAAGGTCGTGTACGGCCATCTCCATGCTCAAAGCTGCAAGCTCGGGTTTGAGGGCGAAAGAAACGGCATAAGCTATTATCTTTGTTCTGCGGATCATATCGATTTTGCGCCTCGGTTCATCGCCGAATATGATTCGCAGAGCTGAATACCGATTCAATACATGAAGAACCGCAGCGCCCGCTTCGGTTCTTCTGCATAAATTGCCCCACAGGTTTTCCTGCGGGGCAATTTTCTATAGGCTTGATTTGTGCATCGAGCTTTATTCGGTGAGCGCAATACGCATAACGGCAAGCGCATCGACCATGTCGATACGGCCGTCGCCGTTCACATCGGCGCAGATGCCGCCATAGATGCTGAGCTCAAGGTTTCCGAGCGCGGCGCGCATCACGAGCAGCGCATCCAGCGCGGTTACAAGGCCGTCGTGATCGGCATCGCCGGTGATGCCGAAGCTGATCGCATCGATGAAATCGAGCAGCTCGTTCGCAGCCGTTACCGAAGGAGTCGTGCCGTTTTGAGCGCTCGGTATCAGCTTGAGGTTAATGAGCGAGAGCACGGGAGCTTCGGAAGAATTCACGGATTGGCAAAGGATGAATACCAAGCCCTCCGCAGAAACATAGTCAGTGATGTCATAGTAAAGCTCGGTTGTGTGGTTTACTACAACGTCGCTGCCGGATGCATCCTTGAGGATGCTGCCGTTGATCTTAAGCTTGAAGCCCTCGCCGATGGTGTGGGACTTGGCGCTGATATGTACGCGAGTGCCGGCCGTATAATTAGAGATGGCAAAGGCAACGCCCATATTATGCTTTATATAGACCTCGTTGAGCGGACTGATCTCGTTGTAATCCGCAGGAGCGGACGAGCCGATCTCGGAGTCAATGCCGAAATTGAGCACGGTGTTCGCCTGGTTTGCGGCGGTGGTGCGAAGCATATTGCGCAGGTTCTTGAAAATGGGATTCAGCTCGCAGGCCGCGGAATAAGCGGCTTCAACGGTTTCATTACCCTCGCCCGACGTATTGATGGGGTTATAAATGCGGATGCCGTCGATATAGGTCGTGAAGGAACCGTAGCTTCTCGCAGGAGCGGCCTCGACCTCGTTCTCCCATGCGTTTATAACCGTGTATCTAACGCCGGGCTCGAGACCGGGCTCGTCGATCTCGTATTCACCCTTGAAGGGAGCGTAGTCCTCGCTCTGATGATCGAATCGCGGTGAATAACGAGCCACAACGTGGACCTTGTATGCGCCGTATTCAAGACCCTCAACGTGGAACATCGGGATCTGATACATGGTATCGCCTGCGTAATAGGTATCGATAGTGAGATGCTTGGCGTTTGCTCCGACATAGTTCCACTCGGCATCCTCGGGAACAAGATCCATGGTCAGAACGCCGGTATCGATGCCGGAACGGGTGATGATGTCGAAACCGGTGCCGGTGAAGGAGAATTCAAAACTAGGCCAAGTGCTCTCACCGGCCGCAACTGCCTGCAGCAGATCGCGGTTCACGGTCACCTTCCTGGAGCTGTCGTTGCTGTCGCCCGTGTTATCAGCATAGCTCGTGTCGTAGCCGTAAACGCTGCCGCCGCTGCTCTGCGAAATTGTGTTGGGCGCTCCCTCGGTATGCCAGAGAATGTTCACAGGTTCCCCGTCTACAACGGCATAGTTGGCGCGGGTGAAGCCAACGAAGCCTTCTTCATAAAGCACAACGGAGGAGGGGAAGAAGTTCAGGCGGCACCATTCGTATCTGCCATCGGTGAGACGCAGAAGGGCGCGAATATTGTCGTTGCCGCTGATCGAATCGGGTGTGAAGCTGACGTGGATATTGCCGGCGGTATTCCTGATAACCGCACTGTAACCGAGATTGGTACCATCGTAAGGCAGAATCGAGTGATATACGTAGCTTGCATTAGAGAATTCGACTTCGTTGAAGGCGGTGTCGATATGACGAATGAAGCTGACGTCGTTTGAACCGAAGAACTCGAACGTGTTGGAGGAATCTATCTGAGTTCCGAAATCATACGCAAAGCTGCGTTCGCGGATATACAGATCACAGTGCGGCAGAGGGATCACGCGCTTTCCGTTTACGTAAACGCCGGATTTTGCATCTATGCAAGCGGAGAAAGTGCCGACGGCATCGTTGTCGGGCAGAATGCCGTACACCCAGAAAACGAGCTTTTTGCCGCCTTCGGCCGTGCAAACGTTCTCGGCAAAGTCAAAGCCGTCAAAGTATAAGTACCTTGTAACAGGGCTGTATGCAACGTTCAGTGAGTCAAAGTAGCCGTTGCTTGAAGAAGAAAACACAGGATCGCCGTTTGCATCCAGACCGGTGCAGTTGTAGGTCGCTGCGGATATCGAAAGATTTGAGCCGTAGTAAAGATCGGAGGAGATATAATCGATGATTCGGGTCGAAGCATCGTAATTGAGGCTGGTGGAATACGCGCTCATCTTGGCGGTATAGGTGCCGTCGGCCTCAAGGTAAAAGGTTCTGTCAACGTAAAGCTTACCGTTGGGGTCGATGGAAGGCACGGGCGTGGGCGCGGGAGTCGGGGTGGGCTCGGTATCGCCGCCTTCGTTGCTGAAGCTGATGCCGTAATACTTGAGGGCAGAGTTTGCATCGGAGGGCGGGTTGTAAACGCCGCCGACGGGCTTGACGGTGATAGCGCCGCCGCCCTTTATGCTGCAGCTCGAGCCCTGGAAAATGATGGGTCCGAGAATATTGTACGGATTCGTAATGCCATAGTAATTCGAGGGATCATAGCCGGGCTGGAGCTTGAAGCCGTAGCGACCGTCTAAAACGTCCGCAGTGCCGTTGATAACAAGAGCCAATCTGAAGTCGCGAACAAAATCGGCAGCCGTGGTGTTGAGCACGCTGCGGCAGGCAGCCTGGAATGCCATGCCTGTCCCCATCTGGCTAAGAAGCTGCTTGAAAATGCCGTTGCCGAACCTTGAATAGAGGTACTGGGAGAACAGCGAAACCTGAGCATAAAGCGGAATAATATCGGGAATGCTCTGATCCCAGGCATACATAGAATAACCGTTGTGGAGATTAGCGGCGCTGGTAGCGTACTCCTTGGCGGGATAATATATTGCATCGTAGGTCCAAGGACATTGGGTATAGCTCATGATGCGGTTGAAAATGCTGGAGCCGGGGTAGCAGATTTCCTCGGCAGCTGCGCTCATGCTCTCGTTGATCCAGACCTCGGCGGAAGGGTTAATGGAGAAATGGATCATGTGCTGATACTCATGCACGATCGTGCTGTAACTGTTTTTAAAGTTATCAACGCTCGCAACGCCATTTGTATCGTAAACGGAAGGATAAGTATCAAGATGCAGCATGGGAAGCGCATTGCTGTTTAAATAATCGGCGCCGGTGAAATAACCCGCAACGTAGCCTCCGCCTCCGGGTGCCCAGCCATCATCGATATTGTAATAAAGCAGATTGACTCGGCCGTCTCCGCTGCCCGGCTCGTGGGAGCCGAAAGACTCATTCATGAGCGAGAATTTGGATTCAAACTCAGAGGCCGCAAGTTCGGCAAGGCTTGCATCTATCTCATAAACGTTCGAATTGTTGACGTTGGGAGTCCAAACATAGCAATGCTCGGATTTGTGGAGCAGCACGAATTCAACGCTGTCCGTTTCAAGAGGACTGTACGCTGCAAGCACAAACTCCTTCGTATCGCCAACGTTGAAGCTCTCCGATTTAGTGCCCTCGGGGAAAACGATGTTTTCGCCGTAAAGCTCCAAGGTTTGCTCCATAAAATAAGGATCAACGTCGATGATATAGCCGCGCTCATCAACAAGCTCGGCCTCGCTGCGCTCGGTCACGACACTGGAGCTGATCGAAGTGTCGATAAGACCTGTCATATTGCCGGTTTTTCTGTTAAAGGTGGCGCTTTCGGATGCATTATAGATCACCACGTACTCACCCTCATAACCTCCCGCTGGGTCTGAGTCGATGGTGCACTGCATGCCGTTCACAAGCCTTATAGCCTCGCCCTCATCATCTGAGGGGGCGCGAAACTTGGTGATGGGTTTCTCATCGGAAGCGTAAACTGCGTTTTCGGAAGTGTAAACCGTGTTTTCGGAATCGATGGCAAATGAGTTCGGAAGCGCGCCGAAAACTATCAGCAGCGCAAGCATAATACTAATGACCCTCTTCATACTTTTCCTCCTAAATTGATCTTGTTCCTATGGTTATGCAAAAACTGCATAATTTGGGCAACTAAAGTTGCTTGTTTTGGATAATCCTATTGTAGCATGAGTCGGGCAAAAAATAAACCCCTAAACAAACTATATATAATCTTTTTAAATTAGATGCGCATAAGAAGCGAGTTACAGCTGTTTTTGAACGCCGAAAAATCGAAGAGTCAAGAAAGATCCATGAAAGTACACATTTCTGCCAAAAAACACCGCCTCGGAATATGCCGAAGCGGTGCTGAATTGATAAATGATCGATCTTTTAAATGATAGCCATAGCGAGGCGCAGTATGCTGAGCGCATCCGCCATATCGATCGAACCGTCGCGGTTCATGTCGGCGCAGAAGCTGCCGTAGGTGCCGAGTTCAAGATCTCCGAGCGAACCACGCATCACAAGCAGCGCATCGATCGCGGTAACAGCGCCGTCGCGGTCTGCATCGCCCATAACGCCGTAGAAGAGCGCTGCGGCGAAATCGGCAAGGGAAGGATCTGCGGAGATGCACGATTCGGGCTGAACGGGCTCACCGCTGCCGATGTAAACGAGCTTAACGTTCATAAGCGAGAGTATCGCGTTCTGCTGATCGCCATTGCAGGTGATAACAACGTTGCCGTTGTATGCCGTTACGCAATCTGTGATATCGTAGTACAGCTCGGTGGTGTGGTCAACAGAAATCTCCTGCTCACCGTTTACCGTCATGGTAACGGTCTGACCGAGGGGTGCCTTAACGCCGATATGGATCGCATAGTCACTCGAGATGCTGAATGCGATACCGCCGCCGGGACGGATATAGACCTCGTTCTTGGGGCTGAGATCGACGTATTCGGTAACGTCAACCTCCTCGCCGTTCAGGGTGATGCAGATAACGTCATCATACTCAAGCAGACTGCTGATGGTGTAAAACTCGGGAGCAAGCTCGCCGTCCGCGACATAAGCTTCAGCAGCTGCCTCGGGAAGCTCGGTTCCGAGCGGGTTGTAAACCCGGATGCCGTCGATAAACGAGGTGAAGGAGCCGTAAGCCCTTCCGGGAAGCGCTTCGGAAGCATTCTCACATGCGTTCATAACGGTGTATTCAACTCCGGGCTCGAGGCCGGGCTCGTTGATCTCGCTGCCGCCCTTGATGCCAACATACTCATTGCTCTGATGATCGAACCTCGGCGAATATCGAGCAATAACGCGCATGCTGTAGGAGCCGTAGGGAAGGTTTTCGATGCGGAAAACGGGCACCTGATAGAGCGTACCGCCGGTGTAGTAGGTGTCGATGGTAACATGCCTTGCATTATTGCCAACGTAGCTCCAGCTTGAGCCTTCGGGAACAAGATCGATCGTAAGAACGCCGCTGTCCTCGCCTATATGGCTGATAAGGTCCAAGCCGGTGCCGGTAAAGCTGAAGTTGGCAGAGGGCCAAACGGTGCTTCCGCTCGAAACCGCCTGCATAAGAGCTCTATCCACGGTAACCTTCATAGCGCTGCCGTTGCTGTCGCCGGTGCTGCCAAGATAGCTCGCATCAAAGCCGTAAACGCCGCCGCCGGTCTGAGGCGTATCGCTCGGAGTGCCGTCAACAGTCCACTGACCGTTTTCGCCGCCGGATTCGGAGTTGCTGTAG
>JAFPWD010000010.1 GCA_017395105.1 Clostridia bacterium
CCTGTTTTTGCTCAGATCAAGACTATTGATATTCTGATTGCCGGAAAGGTCGATGGTTTCAAGCAGGTTGGAGCTTGCGTTCAGCTCGTAGATCTCGCCTTTTGCGGGAAGCAGCAGCTCCGTAAGCTCGTTTTCCTCGCATGAAAGATTGCCCAGCGATAAACAATTTGAAAGATCGAGCGAGCGGAGCTTGTTTTTGCCGCAGTTCAGCGTATGGGCGTTGGTCAATACGGAAAGCTCGAGCTCGGTGAGCGCGTTATCCGAGCAGTTGAGCTCAAATAACGAACGGGAAAGCTTGAGCTCGGTCAGCTCGTTTCCGGAGCAGTCGAGCGAGATGAGCTCGCGCATGCCCGAAACATCGAGCGAGGTGAGTTTGTTTTCGCCGCAGTAAAGCTGCTCAAGCCCGCTCACGGCGGAAAGGTCGAGCTCGGTGAGCGCGTTTCTTTCGCAGCGAAGGAAGTATAGCTCGGTACAGGAGGAGAGGTCGAGCGTGCTCAGCGCGTTGCCGGCGCAGTTCAGCTTACCAAGGCTCGGGCTGCTTGAAAGATCGAGCTGCGTAAGGCCGCAGTCCTCGCAATTGAGAGTGTTTAGCTCGTTAAGCGTGGAAAGGTCCTGCGAGCCGAGCTCGGGGCAATGGCTGATGTCGAGCAAATAGATTTTGGAGCAGCCCGAAAGGTCAAGCTCCGTCAGCGGATTGCCGCCGCAATAGAGGGTATTGAGGTTTTCGGCGGATGAAAGCTCGAGCGATGTGAGCATATTATTCTGGCAGCTCAAGAACTCCAGATCGGAGGCGGGGGAGGGAAGAACAAGCTCCGTAAGCTCGTTTAAGTAGCAGGAGATAGACTGAAGGGCGGTGTTGGTCGAAAAATCGAGCTTCGTCAGCGCGTTTGCACCGCATTCGAGCGCTGAAAGCTTGGGGCAGAAGGAAAGGTCAAGCTCGCTCAGCCTGTTGTCAGAGCAGTTGAGAGATTCGAGCATCGGGCAGAGCGAAAGATCGAGGCTTGTGAGCGAATTGGAGGCGCAGTTAAGCTCGGTAAGCTCTGGACAGCCCGAGAGATCGAGCTCGCCGAGGCCGTTGTACGCGCAGTTCAGCGTTCTGAGCTTTGTAAGGCCCGAAAGGTCGAGCGCGCCTGCTCCGATGCCGGGGAAGCTCAGCACCTCGAGCGCGGTGCAGGTGGAAATATCGGGCATGGTGAAGGGCTGGATCAATGAGGAGGCCGGAAGTAAAGAAAAATCCTCGCCGTCCCACGTATAAGATCTTCCGAAGTTAAGCTCTTTGAGCGCGGTGCAGCCGTCCACCTTCAGCCCGTTCAAACGGTTTGCATTGCATGAGAGATACTCAAGGCGCTCAAAGCCCGAAACGTCCAGAACGCCCACAACGGGAGCAAATTGGAGATCAAGCTTGCTAACGTATTTCAGACCATCGATCTTTATCCATGTGATCGACGTGCCCCAGGTGGTGGGGTCATCTTTTTTATAGATACCGCTAAGCTGTTCGCCGTTTTTGAAGCCGTTTTCATCGGTCAGCTCGAGAAAGGCGGAGAGCAGCTCGAATTCGTGCTTGCTGAAATTGGTGTTTGCGGGCGCGGGTGTGGCGGTCGGCTCGGGCGTGAGGCGGACGGGCTCGCCGCTCCGCTCGGGAGAACCTTGCGCGGCGGGAGAGGTCGGAGGAAGCATGAGCGGAACGGGAAAATCATTTTGAATGCAGGAAACGAGCAGCAAAATAAGGGGCAGCGCCGCCGCGAGCGCAAGAATGCGGAAAAACGAGGGTTTTTTCATTGGGTGGTACTCCTTTCTTTGGGGGCAGAGCGCCCGATATAAAAAAGAATTATCTATTATTATCCATTTTATATTTTAACTTGAAAATGAGGAAATGTCAATCAATGCGGAAGGGAGGATCGTGCCTGACGGCACAGCTAAATTTTAAGCCCTGCGGTTTTCAGCTATAAAGCATAGAAATGCCGATGGCGTTTCCACATTAACCGCCGTAAGGCGATTTCAGCCGCGAAGCGGATTTCACCTGTGAAACGGATTTCACTCCCCAAAAAAGGCCCCTCGCTTTTGCGAAGGGCCGAACGCACAAACAGACTGATCGCGCGCCGCTTGATACCGAGCTCAGGAGGGGGCGGCTCAGTAACAAAGCCATGATGAAGTGAATAATGAAGAGCCCCGCTCAACGAACATCTCGAAGGTCACGCGGGGCTTGGTGCCGTAAAACGCCTTTTCGATGGAGGAGGGTGTGCGCCGATCGAACTCTCCAAAATCGACGCACACCTCGGAACAAGGCTTGCTCATGGGCTCGTCCGCACTCAAGCGCTCATCGCTTGGGGGACGAATTCTTATAGGGTTTTGCTCAATATCGATAATCTGCATAATGAAAACAATCTTCGTTGGGCTGCTGTTTCCGGCCGGGAATTATCCGCCGGAAACAGCGGCTTCTTATCTTGGTAATGCACGATCTGCCGAAAATATTGCAGGAAAAACAATATATATTTATCGTAAGGCGGGGAGAATGCGGCTTAAAGCTCGTTCTTTTCCCTCTGAACCATGCCGAGCTTGATCGTCAGATTGCCGTTGCGGCAGCGCAGAGCATCCAGAAATTCCTTTTCCTTATCGCTCTTTTTGAGAACCACGCGGTAGCAGAGCTCATACATCGTGCCCATGTTCACGGTTTTAACTCGGCGAAGCTCGGTCTTCTTCGCATAGGCGGTGAAGAGATCGTCAAACAGGCCGTTGTAGTTCAGATCCTCGGGTATAGTTATGCGAAGCTCCTGCTCGCGATTCAGTATGCTGCCGAGACCCGAAACGCTGACCGCAGCAAGCGTGAGAACAACGAGCACGAAGCCGATCAGCGCAAGACCGATGAAGCCCATGCCGAGCGCAAGACCGATGGCCATGGAAAAGAAGATGAAGAGTATCTCCCTGCCGTTGCCGGGGGCGCTTCTGAAGCGAACCAGACCGAACGCGCCGAGCACGGCGACCGAGGTGCCGAGATTGCCGTTGACTATCATTATGACCAGCGCCACAAGCAGGGGCAGCACGGCGAGGCAGAGGGTGAAGCTTGAGGATTCGGCGCAGAGCACCTTGAAGGCGAGGGCGATCAGAATTCCGAGCACTATTGCGGTTCCGAGCGCAATTGCAACGGAGGATACGGAAAAGGTTCCTGCGTGGAAGATGCTTGTAAGCATTCCATCGCGAATTATCGAATTCAGCATACAAGAAGTCTCCTTTCGGGTTGGATTTCATTTTCGGGTTCGGGCAGGGAAACGGCGCTCCAATTCCTTTGGCGGTGCACTATCTGCGAGGAAAGATCCCATTTGCCCATTTCTTTTTTATAGATATTGCCGTATTTTGAGAATGACGTGGGATAGAGCTTCAGCTCGGAGAGGATGCGGGTGAACCAAAGCGGCGTTGCGCCCGAAACCTTGCTCTCCATAATGTAGTAGCCGTCGTCGAGAAGCTTTTCGCCGTGGTCGCCCGCATCAAGGGCAACCTCCTGCCTTCTTGAGCGAACGCTTTGATCGAAGGTAACGCGGAATTCACCGTCCTCAAGGCCGAAAAGCGCGATGCGGTCGTAGGCGAGGAAGAGGCGGGGCGAGAGGTCGTAGCGCTCAAGGAAAAAGTCAAGCTCGTTCATTATCTGCGTGTTTATCGCGGGGCGAACGCCGCGCACGGTGTAGTCCATCGCCTGAGTAAGCGTCATCGGCTCGCGCCGTTTGGTCACTATGCGGTCGCATTTTTTCTTTATCTCAAGAAAAACCGTGCTGTTTGCGCTTGCGGTGCCGTAGCTGCGAAGGCGAAGCTTTTCCTTGTAGGTCGGCTTCTCTATCGACCTGCGGATCAGAAGGTCATCCGCCGTGTCGTAATAGATGTTGCATATCGTATGCAGCCCGTACTTATCCTCCTTCATGTGCTCAGCAAGGCGTTTGCGAAGCTCAAGATAGATGTGCTCGGGCATCAGGTATTTTTTTTCATACCTGCTGAAAACCGTCTGTATCATTTTTTCACCTCCGCTACTTCGTTTTTTGCCGCAGCTCAAGGTTCACGCCGTCGCTGATGACAGTCAGCCTGCCGAAGCGTGTTTCAAACACGTCCACGCCGTAGCTCTTGATAAGCTCAAGCGTTTTCGTTTCGGCGGGGTTCTTGTCGGAATCACAGACGACCGCATACTTCGGGCGCACGGCCTCGAAAAGCTCGGCGAGCGCCGTGTTGTAAACACCGTGGTGGGGAGCCTTCATAAAATCGCATTGCTGCGCGGTGCCCGAGGAGAGCCAGTCGCGAATGCGCGTTTTTTCCGCATCGCCGGTGAACAGAAGGCGGTTTTTGCCGTGGGTAACGGTGGTAATCAGCGAGCAGTCGTTGTCGATCTCCGCGCCGCTCACCGCCTCGGGGTAATTCACGGGGGGCTCAACGAGCACGTGCGCCGTGCCGAAATCGAATTCAACGCTTTGCTTTATCCTCTCGGCGGTGAGGTTCTTCGCCTTGAGCGCATCGAGGAACTCGAAATAGTCGGTAACAACGCCCTCATAGTCGGGAAGAATGATCCTGTCCACGGGGAAGCGCTCGATGAGCGTGTCCGCACCGCCGACGTGATCCTTGTCGTGATGGGTGATGATAAGCGCGTTCACGCGGCTTACACCGCCGTTGGTAAGGAACTCGCAGAGCTCTTCTCCGTCGTCCTCTTCGCCGGCATCGATAACAAGGCAGTTTTCGCCGGTTTGAAGCACGATCGCATCCGCCTTGCCGATCTTCAAAACGGAAACGGTCAGCGGCTCGAGCTTCTCGGCATCGGCGGGTTTTTCGGAAACGCCGCAGGACACGAGCAGCTGCAGGATAAGGGCGAGGATCAGCATTGCTGCCATAAATAACGAGGTTCTTTTCTTAGTCATAAACGTACACTCCATGCATTTGTTTTTTTCGGTGGCCAACCGAGCGCGTTCAACGCGCTTTCACCATGATAATGGAGAAGCTTGGAAGAATATTGCAGGGGAATTAATATACTTTTATAAAAATACATAAAGAAAGTATTAGACGGGACGAACAAGCGCGGAGCGAGGGCGAAAAACCTTGAAGCTTCGCATAAAAAAAGGTATAATCAAGAATGCGTTACAGCGCCATGGCGATAGCTGAATTGCGCCTGTGCTCAGCAAGAGGAAGCTGCCGGAGCGTTTCGGCAGCAATTATTAACCGTTTACCACTCGAATTAAATATATTATCGAAACCCCAAAATATCCGCCTTCAAACCGAAACTTATATAGTGAAGGCCTATTGAAAGCGAGGGAGGACCCATGCACGATGCATCAATAATCCGACTTTTCCAAAACCGCGACGAGTCGGCGATAAGCGAGGTGAAGGCCGAATACGGCTCGGTCTGCGAGAGGGCGGCGCGCAGCCTTCTTGGAGACGCTCATTCGGCGGAGGAAGCCTTTTCCGATGCGCTGATGGCGCTTTGGAACAGCATACCGCCCGAAAATCCGCGCTCGCTTAAAGCGTATGTTCTCGGCATCACGAGAAAATGTGCGCTCAAGGCATACCGCGAAAAAACGGCGAAAAAGCGCGGCGGCAATATCCGCATAGAATCGCTCGATGAGCTGGTTGCGTATATCCCCGGCGGCGAAGGCGCGGAGAGCCGCGCCAATGCAAGGGCGCTGAGCGAGCTTTTGAACCGCTGGCTCGGCGAGCTTCCCGCCGAGGATCGCGCATTGTTCCTTAAAAGGTATTGGTTTGAGGAGCCCGTTTCGGATATCGCAAAAGCGGTGGGCGAAGCGCCCTCGTGGGCTT
This sequence comes from Clostridia bacterium, assembly GCA_017395105.1. GTDB lineage: Bacteria > Bacillota > Clostridia > Christensenellales > CAG-138 > PeH17. Next base: position 5,782 of record JAFPWD010000010.1, read on the forward strand.
CAAGCCGCCTGTTCTCACTTCGCAAAAATCTTAAAAGCTATCTTGAGAAAGAGGGGTTTTCGGTATGAATAAGAAAGAAACCGTTTATGAAGCGCTTACGAACGTCAAGCGCGAATATGTTGAGGAGGCCGCGAACTACGATTTCAAAAAGCGCCGCATCTCATGGCCGCGCATGCTCGGCATAGCGGCGGCCGCCTGCCTCGTGGTGGCGATGGCCGCGATAGCCATAATCCCCAAGCGCGAAAGAAACCCTTGGGCGATGAACGATCCCACGGACGAGCCGATAACAACCGGCTCGCCGACGGAAACCGCACCGCCGATAGAGACGAACGGGCCGACGGAAACGAACGAGCCGACGGAAACGAACGCGCCGTATGAGGAACATCTGCTGTTCACATCCTATCTCATGGCAAGAGAATTCATAGAATCCACCAAGCTGAGCGATGCCGAATTCGAAAGCTACGCAAGGGAGAATGTTCTTGACAGATGCGGCATCACGAGCAGACTTCGCGCGATCGAAATGCTGAAAAACCTGCAGAGCGTGGGTTTCCCGATCCTTGAAGGATACAGCTTCTATTGGCTGAACTTCGATCGCGGGGGCAAGGGCATATCCGTAAGCTGGAACACCGCGTATAAGCATTTCTCGGTACTCGCGGCTCTGCCGGAATACGAAGAGCTGCCCGCATGGTCGGATACCTTCGCGGTCGAGCTTGAGCCTTCTTCGGATATAAGCGAGCTTAAAGGCAAAAAACTGCCGAGCAAAGACGGCTTGGAGGTCTATGGGTTCATCGGCGTGCTTGCGGACGGCCGAAACGTTCGGATAGATTCGACGGGCTATACGCGCGAGGAGGCCGAGGCGCTTATACGCATGGTCTATTTCGGAACGCTGAACGAGCTTATTGAAGCCTCCGATCATCCAATGGATCTCAAGGCGGAGTTCTATTCCCCCGCGGAGCTTGCGGAGTTCATCGCATCGAGCGATCTTGGGGACGAGGAGTTTAAGGAGTATATCAAGCTCAGCGGTCTGCAGGGCTTCTTGAGCGGCGCCGATGTGAGCGCGTTTGTCAATGCCTATGAAGACGGGAACGTTTATGAGATGAGTCTGCGTATCCCGACTCTGCCGGGGTATGGATTCGATCGGCTTTCGCTCGGCGTATATGCAAAGAAGGTGCATTCGTTCTGCCGCTTCCCCGATGGGCGAAGCTTTAAGTACACCTACTATCCGATGAGTATGTCCGGCTCGGCCAAGTCCATGCTCGGGTGCACGCTTGAGCAGCTTAAGGAGTTCGGAGCGATCGAGATAGAGCCGAACCCCGACTTCCCGCTGCGGGATTTTATGGGGATAAGCAAAAACGATCTTGAAAGGCTTCGCGGCCACTCCGATGCATCGGGCGTTTACACGGGAACGGGCGAGTATCTGTTCTTCGGCTGGATAGAGGGTGCCTACGTTGAGTTTGAAACAAACGGCTGCGACCGCTCCGAAGCCGTTGCGCTGATACGCTCGCTCGATTACTTAACGCTGAATGAGCTTGCAGGCGGCGCGGAAGAGACCGTTTACACCAACGAATGGTTCATCGACACGGCGTGGGAATATGCGCGCCTTGCAAACGAGGTTCACGGCTATGCCTTCACAAAACAGAGCGCATCGCAGTGGCGCAGCGGCTCGCAGAGGATCGTCAGCTTCCACACCGAAGAGGATGAGCGGCTTTCGGTGGCATTTCTCCGCGATCGCAGCGGGGAATGGTATGTGGAATATAACGCCATCATGGGCAAATGGCCCGAGGACGGAGAGTTCGACGATCTGAACGTAAATTGGGACGAGCTTCGATTCGAGGGCATCAGCGTTACGAAAGCGGAGCTTGAGCGCGCGGGGTACGCTCTTTCGGGAGGGAACGACGATCTTATCGCCGTTTCGCAATACTGCGGGGATCTTATCAGCGCAAAATACACCGGCTGCTCCGAGGATAATGCGCTGCGCTGCCATGAAGCGAGGGCGATCAGCCCGAGGCTGATCAGCCTGCCGCTTTTCAGCGACGGCTATGCCGAGTGCGTGGTGAGGCTCAGGCTGCGCCCCGTCAACACAAGGGTGTTCACGTGGGCGCACGGGGATAACGAATGCGCCATAGCGGGGGCGGACGATGAAATGCCCGGCTATATGTGCGATGGTATGTCTTTTAGGATCGAGCGAACGGAGGACGGCTTCAACTGCCTGCCCGGCGTTTACGACGGCACCGTAAACTGGTGCAATATCTCCCTTGTTGACGATCCTCGGGGAATGCTTCAGACGAATATAGAAACCATACTCGCCGAAAATGCCGACTCAAGCTCCATCGAGAGCGACGGTATGTGGATCATCCGTTTGAGCTACGGCATGGATTGGGAATGGTTCGAGCGGGAATACGGCGAGGCTGTTTGGCCCAAGCTCGTTGAGCGGCTCAAGCCCGGCTCGATAACGAGCGAGATTGAGAACAGGACTATGTGTATGCTTGCGATGCGCGGCGTGCTGAACGCGCCCGAGAAGTATCGAGCGGGCTTCGGCGAGATCCTTGCCCATCAGCGCGCGCACGATGAAAATGCGTTCTCCTACTGCCTGTCCGAACTCGGTGAGCAGCAGCGTGTGGTGATAGAGGGGATTGTTGGGAATTAATAGTGAATAGTGAATAGTGAATAGTTGAGGTTGAAATTCCTGCGGAATTTCGTAAGAAGTCAGCTTGATGTTTCGCGGATGCGCCCGCTGCATACGCCAGAGCGAGAAAAGGCGGTGCGGCGGGCGCTGCGAAGCAGAAGAAAGGGAAGCAAATGAAAAAACCGTATTTACTGTTATTTTTGATGATCGCGCTTGCGCTTTTTGCGCTTGCCTGCGGCGAGGGGAACGCGATACCCGAAAAGGATTCGGCGAAGCAAAAGGGCGAAAGCGCATCGGTCACGGAGCCGCCCTCGCTTGAACCGATCGACTACGATTACTATTGCGATGATTCAGCCTATTATGAAACGATGATAACGACAGAGTCGCCGTACTATCTGCTGCGCCTATCGGATATGGATGAGCTGCGCGAGTTCACTTCCTCAAGCGAGCTGAGCGACGAGGAGTTTAATAGCTTCATCGATAAGGACGAGTATCGATGGGGCGGCATTGAAAGCAGGGAGGAGGTCGAGGCGGTTTCCGAGAAGCTGAAGGGGCTGATTTTTCCGGCATCCGGAGAGCATCGCTTCCATGTTCTGAATGTGCGCAGCCCGGAGAATGAATTTGCGTATTACTTGGATTACGAGGTGGGCGATATGGGAAACTGCACCTTCTCGGGGTGTTTGAACCCCGATATCAGCGCGGATAAAGCCCTTGAAAGATTGCTTGCGGACGGAAAATTCACGAAGGTTGAGGGCTCAAATGAAAAAATAAACTGGCTCTATCGGCGGGATAGGCTCGGCTTTACAGGGCAGCTCTATTATGAGGCGGATATCGACGGAGAGTATATTAGCATAACGACATGGGATCTTTCACCCGAAGAAGCGGAAAAAGCGATACTGTCGTTCGATTTTTGCAGGCTGTCGGATGCGATAGCGGGCGATGCGCCCGTTCTCAAGGCGCGGCATGCTCCATCCTTGGAAAGCTATGGCGAGTGGATATGGTTTGGCAATCAATATGACCTGCAGACCGCCGCCCTGATCGTTAAAGGCACGCTGAACGGTCCATACTGCGGCGCACAAACGCTTGAGCAAGTGCTCGCCGTCAGGCAGTTTTCCGAGGTCAATACAGGCGAAAACGAGCATATAAGAAGGCTTGTTTACTTCCATAAGAGCGTGGACAGCGAGTGCCTGAGCTTCGGCGCGGACATCGGCGGCTATTACGTTTTCATCATGAGCATAAACCTTACCCGCGAGGAGGCGGCGCGGGAGATACTTTCGCTTGATATTGGGCGCGTGCCCAAGCTTGCAGCCGCGATAGACAAGTGACGGCGCATGGCGGCGCAAACGGTTCAAACAGTTAAAGATAGATTTCTTAAAGAAAGGAAACTGAATGAGAAAGTCGATTTTGTTTATCATCGCAGCGCTTGCGCTTTTTGCGCTTGCCTGCGGCGAGGGGAACGCGATATCCGAAAAGGATTCGGCAAAGCAAAAGCAGGAAATGCCGAGCGAGCCGCCGGTGGAAACGGAAATGCCGAGCGAGCCGCCCGAGGAGGACGACAGATTCTCGCTCTATCTGCACCTGCACGGCGCGGATGCGCTGAGCGAATTCTTTGCTGCGCTCGATAAGAGCGATGAGGAATTCGATGAGTACCTGCGCAAAATGACGGTCGAGATCCCGAACGGCGGCGAATCGGCGCTGTATGGCATGCAAACAAGGGCTGAAGCCAAGGCCGTTGCGGAGCTTATAGAGCGCATACCCTTCCCAATCGCGCCGGAGTATTGCTTCACAAGCTTCAGTAGCACAAGGTATCGCGGGATCTACGAGTATCATATCGGCTATCAGCTTCAGGGCAAAGGCTATGACGGCATCGATCTTGGCTGGGTCATCTTCTCGGGCAGCTTGAACGGCGAGAACAGCGGCGCCGATGCGCTCGACCGCAGGCTTGAGGGCGCGAGAGAGGGGTTCTACTATCCGATAGATACCGAGGGCACGGGTTTTACGAGGCTCTACGGCGATAATGGCAGCTTTGCGCACTTCATTTATTACCACGCGGAGATAGATGGGTTTTTCGTGCGAATGAAGACCGTTGCGTTCGGGTATAGTATCAAGGACTTCGATTTCGGCAACGTGAAAGAAGCACTCGACAAGGGGCTTATACGCACCTTCGATGCGGAATAAAGCGTGCAGCTTACAGCAAAAAGCCGGGGGCGGAAAACCCTCGGCTTTTGCCGTAAGGAGAGAGTGAGACTACACGCACAAACGAAATTCGAAAGGTTTTATTACGCGAGCGAGACCGCGTTAAGAACGACGAGCAGCGCGGCAGTCGCGGCGAGGGTGAAGATCATAGAGAGCCTGCGGCGGCCGCTTTCGCGCTCGATCCGCGCCTGCGCGGAGCGGGAGAGGCGCTTTTTCTCGCGGCGCAGGCGGGCAAGATCGGTTTTAATATCGTTATAAAGCCCGAACGCGATATACACGATCGCCGATGCGCAAAGCACGGGAACAACGAGCACGAGCAGCACGTCCGAATAGCCGCCCTCGAATTTGGCGAGGAAGGATGCTGCGGTCACGGCGGCGAGCGCGGCGATGAGAAGCAGCGAAAGCAGCGCGTTTTTCAGTATGCCGCGCATCGTTTTTGCATGCAGGCGTGCGTAGCCCTTATAGGTCAGCTCCCCAAGCCCCTTCGCGCCGGGTGCGCGGTAGGCGGAGTGGAAAGGGGTGGTGGGAACGGGTCTTATCGGCTGCGCTGCGCGAAAGGAAAGCTCCGCGGGCGCGGCTTCGTCGTTATAAACGGTGTTGCCTATTATCTTCATAGCTGCCTCCTGATAATTTCGTGAGCAAAAGGGAAAAAGCGGTCTCCTATGCTGCGCTCGGACTCATTTGTCCTTAATCAGCACCTTTATGATCTCGTATCCCCCCATCAGAATAAGGAATATCCACCAAAGCATTTTGAGCACCTCCGTTTTGAGTATTAGAGTCTCGGTTTGGAATTAAAGAGGGTATTTTGAGCCGTTTTTTCTGCTCAAGGGTATGATACAACGCTTTTTCGATCCTGCAAATACCAAAATATGTACTTTGCACCGCCCCGCCCGGAAAAACGGAGATTTTTTGCAGCTTTTTTCCGAAAAAACGGGAAAATCCCAGTATTCGCACTTGCCGAGCCGCGCTTTTGCGGGTATAATCATAGCTATGAAAAAGGGCTTCAGATCCATATTCCTGCCGCTGCTGACCGCCGCTATATGGGGCACGGCGTTCGTGGCGCAGGACGTTTGCGCGGGCAGCGTTCCGCCCGTGACCTTCAACGCGATTCGCTTTGCGATCGCGGTGGTTTTCCTTTTGCTCGTTAAGGGCGTTATCTCCGCCATAAAAAAGAGGCGCGGCAGCGCCGAAGCGGGGCAGAGTGGTGAAAGGGCGCAAAAACAGCGGCTGCATAGCGGCAAAACCCTGCTGATCGCGGGCGCGCTCTGCGGCCTCGCGCTCGCCGTTGCATCCAATCTTCAGCAGGCGGGCATGGAGGCCGGCACGGATTCGGGCAAGGCGGGCTTCATAACGGCGCTGTACGTGGTGCTCGTGCCGGTGGGCGGTCTGCTTCTCAAAAAACGCTTTCCGAAGGTATTCTGGGCGGGGCTCGCGCTTGCGCTTGCGGGGCTGTATCTGCTTTGCATAAGCGGAAGCTTTTCGCTTTCATCGGGCGATCTGCTGCTTCTGCTCTGCGCGGCGGCGTTTGCGGTGCAGATATTGCTAATAGACAGATTCGCGGGCAGCCTTGAGCCTGTTTCCTTCTGCATCGCGGAATTCGCTTTTGCGGCGGCATTTTCGGCGGCGCTTGCGGTTTTCATCGAAAAGCCCGATTGGGCGAAGGTGCTCGAATACGCCCTGCCGATACTCTACGTTGCCGTATTCTCCTGCGGCATCGCATATCTTCTTCAGATAGTCGCGCAGCGCGAGGGCGATCCCGCCATAGTTTCGCTGCTGTTCAGCATGGAATCCGTGTTTTCGGTCATCGGCGGCGCAGTGATCCTCAATCAGAGCATGAGTGCACGGGAATATCTCGGCTGCGCACTGATACTTGCCGCGGTCGTGATAGCGCAGCTGCCGGAGAGGAAGCGTGAAGCAGCGAACGGGGAAAAGGGAACAGCCGAATGAAAAAATACTATGAAGCATACGACGAGCGCTATAAAAGGATCCATGAGATCGGACATACATGGGCTTTTGACGTACCCACGCCCATAGTGCTTGAAACGCTGCGGGAGCTGGGGCTCGATAAGCGCGAGCCGATACTCGAGCTTGGCTGCGGCGAAGGCCGAGATGCGCGGCGTGTGCTCGAGGCTGGGTATGCACTCACCGCGAGCGATATCTCGAGCGAGGCAATAGCCTTTTTAAAGCGAGAATATGTGGAATTTAAGGATAAATTTATCGTTCTGGACTGCATAAACGGAGTGCATAACGAAAAATACGCCTTCATCTACGCAGTGGCGCTGCTCCACATGCTGGTCGAGGACGGGGATCGCACCGCGTTTTATCGCTTCATTCGTACCCACTTGAAAAAGCGCGGGCTTGCGCTCGTTCTGAGCATGGAGAGCCGAGGCTTCGAGATAAGAACCGATCCCGCCGAGGCGTTCGAGCTGCGCGAAAAGGAGCATTTTTCGGGCAAGGTGCAAGTTGCGGCAACCTCTTGCCGCACGGTGAGCGCGGAGGAATTTGAAAGCGAGATAGAGCGATGCGGCTTTTCGATCGTCAAAAGCGGAGTCACTGAGGCCGCGCCGGAGTTTGACAGGCTGCTGTTTGCGCTTATAAAGCCCGCGGAATAAGCCGAGAATGTTGCGGGCGAAGCGTTTGGGCAAAAAACATAAGTAAAAAAACCGAGAAACACGCAAAAAACAAGGATTTTGCAAATTCTTTTGAAAAGGCATTGAAAAAGGCTTCAAACTATGTTAAAATACAAGCCGTTAAACCTCGCCGGTGTGATGGAATTGGCAGACGTGACGGACTCAAAATCCGTTCCCGGCAACGGGGTGTGGGTTCGAGTCCCACCACCGGCACCATCGCAAAAAGCACCCCAACAGGGGTGCTTTTTGCGATGGCCGTTTGATAGTATGGGACTCGAAGCCGCGTTAAGGGGGCTGTTGCATTAAGCCCCAATAAAACAAGACCGGGCGATCCGCAAGGGTTGCCCGGTCTGCTGCTTTCATGTATAATTAGTTTAGCGAAAAAAACAGACAGAAAGCAGGGATATTGTACAATGAAAGCACGCGGAAATCAAGTAGTTTTACCCATTAATGTTGCAAGTATTATCGAAGAAGGCGATCCGGTTTTCAAAATGGCGGAGATATTGGGGGAATTGGACTATCGTAAGCTCCGGAGAACGTATAAGAGACGTTGGCGAAGCATTTCTCCCGAGATCATGTTCTCCATAGTCGTTTTTGCAAATATGAAGGGGATATATTCAAGCAGAGGTATAGAGGA
>JAFPWD010000001.1 GCA_017395105.1 Clostridia bacterium
CCATTTTGAAAACCGGATCGCCTTCCTCGATAATACTTGCAACATTAATGGGTAAAACTACTTGATTTCCGCGTGCTTTCATTGTACAATATCCCTGCTTTCTGTCTGTTTTTTTCGCTAAACTAATTATACATGAAAGCAACAAACCGGGCAACCCTTGCGGATCGCCCGGTCTTGTTTTATTGGGGCTTAATGCAACAGCCCCTCTTTGGTAATTGACTAAGCTTTCGCTTATCGGTTCATAAGTCCAAGCGCCGTGCGCAGGATGACCACCGCATCGCCAACGGAGACTGTGCCGTTTTCATCCATATCGGCGTTATGGGTGCTCAGCTCGGTTTCGCCGATAAGACCCATTGCAAAGCGCAGAGCGAGCAGCGCATCTGCAACTTCAACAGAGCCGTTGTTGTTGCTGTCGCCCATGATACCCGCCTCGGTGATGAAGCACACATCGTCGAGATACGCTTCGTCCGAACCGCTGTTCACGCTGGAGTCCTTGGTATACTTCCAAACGAAGTTATACATGCCGTCCTGCGGAGCGGTGAAGGTGTAGGTGAACCAATCCACGTATCCGGAACGCTCGAACTGCCTTGTGCCGTTCACGGTGAAGGAATATTTGTCGTAGTTGGTTTCGCTGTTTACCTTTGCGCGGAAGGAGAGCTCGTCGCCCGCCTGCATGGAAACGCTCATGATGAGGGTGGACTCGCTGTTCGAAATGCCCTTGTTGCCGCTCTTGGCGTAGCCGTCTTCAACCACCCAGGGATATGAGCCGGAGGAACTGAAAACAAGGTTGCCGCCCGGAACGTTCAGCGCACCGGAGAGGCTGTAGAAGAGCTTGAAGCCCTTGATCCACGCGCAGTCGCTTCCGACGGCACCGGAGCCGTCCTTGGTGTAGCGGAAGGTGAAGGTGTAGCTGCCGGTTGCGGGAATCTCGTATTCAAACGCGGTCCAATCGGTGGTGGAAGAAACGTTCAGAACGGGGGAGCCGTTCACGAGGAACTCAAGCTTGTCGCCCGCGCCGCAGGAGGCTTTGTAGAAGAACATCACCGAGATGCCCTCGATGAGATGGCGGGTTGCGGAGACCTCGGAAACGGAGGAGTTCACGCCCGCGTTGCCGCTCTTTGCCGCGTTGCCGTCAACGATCCACGGATAGCTGCCGCCGGTGGTGAATTCAAAAGGATCGTCGAATGTGCTGTCGTTGATAACGGTGCTGACGGTATCTTCAAGAACAACGTTCCTAAGCCACGCCTTGTCGGAGCCGGAAGCGCCTGAAGCATCCTTGGTGAATTCCCAAGTGAGCGTTGTTGCTCCGCTGCCGGGGATAACGAAGGATTCATCCTGCCAATCCAAGCTGCCGCTCGTTTCAAAAACGGTCTGGCCGTTCACTTTGAAGCGGAAATAATCGCTGTTCTGCTGGGAGGATACCTTGTAGGAGAAGCTGATGCGCTGATATGCGCCGAGCTTGACCTTGCTTTCAAGAACTGAAGAGGAGTTGTTCACACCCGCGTTTCCACTGTAAACGGAGTTGCCGTCCACGATCCACGGATGGTTTCCGGGGGAAGTGAAGTGCAGACTCGTGTTTTCACCGTTGAGATAAACGTCGTACTTGAGAAGATCGGTAACGCAGAGCAGACCGTCGCCGCCGCCAACGAGACCTTCATCCACGGATGCCGCCTTGATAACGGAAACAATGCTGTCCGGATCAATGTCGGGATAATAGCTCTTGAGCATTGCGCAGGCCGCCGAAACGTGCGGGGTGGCCATGCTGGTGCCGCTGTAGGCGTGGTAGCCGCCGCCGGGAATGCAGCTGTTGATGCTCTCACCCGGAGCGGTGATATCAACGCAGGGGCCGATGTTGGAGAAGTTGGACATAGTTCTGTTCTGACCGTGCGATGCAACGGTGAAGGAGCGATCGATGCAGCCGGGAACGTAGCTCATAGCGTTGCCGCCGTCGTTGCCGGAAGCCACGCAGTAAACCGTGCCGGAGTCGAAGCCGGTGTTTATGACCTCGGAATAAAGGGCGAACGCATCGTCGGTCTTGGGACCGCGAAGGCTCGCGTTTGCGATCTGGAAGCCGTTCAGATGGGCGTATTCAAAGCCGTTTACGATGTCGGTGGTGGTGCCGTATCCGCCCGAATCCATGACCTTGATGCCTACGACCTTGACGTTCGGCAGGGTGCCGTCCACAACGGTGCCCGCAACGTGGGTGCCGTGATAGTGGTCGTCGTCGGGGTTGGAATCGCCGTTTGCAAAGTCGTAGCCGATGTTCAGAACACGGCCGGAGAAGAAGGGGTGGTTTGTATCGATGCCGGTGTCGATAACGCCGACGATGATCTCGGGAAGCTCGTCCACCGTAACTCCGTCCTCAAGCAGCCATTCGTTGTAGTTGAATGCGCCAACGTGGTTCGGCCGGTAGCCCCAGGAAAGGAAGGAGTCCTCGTGCGGCTGCTGCGCAATGCTCATAATGGCATCGGGCGCGGCATACTGAACGCAGTCGAGCTTTTTGTATGCTTCGGCGGCCTTTTCGGCGGCCTCGGGGCTTGCGTACTGGATGATATGCCAGTCGTTATAGCCGTTCACATGGTCGATCGAGCCGGTGTAATCGAGCTGCTTTGCGCTCTTAACGATGATTCGCGCATTCGCATAGGGGTCGTCCATCGCCTTGGCCCTGTTCACCTCGGGAGCGCTGCGCTTTTCCATTTCGTGCAGGCGCTCGGAAAAGTCGAGGAGCTTTTCGATGCGTGCCTCGCGGCTCTCCTCGGCGGAGGCCGAAGCGGAGAAGGCACCTGCGGGCACGAGCGCGATCAGAAGCGCGGCCGCAAGCAGCAGAGAGAGAAGCTTTTTGAAGTTCATTTGGTTTCCTCCGATGATTTTTTATATCAAACGGCGCAGCGAAGCCGTGCCGTTTGGATAGCGGATCATTTATCATTCATCGCGATCTCTTTTTTTTCTTTTGCCGACAAGCAGCACGGAGGCTGCGGCAATGGCAAGCGCAGCGGCGCTGCCGATGACCAGATACCCTATCTTCGGTGCAGCGGAGGGCTCGGCGGGCTCGAGCGTCACGATGGGTGAGGGGGAGAAGCGCGCATAGGGATCGAAGGTTGAAGCGCCGTCCGGCGTTGCCGTATCCGTGCTCGAATCGGGTGCTGCGCTGCCGTCGGGAGCGGGCGTGATCTTGCCGCCGCTCGGGGTAATGCCGATAGTTGGGAAGGGCGTAGCGCCGAAGCGCGCGAAGGGATCGATGCTTGCCGAGGGATCGGCGGAAGGTGTGTGAGCCGCCGTATTGCCGGGGGTTACGGGCGCACTCGAGGGTCTCGGAATGAGAGTTGCACCGGGTCTCGGGGTGGGGGTTACGGGCGCGCTCGTGGGTCTCGAAGTCGGAGTGGCGGGCGCAGCCGTTGTTCCGGGTCTCGGAGTGGGTGTGACGGGGGCGTTCGTGGGTCTCGGAGTCGGTGTTGCAGGCGCATTTGAAGGCCTCGGAGTGGGGGTAACGGGTGCGCTCGTGGGAGTTGGAGTGGGGGTAACGGTGGGCGTGCCCGGAGTGGATGTCGGTCTCGGAGTGGGTGGAGGCGTGGGGCCGGATTCCGAAACGATTATCTTGCCGGATGTGACAGAGTGAGACATATTCAGCGGATCGGTTACACCGATGGGCATATAAATGAATTCGTGAACCTTGAGAGTAAGAGGGATAACGGTGCCGTCAGGAACATCCGGATTGATGGTAAGCATTGCGCTGAAAATGACGCCGTTCGCCGTGATGGGATCGACTGGCATTATAACGCCGAGGCGGATGGAATTTGGAATCGTTGTGTGGTCGAGAAGTATGATACCGCCGAGGCTTCCTACCTGAGTCAATACCTCTCCGTATGCTGTGCTGAGAACGGTAACGGCAGAATTGTTATAGTCGAGCCAAAGATGGAGCCCGTGAGCCTCGAAATTACCGTAAAGCGTCACGGAAATGTTCACGGTCTCACCAGGGCGCGCCGTGATTGTGGGCGCGCTGAAGTTGCCGTAGTACGGTAGAGGAGTCGACTCGGATTCGATAATCGTCGGCACGCTGAAAGCGGCGCTTGCGCGCTCCGCCTTAAGCGGGGCGGGGGAAAAGGAAAACAGCATCAGTATTGCGGCGGCAATAAGCGCCGCGGTGATTCTTTTCATTGGAAACAGCCTTTCTTTCGTATCCGATGGAATGTGAGAGATCGATCGTTCGCGCACGGCGAGGTGCGCACGAATCAACAGAATAATTATACATTATAGAGCTTCAAAAGGCAAATTCAAATCCACCCGAAAGATAATATATTGAGGGCGCGGAGATACGGACCGGAAATCGGTAAAGCAGCGCTTCGATCGAGAAATCTTCAAATATATGTTCAAAAAGCATTTACACAGCCTTTTTAGGATGATATAATTCCAAGGCTATGGAAAAATCTCTAAATAAAGCAAAAATCGCACCCAATATCCCAAACAAGATGGGCACGAAGCCGATAGGAAGGCTTCTTTTCGGCATGGCCGTTCCGCTCGTTATCTCCATGCTCGTTCAAGCGCTCTACAACGTTGTGGACAGCTACTTCGTTGCGCACTACAGCGACAGCGCACTCAAGGCGGTTTCGCTCGCCTATCCGATCCAAATGCTGATGATCGCCGTTTCGGTCGGCACCTCGGTGGGCATGAACTCCTATATTTCAAGAAAGCTCGGCGCGGGAGAGCACGATGCGGCGAACCGAGGCGCGGCAAACGGAATGTTTCTTCTGTTCGTGTCCTCGCTCGTTTTTGCCGTTCTCGGCTTCTTCACCCGTCCGTTCTTCAAGCTGTTTACGGACAAGAGCGATCTTTTGGAATACGGCGTTACCTATCTGCGCATCTGTATGTGGTTCTGCACCGGCGTATTTTTACAGCTTGGCTGTGAGAGGATACTTCAGTCCATGGGTAAGAACGGTCTTTCCATGACCACTCAGCTCATCGGCGCGGTTACCAATATCATTCTCGATCCGATCCTCATCTTCGGCAAATTCGGCTTCCCCGCACTTGGCGTTGCGGGTGCGGCGTATGCAACCGTTATCGGCCAATGGGTCGGTCTTGCCGTTGCGCTTGTGCTCGTTCTCGGCAAAAAGCACGAGGTAACGCTCAGCTTCAAGGGCTTCAAGCCCTGCGGCGAAACCGTGAAGGAGATCTACCGCGTCGGCCTTCCGAGCATACTGCTTCAGGCGATAGGCTCGGTTATGAATATCGGAATGAACACCATCTTCGCCCGCGTGCTCAATGATGACGGCGGCGTTGCGATAATGGGCGTTTATTTCAAGGTGCAGTCGCTTATCTTCATGCCGCTGTTCGGCGTAACGAACGCAAGTATGTCCATCCTTGCATACAATTTCGGCGCGAAAAACAGGCTGAGGCTCACGAAGGCTTGGCGGCTGACTCTGAGCGTTGCAATAGTTATAATGCTTATTGGAACGATAGTTTTCCAGCTCTTCCCCGACCGCATAATCGCGCTTTTCGACAAGGACGGAAGCATAACCTCGGGCGGCACGGCGGCATTCCGCATCGTTTCGCTCTCGTTCGTGCTCGCGGCGGCTTCGATAACCAATTCCGTCACCTTCGGCGCGCTCGGCAGGGGTACGGCAAGCATGATAATGTCCCTCATTCGCCAGCTCTGCGTGCTGCTTCCCGCTGCGCTCGTGCTCGCACTCGTTTTTCGCACCGTGGAGTCTGTCTGGTGGAGCTTCCTTATCGCCGAATTCGTGGCGTTTGCATACAGCTTTATGATGCTCAGAAGGATCTGGAAGAAGGATATAGCGCATCTGCAGGACGGTGCAAGCGTGTAGCATCGATAAACGCTTAATGCTTATGTTAAAAATGAGATAACGAAAATGATTCCTTTGAGCTTTAGCGAAATTAAGAAAAAATACAAGAACATTTGCTTTTTAAGCTTCGATCCTCAGTATCAAAAGCAAATCGATATGCTGCTGCTGTTCTTTTCAGCAGCCGGCTTCAACGCATTCATTGCGGCGGATTTTGACGGACTGATGGGCAAATATTTTAATTACAGGCTGAGCTATGGCGATCCTACTAACCCAAAGATCGAGCTGCGCGAGGATCTTATGCGCCATAAAGCTCTCTTAAAGGAGAAGGGAGTTCCGATAGAGGAAACAGACGAAAGCGACACTCTGTTTGTGCTGTTGAACAGCATAAGACTTCATTCTATCAATGAGGAAGTACAGATCAGCCTTTGGAAGCTGGGCTTGGAAAAAGAATGTGCTTTTTATGATTTGAAAAGAAGGTGCTTCTATAAATGCTCCGGACCTGTTCTATCCAATGTGGAATACCATGTTGCGTGGCATTGCAATCTTAAATGCAAAGGCTGTTCCCATTACAGCAATCTTATCTCCGAGCCGTTATTCGGAACTATCGATTCTTTTACTCAAATATTGATGCGGCTTCGCGAGCTGTTCGACGATATACTGATCATTAATCTGGTCGGCGGTGAACCGCTTTTGAACAAGGACGTCGGCAGCTTTGTTCTTGTATCGAGAGAGCATTTCCCGAAAGCAGAGATCAGATTGTTCACAAACGGACTTCTGATCCCTCGGCTCGACGAACAGACGCTTGCCGTTTTCCGCGAAAGCAAAGTCAATGTAAGCATCACAAACTATCCGCCTACGAACGCCATTAAGGCGCGGATCAAAAAGGTCCTGTCCGAGCATGGAATTGCTCATATATTCAACAGAAACGTGAGTACTTTTGATTACGTTATCGGCGAAACCGAGCGCGATGCTGAGCGGAACTTCAAAAACTGCAGCCAGAAGCTCAATCATCTTAACGACGATGGCAGATTGAGCGTTTGCGGTCAGCCCTTGTTCTACGATACCATCAAGCATAAGCTTGAGGCGAAGCGCGAGTTATCCGATAGGGATTGGATCGATATTTACAAGGAAGCGAACGGATACGAGGTGTTGAGCAAGCTGCATACTCCCATACCGTATTGCAAATACTGCAACGAGACAAACAAAGTTTACTTCCAATGGGAGGCTCCATACACTAAGGAGCTTCACGAGGACGATCCCTGCCTGATTCGGGTGAAGTAAAGCGGGCGCGGCGCGGGGCTGCTTATCTGGACACAGCTTCGCCCCGAAGCCGAGGTGATCGCCGTTGTGCCTACGCCAACGGGCGATGACAAAGGATTTGTATTCTATATCGGCGATCCCGAGGTTCTTCCCGAAGACGAAGTCGAGAAATACAAGCTCTCTTATGAAGGTCTTGCCGATCATACCTACCCCCCGATGTGCGGCACAATGTTTTTGCAGGCGGACGGCAGCTTCCTGTACGATCATGACGTCTACACCCCCGATATGCTCGGCGAAAATCCCTCTTTGGACGGCGCGGAAAGCTATATAAGAAGCCTTCTTTCGGGGCTTGAGCTCTGATGCGCTCGGTATAAAACCGTTTGAAGCGAGCCGCTCCGTTTGGGGCGGCTCGTTCCGTATTTTGCCGTCAAAAGCATAAGTCTATGATCATCATCGTACTGGACAGCTCGCGGATTTCATGTTATACTGCATAATATAAAAATTCATTCCCAAACAACGGAGGTTTTTATGAAAAAGAGGACTATCGGCATTATTGCCGCCGCTGCGCTGATAATCGCTTTTGCCGCTGCGCTTATACTGATGAACGGCAGGATATCCTCCATGCGTTTACTGAGTTATCAGGACGTGCATCTTGGAGAGATAATGGCTGCGGATATAGAAGCTATGCAGATAGGAAGCTACAATCACCCAACCGAAAAGCGCAGCGTTACGGACGAGGCGCTGCGAAACGAGCTGCTTGATGAGCTGCGCGAGTATATCTCCCACGGCAGCTTCCAGAAGGCAAGCGGGCCTGCTGCCTCAAGGAATCCCGGCAACGGCGCGTTTTCCACGATCATTCTGAAGACCGCGGACGGAAAGGAATTCAGCTTTACGGAGACGGGCGGTGCGCTCAAGCTCGTCACCCCCTACGGAAGCGGCTGGTATTATTCCAGCGTTCTTCCCGGCGTCAGGAGGATAGTTTGGAAGGCGGATCGGGCATTCACAAATGCGGACTGAAAAGGAGCTTGACCGATGAAGCCGAAATCAGCCTCCCGAAAATAACGCTCGGCATTATCATGCACTGCGCTCGAACCGTTCCGTATTCGGACGGTTCTTTTTCTTTACCGCAAATGCTGCGAATAATGTGAATAAAGCCAAAAAACCCGCTTTTATTTATTGACAAATCCGCATTTTATCCGTATAATAAGCTAAATTGGTATGGTCATTTTTCCGTATGCTTTATCTGCGGAGCATTGACCCTTCCCTTACCCTTATTCAGAGGAGGATACGATCCATGGCAGAAGCCGTACATCTTACCAAAGCGGGCAAACAGGCGCTCGAAGAGAAGCTTAAATATTTGATCGACGTTCGCAGAGCCGAGATAGTTGAGGAAATCGCGACGGCGCGTTCGTTTGGCGACCTCAGCGAAAACGCCGAATACGATGCGGCGCTCGATGCGCAGGCGCATAACGAACTTGAAATAGCCGAGCTTCAGACGATGCTCGAAAACGTGGTCATAATCGAGGAAGGCGCATCAAGCGGCAACGTTGTGAATATGGGCGCGCTCGTTACGCTTCGCTTCGTGGATCAGAAGGAAGAGGACGAATTCCAGATAGTCGGCGAGGCGGAGGCGGATTATTTTGCCGTGCCCAAACGCATTTCAAACGATTCTCCGATCGGCGCGGGCGTTATCGGCCGCAAGGTCGGAGAGACCGTTTCCGTGGAGACCCCCGGCGGCATCACCCGAGTTCGCATACTCGGCATCCGCAAACAGAATTAAAATACAAAGCTTTTTGCAAGCCGCGGTGCAGGCAAAGGGCTTGTTCCGCGGCATATTTAGTTATTAAATGAAGAATGAATGATGAAGAGTGAATAATGAATGGTTGTGGATGAAATTCCGTCGGAATTTCCCGCAATTAAAGCCATAATTCGAGAAAGGAATACCAAATGGAAGAAAACAGAACGGAAAACACCGTGCAGAACGTTGAAGTTACCGAAAAGGAGCTCAATGAGCTGCTTCAGATCAGAAGGGATAAGCTCAGTGCGCTTCAGGCCGCTGGCAAGAACCCGTTTGAGATAGTCAGATTCGATCAAAACGCATTCAGCGCCGATATCAAGGCGGATTTCGATGCGCTTGAGGGCAAGGAGGTCATGATCGCCGGCCGCATGATGGCAAAGCGCATCATGGGCAAGGCAAGCTTTGCCGGCATCCGCGATGCAAAGGGCGATATTCAGGCGTATATTCGCAGAGATGATATTGGCGAAGAACCCTATGCCGATTTCAAGACCTACGATATCGGCGATATTCTCGGCATAACCGGCATCGTTTTCCGCACCAAGACGGGTGAGATCTCGGTTCACGCATCCGATGTGAAGCTGCTTTCCAAGTCGCTCCGCCCCCTTCCCGAGAAGTTCCACGGGCTGACCGATAAGGAGCTGCGCTATCGCCAGAGGTATGTTGACCTTATCATGAACCCCGAGTCCAAGCGCAATTTCGAGATAAGGAGCCGCTTCGTTTCGTTCGTTCGCCGCTATCTTGAGGAGCGCGGCTTCCTCGAGGTCGAGACCCCGGTATTGAGCGCGGTCGCAGGCGGCGCAACGGCTCGTCCGTTCATCACGCATCACAATGCGCTTGATATCGATATGTATATGCGCATCGCCACCGAGCTGCACTTAAAGCGCCTGATCGTCGGCGGTATGGATCGCGTTTTCGAGGTCGGCCGCATCTTCCGCAACGAGGGCATGGACACGCGCCACAATCCGGAGTTCACCACCTGCGAGCTTTATCAGGCATACACCAATCTTGAGGGCATGATGGATGTGCTCGAAGGCATAATCTCCGGCGCGGCGAAGGAGATTCTCGGCACTTATAAGACCACCTGGCTCGGTCACGAGATCGACCTTGCACCCGGCTGGAAGCGCATCACGATGGCGGATGCCGTTCTTGAACACACCGGCGCGGACTTCATGGCGATAGAGGGCGATGCGGATGCGGCTGTCGCGCTTGCAAAGAGCGTTGGCGTGGATATGGACGGCGTGGATCACACCTGGGGCAATGCGCTTTATGAGACCTTCGATCAGAAGGTCGAGGAAAAGCTTATTCAGCCCACCTTTATCACGATGTATCCCGTTGAGGTCAGCCCCCTTGCAAAGCGCAGCCCTTCCGACCCGCATCTGACCGAGCGCTACGAGGCTTTCGTTTGCTCCTGCGAGATGGGCAACGCCTTCAGCGAGCTGAACGATCCGATCGATCAGTACGAGCGCTTCAAGGCGCAGGCCGCCAAGCGCGCCAAGGGCGACGAGGAAGCCGATATGATGGACGAGGACTTCGTGCTTGCGCTCGAGTACGGTATGCCCCCCACCGGCGGCCTCGGCTTCGGCATCGACCGCTGCTGCATGATGCTCGCGGGAACGGACTCCATAAGGGACGTTATACTGTTCCCCACGATGAGGCCGATAGACTGAAAAAGGCAGTAAATTAAGCTCTTTTCAACAAGCTTTACTGAAAATACACCCAAAATACACCCGAGCTTAAATACTCGCCCCCTCAAGCTTCGAGTGGGCGAGTATCCGTTTGTATCCGCAAAAAGCTGTTGTATTTTAGAGTTTTGCAGTTTTGCGGTTTAAAACCGCAAAACTTCCATGGAGGGAAAATGAAACCAACCCTTTACACCTGCGATGACACGGGACTCATCTTCGAGCAAAGCTATCGCTATCCGGCTACTTTTTGCGTTCTCAGAAGGTATGAGCCGATATACGAGGAAAATCTGCCGCGCTTTTCATGCCCGAGGCAGATCTACGCGCTGCCTTTCGGGAAAAAGCCGTTCAAGGTCTATCTCGGCACGGATCGCGAGGGCGCGAGCGAATACTCGCTCGGCATCAGAAGCGATCTGACGGACGGTGAAAGGGCGTTATTGGAGCGTATGCGCGAGCAATCGGGAGAGCTTTGCGCCCTGCTTCGATCGGAAGCCGATGCGGAGCTGTTTCACGGTATGCTTGAAGCGGCGGATGAGTATGAGCTTATCCACGCAAGGTGCGCGGGGAGCGACGAGCCCTATCCCGAGGACTATGAGTTTCTTGGGTATGATGTGAGCTATCCTGTCGATTGCGGCGGCGCGTTTTCCATAATTTGCGACTGTATGTTTATATGCAGATGGCACGGCTGCGATGACGAAGGCACGCTGTTTTCCGAGGACTTCGATAAGCTGAATGAACACGGGCTTTTTTCTTCGTTTGACGATGCTTACGCATATATGGTAAAGTATCTGAACGAGGATTGGTCGGAGCGCGGCGATTATTCGATCTTCGAGGTGCGCGGAAGGAACTGCGGCAAACAGCATGCTTAAAAACGAAAGGAATGTTTTATGCCCAAGCTAATCGTTTCCTTAACCTCATATCCGGGCAGGATCGATTCGGTGAAGCGCGTTCTTGACAGCCTTTATGCGCAAACGCTTCGCGCCGATGAGATAATTCTTTGGCTTGCGCAAGAGGAATTCCCGCACGGGGAGGCAGAGCTTCCCGCGCCCCTGCTTGAGGATATCTCGGCGCGGCGTTTCACCCTGCGCTGGTGCGATAACCTCGGCTCACATAAAAAATACTTCTATGCCATGCAGGAATATCCGAACGATATCATCGTTACCGTGGATGACGATACCTTTTACCATGCGGATTCATTGCAGAGGCTGTTTGATGCGCATACACGCTTTCCCAGTGCCGTTGCGGCGCTCACCACAGCGGCGGTGCCGCTCGATCGAAAGCTTGAGCCCTATCCGATAGATCAATGGATATTCGATTTTTCGCTGATGAGCGAGCCGTCCATGCTTTTGACCGCCATTGGCGTGGGCGGGGTGCTCTATCCACCGAATGCCGTGGATAAACGGATATTCGATAAGGCGCTGATCCTCGAAAAATGCACGGTGCAGGGTAAGACCTGCGGGGACGATATCCTTCTGAAGGCAGGAGAGATGCTGAAGGGAACGCCTGTGGTTGCCGTTGAAGGCAAGCCCTACTACCGTCTGCCGAACACGCAGCAAACCGCGCTTTGCAGGCTCATGCCGCAGCAGGGGCATAAGGATATTATCATAGACAGGCTGAGGCAAGCCTTTGCCGATTGCTTCGACGGGCGATCGGTGCAGCGCCTAAAGCGGGATGCGGACAGGTTTTCGCAAGAGGATAAGCGGCGCGGACTAACGAAAAAGTATTGGATATCAAGACCCTCACGCGATATCGAAAAACAGATAGGGTATCTCTCGCTGCCGGGTTTTTCGAGCATGCTCGATGAAGCGGACTGCGTGAAGGTGGAGGATACGGTTCAATTTGCCGCAAGCGTTTTCAATCTCTATCCCCCCGAATCGCCAAACGACGGCTCCGCGGCGGCGATACGAGCTCTGCAAAAGCAGGTTCGCGAGATACCGGGCATCGAGGCTCGCGCGGAAGGCTTTATTGCGATAAGGGGTTTGATAGAATACGGAGTGCTGCTGGGCATAAAGCCGCCCGATGGCATTCTCAGGGATAAGCTTTATATGAAAAATATGCTGAATTGGCAGAATTTTCTGCGCAAGCATCCGAACTGCGACGGCGCATACAGAGCGGCATTTATGCGGATGCTCGGCAGCTTGGAATCGATGGAGTGAAACGCTCGCGCAAAAGGCGCGGGCGTTGCGCTTTTGCAATGGCGCGGGATCAAGGATGAGGGCGGCTCGCGGGAAAACCGTGGGTTTTTGCCGAAAGCGGCGTATTATAGTCAGAACAGTTCATTTGGAGGGAGCCTTGGCGCGTAAGCTGAGCGAAAACGAAAGAAAGACCGTCGAGCTGATGCGGCGGCATGACGAGGGGGGCATGGATGCGCTGCTCCTGTATTTCGCGCCCCTCATTCGCTACGTTGCCGAGCCGATAGCGGGAGAGGCGGAGGCGGAGGACTGCGTTCAGGAGGCCGCGCTGCGCGCATGGGAGCGGATAGATTCATTCGATGAAACGAAGGGCTCATTCAAGGCATGGCTGACCGCGATAGCGAGAAATGCCGCGCTCGATAGGGCGCGAAAACGGAAACGCGCGGAAGCCGGCGAGCTTGAGGAAAGCATACCCGACACCGCGCCCACAGCAGAGGAGCTTGTTATCAAAAAAGAGCGAAGGCAGGCGCTTTTGAGTGCGCTTGAGGGCTTGCACGCATGGGAAAAGGAGCTCTTTTACCGAAAATACTATTATATGCAGCCAACCGCCCAGATCGCCGCCGAGCTGGGAATGACCGAAAGAGCCGTCGAGGGCAGGCTGTACAGGGTAAAGAAAAAGCTGGCGGATAGACTTGGAAGGTATTTTAGTGATTAGTGAGTATTCACTTACGGTTGAAAACTTTTGGAGGCAGTATGAAGGATGATCTGTACGGCAAAAAGAATATGGAGGAGCTGTTGATGGGTGCAGGCGGCGATGAGCGCGCGCTTTCGGACGAGGAGATAGAGGAGCTGCTGTTTTCGGATGATGATATGCTGCCCGAAAACGCGGTCAAGCGGATATCGCCCACGCGCCGTGCGTTCCTGCTGACGGTTTGGGGGCTTGCGCTTTCTTCGCTTCAGCTTCCGCTGTTTGAAATGGGAGTGCAGTTTGCCTTCAACGAATATTCGGAAAACGCCATGCGCTTTCCGTTCCTTGGGGTACTGATCCCGTTCGTTGGGCTGCTGCTCTCGTTCTTCGGGCTTCGCGCGCTGAAAAAAGTGAACCGCGGCTTCTGTTTTTCGTGGCTGTTGTGCTTCCTTCGCGCCGTGCTGTTCATATTCGGACTCGTGTTCACCTTCTCGGTGCTCCACGAGGGCGAAACGGGAAAAATTATTGCGAGGATACTCGGCGCGCTGAGCTTCTTTTCGATGCTCACGCAGATCTTCGGCGTTTTCGCGGGCTTTCGGAGTGTCCGCTCGAGCATCGGCTTTGAACCGAGAAGCGGCGAGCTGATCGCTCTTGCCGCATGGTATGCGCTGCGCTCCATGCTTGCTTCGACCGAAGCCTTTATGGAGCTGCCTTTGCTCATGTTCGGCGCTCAGGCGCTCTATCTTCTGATACTGCTTGCGCTGCATCTTCTTACGCAGAGCTTCGATGAGGCGGGCTACAGCGTTCGCACCCGTGGTTCGCGTGTTTCGGCGTGGATACTCTCTTTGGCGGGCTCTGCGGCGGTGGTTTGCACGGTGCTGTTTGCGTTCTCCTGCCTTGGGAAATACCGTGTGCGCGAGATAAGCCTTCAAGCGAACGAGGGTCAAGTCTTTACCCCCGAGCAGCAGCAAAGAGCGGACGAGGCGGCGGGGATAAGGCAAAGGCTTATCGAGCTGGGCGTTCCAGAATACGCCGTGAACGATCTTTCGGATGCGGAAGCCATGCTCTTTGAAGGTGCGCAGCGGGCTGGCAGCGGCTCTCAAAGCTACAGATTGACGGAAAACGGAAGCAATATACACTATTTTGTTAAGCCGAACGATGGAAAATCGGAGTACGTGCTCGGCGATGCCGCGAGCATAAGCTTTAATTCGGACGGCATGAGTTGGGGGAGCTACGGCACGGAGAGCTGCATTCCCGTAGTGGTCGACGGGGCTTCGCTTTCAAGCGACGGCGAATTGAAGCTTGGCATGCTTATGATGAACGCCGATATCCGCGTTACGAGCGTTGCTGTGGAGCTCGGAACAAGGGCGGATACGGAGCTTCTCAAGCGCTATGCCTTCATTCATTATTTTGAGTACAGCCCCGAGGTAAGTTTCCACGGCACCGAGGCCGTGCGCATACATCCCGTCAGCGGCCACCACCAGCAGGACTTTGCCATGGATACTTCGGCACGAGGCAGGCTGCTCTATGAGCGCGGCGGCGAGAAGCTGAGCGCGGCCTTCAACAGCATAGAATCGCCGAGGATCATTTTCTCAAACCCCACCGTAAGTGCTTCTGCGGATGCGGAGATGGCATCCTTCACGCTTACGGAGGCGGGCAGCAGTCCGGACGGCAATATCTACGCGGGCTTTTCCGTGCCGGACGGGGCGGAGAAGGTGCGCTTCTATATCGCCTACACGGTCACGGAGCTGAACAGTATGCCGTGGGCGGCATCGAACATGGGCTTCACGCTCGTTCATCAGCGCAAAAACGCAAATGTAACGGGGAAAACCGCCTATGAGATAATAAGGTTCAACAGCAGAATGTCGGATACCTTCGATTGGCTAACAGGGAGCATATTGCTGTGGAGCGATAAATTGAGGGTGGAGATGTGAAGTATGTGCGCCGTTTGCGCGCAGTGAAATTCGGCTGCGCCGAGCGAAATCTGCCTGCGGCAGGTGAAATTTGCCTTCGGCAAGTGAAATCCGGCTGTGCCGGGTTGAGGAAGAAATCCCACGGGGATTTCAAATAATGAATAGAATCTGAAGAAACGCCGCTCGCGGCGTTTCCACCTCAACTATTCATCATTCATTATTCACTAATAAAGAAAGGGGTTTCATCCATGCAGGCAATAAAGAACGGCTTGAAAACGATTATCCGCACGCCCGGCACTTCGCTGCTGTTCGTGCTGATAATGAGCGTGCTTTCGGTGCTGCTCGCGGTTTCGTTCTGCGTGTTTTCCGCAGTGCGCGGCTATCTTCGCGATGCGGACGGGTATTTCCATACGGTCGCGGAGCTCGAGTTCATGGGCGAAAGCTACCCCTCGGAGGATCATTTCGAGCATGGTCTGCCCGAGGCGCTCGCTGATAACGCCGAAACGATCTCGCGGCTGCTTGCGCACGATGCGGTGATCTCCTTCAAGCCCAACGCCAACCGCGCCGCGCTCGTTCACGGCCTGCACCGCAAGGACAGCTCCGTTGCGCTGAATAAGGCGGCCGTTGCATCGTTTTACATAACGGGCTATGATGAGCAGACGGCGCTGTATACGGCCATCGTTTCAAAAACATATTATGCGCAGAAAAATTACGATGAAAAGCTTGTAAACATCAGGCTTGACGGCGAGGGCGAGCTTGAGATCAAGAAAAAATACGTTATGAGCGGCGTTTTTTCAAACAGGCTCGGAGGAAACCTTGTCGGCTTCGCGCAGAAAGAGATCAGCTTTACGGAGAAGGGCGAAAGCTTCATCACGCCCGCTTTTGAGCTTATCGAAACGAACGAGCTGCCCGAAGATAATGCTTTCATGCGCCTTGCAAGGCGGTGGGAGCTTATAAACAACGCCTGCCGCGTAACGGTCACAAACGCGATCGAGGACGAGCTTCCCTTCCATCAGCAGCAGCTCAAGCTCAAAAGCGGCAGATTTTTCACCGCTTCGGAGTATGAAAGCGGGGCGAAGGCAGCGATAATCAGCGATGCCGTCAGCTACGGCGCGGGCGAGCTCAAGGTGGGCGACCGCGTAAGGCTCAGCGTGTTTTCCTTCACGGGCAGCGCTGATGAGGCCGAATTCACGAGCCTTGACGAGGACGAATACGAGATAGTGGGCATCTTTGCGGAGCATCCCACCTACCCAAACCGCATCTATATTCCCGGGGAAGCGGAGCAGGCTCTTCGCTCGGTCACGGGCTCGAGCATAGGCTTCTTCAGGCTCAAAAACGACCGCGCCTCGGCATTTTTGAGGGAGGCGGAGAAGCTCGGCGAGAGCGGCTTCCGCGTTTGCGCTTACGATCAGGGCTACTCGGCGGCGACCGAACCGATGCGCGAGATGATGCTTATTTCGATCATCTTCCTTGTGGTATGCGTGCTGCTTGCCGCTGCCGCGCTGGTGCTGCAAAGCCATGTTTTCGTTTCAAAAAGGAGCGAATCGGCGCAGACCATGCTACTGCTCGGCACGTCCAAAGGGCATATACTTATTTACTTTTTGAGTGCGGCGCTGCTGATCGCCGCGCTTGCGGGCTGCATCGGCGTTTTCGTCGCGGGTCGCTTGGAGAGCCGCGTTTTCGACGTCATGCGCAGCTTTGCTTCCCAGTTTGAGCAGCAGGAAACGAAGTTTTCCGCTACGGGGCTTTCGCTCGTTCGAACGCTTGATTTCGCGCCGAAAACGGGGAAGGCGCCCTATATTGCCGCCGCGCTCGCGCTCGTGCTCGGCGCTGCGGTATCAACGCTTGCCTTCGCCCTCTCCGCCGCTCGGGACAGCGGAAAAAAGCGGAGCAAGAGCAAGAAAACGGAAAAGCTCGCTTCAGGCAGCCGCTTAAGGGGCGGCACAAGCCGCCTTTCGGGAAGGCTCAAGTATGCGCTTTTATCGCTCAGAAGAAGCCCCGCGCGAAGCCTTGCGATGCTTCTTGTGGCCTTCTTCGCCGCACTCTTCTTCTCAAGGCTGACGGCATCGCTTGCGGGCTATCGCTATCAGCTTGAGAGCTATAAGCGCGGCGCGGTGATAAAGGGCTATGCCACCGATCTGTACGGTAGAAGGCTCGAGGGCTTTTTGTTCAAGCCGATGAGCCCGTATCTGCTCGCTTCTTCGGGCGAGGTGAAGGATATGAACCTTACCATCGAGCTCGGCAACCTCAGCGTTGTCGGCGTTGCGATCACAAAGGACGGCGAGGAAAACCGCGAGCTTGCCTTCGATGAACCCAAGGATACTATGAGGCTTGAGCTTCTTCAGATCAGCATGATGGGCGATCTTAAATGGGTTGCCGCAAGCAGTGTGCAGGGCTGCCCCGCCTTCCATTTCAAGAGCGCGAAGGATATCCGCTTCCTCGAGGGGTACAGCGAGAGAAATTTCATGGTGATGAGCAACGCCTGCGCTCTTAGCGAGGATCTGATGGAGGAGCACGGCATAGAGCTGGGCGATGCGGTGATGTTCCAAGCGCTCGTGCGCGATAGCGATGGAAAGGGCGACTGGGATATCGGCAGGATAATTTTGAAGGTTATAGCCGCGTATTCCTCCAATTCAACGAAAAAAACCGTGTTTTCGCCGCTTGCCGATTGGTACGTGATCTCTCAGTCTTACGATCCCGAGAATCCGGGGCCGAATCCCTATTATCAGTTCGATAACTATTACAGGTTTGAACCCACGCCGATCGATCCCACGGAAGCCGGCACGATGGACGAAGAGGTGCTGTGGCGGCTCGATACCTATGCCAACTCGCCGGACAGCGAGGAGATGACCTTGGCGGACGGCACGAAGGTAACGATCTATCCCAGAAAACCGAGCTTCAGCAGCGTGCTTTTCACGGTGAAGGACAACCTGCGGCTCGATGAAGCCCGCGCAGCGCTCGAGGAGGCGGGCTATGCCCCGGTCGGGACCTACGAGCGCACCAAGCCCTATGCGATAATCGACGACGAGATGTATCTGAACACAACGCGTTCGATGCAGCGGCAGATACAGTATGTTTCGGTGCTTTATACCGCGCTCTATGTCCTTGCGGGCGTGATCGGCGCGGCGCTGGCGTGGCTGCTGGCCGCTTCAAGAAGGAAGGAGATCGCGCTGATGCGTGCGCTCGGCACGCCGAATTTCCGTATAATACTCAATTTCCTGTTTGAGCACGCGCTTTTGTGCCTCGTCGGGCTTGCGATAGGGCTTGGCGCCGTAACGCTTATCTTCGGCTTGCAGGAGCGGTTCTGCTATATGCTGTGCATAGCGTTCTTCTCGCTCTGGTGCATAAGCACGATGCTCTGCCTGGCTTTCGGATTGGCGAAGAAGACGCAGGGGGAAATTGAATGAAGCCGCTGCGCTAATGAAGGAATGAAGTGCGCCTTCGGCAGCGCCGTTGGCGAATGAAGCCGCTGCGCTAATGAAGGAATGATGTGCGCCTTCGGCGCTTGAGGCGTTTCATCCACAACTATTCACTATTCACTGCGCTTGCGCCTTCGCCTGCATATATTGCTTTTCCCCGTGTTTGTTGGTATAATATTTGAGGCTGCTTCGGCCATAATCAGATAAACACGGATCCGATAGGAGTTCATAATGCAGGCAATAAAAAACGGTATAAAGTGTACGCTCAGAACGCCCGGCAAGGCGATTCTGTTCACACTTATCCTCGCGGTGCTCGCGGCGCTGCTTGCGGTCGCGTTCTGCGTTTTCTCCGCCGTGCGCGGCTATCTAAAAGAGGCGGACGAATACTTCCACACCATCGCCACGATCGACTACGTGGGCAAGGACTACCCCGATCAGTCGGTCTACGATCCCGAGGTGCAGGAGGCGGTGGAGGAGAGCTTGGGCGAGCTCGAAGCGCTGAAGGCAAACCCCTCCGTTATGGGCTTTGAGCCCGCTTCGCCCGCGCTCGGCTATATCGAGGGTATGCACAGGATCGACAATAACGTTTTCAACGGCGGCGCCGGTGTGCTTATTGTGAACGTATACGCCTACGATCCCGGCATCGATGCGTATCAGGTGATGCTTGAAAGGTCGCTCTACGCGCGAAGGGATTATACAGGCATCCTGATGTTTCTGTCTGCGGACAGCCCGGAGATCGAAAAGGGCAAGAAGTACCTCATCAGCGGAAGATTCGTTGCGGGCAAGGTCAGCGGCGTTTGGTTCAGCATGGAAAGCATGAGCTTCGTTGAAAACGGCGAAACCGTTACCGTGCCCGAATTTGAGCTCGTAACGAACACCGATGTGGCCGAAACGAATGCCTTTTACAGGCTCGCCAAGGTGCTTGAAAAGCAGAACGATGCCTGCCGCGTGGTCTATACCTCCGCGATAGAGGATTATTACCCCTTCCAGCAGCAGATACTGAGCCTAAAAGACGGCAGGCTATTCACCGAGCAGGAGCAGAAAAGCGGCGCTAAGGTCTGCCTTATAATGAACGATCTGGCGGGTCGCCTCGGGCTTTCCGTGGGAGACCGTATCCCGCTTTCGGTGTGTGCATCGGATGAAAGCATCTTTGACACCAACACGCTCTATGAAAAGGACGGGGGAGAGTACGAGGTTATCGGCATTCTGAACGAGGATATCGACTATCCCTTCTATATTTTCCTTCCTGGCGCTTCGGGAGACGGCTTCCGTGCCACGACCGGCTATAACCTCGGGCAGTTCCGCGTTGTGAACAGCCGTGCGGATGAGTTCATCACGGCAACCGAAACACTTGCGCACAATGGCTTCCGCATCACGCTCTACGACCAGGGCTATGCCGCCGCCACCGAGCCGATGCGAGAACTGATGTTCATTTCCATAATCTTCCTTGCGGTCTGCGTGGTGCTTGCGATAGTTGCGCTGATCCTTCAGAGCCATATCTTCGTTTCAAGGCAGAAGGAAGCGGCAAACACGATGTATTCGCTCGGAAGCTCCCGTGCGCATATTGTGGCTTACTTCATTTCGGCCGTGCTTATCCTAACCATCCTTGGAGCGGTCATCGGTATGTTCGCCGCAAAGGCGATCGAGGGGCGCGTTTTTGAAACGATGCAGCGATTTGCAACGCAGTTTGCAAAGGAAAACACCGATTATTCGCTCAGCAGCACTTCCATAACGCGAACGCTCGATTTCGCGCCGAACGCGGGCTATTTCCCCTACATCGCGGCGGGCGCGGCGCTGGTTCTCGGCGCGCTTATCACAACGCTGATCTTTGCAAGGCGCACCGTGACCGAAAGGCGCAAACAGGAGCGCGGCAGGATAAATGAGCAGGGCGGCAGCGTCAGCAGATTCTCCGTTAAATACGCGCTTTTATCCATAGTAAGAAGCCCCGTTCGCACGCTCGCCGTGCTGCTTCTGGCGGCGGTTGCAGCGCTGTTTTTCTCGCGGCTGACCGCATCGCTTCGCGGCTACAACGATCAGCTTGAAAGCTATAAGCGCAGCGCTGAGATAACCGGCTACGCCACCGATATGAAGGGGCGCTGGATGGACGGGTTGAGCATAAAACCCGATGCCGTCAAGGCGCTTATGGAGAAGGAGCTTGTACAGGACTATAACATCACAACGCGGCTCGGCTATCTCGATATCCTCGGCGTTGGAAGAACTGCGAGCGGCGCCAGTCGAGCGGTGCAGTTCAACGAGCCGCAATCCGAATTTGCGGTGGAAACGCGCGTTTACAATATCAGCCGCGCTATGAGGTGGGTGTCCACCACGGATGTGGAATCGAGCCCCGCATTCAAATACGCAAAGGCCAAAAGCATAACCTGGCTCGAGGGCTTCGATAAAAAGGATTTTTGGTTCCCGAACCCAGTTTGCGCACTGCCCGAAAGCGTTATGAAGGAGAAGGGCATAGAGCTTGGCGACTGCGTTGTTTTTGAACACACCTTTGAGATCGCGAACTGGAATTATCTCGGAACGATCATGCTCAAGGTGGTTGCAAGCTACTCCGCAACGACCTCTTCAAACACGGTGTTTGTGCCGTTTTCGGAGTATCCGCTTGCTTCAACGGAATACGGTCGGGAGAGCTATCATTATGATTATTATGAGAAGGAATACAAGGAGATTTTTGCTCCGATCCTTGCCGATACGCTCGATGAGCGCATCGTGGACCGCATTATGAACGGCATTGAGACGAGCGGGTATAACGATTGGTTCAGAAATCTCAGCTGGTACAAGGGTATCAGCTTCAAGAGCTTCCTGTTTACCCTCAAGGACGCGACGAGGCTCGATGAGCTGCGCGAGGCGTTCAAGGAGGCGGGCTACGGCACAGTCGGCAATATGAGCGACCGCGGCAAAACCTTCTTTGTGATCGAGGACGAGATGTATCTTAGCACCGTGCGCTCGATGCAGCGGCAGATACAGTATGTTTCAACGCTCTATGCCGCGCTGTACGTGATAGCGGGCGTTATCGGCTTTGCGCTGGCATGGCTGCTGACGGTTTCAAGAAGGAAGGAGATCGCGCTTATGCGCGCGCTCGGAACGCCGAATTTCCGCATTATCCTCAACTTCCTGTTTGAACACGCGCTATTGTGCCTTGCGGGTCTCGGCATCGGGCTTGGGATCGCAATACTGATCTTCGGCGCACAGGAGAAGATCTGCTTCATGCTCTCGGGCGCGTTCTTCATCCTCTGGTGCATATCCACGCTTATCTGCCTTGTTTTCGGACTGGCGAAGAAGGCGCAGGCGGCGCTGGTGGAGGTGGAGTAGTTTCGCTGTGCGAAATGAAGCCGCTTCGCTAATGAAGGAATGATGCTCGCCTTCGGCGCTTGAGGCGTTCCTTCGGAACATTGAGGAAGAAATCCCAAGGGGATTTCAAATTAAATCGAAGAAACGCGCCAAAAGCCTGCCCCTTTGAGGGGAAGGTGGCTGAGCGGGGCAGAGCCGCGCGAAGACGGATGAGGTGGAAATGATTGGAAGAAACGCCCGCGGCGTTTCAACAACAACTATTCACTATTCACTAACTTAGATTTGGAGGTAAAACCAATGGCCGTTATCGAAGCAAGGGACGTAACATATCGTTACGTAAACAAGTATCAAACCGTGGATGCGCTGCGGGGCGTGAACTGCAAGTTTGAGGAAGGCAGGATGTATGCGCTGATCGGCAAATCCGGCTCGGGCAAGAGCACCCTGCTTTCGCTGATGGCGGGGCTGATGGTGCCGACCACGGGCGATATTCTCTACATGGGCAAGAGCACCAATAAGATCAATCTGACCCGCTATCGCCGCGAAAATGCCGCCGTTATCTATCAGAGCTTTCGCCTGTTCCCGTTGCTGACGGTTTCGGAAAACGTGACCTATCCGATGGAGCTTCGCGGCTTCAAGGGCAAGAAGGCAAGAGAGAAGGCCGCCGAGCTTATCGAGAAGGTCGGTCTGCCCGAAACGGTGCTCAAGCGCTATCCCTCCATGCTCTCGGGCGGCGAACAGCAGCGCGTTGCCGTGGCAAGAGCCATGAGTATGGACACAAAGCTGCTGCTTGCGGACGAGCCCACCGGCAACCTCGACACAGAGAACGGTCAGCGCATAATCGAGCTGCTTTCAAAGCTCGCCCATGAGGACGGCTACTGCGTTGTGGTCGTTACCCACGACCTTGAGATAGCCGCAAGAGCCGACACGACCTATAGGATTCGCGACGGCGTGCTGTATGAGGAAACGAATAAGCCGAGCGAAGAATAAGCACCGACAACTTAATTTATGGCAATAAAATATCCGAGGATACGGGCGATATCCTCGGATTTGTTATGCTTTTAACTTATTTCTCGGGCGCGGCAACGAGGAAGCACATATCGTTCAGCTCGCCGCTCTCCTCATCGAAGAAGTTGTAGAAGGTGAAGTTATAAAGGAACCTCTCGGCGGGGTAGATGCCGTAGCCGTCCTGATTATGGTCGGTGGTGTCGTAGGGATCGGCAACGATAACAACGTCGTCCTGCTCGGTCTCGGTGCCCATGGTGTCATATCCGATGAGAACCTGCCAATGTCCGCCCCAGTCGTTCCAGCCGATCATGATGGGGTTGTTGTTTTTAAGGGTCTGCTTGATAAAATCGAAGGTGAAAACCTCGGAAACGTCCTCGCCTGCCTCGGCAACGTCGATCGCGGAATAGCACTTGAAGCCGCCCACCTTATTGAAGATCTCCACCATTTCGCTGAGGGAGGTCGCGCCGGGCTTGAGGCCCTGGGGACGGAGCTCGCCGAGGCTCTCCTCGGTGTACTCGCCGCGCGCACCGAAATGCTCAAGCACCATCAGCGCGCTTGCAACGCCGCAGCTCCACTCGCTGGACTGCTGGATGGTCTTGAAATTCGGGATGATGGTCAGCGAATCGGTGGATTTCATGTTGTAGAAGTCGGGGTGAACGAAGTAGGGGCTCTTCTCGTGGTCGCCGTCGCGCTCAACGCTGTCCGCACCGTCCTCGGCGGAGAGGTCGGCCTTGTCGTCAAACTTCATGGTGTCGGTGTAGTTCTCCTTCGCGGCCTCGGACTGATTCTCCTTGGCGGCGGGGGCGCAGGCTGCGGTGAACAGCAGAGCGGATGCGAGCAGGGAAACGATGAGTCTTTTCATTTTTCGATTGGGTTCTCCTTTGGATTTAGAATTGCTCGGCCTTCATTGGCGAATGCCTATAAAAAAGCCGAAATGGTTTATAACATAAAACCCCGGAAAAAGTCAATTGATTTTGGCGCATTTTGCGGTTATATTTGTTTTTGCGCGGAAAAATCGCCGCTTCGAGCTTTTTAAAACCGCCTTGCCGCGCTTTGACAGTTCTCCCGCGCCGTGCTATAATCCGCTTATGAAATGAGCGGATAGCCGAGGATGGCTCTACACATTTCATTAAAAACAGTTCAGCGGTCGCTTGAACGAAAAACGGGTGAGTTGCATTGAAAAAATCGTTTGCCGAATTCAAACGCTGGAGCTTGGCGTTTCTGAAATGGACGGGGCTTGCGCTGCTTGTTGGCGCTGTTTGCGGCCTTATCGGAACTGCCTTTCATTATTCCATCCATATCGCGGGGGAAGTGCGCGAAGCCAATTCGTGGCTGATATTTCTTCTGCCTGTCGGCGGCGCGGCGATAGTGCTGATCTATTCGCTGATGAAGCAGCAGATAACGCTCGGAACCGATCTTTTATTCCACTCCATCCACGGCAAAAAGCCCGTTCCGTTCGTGATGGCGCCGCTCATCTATATTGGAACCTTTATAACACATCTGTTCGGCGGCTCTGCGGGTCGCGAGGGGGCTGCGCTTCAGCTCGGCGGAAGCATGGGCAGCAGCATCGGCGTTTTTTTGAAGCTTAAAAAGGAGGAGAGCCGCACTCTGGCGCTGATGGGCATGGGTGCGCTGTTTTCCGCGCTCTTCGGAACGCCCCTCGCCGCCGCGCTCTTCGTTATGGAGGTGCTTGCGCTCGGGCACATGGTCTATTCAAGCTTCGCACCCTGCCTTATCGCAAGTCTTGCGGCATACGGCGTTTCGCTGCTGCTCGGCGTTTCGGGCGAAAGCTTTGCGCTTGCTTCGTTGCCCGCGTTCGGTGCGGTGCCGCTGCTTCAATCAGCCGCGCTCGCGATCGCTTGCGCGATCCTGTCCGTTGCCTTCTGCAAGCTGATGCACCTATCCCATAAATCGGCGGCAAAATACCTGAAAAATCCTTATTTAAGAGCAGTTTTGGGCGGCGCAGTGATCGTGCTTATGACCCTCGCAGTCGGCACGCGCGATTATAACGGCGCGGGCGGGCAGGTTATCAAGCGCGCGATAGAGCAGGGGCAGGCGCGGCCTTGGGATTTTGCGCTGAAATTCATCTTCACCGCCATAACGCTCGCCTCGGGCTTCAAGGGCGGCGAGATCGTGCCAACCTTCTTCGTGGGCGCGGCGTTCGGCTGTACCGTCGGCCCCATTATTGGCATGGATGCGGGCTTTGCGGCGGCGCTTGCGCTGATCGCCCTCTTCTGCGGCAACACGAACTGCCCCATCGCTTCCATCCTTCTTGCCTTGGAGCTTTTCGGCGGCAAGGGGCTGCCGTTCTTCGCGCTCGCCTGCGCGATAACCTATATGCTTTCGGGAAATATCAGCCTCTACCATAACCAGCTTATTGCAAACAAGGGTCTCAAGCTCGGCAGCCTGATACTGCCTGAGAGCGGGGAAGAACCGATTTCGAAGTGAGCATGACTGCCGCAAAGGGGTGGAGCGGATGCGCGCCATAGTGCGTGCGGTCGGCCTTTTTGAAACACAAATTCGCAGCGAACGATATGAAGCCGAAGGCAACGACGTGTTAGGAGAGAACGACGATTACGGCGACTGCTTCGATGCGATAAACGCCCTATCGCCAAAGCTTGCCGAGCAATATCTCAGGATAATTTGGCTCGACACGATCTGCTGCAGCATGGACCGCCACACCGAAAACTTCGGCTTTCTGCGCGATATCCGTACAGGCGAGATCGTTTCGATGGCTCCGAACTACGATAACAATATCGCGCTCATCTCCCGCGGATACCCAAGCGGCACGAGCCGCGAGCATGACGGCATTATCCGCTTCTTCCGAGAGTTCGTGCAGAGCAATGAAACCGCAAAAACCATGCTCAAGGAAATGGAGCTGCCGACCATCACGGAGGAAATGCTCGACGAGTGCTTCGATGAAATACCCATTGAAGCGGATCGTGATTTCATTAAAGCCTTCATCTTGAACGGACAGAGTGCGGTAAGAAGCATTATCGATGAAGATATTACCGAGAGCGAGGATGAGGAAAGCGGATTCGGGCTGATGCTGTAGAAGCGAAGACTGCGTTGGTTTATGAAATCATATCGCCCCGCATGCTTGCAATTTTGCGTATAAAATGCTATAATCCTACCTGCGCTTGGCGCAAAAACGGGTGTCTCTTGAAAACCACCCCAAAAAAACAAGGAGCAATTTAATAATGAAAACCATTTCCTCTTTCCGCAGAATGGTGCGCGAAGTGCCGCCCATCGTTGCCGCTCTGATGATCCTCTCCGTTGTGGGGATGAATCTGCTTGCGAATAAAAGCATCGACACGGGGCTGAGCTGGCTCGCGCTCGACTGCGGCATTCTTTTTTCATGGCTTGCCTATCTTTCCATGGATATTCTTACGCATTGCTGCGGACCGAAGGTTTCCTCCGCAATGTCGGTCATGGCGCTGCTTCTGAACCTCTTCATGGTGCTTATTTTCTTCATAGCAAGCCGCATACCGGGCGTTTGGGGCGAAAGCTTCGTTGAGGGCAGCGAGGGCGTTATAAATACCGCGCTTGACCGCACCTTCGGCGGCACCTGGTACATCCTGCTCGGCAGCTCCATCGCGTTTCTTGTCTCCGCATTTATAAACAGCTTTTTAAACTATGGAATAGGAAAATTTTTCAAAAAGGAGCTTAATTTCGGCGAATTCGCCGTGCGTTCCTATGTTTCCACCTTCGTTGCGCAGTTTGCGGACAACATGATCTTCGCGCTGCTCGTAAGCAAGGTCTTTTTCGGATGGAGCCTGCTCCAATGCTTCACCTGCGCGCTGACGGGCGCGGTGCTGGAGCTTGTGTTCGAGGTCGTTTTCTCGCCCGTGGGTTACCGCATCTCCAAACGCATGATGCGTGAAAGGATAAATAATGCAATAGAAGAAACGGAGCAATGGGCATGAAAATAGTTATAAGCGGAACGGGCAGGGGAATAGGCAAGGCCATCGCCGAAAGGTTTATTGCGGCGGGCGATACCGTTTTCGGCTTCGACACGCGGGAAAGCGCGATAGAGCATCCAAGCTACCGCCATTTTGTTTTCGACATCGTTCGTGACGAGCTGTCCGAGCCGATCGAGCCGGATATCCTTATAAACAACGCCGGCACGCTCGAGGAAAAGGACGCGCTTTCGGTCAATCTTGAAGGGAACATCCGCTTTACGGAGCTTTTCAAGAACGGCGCGAATCTGCGCTCGGTGCTGTTCATCGCCTCGGCTTCGGCGCGAAACGGCGCGGAATTTCCGTACTACGTCGCTTCCAAGGCCGGAATAGTCGGCTATATGAAGAATCTTGCGCTCACTCTTTCAAAGCGCGGCATAACGGTGAACAGCATCTCCCCGGGCGGCGTTATCACCGAATCAAACGCGCATATCCTCGAAAGCGAAAGCCTGTATGCGGCGGTTTTGAATGAAACGCTGCTCAATAAATGGGCGCAGCCCGAGGAGGTTGCCGAGCTTGCGTATTATCTTACAAAGGTGAACCGCTCGATCACGGGCGAGGATATTTTGATCGACAACGGCGAGATGCTCAAATCGAATTTCATTTGGTGAAGCGCTGGGAAAAGATAATTGACAGCCCGCAGATTTTTCAATATAATTAAACTGAATTAATATGCGAACGGCGCGGGTTCTTCGTTCAAATCGACCGAACCGCGCCGAAATCCGTTATAATAAATGTAACAAAATCCATCGGAGGAAAGAGAAATGCGCCATAAAAGGCTATTCGCGCTTCTGCTCGCCGTGCTTGCCGCGCTCGGCTTCATCGGCTGCGGAGGTGGCGGCAAAACGGGCGAGATCGTGCTCAATACGACCGCGCCCACGGCGGAGGCAACGGCGTTCCTTCCCACGGCGGCGAACGATGAAAAGCTGACCGCCGCACCGACCGAGGTGGCGACGAGCGTTCCCACGGATGCGCCCACGGCAACGCCCAAGCCCACGGCAACGCCCAAGCCCACGGCAACGCCCAAGCCGACCGTGACCGAGCCGCCGGTATCCGAGGACGGCATCTACGACAGCAAGCATGAGGTGGCGCTCTATATCCACCTTTACGGGCATCTGCCGAGCAACTACATCACCAAGAAGGATGCGCAGGCGCTTGGTTGGAGCGGCGGAAGCCTCGAACCCTATGCGCCGGGCAAGTGCATCGGCGGCGACTATTTCGGTAACTACGAGGGGCTTCTGCCGAGGAAAAACGGGCGCAAATACACCGAATGCGATATCGGAACGCTTGGAAAGAACGGGCGCGGCAGCAAACGCATAGTTTTTTCAAACGACGGACTGATCTATTATACTTCGGATCACTATGAGCATTTCACCCTGCTCTATGGGGAGGCAAACGGATGAGAATAGTTTTTTTGGACGGAAACAGGATAGCTTCGGCTCGGGATATGCACGAGGAATTTGCCCGTGCGCTCGAATTTCCCGAGTGGTACGGCAATAATCTGGATGCGCTCCACGATATGCTGACAGAGGGAACGGAAGAGATCGGCGTTATCCTTGTGAACACAGATAAGCTTTCCACCACCCTCGGCGGGCGCTGGACGGCGATGCTTCGCCTGCTCGTGGATATGAAGCGCGAGCGCAGGGGCTTCCATGTTATGATGGAGCCTTTTGCGGGGGAATGAGGACAAATTCCTTGGCATTGTATTGATGAGCAAACCGAATTCGGGCAAAAACGCAAAAAACTGCGCAAAACAGCCCGAATTCTCATTTTCCGGGAGTGATTTTCGGTCTTTGGGGTGGTGTTTTTCGCCTCGGTTATGTAGAATGGCGGCATCAAAGGCAAGGAGGAAACAAAAATGCCGACAAAATCAATGGGTCAATTCATGGCCGCTTTAAGAAAGGCAAACGGCCTAACTCAGCAGGACGTTGCCGACAGGCTGAACGTTTCAAACAAGGCGGTGAGCCGCTGGGAGAGGGACGAGACCGCGCCCGATATCTCGCTGCTTCCCGCCATCGCGGAGATGTTCGGCGTTAGCTGCGACGAGCTCATCAGGGGCGAAAGGAATATGGACGATCAGCCCCGCTCAGAGGGAGCGAAAACGCGCACCGAAAAGCAGATAAAGTCGCTTATCAGCCGCGCGTCGGGCAAGTTTGAAACGCTTTCGATGATCGCGCTGCTGCTTGCAGCGGCGGGCTTTATAGCGATGATGGGTATATCCTACGGCGCATATCGCCCGCATATCGGCTTTGCCGTGATGCTTCTTTTTGAAGCGGGCGCGGCAACGCTTGCGGCGATCGCATATAGATCGGCATTCCGTACCGTTGAAGATAACGAGCTGATGGAAAACGCCGATCCTGCGCTTTCGGAGGGCTTCCGCAATAACGCGGCAAAGCGCAGCTTCATCGTTTATTTTGCTGCGGCCTGCGCCGTACTTCTGTCGATCCCGCTCGCGGTGCTTTCGAACGGTTTCTCGGTGCTTGACTTCAATTATTATCTTCCGAACGCGCTTGCCGTTATCCTGATCCTCGTTATCGCATACCCCTTCCTTAAAAGGCTCTGCCTATCGCGCATGACGGGCAAAAAAGCGCAAAGCCGCAGCGAGGCGGATAGGGTCGTTTTCCGCATGAACCTAATCCAGATCGGCATGGTCGTGCTTTCGATACTGCTCGTTTTGATCTCGGTCTCGATACAGTCGGGAATAGCCATCGGCGGAGTGGCTGTAATGAGCCTTGCCGCTGCAAGCGCGGCGGTGTTCCTGGTATTTTTGATAAAATATCCGCAGTATAAAAAGCTTATCGTCCTAAACGGAGTCAGAAATCTGCTGCTTATGCTGTCGCCGATTCTGCTCGCCATGGCGGTCGGCGGAGTGTATGAGATGAATGAAAACGGAGTGTTCGTTGAAAACAGCTTTTATCTTCAATATGATAAGCTCGCCCCCGCGCTTGGTTATCTTCTCGCCGTTATCCTCGTTTTCCGCGCGCTTACAGCAAGAAAACGCAGGGATGACAGGGAATGAAGCGGCTTTGCCTCCGCGTACCTGACATTTCGAAGAAACCCGTGGTTTTCCTTCGCCTACGCGCTGAACGACGTGATACTGATCGTGCTGTGGACTCTTGCAAGCCTTGAAAACGCTCGATATATCTCGGTCATCGTGTGCTTGGCGGTGTTTCCTTGTAAACGACGTGTATGCGTTCATAAGCTGGCTTAAAATGGAGCGGCGGCAGAGAGATGGTGGATGAAAACCGCGATTATTGCGGCAGGAGGCAGCGCGAAGGTTGAATAATAGCGCGTTTTATCCGAATATTATATGAAAAACACATGAAAAACGGGCAAAAAATGCTTGACAACGCTCCAAAATAATGATAACATAGTTCTTCGAGCCGCTCCGAAACGGTTTAAAGCCGCGCCTTGAAAAAGGAGCGCACCACAAGGGCGAGACTGGTAAGAGGAGGAAAAGCATAATGTACGCAATCATCGTAACCGGCGGCAAGCAGTATAAGGTCGAGGTCGGCAGCGAGATCATGGTCGAGAAGCTCGACAATGAGGTTGGCGATAAGGTCAGCTTCGATATTCTCATGATCGCAGACGGCAGCGATATCGAGATCGGAAAGCCCGTTCTCTCCGGTGTTTCCGCAAAGGGCGAGGTGCTGGAGCATGGCAAGGGCAAGAAGGTAATCGTTTTCAAGTATAAGCCCAAGAAGGATTACCGCAAAAAGCAGGGCCATCGTCAGCCCTACACCAAGGTCAAGATCCTTTCCATCGGCTGAGAGGTAGTTATATGACCACTGTAACCGTCCTGTATAAAGGCGCAAGCATAATAGGGTTTCGCGCCAAGGGGCACGCGGGCTACGCCGAGCACGGCGAGGATATAGTCTGCGCCGCAGTCTCTGCGATAACCCAAACAGCGCTCATCGGCGTAACGGAGAACATAGCTTGTCCGTGCAAAGTCGATATTTCGGACGGAAGGCTCGAGCTTATTCTCAGCGATCAGGCAACTGATGAAAAGCGGGAAAAAGCGGAGCTGATACTCGGAGTGATGCTTTCGGGGCTTCGCTCCATCGAATCCCAATACGATAATTATCTCAAAGTTAAGAAGAAGGAGGTTTGAACTATGTTCAGGATCAATCTGCAGCTTTTTGCACACAAAAAGGGCGTTGGTAGTTCCCGCAACGGCCGCGACAGCGAATCCAAGCGTCTCGGACCCAAGCGTGCGGACGGTCAGTTCGTTCTTGCAGGCAACATCCTCGTTCGTCAGCGTGGTACCCATTTCCACCCCGGCAACAACGTCGGCATCGGCAAGGATGACACCCTGTTTGCAAAGGTGGACGGCATCCTTCGTTTTGAAACGAAGCATGGCGGTCGCAAGTGCGTAAGCGTTTACCCCGAGGAGATCGCGGGCTGAGCTAACGCAATAACCGAATAGCTTATATGAACCGCTTCGGGCAGCCGGGGCGGTTTTTCGTATGCGCAAAGCCGCGCCGCTCCTTTTTTATTGCAAGCCGATATGGTATAATTGAAGCATAGAATGCGCGGCTGCGATTTCTTTTGAATTCAAAGATCGCCGCGCTTTCGGGAGGGCGTATGAGCTTCAGGCGAAAACTGTTTTTCGGGCGAGACCCCTATTCCCGCGAGGGAGGGGAGCTTTTTCTTGCCGCTATGCGCGAAACGCTTGAAAAGAACGCGGCTGGCTCTGATAAATACGCCGAAATACTGAAGCGCGAGGGCTTTTCGCCCGAAATGCTGAAAACCGAAGCCGATCTTGCGAACATCCCGCCGATACCCACGCTCTATTTTAAAAGAAACAGGCTGTTCTGCGTGCCGGAAAGCAAGCTGATGATTCGCGCCGCATCCTCGGGAACGAGCGGCAGCACGAGCGAGGTGGGCTTCGATCTTTCCACGCTGCTCATCGGCTTCGGAACGCTTCGCCGCTTTTTCCGATTTCACCGCATTACCTCGATAATTCCGACTAATTACATCGTGCTCGGCTACGAGCCCGCGAAGCATAACAGAGCCGGAGCCGTTAAAACCGCCCATCTTACAACAAAATTTGCTCCCGCGCTGCGCCGCGAATACGCCTTGAAGGACAACGGCGCGGGCTACGATATCAATATCGAGGGCATACGAAAGGCGCTTTTGGGTTATGCAAAAAGCCCGTTCCCCGTGCGCTTCGTGGGCTTCCCGGCGTATATGTATTTTCTTTTGAAAACGCTTGAAAAAGAGGGGATAAGCCTTGCTTTGCCCGCCCGCTCGGCGGTTTTGCTCGGCGGTGGCTGGAAGGAGTTTTCCGGGCAGAGCGTTGACAGAGCGGAGCTGCTTGAGCTTATAGAAGCGCGGCTCGGCATAAAAAAGGAGCGCTGCTTCGAGTTTTTCAGCGCGGTGGAGCATCCGCTCGCGTATCTTAAATGCGCCTGCGGGCATTTTCATATTCCCGCTTATTCGCGCGTGATAATACGCGATGCGGAAACGCTCGAGCCCTTACCCGAGGGCGAAGCGGGGCTTCTCAACTTCATAACGCCGCTCGTTTCGAGTATGCCGCTCTGCTCCGTGATAACGGACGATATCGCGATGATGTCTGCTGAACCCTGCCCCTGCGGAAATACCGCGCCGTACTTCGACCTGCTCGCAAGATCGGGTGTCAGCGGAATTAAAACCTGCGCGGCGGAGGCGGGGGAGAGGCTTGTTGATAGTTAGTGAATAGTGAATGATGAATGATGAATAGTGAATAGTTGTGGTTGAAATTCCGAAGGAATTTCATAATATTTTATTGAAAACGAAAAGCGAAAAGCGAAAAAAGCAAGGGTTTTCAAATGAATCTTGTGAACGGAAAAATACTGAATGATAACGAGGCGCGTGATGCGCTTGAACGGCTCGGGGAGCTCGTTCTTGAGGCGCGTTTTTCCGCGCCGCCGAGTGCGGAAACGGTGATAGCCGCCTGCGAAAAGCTCGGCGCGATGGGGACGGAGTTCATTCCGCTTCTCATGAAAGACGGGATGAGCCGCGAACGCGCGGAGGCCGAGATTGAGCTTGCGCGAAGTATGCTTTCAAGGGAAAAGCTCGAAGCGCGGCTCAAGCTTGAGCTCGGTGCGCTTGAAGCCGAGTTCACGCCGATAGATTCGCCCGTTCCCGTTCGCCACAGCCTTGCGCCGCTGGGAACGCTGCTTCATATCGCGGCGGGAAACGCGGAGGGTCTGCCCGCATTCAGCGTTATCGAGGGGCTTTTAACGGGAAACGTGAATATCTTAAAGCCGCCATCGAATGACGGCGGGCTGTCGGTAATTCTGC
This sequence comes from Clostridia bacterium, assembly GCA_017395105.1. GTDB lineage: Bacteria > Bacillota > Clostridia > Christensenellales > CAG-138 > PeH17. The sequence goes on from JAFPWD010000001.1 coordinate 33,237, forward strand.
TTTCGCGGCTTATCGAGGTCGAGCCCGCGCTTAAAAACCGAATTTTCGTTTTCGATATTCCCTCGTCCGACACGGCACGAATGAAAAAGCTTGCCGCCGTTTCGGATGCACTCATAGTTTGGGGCGGTGATGATGCGGTGCGCGGCGCACGGAGTCTCGCTTCGCCCGATACCGCTATCATCGAGTGGGGGCATAAGCTGAGCTTCTGCTATGCTTCGCTCGAAGCTTCGGATGCGGAGCTTCTCGGCGTTTGCCGAAATATCTGCGAGACCGAGCAGCTCTATTGCAGCTCATGTCAGGGCATATTCCTCGATACCGAGGATGAAGCGGAGCTTTTCGCGTTCGCGGAGCGCTTTGCGGATATCCTCGAAAGAGCGGCGGCGGAGGCCCCGTCCGCATACGGCGAGCGTGTTCGCGCACAAAAAACGCTTGAAATGCGCACTCTGGAGCTTGAAGGCTTGGAAAAAGGGATGCGCATAATAAAAAGGAAGGGCTGCGCGGTGATCGCGGAAAACAAAACGGCACTCGAACCCTCGCTGATGTTTCGAACGCCGTGGGTAAGGCCGCTTCCGAGAAAGCGGATTTTAAAAACACTGATTCCATATAAAAGCAGACTTCAAACAGCATCGCTGATCTGCCCGCAAAGGGATAGGGAAGCGCTTTCGGAGCTTCTTATAAGCAGCGGCGTGGTGCGCCTCTGCGCCGCCGAGAGGATGAGCGAAGCTTATTGCGGTATGCCGCACGACGGCTGTATGCCGCTATCGAGGTATGTGCGGATCGTTTCCGGGGAACTGTCGTGAGGTTCCCGCCGTATCACCCGCAGCATAACGGTAATATATTTTTTGCTATTGCAGGGAAAAGGGAAAAGGTGTATAATAACGATAATTTGGGAAGGAAAAGGGATATCGGCGAAATTGCCGAAATAAGTTCGATTTTTCCTTTCGGAAAGGGCAGCTTATGTTTTTTGAAAACGATCAGATCGTGAGCACGGTCGGCGCCTCGCAGGGCATGGATCCCTTGGTCGTTATGATCGTCGGTATGGCGGTCGTGTTCCTCGGGCTTATCATACTTATCGGCGTTGTTAAGCTCGTAAGCCTCATCTATCGCGCCGTTATCGGCAAGAATGAGGTGGATATTCCGACCTCCGCGCTCAATCAGCCGGTCTATTCGCCTACCAAGGCGGCTTCGCAGCTTGCGCCCTCCGCGCTTACGGATGAGCAGCGCCGTGAAACCGTGGTGGCGATCTCCGCCGCTATCGCCGAGGCGATGGGCAAGCCCGTTTCGGGCATCCGCATCAAGTCAATAAAGAAAATAGGCTGAACCGCGCAAAAGCACGGTCTCGGCTTTTATCTTTTAAAACTCGTTATTTAAATTTTAAAGATCAAACCGCGTTTTTGCGGTGAAAGGGGATAATATGCGTAAATTTCTTGTTAAGGTAAACGGTTCTCAGTACGAGGTTGAGGTCGAGGAGCTTTCGGCGGACGAAGCGCGCGCCGCTTCAAGCGCACCCGCGCCCGCTCCCCAGGCGGCGCCCAAATCCACTCCCGCGCCCGCGCCTGCTCCCGCTGCACCCGCACCTGCACCCGCCGCACCCGTTTCGGGCGGCAAGACCATCACCGCGCCGATGCCCGGCAGCATCATCTCGGTGAACGTTAAGAACGGCGACAGCTTCAGGAGCGGCCAGGTTCTGCTCGTGCTTGAGGCCATGAAGATGGAAAACGAGATCATGGCGCCCTGCGACGGCAAGGTGCTTTCGGTGAACGTAAATCAAGGCTCCTCCGTAAATTCCGGCGATGTGCTGATCTCCTACGAGGGCTGAGAAGCAAGGCTTCTTTCCTCATTATTAAACGGTAAACATTAAATGGAAGCTGTCATCAACGTATTAAAAGACTTTTTCAGCTCGAGCGGCATCGCGGCCTTTTTCACCGTGGACGGCGCGTGGAAATATGGCGTGATGATACTGCTTGCCTGCTTCTTACTGTATCTTGCGATAGTCCGCAAGTTCGAGCCGCTGCTGCTTCTGCCGATAGCCTTCGGCATGCTTCTTACCAACCTTCCCGGCGCGGGTCTCTTCCACGAAGTTATCTTCGAAGGCGGCCACGTGCATTGGGACAGGCTGACCGAGAGCGGCGGACTTATAGACTATCTCTATCTCGGCGTTAAGCTCGGCATCTACCCATCGCTGATCTTCCTCGGCGTTGGTGCGATGACCGATTTCGGTCCGCTTATAGCGAACCCCAAGAGCCTGCTTCTTGGCGCGGCGGCGCAGCTCGGCATCTTCGCCGCTTTCCTCGGCGCTAAGCTCATACTCAATTATGACGATGGCCTTGCGGCTTCGATCGGTATCATCGGCGGCGCGGACGGCCCCACCGCCATCTACGTAACTTCAATGCTTCGCCCCGACAAGCTCGGCTCGATAGCTATTGCGGCGTATTCCTATATGGCGCTCGTTCCCGTCATTCAGCCCCCGTTCATGAAGCTTTTGACCACCAAGAAGGAGCGCTCCATCGTTATGAAGCAGCTTCGTCCCGTTTCCAAAACGGAGCGAATTGTGTTCCCGATCGTGGTCACCATCGCGGTGGCGCTGCTCGTGCCTTCCGCTGCGGCGCTCGTTGGTATGCTGATGCTCGGCAATCTAATGAAGGAATGCGGCGTTACCGACCGCCTTTCCAAGACCGCGCAGAATGAGCTCTGCAATATCGTAACCATCTTCCTCGGCGTAAGCGTTGGCGCAACGGCGACAGCGAGCTCATTCCTTCAGCTTGAAACGCTCGGCATTCTCCTGATGGGCATAATGGCGTTCATTCTCGGCACCGTGGGCGGCCTGCTGCTTGCAAAGCTGATGAACCTGCTCACCGGCGGCAAGATCAACCCCCTTATCGGCTCTGCGGGCGTTTCGGCAGTGCCAATGGCGGCGCGCGTTTCGCAGGTCGTGGGTCAGAAGGAGAACCCCGGCAACTTCCTGCTCATGCACGCGATGGGTCCGAACGTTGCGGGCGTTATCGGCTCGGCTATCGCGGCGGGCGTGTTCCTCTCGCTGTTCAGGTAAAAAATACGCGGAGTTTTCCGCAGACATATCTTAAAAATTCGGAAAGGAAATATTATGGGCAAGCTTTATATTACAGATACCATACTGCGCGATGCGCATCAGTCCCAGGCGGCAACCAGAATGAAGACCGAGGAGATGCTCCCCGCCTGCGAAATTCTGGACAGCATGGGCTATTGGTCGCTCGAATGCTGGGGCGGCGCAACCTTCGACAGCTGCCTCAGGTTCCTGAATGAGGATCCGTGGGATAGGCTCAGAAAGCTCAAGAGGGCGCTTCCCAAGACCCGCCTTCAGATGCTTTTCCGCGGCCAGAACATCCTCGGCTATAAGCATTATGCCGACGACGTTGTGGAGCAGTTCTGCCGCAAGGCGATCGAGAACGGCATCGACGTTATCCGCATCTTCGACGCGCTGAACGACGTTCGCAACCTCGAATCCGCTATCAAGTTTACAAAGAAATACGGCGGTCACTGCGAGCCCGCTATCAGCTACACGATCAGCCCCGTGCATAACGACGACTATTTCGTGAAGCTCGCCAAGGAGCTCGTTCAGATGGGCGCGGACTCGATATGCATCAAGGACATGGCAAACCTGCTTCTGCCGATGCCCGCCTTCAACCTTGTAACCAGGCTCAAAAAGGAGATCAAGGTTCCCATCCATCTTCATACGCACAACACCACCGGCACCGGCGATATGACGCTGCTCATGGCGGCGATGGCGGGCGTGGATATAGTCGATACCGCGCTTTCGCCCCTTGGAAACGGCACCGCGCAGCCCGCGACCGAGAGCCTTGTTGCAACCCTTCAGGGCACCAAGTACGACACCGGCCTTGATCTTGCCAAGCTGAGCGAGGCTGCAAAGCATTTCCGCAAGGTCGCCGCAAGGCTTCAAAACGACGGCTTCCTCGATCCCAAGGTGCTTTCGGTCGATACCAACACCCTTATGTATCAGGTTCCCGGCGGAATGCTTTCAAACCTCATCTCCCAGCTCAAGCAGGCGAATGCCGAGGATAAATACTACGAGGTGCTTGCGGAGGTTCCGCGCGTGCGCGAGGACTTCGGCTATCCGCCCCTTGTTACCCCCACGAGCCAGATCGTCGGAAGCCAGGCGGTTCTGAACGTGCTTTCGGGCGAAAGATACAAGATGTTCACCAAGGAATCCAAGGCGGTGCTTCGCGGCGAATACGGCCGTCTGCCCGGCAAGGTGAATAAGGAAGTTCGCAAGAAGGCGATCGGTGATGATGCGGTCATCACCTGCCGCCCTGCCGACCTGCTCGAGCCCGAGCTCGACAAGCTCCGCGCCGAGATCGGCGATCTTGCCGAGAGCGATGAGGATGTTCTCTCCTACGCGCTGTTCCCGCAGGTTGCAAAGAAGTTCCTTGAGGATCGCCGCAAGGCGAACGGCGGCAGAAGAGCCGAGCCCTACGATGCGGAGAAGAACCATAACCCCGAATTCGATAAGGCGATCGAGCTTATCGTGGAGGATCTTACAAACGGCATGACGCTGTAAACAAAGCTTATCACAAGTAAAAACGATATTATTAAGGAAACGCCAAATGGCGCTTCCTTAATAATATAGAGGGGAGGATCGCACGGTGAAAATCAAGCTAACGTTTCTTCTTGCGCTTGCGCTCTGCTTAATTTTGACGGCGACCGCCTGCGCCGGGCCTAAGCTCGCGCCTGCCCCCGAGCCCATATCCACAATGCATACGGATGCCGTTAAAGCAACACAAACGCCCGAGCAGACCATTGAATCGGCTTCCATGCAAACGCTTGAGCCGACCGAACTCGGCTTATGGGATCGCTTGAGAAAGGAATGCTTCGCTTCCGTAGACGACTATTCGTATTCCGAACTGATCGATGCGCTTTATGCCGAGGACGACGAAGCCGAGATATCCGCGAAAATGGATGAGCTGGGTTTTTCAACAATTTATGATTACCTGTTTTACAGGATACAGGAGGAAAAGCGGGCGATCTATGCCGAACAGGCAACACCCGAACCAACCAAATCCGTTGATGATATGTCCCTCTATGAACGAGCCTATTATTATGCCACGCCCGAACAGCGCAAAAGGCTTGAGAACATAAAAAAGCCTTGGGGAGATGGCGTATATGAATACACTCGTCAGATACGCGAAATAATGGGCGAGATAGAAGAAAACTTGCCGCACCTCACCCTCGAACAGGCGCGTGCAATATGCGAAGAAGCCAAGAACTTGACGGGGACGGAGGAGGATGCGATCGGATATATTGCCGAGCGTTTCTTTGAGATCGCGGGCGCGCCGGATGCCGTGGGAGGAAGCGGCATGATTGGTTACTACTTTTTCATTGACGATGACGGTGTGGAAGCGATCGGCTTTTTTGGAAGGCTGGTATCGTACGGAAACGAAGCCACCAAAGAAACGGAGACTCTTTGGCCATAACAGAGAAAAGGTCTGTTAAACTGCCGAATCGGCGCGAAGGCAGTCGATGTGCTTCCGCGCCGATTTTGATTGACACGAACGGGCGTTTATGATAGCAGCCTATTGTTTGCAATAAATGCGAACAAATAGGAATCCCGAAATGCTCAGGCTGCTTCGGGATTCCTATATTTTTTGAAAGAACGGCTTTACGGATCGCGGCCGCCAAGCCGCGCAGCTTACAACCATGATTTATATGCTGATTTAACAGCCGGAAGGTAATATAAACGAGTACAATGCTCTATTATAGAACATGTCGCTATACCCATCACCACCGATATTCCGCGCCAAAAAGAAATTGAGATATCCGTCTGGATACCTCAATCTTTTACTTAATCCATGACATTTGGAATTATGTGAGACCAATATTATATCCTACACAACCTAATACAGCAACTCCCTTTAAATCAGGGTTCAATTGTTTTGTGCTTCATCGATAATGCTGCAAATAACGGAATAGGTTATATCCGTTATTGCATCACTTATCTCTTTGAATTGGCTTTCGTCAGATGGAGTGTCGTAGCATGTTCCTCTGACAGTATACTCGCACCCGTCGATATATGCTACAAAAGCTTCGCCATACAACGCATTTGTATTACGTTTATCCATGCGAAAGCGAGAGATTTTCACTCCGTTATAGGTCACCGATTCCACATCGGTTCTCAAGCTGTCAAGCTGCCCTTCATAGCCGACGACACCGAAATCGATCTTAATTCCGTTTAGAAGACTGTCTCCGTAGACCGAATACTCAATAAAAGGCGAATCATTGTCCAGAGGATCCTTCCGAACAATCTCGTAACTAACGCCGGAGTCTTCATAATCAAATACCGAAATATCTGGAAAGATGAAATGATCCTTGCCTTGGAAGGCTCGCTTTACGTCGTCGTAGGAGTTGACACGGATGAATCCCGTATGATTGGGAGTGCATGCAAATGAAAAGAGAAGTAGTGCGACCATTACAAGAACCGCACCGTGTTTGGCCGCTCGAGTAGCGCTCATAAAAATCTCCTTGTTGCCCCGGCAAGCAAATTTGAATTGATTATACAGCAGGCCGGAAAATTTACCGTATGGAATACATTATACAGAATACTGCCCGGTTTGTCAACATGCAGGCTCTGTTCTTTCGGCAAAATCGCGAAAAATAATTACGGTTTTGGGAGCAGAGCAATAAAAAACTATGAAAGCGGAAACGAACCCCGCTTTCAATTCCCGTTAAACTCGCTATTCACCCGCCGCAAAGCCTTATATTACGCACTATATTGAAAATACGCCCTTTTCGGGGGTTGAAAAACATAAGAAAAAGGTATAAAATATCATTTGGTGCGTGCGGCAGGGAAAAACCTTGTTCGCACGGCATAAAACAATAACCACAAAACGCTTTGGAGGTCATTATGAACATCATCACTACCGGCGTTGCGGGCACGATGGAGTCGAGCGACATCATCGTTACCATAGAGCCGAAGGCGAACGACGGCATCGAGCTTTCCCTTGAGAGCGACGTTATGCAGCAGTTCGGCAAGCAGATCGAAAAGGTCATTCGCGAAACGCTCGACGAGCTCGGCGTAAAGGCCGCGAAGGTCACCGCCGTGGATAAGGGCGCGCTTGACTGCACCGTTGCCGCGCGCACGATGGCTGCCGCCTACCGCGCCGCCGAGAGCACCGACTACGTGTTCAAAGAGGTAAAAGCAAAATGAGCGAAAGACTTAGAAGAAGTATGCTTTTCGTTCCGGGCAACAACCCGGGCATGATCCGTGACGCGCATATCTACGGCTCGGATTCCATTATGTTTGATTTAGAGGACAGCGTTGCCATAACCGAAAAGGATACGGCTCGCTTTCTTGTTTATAAGGCACTCACAACGCTCAACTACGGCAAAAAGGAGCTGGTAGTTCGCATAAACGATCTTTCCAGCGGCATCGGCATCATGGACCTTGAGGCGATCGTTCGCGCTCGTCCGGACGTTATCCGCCTTCCCAAGACCGAGACCGCGCAGGACGTTATCGACTGCGAAAGGGAGATCGAGCGCATCGAGCGCGAAGCGGGCATCCCCGTCGGCTCCACAGGCATGATGGCGGCTATCGAGAGCGCTATCGGCGTTTTGAACGCAAAGGAGATCGCCTTCTCCTCCAAGCGCCTCATCGGTATCGCGCTGGGCGCGGAGGACTATGTTACCGACCTCAAGACCACCCGCTCCCCCGAGGGCGTTGAGCTTATGTTCGCGCGCGGCATGATTGTGAATGCCGCGAAGGCCGCAGGCATCATGGCTCTTGATACCGTTTATTCGGACGTTAATAACGAAGAGGGTTTCCTTGCCGAAGCAACGCTTATCCGCAAGATGGGCTTCGACGGCAAGTCCATCATCAACCCCCGTCAGGTCGCTCCGCTCCATGCGGTGTTCACCCCCAGCGAGCGCGATCTCAAGAAGGCCATGGCCATCATGGATGCGATCGCCGAGGCGAACGCAAGGGGCTCCGGCGTTGCGAGCCTGAACGGCAAGATGATCGACAAGCCCGTTGTGGCAAGGGCGCAGTATCTGCTTGAGCTCTACGAGAGAAGCAAGGCCATGCCCGTTGAGGAGGTATAATAAAATGGACGTTAAGAAAATACCGCATATAAACGAAGTTTCCGCATTCCACGGCGAGTACGATCCCAAGGATTGCGAGCCAAAGAGCACCGTTCGCTTCGATGAGAGGCAGAAGAACAGCAGGAAGGTGCTTCCCTCCATCGAGGAAGCCATCAAGCGTTCCGGTCTCAAGGACGGCATGACGATCTCCTTCCACCATCATTTCAGAAACGGCGATTACGTTGTGAATATGGTCATCGACGAGATCGCCAAGATGGGCATCAAGAACCTGACACTTGCCGCTTCGAGCCTCACCGACTGCCATTGGCCGCTCATCGAGCACATCAAGAACGGCGTTATCACCCATATCGAAACCAGCGGTCTGCGCGGCAAGCTCGCCGAGGAGATCTCCAGGGGTCTTATGGACTTCCCGATCATCTTCCGCTCCCACGGCGGCAGGGCGGCTGCTATCGAAACGGGCGAGCTGCATATCGACGTTGCGTTCCTCGGCGCACCCTCCTGCGACCCCTACGGCAACGCGAACGGCTACAACCGCGATGATGAAAACTCCTCCTGCTGCGGCTCGCTCGGCTACGCAAAGCTCGATGCGCAGCACGCGGATAAGTGCATCATCATCACCGACCATCTTGTGAACTTCCCCAACGCGCCCTTCGGCATCGCCGAATCCCGCGTTGACTGGGTTGTGGTTGTGGATAATATCGGCGATCCCAAGGGTATAATGAGCGGCGCAACCCGCTACACCAAGAACCCCAAGGAGCTGCTTATCGCAAAGACCGCGGCTGAGGTTATCGAAGCCAGCGGCTATTTCGAGGATAACTTCTCCATGCAGATGGGTTCCGGCGGCGCGAGCCTTGCCACCGCAAGATTCCTTCGCGACAAGATGATCGCAAAGGACATCAAGTGCCGTTTCGCACTCGGCGGCATCACCGGCCAGATCGTTCAGATGCACGAAGAGGGCCTCGTTAAGAAGATTCTGGACGTTCAGTCCTTCGACCTTATCGCGGCGAACTCCCTCAAGAACAACCGCTTCCATCAGCAGATCGACGCTTCCTACTACGCAAGCTACGTAAACAAGGGCGCGGCGGTCAATCAGCTCGATTTCGTTATCCTCTCCGCTCTTGAGATCGACGTTGACTTCAATGTAAATGTCATGACCGGTTCGGACGGCGTTATCAGGGGTGCGGTCGGCGGTCATCCCGACACCGCTGCGGGCGCGAGCCTGACGGTTGTTACAGCTCCCTTGCTTCGCGGCAGGATCCCCACCGTCTGCGAGAGGGTAAACACCATCTGCACCCCCGGCAGCACCATCGACGTGCTCGTTACCGATCAGGGCGTTGCGGTCAACCCGAACCGCCCCGAGCTCAAGGAAAAGCTGATCGCGGCGGGTCTGCCCGTTACCACTATCGAGAAGCTCAAGGAGCGCGCGGAGAAGGTCGTCGGCAAGCCCGAGCCCATTCAGTACACCGACCGCATCGTTGGCGTTCTGATGTATCGCAACAACACCGTTATCGACGTTATCCGCCAGATCAAAGAGGACTGACGGTAAAATTGAAAGGATAATCTCGTTTGAGTTTTATTATTTCGGAAGCTGCGGGTCTATACGGCCCGCAGCTTGAAAAATTGAATAGGTTCCTTGAAAAGATGGGGCTTAGATACGAAGGCGGCGCGGAATACACCGTTTTTTTGACCGATGAGGACGGCGAGGTGCTCGGCACGGGCTCTCTCTGCGGAAGCGTTCTCAAGTATATTGCGGTGGACGACAGCCTTCAGGGTGAGGGCGGCGCGGCGGCGATAGTTTCGCGCCTTGTTTCACGCGCCTATATGATGGGAAGAAAGAAGCTCTTTCTTTTCACCAAGCCGCAGAACGAATACATGTTCCGAAGCCTCGGCTTCTTCCCGCTCGCCGAGGTAAACGGCGCGGTCTATATGGAAAACAGCCGCCGAGGGCTTTCTGATTATCTCGATTCGCTCGAAAAGGGCGAGGGCATGCAGGGTGCGATCGTTGCAAACTGCAACCCGTTTACGAACGGGCATAAATACTTGATGGAAACGGCGGCGGCGCTTGTGGACACGCTGCACGTTTTCGTGGTCAGCGAGGATGCATCCGACTTTCCGTTCAGCCTGCGCTATGAGATGGTAAAAAGAGGCACGGCGCATATAAAAAATCTTATTTTGCACCAAAGCGGGGACTACATGATCTCGCATTCCACGTTCCCTACCTATTTTATAAAGGATATGGCGAAGGCGAAGGATGTGAACGTTGAACTTGATCTTACGTTATTTGGGAAAAGAATCGCCCCTGCGCTTGATATAAAAAAACGATTCGTCGGCACCGAGCCCTATTGCGAGGTAACGGGCGCATACAACGAGGCAATGAAGCGGATACTGCCGAGATTCGGCATAGAGGTCATAGAAATAGAGCGCAAGGGCGGCATAAGCGCGAGCAAGGTGCGCGAAGCGATGAAAAACGGCGATATAAATTTGATAAAAAGGCTTGTTCCCGGCTCAACTTATGATATAATAAAGGATATGGTCGTGCCGAGCAAAGGAGCGCGCGAATACGGGAGCACCGATCGCGGCGCTGATGCGGACGAAACCGTTTAATAAAGGAGCAGCGAATATGTTAAGAAAAAAGAGCATAATAATCGCAATAGTGCTTGCCGTGCTTGCGGTCGGAGCAGCTTATGCATACGTTGAATACGTTTACCCCAGGGTGGTGGAGCCCGCGGAAACCTATGCGCAGGCAAGAAACCTGTATAACAGCGGAAACTACGTTCAGGCCGCGCTGAAGCTTGAATCCATACCGAAGTATTCCGACTCCGTTAGAGTCTCAAAGCAGGCATGGAAGCTTGCGGGCGATAATGCCTATAATGAGGGTAATTTCGATCTTGCTTCGGCCTGCTATATGAAGGCGGGCTCAAACGCGGAGGACATTGCAAGGATGGATGACTGCTATCTCCGCCTTGCGGAAAATGCGTTTGAAAACGATATGATCTCCCGCGGTGAGGCGTATCTGGAGTGCGTTTCGGATGCGGACGGAAACTCGGATAGGATAGACAATATCAGAATTAACGCGGCAAGCGCGGCGCTCGCTGCGGGAGTGAACGCATCGAGTATATCGCGAGCGGTGGAGAGGCTCGGCTTATGCAGCGAAAAGGCGATGCCGAGGGCTATCGAGCTTCTTATGAACAAGGGCAAGGCTGTGCTTGCGGTATTCGATCTTGACTCTGCAAACTCGCTCTTCAATGCGGCAAGGCGATTTACCGCAGAGGATAAGCTGGCGGCGTTGGATGAAAGCATCGCTTCGGAATGGACGCAGACCGGCATTGCCGCGCTGGAAAGAGGAATGACCTCGGTTGCCGAAAAATGCTTCAATATGAGCGGATACGTGCCCGAGCTGCAGAATGCCGAAGCGCAGTACGCGAGGGCGGAGCAGCTCTATGCAAACGGCGAGGTCTTCGCTGCCTACAGTATTTTCAGAAAGCTCGGAGATTATAAAAACAGCAGGGATATGACGGCTGCTATAGTTGAGCTGATCAGCAGGATGCCGAATGCCGGCTCCGAAAACGCTTATGCGATGCTCGATCTGGACGGCACGGTCAAGCTTTATGGCGATGCATGGGTGACGGGTGAACCGAATTGGACGGATATTAAGCAGATCTCCGTTGGCAAAACCCCGTTTATTCTTGCCGTGGGCAAAGACGGCAGAGTGCACAGCGCAGGCAGAAATACCGATGACTGCACGAACGTATCCTCCTGGGATCAGATAGTAATGGTTTCATGCGGCGCTGCCCATTCAATGGGTCTGAGAGCCGACGGCACCGTGGTGCTCACGGGCTCGATCGCCGATGGCGCAAACAATACGGCATCCTGGCGTGAGATCGTTTATATCGCATCAGGCATGGATTCCTGCTATGGCGTTATGCAAAACGGCAGAGCGGTCGCCTCGGGAGCGAACGGCTCCGGCCAATGCGACGTATCCTCCTGGGAAAACATTAAGCAGATCTCCGCAGGCAACAGGCATGCGGTCGGCCTCAGGGAGGATGGAACGGTCGCAGCCTGCGGCGACAATACCTATGGCCAGTGCGAAGTTTCCTCCTGGACCGACGTGGTCTTTGTTTCGGCGGGCGCTTACCACACCGTTGCCCTCAAGGCGGACGGAACGCTGCTCGCTTGCGGAAAGAACGACGACGGCGAATGCGGCGTAAGCAGGTTCAGCGGCGCGGCGGCGGTCTCCGCAGGAACGGGTTATACCATCATCGTTTTTGAGGACGGCACAAACAGGCTCATCGGCAGAACGAACTGAGCGAAGCTTCCCGAATAAAAAACGGCGGCGCTCCTTTTCTTCAAGGAGAGCCGCCTTCTTTAAACGGTGCTCGGAAGAAGGGACACGGATTACTATTTGTAATGAAAAAAGACAGCGAAAAAAAGGAATATCTCTTCGCTCCCGCAAGCGTGGAGCAGATGGCAGCAAGGCGCGAAAGGCGCGTTTGGGAGCAGCGAGAAATGCTCGAGCGCGGCGGGGAAAACCGCTGCGTGGTGTGCATCGGCATGAATATTGCAGGGCCGAACAAGCGCAGCGGGCTTATCGATGCGGCGTTTTTGGATGCGGTGCTCCATCTGATGATGAGCGCGGGAATCGGCAAGATGCTCGAAGCGAGGGATGGGAGCGGCGCGGAGCTGCGCTTTATAAATGAAAACACGGGCATAGAGGCGCTTATCGCGCTCGATATGAGCCCCGAAAAACTCAAGCGAATATGCGTGGAGATAGAGGAGCAGCATCCCGCGGGCAGGCTCTTTGATATGGACGTTATCGCGAAAAACGGCGAAAAGCTCGGAAGGAGCGAGCCGCGAAAATGCTTTATATGCGCGAAAAACGCATCGGTCTGCGCCCGAAGCCGCGCTCACACGGTGGAGGAGCTGCAAAAGGCCGTGCAGAGGATGCTTTCATATTGGCTTGCACGGAAAATTGGGCTGCTTGCGAAAAATGCGCTTTATTCGGAGGTGCATATAACGCCCAAGCCCGGGCTTGTGGATGAAAACAACAGCGGCGCCAACACGGACATGGACGCTGAGCTTTTTGAACGCAGCGCTGAAAGTTTGCAAATGTATTATGAGCGCATTGCGGCAAGCACGATACAATACTGCTGCGGTGAAAAAAACGATGCTTCGGCAAAGGAATTCTTCAGCAGCCTGAGAAGCCTCGGCATCGATGCCGAAAAGGCCATGCTCGATGCTACGGGCGGAGTGAACACTCATCGCGGCGCGATCTATTCGCTTGGGCTGCTCGCAAGCGCGGCGGCGCATGATATCGCAAGCGGCATATTTGCGGCGGATGAATGCGGGCTTCGCGGCAAGCTCCCGAATGGATACGATCTTGCCGACAGCCTCGTGCGCACGGCGGCGGAGCTTGCCCGCTCGCTCGGCGACAACAGCACAGCCACCTCCAACGGCGCGAAAATGCGCGAAAAATACGGCGTGGAAGGCCCTGTTCAGCAGGCTCAGCAGGGTTTTCCGCTCGCAATGCTTGCAAAAGCCGCCAAAGGGGAGTATTATAATAGACACGGTCGGGGCGGCTCGGAGCTCGCGTGGGCGTATGCGCTTATCCGCGTTATGGCGGTGATGGACGACAACAACGCCCTGAAGCGCGGGGGAGAAGAGGGCGCGGCATTCGTGAAAAATCGCGCTTCGGAGCTGGCTTCGCTTGCCATGCGCCTCGATCCCGCCGAATTCAGCGCGGCGCTTCTTGAGTTCGATGCCGAGCTGATAGAAAGAAACATTAGCTGCGGCGGCGCGGCTGATATGCTCGCCCTGGCGCTGTTTCTCGAAGAGATCGAAAAGCATTATGCGCGGGCTTTGGCGCTGCTCGCTTCCTCGGAAAGCAAAGATCGATCAATGTGAATGCCGAATGAATATGAATAACGAAGAGCTGCCTGCGTGAGCTCGACCTCAACTATTCACTATTCATTCTTCACCATTAATTATTAAAAAGGGAATCCCTCACCGCAACGGAGCAAAAGATGGATAACAGACCTATCGGGATCTTCGATTCGGGCATGGGCGGAGTGAGCCTCCTTCGGGATGCGCACCTGCTTCTGCCGAAGGAAAACTTCATATTTTATGGCGACAATAAAAACGCCCCCTACGGCGACAGAACCGAGGAGGAGATCCTTTCGCTCACCTCGGCAGCGGCGGATTATCTGGTTGAGCACGGCGTAAAGGCGCTGGTGCTCGCCTGCAATACAGCAACGAGCGCATCCATAAACATATTAAGAAGAAAGCTCGCCGTGCCGGTGGTCAGCATCGAGCCCGCGATCAAGCCCGCCTGCGAAAGAGCGGGGGAGGGCAAGGTGTTTATGCTCGCAACGGCGGCGACCACGCGGCTTGCCCGCTACCGCGCACTTTTGGAGCGCATGCCCGATCCTTCCCGCGTTATCAATATCGGACTCAGCGGCATGGTTGCAAGGGTGGAGCGCGGCGAAACCGAGATTGGCGCGTATGACGACATCCTCAACGAGTACCTTGAGCCCTATTTCGGCGAAACGGCGGATGCGATCGTGCTCGGCTGCACTCATTACGTTTTCGCGGGCGAAGCGATCCGCGAGTATTTCCTGCGCCATTTCAAGGGCGAGTGCAGGCTGTTTGACGGCAACCGCGCCACGGCGTGCCAGCTTGGAAGGGTGCTCGAGCGAAACGGGCTTTTGAATCCCGGAGGCTGCGGAAAAGTCGTATTCACGACCAGCGGAGAGCCGGAAAAGCTCGCGCCCATATTCGATAGGTTTTTAAACACCCCTTTGGATTGAGGGGCAATTCGGCGCAATAAGCGGGCAAAAAAGGCGCCGGAATAAATAATATATAACGAATAGGCAATACATAGTTTAAAAAACACTTTAAATCAAAGCAAATTAGACGAGCGACTAACGGCCCTTGGGTTTCAAAAATTGCATAAACCCCCTTACATTTTCGGCAACATTCTGATATAATAGTGATACGCATTATGGAATGGCTTTTCCCGTGCGCAGAATTCATCGAAGCTATAACTGCGGCCCACGGTTCCGGGCTTCCGGGCTTAGAGCCGGACGCGGTTTTAGACTTAAAAAAATCTTTGGAAGGAGATTCACACATGAAGAAAATCTTCGCATTCGTGATCGCAGTCGCAATGGTTCTTTCCCTTGTAACCGTTCCCGCGATCGCAGAGACCCGCAAAGTCACCCCGTCCACCGCGACGATGACTTTGCCCCGTGAATCCACCCGCGATGCAGCCAACCTCGATGAGGCGCTGAACGTTCCGGGCGGCAACCTCGTTTTCACCTCCGAGGGACAGTATCCTTGGGTAGTTGAAGGCGATGCGGCTAAGAGCAGCAACGCGGGCGTTGCAAGCTCCACCTCCGCCGTCAGCACCACCGCGACTGCGGCTGCAGGCGATATCGTGCAGTTCGATTTCAAGGCATGGGGCGAAGGCTCCAGCATGTACTGGGACAAGTGCGAATTCGCCATCGACGGCAGCGTTGTTTTCAGCAAGGGTGCTTATGCAAACGTAGACTGGGAAGCTTTCTCAACCGAGCTCACCCCCGGTTCCCACACCCTGACCTGGTCCTACACCAAGGACAGCAGCGTCAACCCCAACGGTGACTACTTCGCGGTTGATAACGTTTACGTTGGCCAGCCCGTCATGGCTGAGTCCATCAACGTTGATCCCGTAAGCGTTCCCGAAGGCCGCAGGGCTACCGTTTCCTACGAGGTACTTCCCGCTGCTGCTTTCGACAAGAGCGTTACCTTCTCCATCGCCGATACTTCCATCGCGACCGTTGATGCAAACGGCGTTGTGACCGGCGTTGCCGAAGGCACCACCACCATCACCGTTACCAGCGCCGCGGTTCCCACCGTTTCCGGCACTGCTGCCGTCACCGTAACCGAGGCTCTTCCCGCCGTCAACCTCGAGGGCTATGCGACCTTTGATCTCGCTTCCTCCGGCCTTGAGGGCAACTGGATCGGCTTCGCCGATTACGATCCCGCAACCGTAAGCGTTCTCGCTCCCCTCGGCCAGCAGGCTTGGGCAGGCGCATTCGCGGGCGGCAGTGTATACGGCTACATCTACAATGAAGGCGGCGGCAATAATTTCTACATTATGGATCCCGAGACCTACACCGTCAGCTTCCCCGGCACCAATGCGGACAGCGTGGGCGGTGTCATCGGCATGGCGTACAACCATGCGAACCAGACCATGTACGGTCTGAGCACCAACCGCGATATCGTTACCGTTGATCTGGCAACCGGCGTCCCCACCGTTGTGGCACCCATAGACAATGAAAACGTCCTCCTTCTTCTTGCCATCGATCAGGAGGGCAATGCCTATACCATGACCACCACGGGCAATCTCATGGCGCTCGATCTCACCAACGGTTCCACCGCTGTGATCGGCTCCACCGGCCTCTCTGCGAACTACGTTCAGTCCATGACCTATGACTTTGACACCGACATGATCTACTGGGCACAGATCTTTGATGACAGCAGCCATGGCCTCTATGCCGTCAATCCCCAGACCGCGGCTGTTGAGAGCCTCGGCGTTATCGGTTCCGGCGGCGTTGAAGTCGTTTCCATGTACATCAAGAACGATCTCCCCATCGACGATATCGAGATGCCCGACGTGACCGTTACCTTCGTTGACGGTATCGACAATGCGGTTCTCGGCACTCAGACCGTTGAGGCGGGCACCGTTCTCGATGAGAGCACCTTCCCCACCGCTCCCGAGCATGAAGGCTTTATCTTCACCGGTTGGGATTACGATGGCGCGGCGGTTTACACCGACACCACCATCAGGGCTATGTATCAGGATCCCAACGCCACCATTTGGGACTTCGAGACCGATCCCGCCGCTCAGGGCTTCCAGTTCATCGATCAGGATGGCGACGGCAACAACTGGACTTGGGTATATCCCGCTCCCGACGGCATGGACTATCATGAGGGCGATGGCCTCATGGTTTCCGAGTCCTTCATCAACAATGTTGGCCCTCTTACCCCCGATAACTGGCTGGTAACTCCCGCGTTCTCCGGCATCCAGCTCAGCTTCTGGGCACAGGGTCAGGATCCCTCCTACGCTGCTGAGTACATCGGCGTATTCGTATCCACCGACGGCGGCAGCACCTGGTCCGATGAGATCTTCAGCTGCACCCTCACCGGCACCGACACTCAGTACGTTGTAAACCTTGCCGACTATGCCGGTCAGACCATCAAGGTTGCTATCCGTCACTACAATGTAACCGATATGTTCCGTGCAAACGTTGACTACATCGAGGTAAGCGGCGGCGGCTCCGAGCCTTCCGATCCCACCCCCACCCCCGTTGATCCCACCGAGCCCCCTGTCACTCCCGAACCTGTCACTCCCGAACCTGTCACTCCCGAACCCGTTGATCCCGGCGAAGGCATCATCTGGGACTTCGAGCAGGATCCCGAGACCCAGGGCTTCGTATTCCTCGATCAGGACGGCGACGGCAACAACTGGACCTGGTGCTATGGCGCTGAGTTCAGCGATCACACCCACCACGAGGGCAGCGGCTTTATGGCTTCCGAGTCCTACATCAACTATGTTGGCGCTCTTACCCCCGATAACTGGATGGTAACCCCCGAGTTCACCGGCACTCAGCTCACCTTCTGGGGCGCAGGTCAGGATCCCTCCTACGCTGCTGAGTACCTTGGCGTTTACGTATCCACCGATGGCGGCAGCACATGGTCCGATGAGATCTTCGGCTGCACCCTCACCGGCACCGACACCCAGTACACCGTTGATCTGTCCGCTTACGCAGGCCAGACCATCAAGGCGGCTATCCGTCACTACAATGTAACCGATATGTTCCGCGCTAACGTGGACTACATCGAGGTTCTTGGCGGCGGCTCCGAGCCCATCACCGGCGTTATCGGCGACACCACTCTCGACGGTGAAGTTACCATCGCTGATGCTATCCTTGCTCTGCGCCACATCATGGGTCTTGAAACCCTGACCGGTGATGCTCTTGCACAGGCTGATGCGAACCAGGACGGCAACGTTACCATCGAGGATTGTATCCTCATCCTCCGTGCGGCCCTCGGCCTCATCGAGCTGTAAGATACGATCAGTTCAATAGCTGAATAGTTTATCGGCGCCCTTTCCCTTCGGGGGAAGGGCGTTTTATACTATTGGTGAATAGTGAATAGTTAAAGAACCTGCGCGGGAATCTCTGCTTGGGCTTTTTAAAAGCGAATCGGTCTCCCAAACCGTCTTTTTAGGGGAGAATATAGCAAATAATCGGAATAATTCTTAAATCCGTATTGCAAATTCCGCCGCCGTTTAGTATACTGATAGAAGCGTATATGAAAAACGCAAATAAACAGCAAGGAGAACCGTATGAAAAGAATCATCGCAACAGTCCTTTCCCTCGTGATGCTGCTTTCGCTTGCAAACGTACCCGCGCTTGCCGAGCGTGAAGCCGCGCGCGATGCAGCCGATTTGAACGAGGCGCTGAACGTGCCGGGCGGCACACTCAGCTTCACAACAGGCGGAGCTTACCCCTGGGTCGTTGCCGGCGATGCCGCGAAGAGCACCAATTCCGGCGTTTCAAGCTCCACTTCCTCCGTTTCAACGACCGTTACCGCCAACGCGGGCCAGCTTTTGAGCTTCGATTTCCTTTCCTGCGGCGAAGGCTCGGATGCAAACGCATGGGACGGGCTTCACCTCTACGTTGACGGCGAGCTTGCAGCGAAATGGGGCGAGCATTCGGAGTGGGCGCATTTTGAATATGAGCTTACTGCCGGCTCGCACGAGGTGACCTTCACCTTCAAAAAGGACGGCAGCCTCAATATCGGCGAGGACTGCGCCTACGTTGACAACGTGCAGGTGGTCAGCCCCGTTATGGCGGAGCAGATCGTTGCCGCCGATATCAGCGTCAGCGTGGGCCGCCGCACCGAGATCGAATACGAGGTTCTGCCCGAGAACGCATTCAATAAGAACGTGACCTTTATGAGCGCGAATCCCGCCGTTGCTGCCGTCACGGCCGATGGCGTGATCAAGGGCATGGCCGAGGGCATGACCACCGTGACCATTACCAGCGCTGCGGTGCCGAGCGTTTCAACGGATATAACCGTTACCGTGACCGAAGGTTTGCCGATCGCAGAGTTTTTCGGCTTTGCGACCTATGATTTCGGCGCGGATCAGAGCAATGATATGAAGTGGGTCAGCTTCACGGATGCGGAGCCGGATATCGTGACCGCGTACAACACGATGCCCCATAACGTTTCCGCCGCCGCATACTTTGACGGCAGCGTTTACGGCTATTACTACGACGGCACGAACGAGGAGCCGATCAGGAACTATTTCGTGATGGATCATGCGACCCGTCAGCTTGAGGAGTACAGCCTCATGCACGATGCCGGCGTTTTTGCGATGGCATACGACTATACTCGCGGCAATATGTACGCCGTGTGCGGTGAAATGCAGACCCGAAATCTCGGCATTGTCGATCTTGAAACGGGCGAGATCGAGTACGTCGGCGAGCTGACCGCGCCGATGATGATGACCTTCGCTATCGATGCAAACGGCGTGGGCTACGGGCTTACGATGGACGTGAACAGCGCGAAGCTCTACCGCGTGGATCTCGAAACCGCCGAATGCACTCTTGTTGGCGAAACCGGTGTTGCGCTTGCTTATCTTCAGTCCATGACCTACGATCACCATACCGGCAAGCTCTACTGGGCGCAGGTTATCAACACCACGACCGATCACGGTCTGTACTGCATCGATCCCGAAACCGCGCAGGTCGAGTTCATCGGCGTTATCGGCGACGGCACCGAGATCACAGGCATTTATACCGTTGCGCAGCCCGATGAAGCCGGAATTCTCGGCGATGCCGATCTGAACGGCAGTGTCACCGTTGCGGATGCGGTGCTTGCGCTTCGCCATACGACCGGACTCTACGAGCTGAGCGGACGCGCATTCATTCAGGCGGACGTGAACCTCGACGGCAGCGTCACCGTTGCGGATGCGGTTGCAATCCTTCGCTATGCGCTCGGACTTATAAATAATTTCTGATGCTTTGCTTTTCCCGCCGCAGTTTTTTTGCGGCGGGAAAAGCTTTATCAGCCCAAACGCAGCGCGGCAGCATTAAGATCTGCGTAATAAAAGCGCGGCGTTCGGGCTAAAACTGCAAAATGCATAAAACACAATGGAGGAACTATGAAAAGACTATTCGCATTTATTACCGCTGCGCTCCTCGCGCTTGTTTCGCTTCCGTTTGCTTCAAGCGTTACAAGGGCGGAAGCAAACGCCGCTGACGCCGCTTCGCTCAATGAGGCGCTGAACGCGGCGGGTGTAAGCCTCAATTATTCGACGGATTCGCAGTATCCCTGGGTGGTTGACGGCGACGCGGCGAAGAGCAGCAACGAGGGAGTTGCCAACTCCACCTCTTCGGTTTGGACGAATTTCACCTCGGTTCAGGGAGACGTGCTCCAGTTCGACTGGATCAGCATGGGCGAAGGTCCGGATCTTCAGGATTGGGACGGTCTGCGCGTCTATTTAGACGGCACGAAGATCCTGCACAAGGGCGCGGGTCATCCCGATTGGGAACGCTTCCAAACCACGCTCGAGCCGGGCGCACATGAGCTCACATTCACTTATAAGAAGGATGGCGGCATCGACCGCGAGGGCGACTTCGCGAAGATAGACAATGTGTACGTCGGAAGGATCGTTACGCCCTCATCAATAGCCGTGCAGCAGGTGAACGTTCACGCGGGGCGCACCGAAAGCGTTGTATATACCGTTCTGCCCGATGAAACCTTTGATAAAAGCGTCACTTTCTCCGTTGCGGACACCTCGATCGCAACGGTGGACGTAAACGGCGTTGTGAACGGCGTAAGCGCGGGCACGACCACGGTCACAGTCACAAGCGTGGCCGATCCCACGGTTTCGGGAACCGCCGCAGTGCATGTGCTCGATCCGCTAAACAATGCGTATCTTTACGGCTTCTGCCTTTTCGACGTTGGCATGAACGGCATGGAGGGGCATCTCGTTGGCTTCGACGAGGCTTCGCCCGAAAACATTGAGGACGTGTTCGATCTTGGCGAAACCACCTATTCCTCCGCATACGCGGGCGGCAAGGTGTACGGCTATCTCTACAACCACAACGCCACCGACACGCGCTTCTTCACTTTGGATACGCAGACATATGAAATCAGCTATCCCGGCGCGAGCTACGCAACGGGCATGATCGCGATGGCGTTCAACCATGCGGATCAGACGATGTACGGCATAAACGCCGCAACGCCCGCCAAGCTCGTTTCGATAAACACCTTCAGCGGCATCGTGACCGAGATCGCGCCCATAACCGGCATGAACGGCACGCCGATGACGCTTGCGATCGACCTTGACGGCAACGCATATTTCCTTGAATCGGTCAACAACGAGGCCGTGCTCTGTCGGCTCGACCTTGCAACGGGCGAAGCCACGGAGGTCGGAGGCACCGGCGTTTCGATGAAATACATTCAGTCCATGGTCTATGATTTCAATACCGACAAGATCTACTGGGCGCAGAATTATGACACGGAGAAAACCGGACTGTACGTCATCGACCCGCAGACGGCGCAGACCGAACCGCGCGGCAAGATCGGCCCGGCAGGCATGGAGCTAACAGGTCTTTACATCAAAAACAATATCCCCGTGGATATTCAGAACCCGAACGTAACCGTCACCTTCCTCGATAATATCACAAATCTGGTGGTGGAAACGCGCTCGGTGCCGTCGGGCAGCGTGCTCGATCCGGAAACCTTCCCGGTGCCGCCTGCGCACCCCGGCTTCACCTTCATAGGCTGGAACTACATTGCCGGAACGCCGATCCACAGGGATACGACGATCACCACAAAGTATTACGATCCGCAGGCGACTACGGCGGTGGTGGTGCTGAACGTTCCAAACGATATCTGGGGCGACGGCTCGGGCTACCAGATGCTCATCGATGCGGATGCGACCGCCTACGGCAACGAGATACCGCTGACTAACGGCGCGATTTCTGCGCCGGGAAACGTTCCCGGCTGGATTTACGCTGCGTTCGAGCACAGGATCCCGGAAAACGCCGACGGAGTGCTGACGACGCAGAATATAGTTGTTCAAAACAGCATTTCCATAGAGATTCCCGCGGGAACCTATGACTGGGTGATAGTGAACCCGGTTCCGAACGACCGCGTCTATATCGCCTCCGACAACGGCAATGCGGACGGACGCGCGAACGATTTCGTTTTTGAAGCGGGAAAAACCTATACCTTCACGGTTTCCGAATATCATACCTCCGATAAGGTCGATCTTACGATCACCCTCGGCGGCACGACCCCGCAGCAGCCCATCGGCGAGCCGGGAGACATCGATCTGAACGGCAGCATTACCATCGCGGATGCGGTGCTCGCGCTCCGCCATGCGCTCGGCCTCATCACGCTCGAAGGTCAGGCGCTCGCAAACGGCGACGTGGACGGCAGCGGCGGCGTTACGGTTGCGGACGCGGTGCAGATCCTTCGCAGGTCGATGGGACTGATGGATGGCTTTTGATGTCGCTATAGCCGAAACGAGGCGGAGCGGCGCGCCGAGCGCCGCATATCTCAATTGAAGAAACACATACCGCCTGAAGAAAAACAGCCTGCCGCCGATGCTCGGAAGAGATCGGCGGCTTTTTGCTTTATCCGTATGGAAAAAGGGGCAAATCGAGCCGAAAACGGGCGGAAATGGCAGCGGCGGAGCCCTGCGTGAAAAATTCTTTAATATAATAACAATTGTGCATACTCGGCGAATTGGTAAAAATTTTTTATCCCAAAAGCCGAAAAAACGATTGCAAAATTGACGGCTTTCTGATATACTGCTATCGTATGGATATGTGCGTTCCGAGCAATAACGAAGAAAGCGCGTTCCGTGCAAAATCAATCCGAAGCTACTGCCGGCTTTGCCGGCTTCATCCGAGGGTGAAGCTTGTAAAGCCGAGCATTAGACTTAAAAAATCTTTGGAAGGAGATTTACGCATGAAGAAATTTTTTGCAATGGTAGTTGCGGTAGCGATGGTTCTTTCCCTCGCTCTTCCCGCATTCGCCATGACGCAAACCTTGCCCCACGGCGATGAGGGCAAGCCCGGTGCTACCCCTGCCGACGCGGTCGTCTTCTCTGCTGAAGCGCCCGAAAATGTTGAAGCAGGCGAAACCTTTGACGCTGTAGTCAGTGTCAACGGCAGCTACGAGGCCCACGGCCTGAATCTGCAGTTCAACTACGACCCCGAGGTGTTTGAAGTAGTCAGCACCACCAACGGTCCCGTTATGGCTCAGATCCAGAGCCTCGGCGGCTTTGGTCTTCTCGACTACACCACCGTTCCCGGCTCCGTGCGCTACGGCGTTATGATGCCCACGAACGGCTTCACCGAGCAGGGTGTCATCTTCACCGTCACCTTCCGCGTTCTTGCAGGCGCGGCCGACGGCAACTATGACCTTGAGGTTCTTGTTCTCGAGTTCTTCAACATGCCCATCGGCGGCAGCAACACTCCGATCGAGCATACCGATAACGGCGTTACCGTTACCGTAGGCAATCCCGCTGAGGAAACCCCCACTCCGGCTCCCGCGACCGCGACTCCGGTTCCCGCGACTCCTACCCCGGCTCCCGCAACCGCGACTCCGGCTCCCACCGCGCCTCCGGCTCCCGGCGTTATTTGGGACTTTGAACAGGATCCCATCGCGCAGGGCTTCACCTTCCGCGATCAGGACGGCGATGGCAACAACTGGTACTGGCACATGAATACCGGTATGGGCAACTACAGCGCTCACAGCGGCGATGGTGTTGCTGCATCCGATTCCTATGACAACGACAGCAGCATGGCCCTCACCCCCAACAACTGGATGCTCACTCCCGCGTTCACCGGCAGCTCCATCACCTTCTGGATGACTGCGCAGGATCCCAGCTACTCCAATGACTTCGTTGGCGTATATGTATCCACCGACGGCGGCAACACCTGGAGCGACGAGCTCTTCGGTCAGATGACTCCCACCGACTATCAGCAGTTCACCGTTGATCTTTCCGCTTATGCCGGTCAGACCATCAACGTTGCGTTCCGTCATTACAACTGCTCCGACATGTTCATCGCCGTTATCGATGACATCGAGGTAGCGGGCGGCAGTTCCGATCCCACCGATCCCACTCCCGTTCCCCCGACCAATCCTCCCACCAATCCTCCCGTAGATCCCACCAACCCGCCGGCAGTCGGCATCATCTGGGACTTCGAGCAGGATCCCGTTGCTCAGGGCTTCGCATTCCTCGATCAGGACGGCGATGGCAACAACTGGGAATGGATGTATGGCGCTGAGTACAGTGATCACACCCACCACGAGGGTATCGGCTTCATGGCTTCCGAGTCCTACATCAACAATGTAGGCGCTCTGACTCCCGATAACTGGATGGTAACCCCAGAGTTCTCCGGCACCCAGCTCACCTTCTGGGCAGCAGGTCAGGATCCCTCCTGGGCAGCTGAGTACCTTGGCGTATTCGTATCCGTCGACGGCGGCAGCACCTGGTCCAACGAGATCTTCGGCTGCACCCTCACCGGCACCGACACTCAGTACACTGTGAATCTCGCAGCTTATGCGAACGTACGCACCCCCATCAAGGTTGCTATCCGTCATTACAACGTAACCGACATGTTCCGTGCGAACGTTGACTACATCGAGGTAAACGGCGGCGGCAGCTCCGAGCCCACCCCGGCTCCTCAGACTCCCACTCCCGCACCCGCAACTCCCACCCCCGCTCCCGTAACTCCCGTTCCCGGTGAGCCCGGCGAGGAAGTTCTCCTTGCAGGTTACTACTTCGAGAGCGGCAACGAGGGCTGGATCTTCAACGGTGTTGACAACACCAACTGGGTACATTCCAGCAACAACCCCGGCGGCTACGACTACGCTTCGTTCGCACACGAGGGCAGCGGCTTCATCATGTCCTACTCCTTCGTTGACTATGTTGGCGCTTATCAGGCCGACAACTGGGCGATCTCTCCCGCAGTTACCCTTCCCGCAGGCTCCGCGCGCGTAAGCTTCTATGCGACCAATGCGAACGTTGAATACCCCGAGGCATTCGATGTTTACATCGGCACCTCCACCGACACCTCCGCAATGACTCTGCTCCAGGCAAACATCACCCCGAACAGCGGTTATGAAGATCCCTGGACTCATTACGAGATCGACCTTTCCGATTATGTCGGTCAGACCATCTACCTTGCCTTCTACGATCATTGCTATGATATGTACGAGATCTGGGTAGACCAGGTTGAGTTCTTCGGCGCAGGCAGCGGCGATCAGCCCACCCCCGCACCCGCAACTCCCGTACCCGCAACTCCCACTCCCGAGCCCATCACCCCCGCTCCCGGTCAGGTAGTGTTCACCGTGGAAGCTCCCGAGTACGTTGAGGCAGGCGAGGAATTCGACGTTATCGTCCGCGTTGAGGGCGAGTACGAGGCTCATGGTCTCAACCTCCAGCTCAACTACGACAATGCTAACTTCACCGTTCTTGGCACCGCCAACGGCGAGGTCATGGATCAGATGACCGCCCTCAACGGTTTCGCCCTTCTTGACTACACCACGATCCCCGGCTCCATCCGCCTCGGCGTTATGATGCCCACCGATCCCTTCACCGCGAACGGCATCATCTTCACCGCAACCTTCAAGGCGAGTGAGTCCATCGCAGACGGTCAGTATGCCTTCGTTCCCGCTGTTGAGGAGTTCATCAACTTCCCGCTCGGCGGCGAGAATACCCCGATCGACAACATCGCTTACCCCGCTTACGTAACCGTTGGCGAGGTTGTAGAGCCCACCGAGCCTCCGGTAGAGCCCACCCAAGAACCCGTTGAGCCCACCGATGAGCCCACCAACATGGCGAGCTTCACCGTGGATCACGTAGAAGCGGTTCCCGGCGCACTGGTTCCCGTCACCGTACACGTTGAGGGCGACTACCTTGCCCACGGCCTGACCTTCTGGCTCGACTACGATGCCGAGAAGCTCACCGTTGAGAGTGTTGAGAACGGCGACCTCATGAACGAGGTTCTTGACCTTGAAGGCTTCAACGTTCTCGATTATGAGACCATCGAAGGCTCCATCCGCTTCGCGGCCGTTGCTCCCATCCCCGAGCAGCCCTTCTCCACCGAAGGCACCGTATTCACCGTTTACTTCCGCGTTTCCGAGGAAGCGCAGGTTGGCGATGTTTATGAGCTCGTTGCCAACGTGACCGAGCTGGTCTACATGCCCGACTCCGAAGAGATCGCCGTTGATTGGGAATCCGAGGACGGCAGCATCACCATCATTGACGGCGAGCCCGTAGAGCCCACCGATGAGCCCGTAGAGCCCACCGACGAGCCCGTAGAGCCCACCGATGTTCCCGTAGAGCCCACCGAGGTTCCCGGCGAGCCCACTCCCGAGCCCACCACTCCGCCCGCACCTCCCACCGGTACCATCGCTATGGTCGGTGCAGGTATCGCGGCTGTAGTTGCAGGCGCAGGCATCGTGCTCTTCAGGAAGAAGGAAGACTAATCAAACCCGCTCTTAACTGAGCGAAGCAGTTGAGGAGGATCCCAACCGGGATCCTCCTCATTATGTTGCATAATATATTTGAAATTAGCGAATCGGCATAGTATAATATAGTAGTGATTACGAACATATATTTAGAGGAAGTTATAAGCTCGAGAACTGAGGCTGAGCGCGGAGAAGTGGATCTGCTCGATCCGCATTCTTTTCTGCCCATAATACTTGCTTCGGCCGCCGACCTCGCATCATTGATGTTAAAAGAGAGCGGAGATGGCGCGGCGATATCCGTGCATTCTACTCTCGCCGCCGTGAAGCTGCGTTTTCCCGCAGGCTTTTCCTGCACAAAAGAGCAATGCGGCGCTCAGCTTGAGCTTCTTAACGATAGTGCCGCAGGCCGCTGCGGCAATAGCGTTTTCGCTGCTCTGCATTTGGTAAAGCAAACGCTTATTCTGGAAGTTGACGATGGATTCATGCTTGCTTTCGCCGAGAAGGCTGCGCGATGCTACAGGCATTCTCTTGTCGAATCGGTGGCTGTGCCAAAGGGCGGCGCCGCTGCCGACAGCGAGGCTTCAGCCTATGCACGTTCGCGCCTGTATGCCAATTCGAAAACGGCAGCATGCGCACATAAGCCCGAGGCAAGGAACGCTCTGTTTCGTTGCCTGTGCCTGTTTTCGGCGGAGATGGTCGCTCTTACAGATGCGCATTCCTCTGCTGTTCGCGCCGCGCTCGATGCCTGCAGCTCGGGCGCACTTGGAAGTGTTGATTCCGCGGCAATGGCTGCCGCGCTTCTATATGCGGAGACTCCGCAAAAGATCAAAGAAATAAAGGAGTAAAATTTATGCTGATAAGATGGTATGGACATTCATGTTTTCTGTTTACCGATTCCAACGGCACCACTGTGCTGACTGACCCATACGATTCCTACATTGGCTATGAGCTGCCCCAGATCTATGCCAATGCGGTCACCATCAGCCACGATCACAACGACCACAACAATATCAGCGTTGTGAAAAGCAATACCACCATTATGCGCACCCCAGGCGAATATGAGATAGGCGGAGTGCGTATCATCGGCGTGGAGACCGATCACGACCGTTGCGGCGGAACGCTTCGCGGAAAGAACATCATGTTTGTGTACGAGATGGACGGCATGCGCATCCTGCATTGCGGCGATCTCGGCGCGATCCCGAGCGAGGAAGTTATTAAAAAGGTCGGCCATATAGACGTTATGCTCGTTCCAATCGGTGCGATCTACACGATCGACGATTTTGAGGCGCGCGAGCTTGCTAATATCTTCCGGCCGAAGATCGTTATTCCCATGCACTATAAAACGCCTAAGCTCAAAATCGAGCTCTGCACCCTTGCGCCTTTCGTGGATGCCGCCAAGGATTGCCGCATCCACTACCTCAATCAGTGCGATGCTTCCGTGCAGCTCACCACCCTTG
This sequence comes from Clostridia bacterium, assembly GCA_017395105.1. Lineage (GTDB taxonomy): Bacteria > Bacillota > Clostridia > Christensenellales > CAG-138 > PeH17. The sequence goes on from JAFPWD010000001.1 coordinate 61,322, forward strand.
GCGAGGATCGCGTTATTATCCTGCGCCCGTTCGATGCGGAGCGTGACGAAGCTAAAGCACCTGTTGCTTAATATAATAGAAGTCTTTTTATGGAAAACGGGGCCCGATCGCAGTCGAGCCCCGTTTTGACTTATTGTTGAACCTGTTTTCGTTTTATGCGAACTCCTTACAGTTTCGCCTTGTAGCAAACGTATTTGCCCACCAAGCGGAAGCCTGCGGCAATGGCATCCGGCTGCTCCCGATCCTCGCAGAAGAAGACCATGTGCTTCGCGCCATGCTTTTTATCGTAATTGAGCGCGGAGGCGAGCAGAAGGCGGAACATTTCACCGCTGTAAACTCCGCCCTCGAAATCTATTCCGAATATTTCGGAGAGCTCAGGGAAGGAGCGGAAATACACCGCGCCGAGCGCCTTCCCGCCCTCGACATAAGCAAAGATCTTCCAATCGTCGAGCTTTGCAAGGATACGCTTCGCCGTCCAGTACATATAGTCCTCGTCCTGCGTGTGGAGCGTGGCGAAAAGTAGATAGTTTTCGCGGGTTATCTCAATAACGTGCTCATCCTCGGGGCGAAGCTCATAGTTTTCATAATCCAGCGCGTTGTTACAGCTTTCCTCGATCCGCTCAAAGCCGAGCGATTCAAGCTCGGAAACGGCCTCGGAATTCTCTTCGGGGAAGCCGAGATGCAGATCGAAGCCGGGGAACCTTTCGCGTGCAAAGGCGATGAATTCATGGAGCGCCTCGCGGGTGCCGCTTTCGATGTTGAATGCGGCCGTTTGCATATACTTTTCCTCGGGCTCCGTGAAATAGCGTATCCAGCCGCAAACTTTGCCGTCCCGCTCGTAAAGCAGGATGCCGTCGCGCTCGTCGGCAAGCGCCCGCTTCGAGGCCTCGATGAAATCAGCCTTGGTCTTGATGCCGTCAGTATAGGTCGGGTAGTCGGAGCGAGTAGGGTCGAGCGCAAGCTCGTATGCAAAGTCGATATACCGATCGAATTCATTTTCATTCAGTGATCTGAGCATGTTTATACCTCTGTTTTTTAATTTCACTCATTTTTTGTTTTTGCTGCGGATTCGTCGCCGTCGATCGGTTCATCGACAGCTTCTGAGAGGTCTGCGAGGTGCATTTTCCGCTTCTTCGGTGCGATGCCTGCGAACAGCTCGGTGTTTTCAAGCAGATACCAAAGCACGATAAGAAGCTGCAATATGCCGGCCACCACATATATAAGGAACATATTCTCGATGCGGAATATCACGTGCAGCGCCATCGCCGTGCTCCAAACTATGCCGCTGATGCAGATGAAGCGCAAAAGCTTTGGATGCCAAAGCGAGGTGAACACCGTTGCCACGATGAATGTCACGGGAACAGCAACGATGAACGCAAGCCACGCGCCCGAAAGCTGCGGTGCGGCAACGCGCAGAAAGAAGTATGCCACGGTTGCAACGAGCCAAACGAGCCCCAGCGACATCAGCGTTATGATATTGCGCTTGACCTGCGGCTGGGCGCAGCGGCGCTTTGGCTGCTTCTCGCTGATAAGGTCGTTTACCGTAACGGCGAAGATATCGGAAAGCATCACCAAAACGTAGATATCGGGCACGCCCTCGCCGCGCTCCCATTTGGAAACGGACTTGCCCGAGTAATGGATCATCTCGGCAAGCTCATCCTGCGTGAGATTGCATTGCTTGCGGTAGCAGGCTATGTTTGCGGCGAGTGTTTGCCGCAGTTTTTCATCATCTCGAACGATCATACACCTATTGTACCTTAAGCGGCGGTTTTTTTCAAGTAGGCAGAATATAGTACAGCAAATTATTTGAAAATATGTATTTTTAGCAGCTCTACTCACAGTAGAATCGGCTTTTTGGAGCTCTACTCGGCCGAAGCCGAGCGGTAGAGAAGCAAATTGAAGCGGTAGGGTGCAATTTGCGCAGCTTTGTGGTAAAAAAGGATGTGAGCGGCGAAGGGTTCGCTGCGATGGGCTTTCGGAGCAGCCGAGTTTTGCGGCTCCGAAGAATGGCGCTGCCCGCTGCGGCCGCGCTCAAGCCGCTCGTTCTTGATGATACCGCCGTGCCGTTTGCGGGCGGAGGCGATCATAATAAGAAGGGAGAGAATAAAATGGAGAGAATGACTATGATGCTGCCCGGCGCCGAGGACAGAGCGGGGGAGAGCACCTGCCAAAAGGCGCGAAGGAGCGGCGCAAAGCTTCTGCGCATACTGACCGTGCCGCCCATACTTGCGCTGTTTTTGGTCACGGCGCTCTATATCGGCATGGGGAAGGCAGCTTTTCGCGCTCCGATAAGGTATTTTGAAGCCGTATTCACTCTTTGCGTGCTTCCCGTGCTCGCGTATCCGCTCTGCGCGGCCGTGCCGTCGCTGAAGGCGCGGGGAAGAAAAACGGAGCGCAGCCTTGCAATAGTGTTTTCATTGCTCGGCTATATAATGGGAACGCTTTTCGCGCTTCTCGGCGGCGGCACACAGCTTGAGTTAGAGCTTTACCTTACATATATAATATCGGGTGCGCTGATGGGGCTGTTTTCCTTCGCGTTCAAATTCCGATCGAGTGGGCATGCCTGCGGCGTTTCGGGGCCGTTTGCCATGCTTTCCTACAAGCTCGGAGCAGCCTGGCTGATCGGCTTTCTGCTGCTCATCCCCGTTTTCAGCTCATCCATACGACTTGGCAGGCACAGGCTCTCGGAGCTTATCGCGGGAGCGGCTATCTCCGTTGCCGCGCTGTTTGTCGCCGTTCTTATAGTGAAAAGTATAATGCCCGCCGTCTGAAAAAGGAAACGTGAAAGAAAAACCGAAAAGAAAAATGAAAAAGGGATTGCGTTCGAGGCATTTCTGTACTATAATAAAAAGAGGCTTCGCCGAAAAACGCGCGGCGCAGCCGAACCTTTTAGGGAGGACAATATGCTTTTCAACAGAAGAACCGAATTCAAACCCTTTATCGCCGCGATACTCGTAATTGCCATGCTCGTTTCCGTTATGATAACGGTCGGCTGCTCAAAGGATAAGCCCATCAAGGTTCCAGAGGAGCTCAGCCGCGAGGAAGCCGCGCTCTACGTTGCGCTTGCGACCGTTTGCCCCAAGGACGACAATAATACCAAAAAGGAGTATCTGACCTTCCGCTTCGAGGGCTGGAGCTTTGAAGAGCTGCCCGAATCAATCAATCAGTATATCGTCGATTACTGCACGTCCGGCAAATCCGCGCTCATGCAGTTCGACGATGCAGGTCTTGAACAGATCGGCCTGCTCGTTGTGAACACCGATCCCGAATCCTTCTACGCCGTGGGCGACAGGGTCTATGCCGAGGGCAAGGGCGCCATCATGACGTTCACGCTCGGAGACACTCAGAACACGGATTCCGACGAGGTGCTCGTTTCTTATAAGAAGTTCATTTCGGACAGCGATACCAGCGGCTACGACATTGAATTAAAGCGCGTTGGCAGCGCATGGAAGTATGAGAAAACCTCCGGCGCGTGGAACCAGTATCAGTTCTTCACCCCAGATCCGAATAATTCAAAGGATCCGCAGAAGTGATCCGAAACGGTATATTCACCGTTCAAATCATCGAATTAGCACCGGATTGAGTTAATTTAAAAATATATTTTCGCCGTTCCGATATGCCTTTTTTGAAGGTTAAATATATCGGAGCGGCGAAACTGTTTTTTATGGTATTTTAGGAAAAACAAGAAAGCAAGGCGTAAATATAATCTGCAGCTCAATTTGGATTAAATGTTACTGAATTGTGGCGAATTATGGCAGAAGGGGTTGAAATCGGGGCAAACTCATGATAATATAGGCCAAAAATCCGTTAGGAGATACAAAATGTATTCAGAAATCAAACGCAGAACGCGAAGGCTCAAGCGACCCATGCTGCTTATGCTGGCTGTTTGCTTCGCTCTGGTAAGCATCCTGAGCATGGTTATAAACGCGGAAGGCAAGATAATCGAGCGCTTCGAAGAAAGGAGCGAGGATTATCGCAAATGGGCGCAGGGCGACTTGCGTTGGGCGAACCTTACTCTCGGAACGAGCGGCAAAACGGTCGGCAGCAAGGGCTGCCTTGTGACCTCGGTAACGAAGCTGCTTATCCAGAGCGGCTTCAAGAACAGCTCGAGCTTCAACGTCGGCACCTACGTGACATGGCTCAACGCCAACGGCGGAATCAGCAGCTACGGCAATCTTATCTGGGTCGCTTCGGCTCAGATAGTGAACGGCTTCGATTTCTACGGGATGGACTTTGACTGTGGAAGCTCCTCATCATCGTTCGTGCAGAACAAGATACTGAACTACATTCGCGCGGGCTATCAGATAGTTCTGGAGGTCAAAAACGGCGGACACTGGATCGCCGTTGACAACGCAAAGAGCCTGTCGATGAATAAGGTCTACATCATGGACTCGCTGAACAACGTTTCCGGCAATGCGGACGTTACCCTTACGAGCAGGTATTCCTCCGTCAGCAGGATCTGCCTGTACACCGGCCATGCGGCCACCGCGCCCGATCCCACTCAGCCCCCCGCTCCGACTCCCGCGCCCGAATACATCGATCAGTGCGATTACGAGCTCGCGAGCGTACAGGCGAGGGTGACCGCGCAGAGCGCAACGCTCTACAGCCAGCCCTGCGCTTCCGGCAACGGCTCTCAGGCGGCAGGAACCGTTTCAAACGGCAGCATACTCGACTTCTCCGCGCAGATCGTGAACCCTTCTGGGGAGAAGTGGTATCAGGTCGCTAACGGAAGCTCTCAGCAGAGCTATATCAATTTGCAGAGCGTTGAGTTCGCCGGCTTTGTGAACGACCTGCGGATCGTTCCCTTCGAGCCCCCCACCGGCACTCTGCCCCAGGGGAACGGCTATTCCCTCAGGGATGCGATCATATCGAGCCACAGGCTCACGAGCGTGACGGGACGATTCACCGATCAAAACGGCAGCGTTATCAAGTCCGTTACTCTGAATCCGAACACAAGAGGGCTTTTCAACATTTCGAGCTCTCAGATAAATTCCCAGCTCAAATTCGGCGAGCTCCCCGTTGGCCATTACAACTACGAGATCATCGCCGAGGTAACTGCGGACAGCAATATGACAGGCCAGACTCAGACCTTCCGCGCGGTGTTTGTGAGCCCCTTCTCGATCGGAACGAGCGCCCTAAGCACCCACACCGTTTCGTTTGTTGACGGCTTTACCGGCGAAACGATCGCCACACAGACGGTCGCCAACGGCTTCTATCCCGTGATGATAGACGCGCCCGAGCATGAAGGCAGCGTATTCTCCCACTGGAACGGAGCCGGGGAGAGGATCTATTCCGACACTCGGATCACTGCGATCTATGTTTCGGGAAGCTGCCCGATGGGCGATGCGGACGGCAGCGGTTCGGTCACGGTATCGGATGCGCTCGTGGTGCTGCGCTGCGCGATCGGCGTTATCGATGAGCAGGAGCTGGTGTTCTACGCCGCCGATATGAACGGTGACGGCAGGCTCAGCGTTTCCGATGCGGTCACCGTGCTGCGTCTTGCGATGATGTGATCGAGCTGAACGGCATGCTTTAAAACCAAATACGCTCTTTGGAGTCCGGCACGGCAGTGTCGGGCTCTTTTTTGCCAGAAGCGCGACGGCTGCGGTTGGGAGCGGCGCTTCGATAGGGGAAGGCGGATATTCTTTTTTTGCGAGGACAAAATATATTCGCAAAATCGCCCCTATTTGCTCTTGACAGGCTTGCGGACAACTGTTAAGATATAGTAGCGTGTTATTATGGGTATAATGCGTATTTTTCCGCTTTTTACGCAAATAGCACCGCTTGGGGAAGCAGTTTTTCAAGCTTTCACAAGGAAAAATGCGTTCGGGACCTTGCATCCCGAAATGCGAATAGGCAAAATACGATCAAATTTTCCGCGGCTGTCCGCGGAGTTAGGGGTGAAAAATGCTGCATGAAGCAAAAACGGGGAAGCTGACACGCTGGAGCTTTTCCAAGATCAACGAGATCCTCCAAATGCCCGACCTTATCGAGGTGCAGAAGGATTCGTACCGCCAGTTCGTTGAGCACGGCTTCGGCGAGGCGCTTGCGGACATCTCTCCGATCAAAGACTTTTCGGAACGCCTCGTGCTCGAATTCGTCGGTTACACAATCGACAAGGAGCATCCGAAGTACAGCGTTGCGGAGTGCAAGGAGAGGGACGTAAACTATTCCGCTCCCCTTCGCGTGATGGTTCGCCTGATAAACACTCAGTCGGGCGAGGTGAAGCAGCAGGAAGTCTTCATGGGCGATTTCCCGCTGATGACCGAGCAGGGCACCTTCATCATCAACGGCGCCGAGCGCGTTATCGTCAGCCAGCTCGTTCGCTCCCCGGGTGCCTACTATACCGACACCGTGGACAAGGTCGGCAGGCATCTCTTCTCATCCCAGGTCATCCCCAACAGGGGCGCATGGCTCGAGTATGAGACCGACAGCAACGAGATCCTTTACGCCAAGGTGGACCGCCAGCGCAAGATCCCCATCAGCATCCTTATGAGGGCGCTCGGCTACGGTACCAACGAGCAGATACTCGCCGTTCTCGGCGAGGAGGATCGCATCCTCGCCACCCTTGAAAAGGATACCAGCAATAAAAACGACAAGGGCGATGCGCTCTCCGCGGAGGAATCCACGGTCAACGCTCTCATCGAGATCTACAAGCGCGCACGTCCCGGCGAGCCTCCCACCGAGGAGAGCGCCAGAAACCTTTTCCACTCCTTCTTCTTCGACCGCCGCTACGACCTTGCGCGCGTAGGCCGCTATAAGTTCAACTACAAGCTCGGCATCCGCGAAAGGCTCATCGGCAGGATCGCCGCCGAGACCGTGGCCGATCCCCGCACGGGCGAGATCCTTGCCGAGGAGGGCGAGGCCATCACCCCCGAAATGGCGGATGCGATCGCCGATTCCGGCATCGAGGGCGTTTACGTCAAGGTTGGCGAAAAGTGCATCCGCATCGTTGGCAATCGCTTCGTTGATGCAAGCAAATATCTCGACTTTGACCCCGCAGAGGTGGGCATAAACGAGCGCGTTTACTATCCTGCGCTCATGAACATGCTCGAAGAGCGCACGAGGGAGAGCCTTGGCGATGATGATTTCAAGGATTTCCTCCGCATGAACATCCTCGAGCTGATCCCCAAGCACATCATCCCTGCCGACATCGTGGCCTCCATCAGCTATCTGATGGGTCTTGCGTACGGCATCGGCGTTTGCGATGATATCGACCACCTCGGCAACCGCCGCATCCGTTCGGTTGGTGAGCTGCTTCAGAACCAGATCCGCGTGGGTCTTGCAAGGCTTGAAAGGGTCGTTCGCGAGCGCATGAGCATTCAGGATCTGGATATCGCGATGCCCTCCAACCTCATCAACATCCGCCCCGTGACCGCGGCAATCAAGGAGTTCTTCGGCTCCTCGCAGCTCTCGCAGTTCATGGATCAGACCAACCCCCTTGCGGAGCTGACCCATAAGCGCAGGCTCTCCGCTCTCGGCCCCGGCGGTTTGAACCGCGACCGCGCCACCTTCGAGGTTCGCGACGTTCACTACTCCCATTACGGCAGAATGTGCCCGATCGAGACCCCCGAAGGTCCGAACATCGGCCTTATCAACTCCCTTGCAACCTATGCGAGGATCAACGAATACGGCTTTATCGAGGCTCCCTATAGGAAGGTCGATAAAAAGAACAAGCAGATACTCGACGAGATCGTTTATCTGACCGCGACCGAGGAAAACAACCTCATCATCGCGCAGGCAAACGAGGACACCGTCGTGAATGAAAACGGCGAAGTATGGTTCGCCAGGGAGCGCGTCGTAGCCCGCCAGCTCGATCAGATCATCGAGGTGCGCGCCACGGATATCGACTATATGGACGTTTCCGCCAAGCAGCTCGTTTCCGTTGCGACCGCTATGATCCCCTTCCTTGAAAACGACGATGCGAACCGCGCGCTGATGGGCTCGAACATGCAGCGCCAGGCCGTTCCGCTTCTGGTTACCGAAGCTCCAGTCGTCGGCACGGGCATGGAATACAAGGCCGCCTACGACAGCGGCGTGCTTGTGCTTTGCGAGGAGGACGGCATCGTTCGCTCCGTTTCCGCAAGCAAGGTCATTGTGGAGAGCGATCTTACCCACGAAAACCGCGAATACCGCCTTATTAAGTTCAAGCGCTCCAACCAGGGCACCTGCATCAATCAGCGCCCCGTCGTTTCGGTTGGGGAGCATCTCAAAAAGGGCGACATGATCGCCGACGGCGCATCCACCAGGAACGGTGAGATCGCGCTCGGCAAGAATATCCTCATCGGCTTCATGACCTGGGAGGGCTACAACTACGAGGACGCCGTTCTGATCAGCGAGCAGCTCGTTCGCGACGATGTCTACACCTCCCTGCATATCGAGGAGCACGAGACCGAGGCGAGGGACACCAAGCTCGGCGAAGAGGAGATCACAAGGGATATCCCGAACGTTGGCGAGGATGCGCTCAAGGATCTCGACGAGCGCGGCATCATCCGCATCGGCGCGGAGGTACACTCCGGCGATATCCTCGTTGGTAAGGTAACGCCCAAGGGCGAGACCGACCCCACCCCCGAGGACAGGCTCCTTCGTGCGATCTTCGGCGAGAAGGCGCGCGAGGTGCGCGACACCTCCCTCAAGGTGCCCCACGGCGAGGGCGGCGTTGTTGTGGACGTTAAGGTGTTCACCCGCGAGAACCGCGACGAGCTTTCCCCCGGTGTGCACGAGCTTGTGCGCGTATACATCGCTCAGAAGCGCAAGATCTCGGTCGGCGATAAGATGGCGGGCCGCCACGGCAACAAGGGTGTTATCTCCAGGATCCTTCCCGAGGAGGATATGCCCTTCCTTCCCGACGGCACTCCGCTTCAGATCGTTCTGAACCCCCTCGGCGTTCCTTCCCGAATGAACATCGGTCAGGTTCTCGAGCTGCACCTCGGCAAGGCCGCGAAGGGTCTTGGCATCAGCGTTGCCACTCCCGTTCTCGACGGCGCGGGCGAGGAGGATATCAAGATGCTGCTCGCTATGGCCAATAAGGACAACGAGCAGATGCAGGATCTTATGCAGATGACCGCCGGCGACGTGCTCAAGCTCATCGAGCAGGCGGAGACCGATGCGGAGCTCGGCGAAAAGCTTCGCAACGCTTATAAAAACGAGGACGGAAAAACCGTTCTTTACGACGGCAGGAGCGGTGAACCCTTTGAAAACCGTATCTCCGTCGGCTACATGTACTACCTCAAGCTCCATCATCTTGTTGACGACAAGATCCACGCAAGGAGCATCGGCCCCTACTCGCTCGTTACTCAGCAGCCCCTCGGCGGTAAAGCCCAGTTCGGCGGTCAGCGTTTCGGCGAGATGGAGGTTTGGGCGCTCGAAGCATACGGCGCGGCGAACACCCTTCAGGAGATCCTCACCGTCAAGAGCGACGACGTCGTTGGCCGCGTTAAGACCTACGAAGCCATCGTAAACGGCGAGGACGTGCCGGAGCCCGGCGTGCCCGAGAGCTTCAAGGTGCTCATCAAGGAGCTGCAGTCCCTCTGCCTTGATATCAAGGTTCTCAGCGAGAACCACGAGGAGATCCAGATCGGCGAGATCGCCGACGACATTGAGGATGAAAGCGCACTCGACGGCTTCTACAACAGCCTCGAGGGCGGCGATTCCAGGCGCAGAACGGACGACAGCGGCGAGTATGACGACGGCTATGACGACGAGGACGAGGACTCCTTCGAGGAGGAGGCGCTCGACGAATTCTTCGGCTTCACCGTTGAGGGCGAAGACGAAAGCTTTGACGAATAATGCCGGAAGGGAGAAAATTTATGTTTGATCTTGCTAATTTCGATGCCATCCAGATAGGTCTTGCATCACCCGAAAAGATCCGCGATTGGTCCCACGGCGAAGTCAAAAAGCCCGAGACCATCAACTACAGAACGCTTAAGCCCGAGCGCGACGGCCTCTTCTGCGAGCGTATCTTCGGACCCACCAAGGACTGGGAGTGTCACTGCGGAAGGTATAAGCGCGTTCGCCATAAGGGCGTTGTGTGCGAAAAATGCGGCGTTGAGGTCACCAGGGCCAAGGTGCGCCGCGAGCGCATGGGTCATATCGAGCTCGCAGCTCCCGTTTCCCATATTTGGCACTTCAAGGGCATCCCCTGCCGAATGAAGATGCTGCTCGACATGAGCCCCCGCAATCTCGAGAAGGTGCTTTACTTCGTTTCGTTCGTTGTTACCGATCCCGGCAACACCCCGCTTGAATACAAGCAGCTTCTTACCGACGTTGAATACAGAAACGCTCAGCGCGAATACGGCTCAAAGAGCTTTAAGGCCGGCATGGGCGCAGAGGCGATCAAGGAGCTTCTTTCGCAGATCGACCTTGCAAAAACCGCGAAGGAGCTGCGCGAGGAGATAGATGCCTCGAGCGGTCAGAAGCGTTCCAACGCGATCAAGCGCCTTGAGGTAATCGAATCCTTCATCAAGAGCGGCAACAAGCCCGAATGGATCATCCTCGACGTGCTTCCGGTCATTCCGCCGGATATCCGCCCGATGGTTCAGCTCGATGGCGGCAGGTTCGCAACCAGCGACCTCAACGACCTCTATCGCCGCGTTATCAACCGCAACAACCGCCTCAAGAGGCTGCTTGAGCTCAACGCGCCCGATATCATCGTTCGCAACGAGAAGCGCATGCTTCAGGAAGCCGTTGACGCTCTTATCGACAACGGCAGGCGCGGCAGAGCGGTCACCGGCCCCGGCAACCGCCCGCTCAAATCCCTTTCCGACATGCTCCGCGGTAAGCAGGGCCGCTTCCGTCAGAACCTTCTCGGCAAGCGCGTTGACTACTCCGGCCGTTCGGTTATCGTAGTAGGTCCCGAGCTGAAGATGTATCAGTGCGGTCTGCCCAAGGAGATGGCGCTCGAGCTGTTCAAGCCCTTCGTGATGAAGGAGCTGAACCGCCGCGAGATCGCCCAGAATATCAAATCCGCAAAGCGCATGGTAGAGCGCGTTGACGCGAGGGTTTGGGACGTTCTTGAGGACGTTATCCGCGATCATCCGGTGCTCCTCAACCGCGCTCCCACGCTCCACCGCCTCGGCATCCAGGCGTTTGAGCCCGTGCTTGTTGAGGGCAGGGCGATCAAGCTTCATCCGCTCGTCTGCACCGCATACAATGCGGACTTCGACGGCGACCAGATGGCTGTGCACGTTCCGCTTTCGGTGGAGGCGCAGGCCGAAGCTCGTTTCCTGATGCTTGCTGCAAACAATATCCTCAAGCCGCAGGACGGCAGGCCGGTCATCAGCCCCTCGCAGGATATGGTTATGGGCTGCTACTACCTCACCATGCGCAGCGATGAGCTGTACGATGCCGAGGTTCGCACCACCATCCGCGCGATCATCAAGAACAACGACTTCGTGGATTCCTTCGTTTCCGACGAGCTGATCCACCGCATCTATGCACTCAGGGACGAGGTTGCGATCGAAAGCTTCGTTTCAAGAGCGAAGGCGGAGGTCAGCAGCTTCGATGAGGATGCCCTCAGGCGTTATCTCGACGATTCCCGACTCGTTCGCATCTTCAACGGCGAGGGCAAGGCGTTCTCGAGCGAGGATGAGGCGATGATGGCGTATCAGACCGGTCAGCTTTCGCTCCATGCGCTCTGCAAGATCCGTCTTGAGCGCAGGTTCGAGGATAAGATCGGCCGCAAGATAGTCGAAACTTCCATCGGCAGGCTCATCTTCAACCACGGCATCCCGCAGGATCTCGGCTACGTCAAGCGCGAATCGCTCGACGATATGTTCAAGCTCGAGGTCGATAAGCTCGTTGTTAAAAACGACCTTGCGAATATCATAGATCATTGCTACAGAAAGCACGGCCCCACCACCACCAGCGAGGTGGCGGACAGCATCAAGGCCATGGGTTACAAGTATTCCACCCGCGGCGGCGTAACGGTCGGCTTCCAGGATATCACCGTTCCCGAGGAGAAGCGCAATTACCTCGCCGCGGCGGACGAGAAATGCGGCGAGATCGACAATCTCTACCGCATGGGTCTGCTCTCCCGCGAGGGCAGAAGAAAGAGCGTTATCGGCGTTTGGAAGGAGACCGAGGCTGCGGTCACGAGCGCGCTCATGAAGCGCCTCAGCCCGATCAACCCGATCTTCATGATGGCGACCTCCGGTGCGCGCGGTTCCACCAACCAGATCCGTCAGCTCGCCGGTATGCGCGGCCTTATGGCCGACCCCAGCGGTCAGATCATCGAGGTTCCGATCCGCGCAAACTTCCGCGAGGGTCTCTCGGTTCTCGAGTTCTTCATCAGCTCCCACGGCGCGCGCAAGGGTCTTGCCGATACCGCGCTTCGTACTGCGGACTCCGGCTACCTCACCAGAAGGCTTGTTGATGTTTCGCACAACGTCATCATCCGCGAAGAGGACTGCTTCGCCGAGCGCGGCATGGCCATCGACGGCATGATGATCGAGCCCATTGTGGACGGCGACCGCGTGCTCGAGCCTCTTGCGGATCGTATCCTTGGCAGATACACCGTGGAGGAGGTTTACGATCCGGCAACCGGCGATCTTATCATCGGAGCAAATCAGATGATAACCTATGAGATCTGCGACCGCATCGTTGCTTCCGGCATAACGGGCGTTCGCTGCAGAACGGTCTTCACCTGCCGCAGCGAGCACGGCGTTTGCGCGAAGTGCTACGGCAGAAACTGCGCCACGGGTCAGGAAGTCACCATCGGCGAGGCGGTCGGCATCATCGCGGCTCAGGCTATCGGCGAGCCCGGTACCCAGCTCACCATGCGTACCTTCCATACCGGCGGCGTTGCATCCGCAGAGGACATCACCCAGGGTCTTCCCCGAGTTGAGGAAATCTTCGAGGCCAGAAAGCCCAAGGGTCTTGCGGTCATCACCGAGATCGCGGGCGAGGTCATGATAGAAACCGACGGCAAAAAGACCGAGGCCACCGTTTCCAACTCCGAGGGCGATTCCGAGAAGTATCTGCTTCCGTTCGGCTCCAAGATCAGGGTCAGGAGCGGCGATCACGTCGAGCCCGGCGACACGCTCACCGAGGGCTCCGTCAACCCGCACGACATTCTCAAGATCAAGGGCATCAAGGGCGTTCAGGAGTACATGCTCCGCGAAGTCCAGGCCGTTTACCGCAGCCAGGGCGTTGCGATCTCCGATAAGCATATCGAGGTCATCATCCGCCAGATGCTCCGCAAGATCCGCGTTGAGTCCTCCGGCGACTCGGATATGCTCCCCGGCGAGCTTGTGGATATCTTCAAGTTCGATCAGGCAAACGAGGAGATCATCATGCGCGGCGGCGAACCCGCAAGCGCGAAGCGCATCCTGCTCGGCATAACCAAGGCATCCCTTGCCACCGATTCCTTCCTCTCCGCCGCGAGCTTCCAGGAAACCACCAGGGTGCTCACCGAGGCTGCCATCAAGGGCAAGATCGATCCCTTGGTCGGTCTCAAGGAGAACGTCATCATCGGTAAGCTCATTCCCGCCGGTATCGGCATGAAGCGCTATCGCAATATCGAGGTCGAGGCCGTGAAAGAGGCCGCCGCTGAGGAATGACAATTGCATAAATTGCTGAATAAAGTCATGCTCGCTCCGAAGCTGTTTCGGAGCGGGCAATTTCAACAACAAAATGTGAACAATATACTGCTGCAATGATAGGTGATGATGGAATTCGAGCATGAGTGATGGTATAATGGAACCGCAAAAACTCATAGGAAGGAGAGAAAACTACATAAATAAAAAAGAAAAAACAAACCAAACCGAGCTGAAGACAATAAAATTATTCTCTTTGATAATATAAAAAATAATTCTTAAAAAAAACGATTTCAAAATTGCTTAATAGAAGGTAAAAACAGATAAAATAACTATTCTTTTACTAAGGATTATGTATTTGACAAGTGCGATTGCCACTGATATAATGATTAGCGGTAATGTTCGGCAATTGGTTTATCAATACTCAAAGAATAACGCAGGAAAAACATGAAGAATAAATTGTTTATCGTTGTGGTACTCGCAGCTTTGCTGCTACTGTCGTCACTCAGTGTGAGCATGGCGGGATGTTCACTGCCTATACCAATACTTGGAACGGCTACGTTGAGCTCAAAGAGGGAAAGCGCATGGATTGCCCTTCTTCCAGAGCGGCAATTGGAGTAAGCGCTGACAGCATCACTTTTTTCTGCAAAATTGAGGCGAAGGTCAACAACAGATGGGTGAATGTAACCAGAGATGGTGATGTCACTTGCTTCTCCGCCGATCCGGGTTCATTTGAGAGAGTTACACTGATCCATTATAGAGATCCGCAGACGATATTTAACAATATACCTCTTCGGGCATGCGGAAGGAGTGGACAGTATCTTCAGCAGGAACTCATGAAGGGGAGTATCAACTTTAACTGAATAAGCTGAATCTGCCGTACATTGCCTATTTGAGAAATATTTTATGGTGATTCTATGAAATTTATGAGATGCTTGAAATATGAATTCAAAAGCATGGTGTTGCAGCCCGAATTCCTTGCCGCATTGATTGGCGCCTGCCTGCTTTCTTTGCTTTCACTGACAGATATCCCTGAATTTCATTCCCTTCCAGAATACAGCATTGCAGCACCTTCGCCGGAGCAAGGCTCGTTTCTCTTTCGAAACGTATACGGAAGGCTGATGTATCAGTATATTTGCCCCATCCTTGCTTCGATACCCGTTGCCTGCTCCTATTTTAGGGAGAAGGAATGCGGCATGGATGCGCTTTTAATACCCGCCTGCGGCAGAACGCGCTATATCTGCGCCAAGGTGCTGATGACCTTTCTGTCGGGGCTTTTTATCGCGATACTGCCCTTTCTTTTGAATATGCTCTACGCGGAATTCGCATATCCGAGAAACGAGCTTGTGAGGCTGGATTATCTCAGCTTTTATACGGATAGATGGCAGCAGCTTTTGGATGGCAGCTTTTTCGGTCGGCTTATGCTGACAGCTCCTGTGCTCGACCATTTTCTTCATGTTCTTTTGGTTGGGCTTTGGAGCGCGGGAGCGGCGCTTTTGACCTTGGGCATATCGTTTTTCTTCAGAAAGCATTATATCATTAATTTGCTGCTCGGCGCACTGATCCTGCTCTTTGCCGTTCTGCTGCTCAACGCGGCGGAGATTTATCAATTCAATCCGCAGGAATATTTCCCCCTTGTAACAAGAATAGCATTGCTGCACGGTGAACCGGATCAGCGAGCCATTATCTATGCCGGTTATCATATATTCGATTTCTCGCCGGGCGCACTTGCCGCTGCATATTCGGCGCTTTACGGAGCCTGCGCCGCGCTTATAGCCACGCATCTTATCAAGCATAGGGACATCATTTAAGCGGTGAACAGGATGGAATCAAACAGCTTTATCAATACAAGGCGCGGGGGAAAGGCGGCAAAAGCGAAGATTCTTTTCGCGGATATTATGATCGCCCTTTTGCCTGCTGCGGGCTTCGGAATACTGATCGCGCTTATTTTAGGCGCACCATCCGGTCGCACGAGCATTTCGCTCATGCTTGTGGGTCTCTTCGGAGCGCAATTCGAATCGCTGGATCAGATCAATCTCATGATGTCACTCTTCTATTTTACGCCGCCGCTTCTGCAGCTTGTTTTTCTCGGAGACCGCATCCCGCGTGAATTGAGCGGAGGGGTGTATTTGCTTGTGCGCTCCAAAGGAAGAGCCGGATGGCTCATAAAAAAGTTGCTTTGGGTGATTGCGCTTTCGCTGCTTATGAGCCTGTTTATGTTGCTGCCGCTCTATGTTTATGCACGCATAAATGGCGCGCCGACTGATGAACTGCTGCTGAGTGCCGTTTTGGAGCTTATGGCGACATGGGGGCTTTGCCAATGCATGGTTGTGGTATTCTGCAATATCATTGGCACGCTCGTAAAGCCTCTGTATCTTTTGCTGATTTCGCTGGTTCTATATGCGGTCGGGTTGGTTTCATTCCTTGAAGTAGGGGAATCGGCGAAGCTTTTTCCGACCGTGCAGGGCATTCTCTATGCCCATAACAGCATATTCGGCAGAACGCAGGAGGGTTACTTAACGCCGCTGTTTTCGGCAATCTATCAATCTGCGCTTATCGCCGCAATTGGGATATTCGGGGTGCTGCGGATTCGCAAAACGGACATACTTTAACTGGCTTTCGCATTGAAAGTGGAAGGAACTGCCATGAGTAAAATAATAGTAAAAGAATTGAGCAAGACAATAAGGCACAACAAGGTGCTCGACAACATATCGTTGGAGCTCGACGCTGGGGGCGTTTACGGTTTTTGCGGCAGAAATGCATCGGGTAAGACTATGCTGCTGCGCGCGATTGCCGGACTCCTTGTCCCGACATCGGGCAGCGTGGAGGTTTTCGGAAAGCTCCTCAAGGGTGGCATATTCCCCGATTCTATGGGGATAATGCTTGCGGATGTGGAGCTGGTGCGCTATCTCACAGGCTATGAGAACATGGAGCTGCTTGCCGCCACGCGTGGAAAGGCAGGCAAAAAAGAGATTGAGCGAGCCATGGAACGGGTTGATCTCGATCCGAGCGACAGGCGCAAATACAAGGCATATTCCACGGGCATGAAGCGCAGGCTGGTTATCGCGCAAGCGATAATGGAGAGTCCGCAGCTTCTGATTCTCGATGAGCCCACGAACGGGCTTGACGATGGCTCGGTCAAGCTTTTCCATGATATCATACTTGAGGAAAAGGCGAGGGGCGCCACCTGCCTTATTTCCACTCATCTTATAGATGATATCTTCCCTCTTTGCGACCGCATTTTCAAAATAAGTCAAGGCTGCTGCACCGAGATGGCGGCTATCAAGGAGGGTGGATTATGAAGCCTGCAAAACGAAACCTTATCATCTGCCTTGCGCTATGCGCCGCGACAGTCGGCATTGGCTTTGTGCAGGCGGGTTATTTCCGCGCACAATACAACCTGAAGTTCGAACCATCTGAGGAACGCTACCTTGAGATGGAGGTTATTACGATGGCCGATTATTATGCGTACGGCGATGAGTATGGTAAAGATGATTATTATGATTATACATTTGCCGAGTCTGCGGAGGAGCTTGCAAGCCGCAGCGACTGCGTGCTGCGCATTCGCGTGCGTCCGGAACTTGAAATCATGGGTGAACATATACTCGCCTCGGCGGATATCGTGAAGACTCTCGCAGGCAGCGTGAGCGAAAGCGGTTCGATATTCATCTATGAGCCGATAAGGATGCTTGAGTCACCGGCAGTTCTTGTCGATTTTCCGAATTTGAAGGGTCCACTGGGGCTTAACGGCGCGGCAAACAGGCTCAGACCGGGTAGCGAATATATCGTTGCGCTCGAGCAGATAGACATTCTAAAGGGGGCGTTCAAACGGGAGCACGAGGGCAGGACATACATGTACACCGATATGCTCTGCTCCGCTTTCCCATGCGGAAAAGAGCCTGTGTACTATAAATACGCAAACGAAAAGCAGGATGATGATAAATATTTGCTATATAAAGATCTGTATGAGGCGGATTATGTGGGATCCGGCGCTGTTCTGACAAGCTGCAGATGGCTCTATGAGCAGATGACGGAGCATTTTGGATCGGAGAATTTTGACTGACGATCAATAGCCGCGGAGCAGCTTTGCTTCCGCGGCATTTTTGCATTCTGCTTGACGACAAGGGAAAAACAATGTAAAATAGTATCGTGCCAAAACGCGCAATCGATATTCGGAGGGAATGCCTCAATATGGAAAATGAACTGAACAACAAGGATTGCAGGCTGTACGGCTCGCCGTACTGCGCTGTGTTGAATCAAAAAAACTGTAAGGACTGCCGCATCTCCAAGCTCGGAGCGGCGGATCAGCTCAAGGCGGCTGAGGATATCCTCTATATCGCCGAGGCGCTGCCGGAGGACGGACTGGAGGGCATTATGAATTCAACGGGCTGTGCGCTATGTCGCACCAAGGGCAGGGAAGGCGAGGAAGCGAACGCGGCAGTGCAGTACGCCCAGATGGATATGGGGCATCTGCATCCCACGGCGAAGGTGGGCGAAAAGCTTTCGGGCAGCTACGATCGCGGAACGGCGATGACCGTGCCCGTTCAGCTTCCCGTTTGCGAGAGCTGCCGCAAAAAGATCGGCAAGAAATCCTATCTGCCGCTTGCGCTCGGCTGCATCATCGCCGCTGCGGGTCTTGCGCTCGTTTCGCTTGAGCCCGTGCGCAGCGCACTCACAAAATACGGCAGGATCATTCCGTTCCTCGTGTTCCTGATCTTCGTTTTTGTGGGCATAATCGTTGAAAGCCTCGTCAAACGCTCCATTGGGAAAAAGAACGAGCGCACCGTCAACTCCCGCGCCAAGCGCATATCCGCCATCGCTCCGCTTCTTGAGCGCGGCTGGTTCGCAATAGGCGAGATGAACGACGGAATGCCCTTTATTTTCACCAAAAAGAAGCTCGACAGCGGTATTCTGACAGGCGAAAACCAGAGGGAGCTGCTCAATGAGATTCGCTCCGCAGGAAAAGCGGGGATAGATGCGCTTTCCCGAAGGTGAAAGGCAGGGGCTTGAGCTTTGATCGGCTTGAATGATCGGCTTTGCCCAATGCCGCGTGCATCATAGAGGAAACATATTACATAAGCGTAAATTACATAAGCGTGAATCGGCTCCTGTTCGTTTGCAGGAGCCCTTCCTTTTGCATTTTGCCAAGCTCTGCGCTAAGGGAGCTTCTTTCCACGGAAAGATAATCGGCAAGCTGCTGGCGGTCGAAGGGGATGGTGAAGCTCGGGCTGCCCGCTTTCTTTGCCATCAACGATAGATAGTCCATAAGCTTCGCCCGCGTTGTGCGCTTTGAAATATGAGCGAGCTTGGTCACAAGGCGGACGTTGTTTTTGGAGAGCGCGAAGAAAAGATTTCTGATCACCTGTGTGTGGAAACGACAGGCCGAGGAACAGGTCGTCAGCACGCGGTCCGCATCGAACGAGATAACGATCGAGGGTTCAACGGCAACGACGTCGTTCATTATCGCCTCTCCGGAAAGGTAGGCCTGACCGAAAACTTCGCCCGTCGATATGGCAGTAAAAATGTTACGGTTGCCCCAAAAATCCTCGCTCTGCACGTGGAGCCGCCCTTCGGCAAGCACGAAGATGCGATCGACGCGCTCGCCTTGACGGATCAGGTATTCACCCTCGCTGAAATGGCTCTGCTTCGCATTCAAACAGCCGAGCATCGCCTCGATCGCGCTTTCGTCGATGCCCTCAAACAGATTTGTTTCTTTCAATAACTTCAAATATTTTTTCATAAAAGCCTCGTTTTGTTGGAAAAACAACATACTTACATGGCGAATGATACTATAATACGCTCAGAAAGTCAACCGGAGGCCATTATGAAACCGAAGATAAGAATAACCCTTGTGGAAAGATTGGGCGATCATCCATGCCATCGCGGCCACGCCATGGGGGACAGCTTTGATTTCGACACGGAGCGCGGAAAGCTCTGCCCCATGGCTGCGCACGTCGCATTTCCGTACGTGGACATACTCCGCTACGGCGGCGAACCTCCGAAGGCAAGGTGCGGCGAGGTGCGCTTCTGCTGCCCCGACAGCGACGTTATAAACGTTTTCAAAATAGAAAAAATATAAAGGAGAGAAAGAAAATGGATTGCAAGATGTTTTGTTATCAGTGTGAGCAGACGGCGGCGGGGCGCGGCTGCATGGGCGCGGCAGGCGTTTGCGGCAAGAAGGCGGAGACCGCGAAGCTTCAGGACAAGCTGACCGGTGAGCTTATTGGCCTTGCGAATGCGGCGCATGAAAACCCGAACGTGAACGCGGCGACCGATGCGCTCATCATGGAGGGGCTTTTCACAACCATAACCAACGTTAATTTCAACGATGAGACCATCGGCGCTCTCATTGAAAGAGTGCTGAAGGAGAAGGCTCGCCTCGTTCCCAACTGCGCCGACTGCGGCTCGCACTGCGGCAGAACGGACGGCTTCGATATGGGGAAGCTTTGGACGGACGATGAGGACGTTCGCTCGCTTAAATCGCTCATCCTGTTCGGCATTCGCGGCATGGCGGCCTATGCGTATCACGCTGCGGTGCTCGGCAGGCATGATGCGGAGGTCAACCGCTTCTTTTACAAAGCGCTCGCTGTCATTGGCACAGACGGCATCTCTGCGGAAAAGCTTCTGTCGGTCGTGCTCGAGGTGGGCGAAGTGAACCTCAAGTGCATGGCTCTGCTTGATAAAGCGAATACGGACACCTTCGGCAACCCCGAACCCACCGAGGTGAGCCTGACCGTTGAACAGGGGCCCTTCATCGTGATCACGGGCCACGATCTTTACGACCTCAAAATGCTCCTCGAGCAAACCGAGGGCAGGGGCATAAACATCTATACCCACGGCGAAATGCTGCCCGCGCACGGCTACCCCGAGCTCAAAAAGTATAAGCATCTCAAGGGCAATTTCGGCACCGCCTGGCAGAACCAGCAGAAGGAGTTCGATTCCATCCCCGCGCCCGTGCTCTTCACCACAAACTGCCTCATGCCTCCGAAGGAGAGCTATTTCGACCGCGTTTTCACCACCGAGGTTGTATCCTATCCGGGGCTCGTTCATATCGGCGAGGATAAGGATTTCACACCGGTCATAGAAAAGGCGCTCGAGCTTGGCGGCTATGCGGAGGATAAGCATTTCACCGGCATAAACGGCGGAACAAAGGTCATGACGGGCTTCGCACACGGCGCTGTGCTCGGCGCTGCGGACAAGGTGGTAGAAGCGGTCAAAAACGGGGAGATCAGGCATTTCTTCCTCGTCGGCGGCTGCGACGGGGCAAGACCGGGTCGCAATTACTACACCGATTTCGTTAAAAACACCCCGAAGGACAGCGTGGTGCTGACGCTCGCCTGCGGCAAGTATCGTTTCAACGACCTCGACCTCGGCACCGTCGCGGGACTGCCCCGCATAATGGATATGGGCCAGTGCAACGATGCTTACAGCGCGATCCGCGTTGCGGCCGCCCTGGCGGAAGCGTTTAACTGCGGCGTGAACGAGCTGCCCCTTTCGATCGTGCTCTCGTGGTATGAGCAGAAGGCGGTCTGCGTGCTTCTGACGCTCCTGCACCTCGGCATAACGAATATCCGCCTCGGACCCACGCTTCCCGCATTCGTATCCCCGAACGTTCTGGATATACTCGTTAAAACCTTTAATATCGCTCCCACGGGCACTCCCGAGGACGATATCAAAGCGCTGATGAAATAAGCCCGGAGGAAACGAATATGGTCAGGAAGATAATCAAGATCGACGAAGAAAAATGCAACGGCTGCGGCCTTTGCGCGACCGCCTGCCACGAGGGGGCGATCGAGATGGTGAACGGCAAGGC
This sequence comes from Clostridia bacterium, assembly GCA_017395105.1. Classification (GTDB taxonomy): domain Bacteria; phylum Bacillota; class Clostridia; order Christensenellales; family CAG-138; genus PeH17. The sequence goes on from JAFPWD010000001.1 coordinate 82,670, forward strand.
GAAGCTCGTGCGCGAGAGCTTCTGCGACGGTCTTGGCGACTGCCTGCCGAACTGTCCCACGGGCGCGATCGCGTTCGAGGAGCGTGAGGCTCCCGAATACGACGAAAAGGCGGTGCTGAAAGCCAAGCAGAAGAAGCTTTCCCATGAGCACGCGCAGGGAGGCTGCCCCGGCTCGCGCGCAAGGGCACTCGAAGCAAAGCCTGCGGAGGAAGCCCCGGCAGCGGGCGGATCCGTTTCGCGGCTTGCGCAGTGGCCCTGCCAGATCAAGCTCGTTCCCGCGAATGCGGCGTTCTTTGACGGCGCGAAGCTGCTTATCGCCGCCGACTGCACGGCTTACGCCTATGCACGCATGCACGAGGAGTTCATGCGCGGCAGAGTTACGCTGATCGGCTGTCCGAAGCTCGACGCCGTGGACTATTCCGAGAAGCTGACCGCCATCATCCGAGAGAACGATATAAAGAGCGTTACGATAGTGCGCATGGAGGTTCCCTGCTGCGGCGGCCTCAGGATGGCGGCGGAAACCGCTCTGAAGGCAAGCGGAAAATTCATACCATGGCAGGTCGTTACGATCTCCACGGACGGCAGGATACTCGAGCGATAGGCTCCGCGATAAACCGAGCAAATATTTTTGGTTTTTTCCTTAAAAACACTTGACTAAACTTGAATATCATGGTATTATACGCATAGTGTGCTTTAAAATGACACACTATGTGTTTTTATGTGGAAAACACTCCTTCATATAGGGTTGCAAGGAGTTTTCTTTATATAAAAATAACAATATTTTTAAGGAGAAACTTTCATGCCCACCATTAATCAGCTGGTCAGAAAGAGCAGGGAAAAGGTTGAGTATAAGTCCAATTCCCCTATTCTGAAGCAGTGCCCCCAGCGCCGCGGCGTCTGCACCGCAGTCCGTACGCTGACCCCCAAGAAGCCGAACTCCGCGCTTCGTAAGATCGCCCGTATCCGTCTGACCGACGGTCTCGAGGGTACGGCCTACATCCCCGGCATCGGCCACAACCTTCAGGAGCACTCCGTTGTCCTCATCAGGGGCGGCAGGGTCAAGGACCTCCCCGGTGTGCGCTACCACATCATCCGCGGTGCACTCGATACCGCTGGCGTTGCAAAGCGTATGCAGGCTCGCAGCCGTTACGGCGCGAAGCGTCCCAAGAAGTAAGGAGGTAACCATATGCCCAGAAGAGGTTTCGTTCCCAAGAGGGAAGTGCTTGATGATCCTATCTACGGCGGCAAGCTCGTAACCAAGCTCATCAACCAGGTAATGCTCGACGGCAAGCGCGGCACCGCTCAGAAGGCGTGCTACGGTGCTTTCGATATCATCAAGGAAAAGACCGGTCGTGAACCCCTCGAGGTGTTCCAGGAGGCCATGAACAACATCATGCCCGTTCTCGAGGTCAAGGCTCGCCGAGTCGGCGGTTCCACCTATCAGGTGCCGATCGAGATCCGTGCAGAGCGCCGTCAGACCCTCGGTCTTCGCTGGCTCGTGCTCTATGCCCGCAACAGGAATGAGCGCACCATGCAGGAGAGGCTCGCAGGCGAGATCCTCGATGCATGCAACCAGCAGGGCTCCGCTTTCAAGAAGAAAGAGGACGTTCACAAGATGGCAGAGGCCAACAAGGCGTTTGCACACTTCAGGTTTTAATCGAGGGTCGAGCCAAGACCACGATCAAAGCCTTCGGCGGCGGTTCTATTTGCCGTTTGCCGCATAAAATAAAAAATACAGCGGAAAGGAGGAGAAGCTATGCCGAGAACCACATCGCTTGAGAAGACCCGAAACATCGGGATAATGGCTCATATCGACGCGGGCAAGACCACGACCACCGAGAGGATACTGTTCTACACGGGCAAGATCCACCGTATGGGCGAGGTTCACGAGGGCGCTGCCGCCATGGACTACATGGAGCAGGAGCGCGAGCGCGGCATAACCATCACCTCCGCCGCAACCACCGCCTATTGGCGCGAGCACCGCATAAACATCATCGACACGCCGGGTCACGTTGATTTCACCGTTGAGGTGGAGCGCAGCCTTCGCGTTCTCGACGGCGCGGTTGCGGTATTCTGCGCGAAAGGCGGAGTTGAATCGCAGAGCGAGACCGTTTGGCATCAGGCCGAGAGATACGGCGTTCCGAGGATGGCTTATGTAAATAAGATGGACATCGTCGGCGCAGACTATCTCAACGTTATCGATATGATGCGCGAGCGGCTCGGCGCAAACCCCGTTGCCATCCAGCTCCCCATAGGAGCGGAAGGCGATTTTCGCGGCATAGTTGATCTTGTGCGCATGTGTGCCGAGGTCTACTACGACGAGGAGGGCACCGATATCCGCGTAGAGAGCATTCCCGAGAATCTGCTCGACGATGCGCAGGAGTATCGCAATATGCTCATCGAGGCCGTTTCGGATGAGAGCGATGAGCTGATGGAGCTGTATCTCGGCGGGGAGGACATCCCCGAGGAGCTGCTCAAAAGCTGCATCAGAAGCGCAACGCTAAACAATCGCGCCGTTCCCGTTTGCTGCGGTTCATCCTATCGCAATAAGGGCGTTCAGCCCCTTCTCGATGCGATAGTGGACTATCTGCCGAGCCCCTTGGACATTCCGCCGATCGAGGCGATAGGCAAGGGCGGCAGCAAGATCGTTGAAGTTAAGGCGGATGATTCCGCTCCATTCGCGGCGCTTTGCTTCAAGATAGTCGCCGATCCGTTCGTGGGTCGTCTCGCATTCTGTCGCGTATACAGCGGCACCCTCAAGGTCGGCACCGCCGTGTTCAACAGCAGCAAGGGCAAGCGCGAGCGCGTTTCCAAGCTTCTTTTGATGCACGCAAACAGCCGCACCGAGGTGGAGGAGGTCTACGCGGGCGATATCGTTGCAATGGTCGGTCTCAAGGAAACGATCACCGGCGAAACGCTCTGCAGCGAGGGTCGCCAGCTACTGATGGAATCCATGGATTTCCCGGATCCCGTCATCCGCATCGCAATTGAGTCCAAGACCAAGGCGGGGCAGGAGAAGCTGGAGGAATCCCTTAAAAAGCTCGGCGAGGAGGATCCCACCTTCCGCACCTATTCCGATGCGGAAACGGGTCAAACCATCATCGCCGGCATGGGCGAGCTGCACCTTGATATCATAGTAGACAGGCTAATTCGCGAATTCAAATGCGAATGCCGCGTCGGCAAGCCCTCGGTGGCGTACCGCGAAAGCATCAAATCCCCCGCAAGGGGCGAGGGCGTTTGCGAGCGCGTTGCCGCAGGCAAGAACATCTACGGCCGCTGCGTGGTCGAATTCGCGCCCGGCGAAGCCGGAAGCGGCATCAGGTTCGAGAACCGCGTTTCCACCGCCAAGCTCCCCGCGGAGTTTGCAAAGGCTGTCGAAGAGGGCGTTATGGATGCTTCAAGAAGCGGCAATCTCGGCGGTTACGAGTGTGTCGATTTCTCGGCTGCGCTCGTTGATGCGGACGTAAACGAGCTTGAATCCGTTGAGCTCGCCTATAAGATCGCGGGCAGCTTCGCATTCCGCGAGGCGTTCACGAGGGAGAATTCACTCCTTCTCGAGCCCTTCATGAAATGCGATATCGTGGTGCCCGATGAGTTCCTTGGCGACATCATGGGCAGCATCACCGCCCGTCACGGTCAGGTGCTCGGAAGCGAGCCGAGAAGCGGTGGAAGGACCTGCATTGAGTCCATGTGCCCGCTTCGCGAGATGTTCGGCTACGCCACAGACCTGCGCTCAAAGACTCAGGGCAGGGGAAGCTTCTCGATGCAGTTCGACCACTACCAGGAGGTTCCGGCGAACCTTGCGGACAAGATTCTCGGAATTATATATTGATAAACGCCGTTTTTCTGCTGATTTTAAGGAAAAAAACGGCTCAAAACCCCATTTCGGGATTGAAAAAACATTTCGTTTGGGGTATAATACCAAAGTCTGAATAAAAACTTATTATCCATTAGGAGGATTTCACAATGGCAAAGCAGAAGTTCGAAAGAACTAAACCCCATGTAAACATCGGCACCATTGGTCACGTTGACCATGGTAAGACCACTCTGACCGCCGCTATCACCATGACTCTTTCCCAGTCCGGTCAGGCTGCCGCTATGCGCTACGACGAGATCGACAAGGCGCCCGAAGAGAAGGCTCGTGGTATAACCATCAACACCGCACACGTTGAGTACGAGACCGCTACCCGCCACTATGCTCATGTTGACTGCCCCGGCCACGCCGACTAAGTTAAGAAC
>JAFPWD010000011.1 GCA_017395105.1 Clostridia bacterium
CACGGAAATCAATTTTGGTTTTGACCCAACACCTTCAGAATATTCGCAGGCTCCAAGAGGCAATCGAACATGATTTTGGACAGAGCTTTTTTGGAGCCGGCTGTGGATTTATACTGTTTTATCAAATTAAGAGCGGCTTTTCTAAGGATGTTTAGATTCTGTTGAACATCCTTATCTTCGACACGGCAGTGATCCTCGTCGAAATGGACGTCAAGGAGCCAGTGCATGGATTCCACAGCCCATTCCATACGAGCATGATGAAGCAATTCCGTTGGCTCCAGTTTTTTGCTTGAGATATAGTAGTGCCATTCGCTCGATCGCCCCTTTTTCGTTTCAAACTCGCTATGGATCGCACCGATGCAGCAGAGCTTTTCCCACTCGCTTCTCTGATACAGCCAGTCTATATCATAGGTCACATACGCTGTTCGTTTCTCAATCCTGCCTCTGTTCTTCTCTGTTTTAGACACGACCTTCATTCCTTTTTGCAGATCAGGATCTTGAACATAATCCTCAATATCCTTTTTAAGGTTCAGCTGGTTATCTTTTACACAAAGCAAATAATCCGCTTTTTTGTCTGCAATTATCTTCGCCGTCTCCTTTTGGCAGTTCAGCGCATCGGCAACAACAACGGTGCCCTTGATATTGAGCTCCGTCAGAAGCTCCTGTACCGCCGGTATTTCATTGCTTTTTCCGGTTACACTTTTCTGTGCGATCGTTATCCCAAGCTCCGAAAGCTGTGCGCTTACGATGTGCAGCGGATTTGTGTATTTTTCCATTTTTGCAGTGGAGCATATCGTTTTTCCGTCAAGAGCTACGGTTTTTACTTCCGCTTTTTTAGGCATGTTCGAACTCACCCACTGCGTAAAGCAACGGTTGAGCGATTCCGGATCTACCATTTTCATCAGACACAGAAGCCAATAATAGCATGGTATACGTTTTATTCCGAATCTCTCCTTCAAAAATTCGCTTACTCTTTCGCTCTCTGCCCATTGATGTATCTGATTTACATTCTTCAGACCACAAATACTTCCTAAGATTACGATAGTTATGGATTCAGGTATACTATAATAATATCCGTCATACTCCCTCGTAAGCTCGACTTCTTCAAAGTATTCTGTTATTCCGTTCCTTTCCATGCTGTGATTATATCGTATTCCTCGCAGTATGTAAATTCAAAAATTGATTTCCGTGTGTATTTGCATAAAAAAGGTTGCATTCGCCGGTGATATGTGCTATAATACATTTGTCTAAGTATTAGGTAATCATCTAATGCAAAGCTGCAAGGCAGCAGCATCCCCGGCTCCGATTAACGGAATGATCAACAAGGAGGTAAAAAATGAAAAAGACAAACAGACTGCTCTCGCTCATGGTTGCCGTATTGATGGCGCTGATCTTCGTCCCTGTCGGCGGCGAAGCGAAAAGCACACGCCCTCTGACCGACCTTGAGCGTGAGGCAAAGATCGCACAGCTTTCGGAATTCGCATCGGGCGTAGCGGAAATAACAGCGGTCCGCGACAAGGATATAAATGCAGAGCATTCCGACGGCGAATTCTCGCTTGCAAGGATAATAGTCAAATCCACAGCCTACCTCACCGATGAAAAAGCCGCGGCTTCCGTTACCGGCTATAATGACTGGCACGTTTTCCAGTACTCCTCTCCCGAGGAGGCGCGCGCGGCGCTCGCCCGTTTCAGGAAAATGAGAAATGTCGAATGGGCGGAGCCGGACGGCGTATTGAGCGTCTGCGCCTCACCGGGTTCCGACTCCTTCGAGTCGTGGGGCTTCGGCGCGAGCCATATAAATATGTTTGAGTACAACGAGTGGCTTTACGGTGTTTACGGCAGCGTTGAAAACATGCCGGAGGTGATAGTTGCCGTCATCGATACCGGCGCGGATTCAAGCCATCCCTTCCTCTCCGGCAGGCTCGTCCAGGGCTGGAACTTCGTCAACAACACGAACAACCCCCATGACGGCCAAAGCCACGGCACCCACGTTTCCGGCACGATAGTCGATGGCACCTTCGCGAACGTCAAAATAATGCCAATAAAGGTGCTTTCCGACTCCGGCTCCGGAAGCAATCTCAACGCCGCCCTCGGCATAGAATACGCCTATCTCCACGGCGCCAGGGTTGTGAACATGTCTTTGGGCGGCCCCTGTGACGAAGGCGCGGAGCATCACCTGCTTACAGCGGCGATCGACAATGCATTTGATAATGGCGCTGCCGTCATCGTGGCCGCGGGTAACGATTACCTCGACGCTTCGACCTGCTGCCCCGCGAACATAGAGCGCGTCTGCACCGTCGCGTCCATAGGCACAGGTCATTCCCTGAGCTACTTTTCCAATTACGGTCCGCTCGTTGACGTTGCGGCTCCCGGTGAGGGTATAACGAGCTCGGTTCCCGGCGGCGGCTTTGAATCGATGGACGGCACATCCATGGCCTGCCCCCATGTTTCAGCGGTAGCGGCTCAGATAAATACGGCCAATCCCGACATGAGCGCGGACGAGGTAGTCAGCGCTATAAAGGGGACCGCACTGAACATCAACCTATCCAATGCAGGCACGGGCATGGCACACCTTAACGCCGATCCTTACAGCCTTAACGCCGCCGTCAACGCTGCGGGCGCACATTATCACTTCGCTTCATCCGGCAATTATGCTTGGACGGCTGACGGTGCTTCCGCAGTAAGCGGCAACGCGGGCGTGAACGATTCCGTCTCGGCAATGAAGACCGAACTGACCTTAGGTCTCGCTCAGACCGTTACGTTCGATTACAAGATCAGCAGTCAGGCAAGTCGCGACATGCTTCGGGTAAAGGCGAACGGCACGACTGTTTTCGAAACGAGCGGCGAGCACGGCTGGACGACCGAAACGGTGAGCATCCCCTTCACCGGCAGCGTTTCGCTCTCCTTTGAATACAGCAAGGATCCATCTGGCGCTTCTGGTTCGGACAAGGCGTGGATCCGCAATTTCAGGGTCGGACGTTCCATTTCGTCCGCCGCTAACGCCTCCGGAGGCACTGTGGAGTTCAACTCGGCGGGAGAGTACCCATGGATCGCAGACGACGCCGAGAACGCCGCCGGGAGCAGCAATGCGGGCGTACACGATTCCGTGTCCGTCATGACCGCTTCCGTTACGCTCGAGAGGGGCATGATCATAGCTTTTGCATATAAAGTAAGCGCAGCATCTGGCGACAGCTTCGTTTTCAAGGTCGACGGCAATACAGTCCTGACCTCCGGCGCTACGGATGGTTATGTGGATTATGAATACTCCGTTTCCTCCACGGGCACGCATGCGCTGTCCTTTGAATTCAGGAAAAACGCCTCCGGTTCATCGGGCAGCGACTGCGCGTTCGTAAAGTCGTTCGCCTGCTTCCATTCCTTTGAGTCCGCCGCGAACGCGGAAGGCGGCAGCCTGACGTTCGATAATGACGCCGAATATCCTTGGTGTCCGATGCACGACTACATCACCTCGACCAACTGGTATGAAGGCGGAACAACAAGCTATTTCACCCTTGATCTGCCCATGCACGCGGGTGAGACGCTGTCATTCCGATACAGGACGAGCTCCGTCGAGGGCTTCGATTTCTTCCGCTTCTACGTGGACGGCGTTCAGACGGTTGAGACCTCCGGCGAGCCCGACTGGGAAACCTATACCTTTACCGCGACTGCCGACAAAACCTATACCTTCAAGTGGTCCTATGAAAAGGACGATTGGGACTTCAGCCAATGGGTCGGCGCGGAAGACGCCGCATACGTCGATGATATCGCGTATTCCGGCACCCAGCCTGGGCTCATGGGCGACGTTAACGGCGACGGTTCGGTGGACGTTGCGGATGCCTTGCTGACACTTCGTTATTCGATGGAGCTGATCGGCGAGACAGCACTCGAACTGAATGCGGCGGATATGGACGGCAACGGCATGGTGACTGTTTCGGACGCTTTGACAATTCTACGAATCGCAATGGGGCTGATCTGAAAGCTGCTGCTCAAATGATTGATTTGCATATAAAGGAGGCAATACAATGAAAAAAGCTTTTGCTGTTCTTATGATCACCCTCATGCTGGCAGTTTCGGCAGTGCCTGCGGCGGCAAAGACCGGCCCGGGAACAAGAGATGCCGTTGGAATGAGCCTCATTGGTCTGAACACGCTCGACCTTTACGGGAACACGGTGGATGATACCGTTTTTGCAACACATACGATGACGGTCATGAACTTTTGGGCGACCTGGTGCGGCCCCTGCATCGGCGAGATGCCAGACTTCCTGACGCTCCACAACCACTATCAGGCTACTTCGGAGAACGACGTTCAGCTTTGCGGCGTGCTGATGTATGAGTATTCCAACGAGATATCGGAAGCTATTCAGATGACCGAGGAAAACGGCTGGACTTGGGTGCATATGCTGAAAAACGCCCAGCTTTACGCAGTTGCCGAAGCACTGGTGGGAGACGGCAGCGTTCCGATCCCGCAGACCATAATCGTTGACCGCAGCGGAACGATTCGTGCGCATAAGAGGGCAAGGTTCCTTAACTACGAGGAAATGTACGAATATGTCAGCTCGTGGTATGAGATCCTGGCTGCCGAGGAAGACCAGCAGCCCGTTGTTCCCGGCGACGCAAACGGCGACGGCAATGTGGATGTCGCCGATGCGCTGCTTGCCATCAGATACAGCATGGGGCTTTTTCAGCTCAGTGAAAACGCTTTGTCCGCCTGTGACATCGACCATGACGGCAGTGTTGTCGTCTCCGACGCGCTGATGATTCTGCGCCGTGCGATGGGGATTATTGATTCATTCTAAACCGCAGTTATGTGGAATATTGAATCACCGTTCGGATCTGAACCACCATGGTTCGGACAGCAAACGGTGATTCTTTGTTTTTACTTGTGCTATATTGCTTTTCCAGCTGTCATTATCTGATTTCAAATTGGACACCGAAATCAAAAAAGTTCAAAATAGAAATCGAAACCGAAAAACCTTTACGATCCGAATTGTCTGCGGCGGCGAAGTTGAACACCTCGGTCGCAGAAATTGAAAGTCCCGTCTCTGAAACTGCACACTGCAAGCGAGATTGGGGAACAATATTTATGCAACAAGCTGTTGCACAAATAAAATAATGGGCTTGGTTGCAGAATAGATTTTTGCAGATAGATGCATTTTTCTGAAATGGAAAACTGTTGTTCGGAAAGTTCGTTGCAGCAAATCAATCATTCGGCCTTTAATTGCTTGACAATGTAAACCGAACAACATATAATTATATGTAAACGATGATCATTAAGGAGATGATTATATGGCTACTACACCTACCCAAGTTCGTATCGACGCGGATATCAAAGCGGCGGCAACTGAGCTTTTCAGCAATCTCGGTCTTGATATGTCCGGCGCGGTAAACCTGTTTCTTCATCAGTGTGTCCTTCGCGGAGGCCTGCCATTCGCCGTTGAGCTGCCAAATTATTCTGCCAAAACACTTGAAGCGATGGCTGAAGCAAGGCGCATTTCTTCCGATTCTTCGCTTAAAGGCTATACCGACATGGATGCGCTCAAAGCCGCGCTTGAGGAAGATTGATGTACGAAGTAAAGTTTACCTCAGCTTTTAAAAAAAGCTATAAACTGATGAAAAAGCGCGGACTTGATCTTGCGCTACTTGACGATGTGATCGATAAGCTTCGCCAAGGCAAGATGCTTGAGGAGAAGTATCGCGACCATGCGTTGACCGGGAACTATGTCGGCTTCCGTGAATGCCACATAAACCCGATTGGCTTTTGATCTATCTCATCGAAAACGATGTGCTGACACTCACACTTGTTGATACGGGTTCGCACTCTGATCTTTTCGATAAATGAATCACCGTTCGGGATCCGAACCCCCTATGGTCGGACAGCAAACGGTGATTCTTTGTTTTCGCTTATTTTGTATGTGTTTTCTGACGATCGGTTTCTGAATTCAAACCGGACATAAGAATAAAAAAAGTTCAAAACTGAAATCGAAAACGAAAAACCTTTACGATCCGAACCCCCTTGTCCGATTTGAACTGATCAAAAAAACTAATTGTGTGTTGGAAAAACAAAAGTCTATTTCCGGTTATGTCTTGTTTCACGGATGAACTTCGAGTACAACCTTAGCGGAACAATATAATGTAGAAAACTGTGTTTTCGCAAGACGGCATATGCTTACGGTAGTTCAACTCCATCATCAAAAATCCAAAAAATCTTTTTCGGTAAGATAAGACATAGCGAGCATTGATAACGGATTTGGGATCGATGCTCGCTTTTGTTTTGCTCATTTTAGTACGAATATGGTGTTAATAGCTACACCACCCGATACAAGGGGAATCACGCCCATAGGGACAATTCCTGCACTCCGAAACGGGTGCGGTAGTCTCTTTATCTTCATCGTCGCGGAACTGAACTGAATTCCTTTGATCTACCGGACAGCAGCAGCCGTCAGGGTAGACGCAGCCTTTTTTCCTGCCTTTCCAGTACAGGCAGTACCGGCAGTCATATACATTGTAGTCCCACGACTCGCCATACGCTCTCACGCTTACACCTCCTTCCGCCCGCGTCTGGGCAAAAAAATAGCGCGTCTGCCAACCCAATGCGTCGCTTTGGGTAACAGACGCGCTATGTATGATTCGATTGTATTTATGTGAAAAGGCTCAAAAAAGCCGTATTTCCAGCACTTTTTTGAGCCTTTAGTTTATTAGTCCTATTATTACAGGGGCGTCCTTAACTATGATCGTTGAGATATAGCCCAACTCAACATCCTCGATCATCTGCTTGAAGCCGGGACGGTTGAAGTTCGTGCCGGTGTACCCGTCATCTACATAAAAGCGGGTGTTGTGGAAACCGTTTTCCTTCGCATACTTTGTAAGCATGCGTTTTTGATTGGCGATCGAATTGCTGTCGCCCTCAGCGCCGTCATCGCGCGAAAGTCTGCAATAGAGCGCCGTAATGCCTTGCTCCGTGGTCTTTTTCATTCTGTTTCCTCCTTTCCACGGTCAACCTCGGAGCACGCATATCCTTGCAAGTCCATATTATCGCAAACTTCTTCCTCCGTCAAGTCTATAAGACCGCTTTTCAGGCTGTGAGCAACGAGATCACGCAGGCTTGTACCAAAAAATGTATCGAATACCTTGAAACGGGCAGAAACGATGTAGTTCACCCTTCCAATCTTGTAGCGCCTTGCACCGACACCGATCAAACACAATTTTCTCTTTTTCTCTTTCGCTTTTTCTTTCAATTCTTTTATCTCCAAAAATAATACATTTGCATTTCAACCATCTCGGAAAAGCGTAACGGAAACAACAGTCTTTCAAAACCTTTTGGTGCATCGCTTTATTCATGGCATTATGCTTCCCGCGCAGCGGCATAGGGTATAAGGGTGGAAACCCTTACAAGCAAGGTCTTTGTCATGACAAAGGCGATGCTTGCAAGGACAATTAACCGTATCTTTGATCGTAAATAACCTGTTTTTCATTGAGCCTCCTATGGATATTTCATTACTCTTTTCATGGCAGTGCTTTGATGCCATTCTCTCTTTCGTTTATTTCCAGTATTGTCAAAAACTCCATTTTGCTGCCTCAAAGATGATAGCTCAATGAAGTTTGCAAAAGCTTTGCATCCTTGCAAGGTTGCAAGATTGTTTGTACACTGTATTTTGCAAACTTGAATTGTTCACCGAATAATCCTTATTGCACGGTTGCACGATTCTCTGGCAGATAGAATTTTGCAGCCATATCGAGCGGCAGATTCTCTTGTTCGGATATTATACGCTACGCAAATTATCTTGTCAAGAGATTTAATCAAGTCTATTTCTAAAGCAGAGAGAAGGTGCCACGATTCGACTTTTCGTAAGTCCTCTCCGTACGCTATGCGGTTAATCGTCCTTACAAGCATGGGATTTGCAATAACAAATCCCAAATCAAGGCTGGCACCCTTTAACCCTATGCCGCGAAGCGTGCAGAAAGCCGCAACTTCGCGCAAACTGCTCGAAACGCACGCCCGATACATATTTTAGTACATACTCCGTTCAAAAACTCGCCTTTTCCCGCCCCTTTTCCCTTGATTTTTGCGCGAAATATGGTATAATTATGATGAAACAAAATAATCTTACGCTATGGAGTAACCGCTATGCCAACCGATATCTTCACCGCCGTAGGCACGAACATACAAGAAAAGGCCACGATGATCTGGAACGTGGCGGACTTACTGCGCGGCCCGTTCAAGCCGCACGAATACGGTCTTGTTATCCTTCCGATGACGGTCGTAAAGCGTTTTCACGACTGTCTTTTGCCGACTCATTCGGCGGTTTTGGAGACCTATGAAAAGGTAAAGAGCCTTGCGGTTATCGATGGTTTTCTTCGCAAGGCATCGGGCTATCAGTTTTACAACATCAGCAAATTCACCTTTTCAAGCCTGCTTGCCGATCCCGAAAACATCGAGAGCAATTTCCGCGATTATCTGAACGGCTTTTCGGGAAACGTTCAGGACGTGCTTGCGAAATTCGATTTTGAAAACATAATTAAGCGCATGGTGGAGAGCAACACGCTCTACCTTGTGATAAAAGAATTTGCTTCGCAAAAGGGCTATCTTGGGCCGGAGAAGATCAGCGCGGTGGATTGCGGCTACATCTTTGAGGATCTCGTTCGCCGCTTTTCGGAGTCCTTTGGCGAGGAAGCGGGAGCGCATTTCACCAGCCGCGACATCATTTATCTTATGACCGATCTTCTGCTTTCGGGCGCGGATATGAGCCGCCAGGAGAATATAACGGTTTACGATATGACGATGGGCACAAGCCAGATGCTCTCCTGCATGGAGGAACGCATCCACGCCGTAAACCCCGAAATGGAGGTCACCTGCTTCGGGCAGGAGTTCAACCCCTCCACCTTCGCGATAGCCAAGGCGGATATGATGATCCGCGGCGGCAATCCCGATAATATGCGCTTTGGCGACACCCTGAGCGAGGACAAGTTTTCGGGGTACACCTTCCGCTACATCATTTCCAATCCCCCGTTCGGCATCGATTGGAAGCGCGAGCAAAAGGCGGTTGAAAAGGAAGCCGCGCTCGGCGAGGACGGGCGCTTTGCTCCGGGCCTGCCCAAGATAAGCGACGGTCAGCAGCTTTTCGTGCTGAACGGTCTTAAAAAGCTGGATCAAAGGGGCAAAATGGCGATAATTCAAAACGGCTCTCCGCTGTTTTCGGGCGATGCGGGCAGCGGTCCGAGCGAGATTCGCCGCTATATCCTTGAAAACGACTGGCTTTCCGCCATCATTCAGCTTTCAACCGATATGTTTATGAATACCGGCATTTCCACCTATATTTGGGTGCTGGATAAGAACAAGCCCGCCGAGCGCGCGGGCAAGGTGCAGCTTATAGATGCAAGCCATTGTTTTACGCCGCGCCGAAAGAGCATCGGCACCAAGCGCAACGATATTGCGGATTCTGACCGCGAGCTGATCGTTCGCGCCTATTCCTCGTTCACCGAGGAAGTTTTCGGCGATAAGGGCGGCGTTTACTGCGAAAGCAAGATCTTCGATACCGATGAATTCGGATACAGCAAAATAGTTGTGGAGCGCCCGCAGCGCGATGAAAACGGCGAACCGCTCCTGAAAAAGGGCAAGCCCACCCCCGATTCCTCGCTGCGCGACACGGAGAACGTTCCGCTTACCGAGGATATAGACGAATACTTCAGGCGCGAGGTGCTGCCCTATGCGCCTGATGCTTGGATAGACCGCAATAAGACCAGGATCGGCTATGAAATACCCATGACAAGGTATTTCTATGAGTACAAAAAGCCCGAAGCAAGCGAGGATATTTTGAAGCGCATCGTGGAGCTTGAGAACGGTATTGCCGAGTCGCTGAAGAAGCTGTTTGGGGAGGGATAATATGAGCAATGTGCAAGGTGCAATGAGCAATTCCCGCCCCCTGAAGGATAGCGGAGTGGAATGGATCGGGGAGATACCGGAAGAGTGGAAGATAGTAAGAATAAAGAATCTAGCCGACACTACCCAAGAGAATGCTTTTATTGATGGCGATTGGATTGAGTCTCCGGATATTTCGGATGCAGGAATCCGTTATTTAACAACTGGTAATGTTGGAGATGGAGTATTTAAGCGACAGGGTAATGGTTACATTTCGGGCGAAACATTCATTAGATTAAACTGTAAGTACGCATATCCGAACGATTTCATAATCGCAAGGCTCAACGCTCCTTACGGAAGAGCGTGTATTCTTCCAAGCGATGAGGAAAAGTATGTTTTGGCTGTTGATATAGTAATTCTCCGCACGCTTGAAGATAAGCGCTTCTTATGTTATTTATCCCAATGCGCTGGCTATCAAAAGTCTGTTGAAGATGAAGCAAAAGGCACTACAATGAAAAGGATTAGCAGAACAAATCTTGGAAGAATATATATGCCAATTGCTCCAATCCATGAGCAGCGCCGCATTGCCGATTTTCTTGATAGAAGATGCGCGGAGATAGACGGCGTTATTGAAGCTACCAAAAAGACCATAGAGGAATATAAGGCGCTGAAGCAGTCCATTATTACCGAAGCCGTTACCAAAGGCGTGCGCGGTGCGCGTCCGATGAAGGATAGCGGCATTGAGTGGATCGGCGAAATACCGGAGGAGTGGGAATGCAAACCGATAAAGTATTTAGTGTCATATAATGATGAAGTGATTGCTGAAAATACTGATCTTGATTTTGAATTTGACTATATAGAAATAGGCTCTGTTGAGTATGGAAAGGGTATTACCGAAATGCAACATTTGTTTTTTAAGGATGCCCCCTCACGAGCAAGGCGAATTGTTCAAGCGAATGATATAATTGTTTCTACCGTGAGAACATATTTGAAAGCAGTAGCAGCAGTTACCGAGCGGGAAACACCGCTTATAGCATCTACGGGCTTTGTAGTTATTAGACCCCAAGCGGTTAATCCCATATTCTTGAAGTACGCAATTCTATCTGATGCAATAATAAGCTCAATAGAAGCACATTCAACAGGAATTAGTTATCCTGCCATCAATGCTTCGCAGGTAGTTCAGTTTAAGATCCCGTTGCCAAAAAGCGAAGAACAGCTTTTGATTGCTGAATACCTTGACGAAAAATGCGGCGAAGTTGATCGGCTGATTGATATAAAGCAACAGCTACTTACCGAGCTTGAAACCTATAAAAAATCCGTGATCTATGAGTATGTTACGGGGAAACGGCTTGTTGTCTAAATAAAGCGAAAACAGGAGTATCGTATGGAACTTTGCAGATATGTTTCTTTTCAGCGTTTTTGCGAGATGGTTATGTCGAGCAAACTTACGCTAATATCTCCCGAAAAATGGAACGATAAATATGAAAATTACCTTTTGCGGGCATTGGAAAAGCCTTTGTTGAAACAAGCTTTTTCCGATATGCTATCCGATAAGCTCAATTTGGATAAAACCCAAATTGATGATCTGCTTTGCTTTAGCAATACAATATGCGCAGGGGCTCGGTGTTTGTGCTTTTCAAAAAGCATTGATGAGGAAGTTATGTGGAATGCATACAATTACGGCAGTCAAACCGTTATGTGGAAAACAACGGATAGTAAAATCGAAAAGATAAACAATATGTTCGATATCCGCAAGGTTAAATATGACCTTGAGGAGTTAGGCGTTAAGGGCTTTGTGGATTTGTTTTCACGAACAGGTGCGACTACCGGGGTAACAAATCCGCATAATCTATTCACGCATAAAAGAAAAATGTTCAGTTATGAGAACGAATTCAGAGTTATTGATTATTTGGATGAACCTAATTCTCCGACTTTTGTTGCCTATCCCATCGAAGATATAAGCCATTTTATCGATTGTGTAATGGTTCACCCACTTGCCGAAGATTGGTATGTAAGCGTAATAGAACTGATATGCAAAAACTATAACATTAAGTTTTGCGGTCGTTCACAGATTTATCAGCTTAACAATCTTTATTAAACCCCATCATATCAAAACTGCAAAAACGAGAAATAACAGAAACGGAGGTTGATTAGATAATGCTGCCTACTATAAACGGAAAACAAATCATCGACTGTAATTTAGAGGATTTGCAGTTTATTCTTGATACTGCCGATTACAGAGAAAATGAGTATATCGACTACAAGGCGATGTTTTCTGTTGACCAATATAGCAAAGGTGATACGAAGCAAGAGGAGAAGATTGCCGAGTTTCGCAGCGATATTTGCGCCTTGGCTAATTCGAACGGCGGTTATCTTTTTCTTGGTATAGCCGAGGAAAAGGGCGTGCCGCAATGCTTCTGCGGGATTGATATAAAAGATGATAACCCCGATAAATTTGAATTGCGGCTAAAAAACTATCTGCAAAAGATCGAACCAAGAATACCGAACTGCAAGTTTCGTTTTATTCCCCTCGAGAATGGCAAGCATATAGTTATTATTCTTGTTCTTCACGATGCTTTTGCGCCATATCTTCATCTTGAAGATGAAAAGAATTATCGGGCTTACAAAAGAGTTGGAAACGGTAAAATACCAATAGCTTATACGGAGTTAAAAAGAATGTTTGTTCAATCGGTAGCGTTGGAAAAAGAAATAGAGAAGTTCCGCAAGGAAAGAATCGAATACTTTAGAAGCGTGGGAAGACAAAGGTTTTTTCTTTTCCAGATTATTCCAGATACCTTTGTGGATACAAGCTACAACAGATTGGCTTATGCTTTAGACAAGCAAAATCGCGGCGAGTTATCTGGGATATTTACAATGTTTGAGTGCATGTCTAGAACATTTCCTACAGTTGATGGGTTAATCATGAGCCAGCATCATGCGCATCATGAGCATATTTGCCAGATCTTCAATAACCTTTCGGTTGAGGCATTTGATTCCCTAAGGGGTGAAATCCATAAGTGCAACTCTGGAGAAACAGAGTGTTTCTATTTTCCGTGGTCATATATTTTCGACAAAGTTGAAGAACTGCTTCGCGCTTATTTCGCCAAAGTTGGAAGGCATTTATCAACAATGCGTGTGTTTGCTTGCATGTCGATTTTGGACTGTAACGGCTTAGTAACCGAAATGGATTTTTGCCGAAGCACTATGTCATCGATTGATCGCAATGAACTGTTGATCGCCCCTTGTGTTTTTGAAGATATTCTGAATCAAGATACTATTGAATTGAGTATGAAGCAGTTAAAACTGAGTTTATTACTTGCTCTTGGAATAACAGCAAATGATGAGCTGAAAATCTTACTCAAGGAGTTTGAACAATGATCACCACCGAAAAGCGCTTTGAAGCCGATATAGAATCCTTTTTCGTTTCGCCGGAGGGAGGCTACACCAGGACTACGGACAGGTACGATCCGAAGCTCGGCGTTTTTCCCGGCACGCTTATCAACTTTATCGAGCGCACTCAGCCTAAGGAGTGGGCGCGGTTCAAAAATATGAATGCGGCCGATCCCGCCCAAAAGTTCTGCCTTGCGTTCAACAATGCCTGCGATATGGACGGCGTGCTCCATGTGCTGCGCCACGGCTTCAATCATAGGGGCATAAGCTTCCGCGTTTGCTATTTTATGCCCGAATCGAGCCTCAATGAGACCGATGCGGCGCGGTATCGGGGAAATATCTTCAACTGCGTTCGCCAATGGCGGTATAGCGCGGAAAACAATAATTCCGTGGATATGCTGCTGGCGGTGAACGGCATTCCGCTTTTCGCCTTTGAGCTTAAAAACCAGTTCACGGGGCAGAGCGTTGAAAACGCAAAGAGCCAATGGAAAACCGATCGCGATCCGCGCGAGGCCTGCTTCCGCTTCAATCGGCGCATACTCGCGTATTTCTGCGTTGACCTCAGCGAAGCGTGGATGACCACCAAGCTCAACGGGGATAAAACCTATTTTCTGCCGTTCAACCAAGGCTCAAGCGGCGCGGGCAGGGACGGCGGCAAGGGCAACCCCGCCAACCCGAACGGTTATCCCACCGACTACCTTTGGAAAGAGGTTTTTCAGGCGGACAGCATGATGGATATCGTTCAGAAATTCATCAGCCTGCAGGGGGATAGGCTTATCTTCCCGCGCTTTCATCAGCTTGACGTGGTGCGAAAGCTTATTGCGGACGTTCGCAAAAACGGCGCGGGGCGAAACTACCTTATTCAGCACAGCGCGGGCAGCGGCAAGTCCAATTCCATAGCGTGGACGGCGTATCGCCTTGCCTCGCTGCACGATGAGAATAATAAAGCGATATTTTCAAGCGTTATCGTTGTTACCGACAGAACGGTGCTCGATGCGCAGCTTCAAGCCACGATATCCGGCTTCGATCATCAGCTTGGGAGCGTTGAGACCATCGGCGAGGGCAAAAATTCGCAGAATCTGAAGCAGGCGATAAACGACGGCGTTCGAATTATCGTTACCACGCTGCAAAAGTTTCCCGTTATCTATGAGGAAGTGGATGCGGCGAACGGCAGAAATTATGCGATAATATGCGATGAAGCGCATTCTTCGCAAACGGGCTCAAGCGCACAAAAGCTCAAAACCGCGCTTGCCGATCTTGGCGATGCGCTCGAGGAATACGCGGAGATCGAGGGGCTTGCCGAGGAAAAGGTCGATCCGCAGGACAGGCTTGTGAAGGAGCTTATCGCGCACGGCAAGCATAAGAATCTTTCCTTCTTCGCCTTCACCGCCACGCCCAAGGATACCACGCTTGAAATGTTCGGCACTCCCGATGAAAGCGGGCAGTTTCACCCCTTCCATATTTACAGCATGCATCAGGCCATCGAGGAGGGCTTTATTCTCGATGTGCTTCAAAACTATATGACCTATAAAACCTGCTTCCGCATAGCCAAATCCACCGAGGAGAATCCCGAAGTGCCGGTTTCGAGGGCAAGCAAGGTCATAAAAAAATATCAGCAGCTTCATCCGGAGAATATTCGCCAGAAATCCGAGATAACGGTTGAAACCTTTATGACGACCACAAGAGCGAAGATAAACGGCAAGGGCAAGATGATGGTGGTTACCGCTTCGCGCCCCGCAGCGGTGCTGTATTTCAAGGAGATAAAGCGCTATGCCGCCGAGCAGGGGTATGCCGAGGTGAAGCCGATGGTCGCGTTCTCCGGCGAAGTGATCCACGATGACGAAGTCTACACCGAATCCGGGCTGAATGTTCGCCCGGACGGAAGCCATATCCAGGAAACGCAGACGAAGCAGGAATTCCACGATAATTTCAATATTTTGATCGTTGCGGAGAAGTATCAAACGGGCTTTGACGAGCCGCTGCTGCACACGATGATAGTGGACAAGAAGCTGCACGGCGTAAAGACCGTTCAAACGCTTTCGCGCCTTAACCGCACCTGCCCCGGCAAGAACGACACCTTTATTCTCGATTTTGCGAACGATCAGAAGGACGTTCAGGAGGATTTCCAGATATTCTATCACGAAACCTTCCTTGAGGAGGAGGTCAATACCGACCTGCTTTACAAGGTGCAGCGCGATCTTCACGATTTCGGCATCTATGACGAGCGCGATATTTCCGCTTTCTGTGATGTGTATTTCGAAAAGGGCGCGCAGGGAGCGAGCGCACAGGGCTTGCTCGCAAGCAGGCTGTTTCCCGCCGTGGAGCGTTATCAGCGCAAGGCGAGTGACGAAAGGTATCAGATCCGCCGCACGATGCGCAATTTCTGCAAATGGTATCGCTATGTTTCTCAGATACTGAGAATGTTTGATGCGGAGATGCACAAGGAGTATGTGTATTGCTCGTTCCTCGTCGGTATGCTGCCCGAGGATGTTGTGAAAATGGCGGATATCGAAAAGATGCTCAAGCTTGAAATGTATAAGCTTGAAAAGACCTTTGACGGCGATATTTCGCTTGGCGATGAAACAGGCATATACACGCCCGCCGAGCCGAAAACCAAAGCGCAGCCCGAACCAAAGGATCCGCTCGATCTGATAATCGAAAGGATAAACGAGAAGTATAAGGGCAATTTCACCGCCGCCGACCGCGTTATGATAAATGCGCTTGCGGATAAGCTTCGCGGCAACAAAAAGCTTGCGAATATGGCGGCTTCGTCCGATCCGCAGATATTCACCGAAAGCATCTTCCCGCAGGCGTTCAGCGATGCCGCGCAGGATAGCTTTATGGAATCGCAGGAAACCTATAGCTCGCTTTTCGAGGATAGGAGCAAGTATAACGCGATAATGAGCACGCTGGCGGAGATGATCTACCGCGAGATGCGCAGCGGGAAGAAGTGAGAGAAATAAGCACTCCTCATTATGCGCAAACTAAAGCAAGAATTCTTGACAGCATATTACGGAGATGCTAAAATGTCCATGATAGGACATTTGGAGGTGAGAAAATGAACATCGGGCGCGAATCGGAGCTTGTGGAATTCAAAAAGACCACTTCGGAAACGAAGGAGGGAATTATTTCCATCGCAAGCATTCTGAATAAGCACGGCAAGGGCGAGCTGTATTTCGGCGTTAGGGATAACGGCGAAGTTGTCGGCATTGAAATCGGCAAGGACACCGAGCGCAAGCTTTCGCGTGACATAAGCGACGGCATCAAGCCCGCGATCTGGCATGAGATCACCACGAAGCACACAGACGACGGCAAGGCTTTTATAGAGGTGCAGTTTCGCGGCGATGATGCTCCGTATGCAGCGTTTGGGCGGTACTATCAGCGCTTTGCGGATGAGGACAGGCAGATATCCGATGCGGAACTCGAACGACTTTTCAAGCAAAGGCGTACCGATTATTCGGAATGGGAAAAGGCGGATTCCGATGAATCCATAAGCGAGGTTGACGAGCAGCTTCTCAGACGCATAATTGAAAACGGAAACGACAGCGGCAGGATACGCTACGAATACTCCGATGCTGCGGCCATACTGAAAAAACTCGGTCTTTGCAATAATTCCGCAGATAAATTGACCAACGCAGGGCGCGTTCTGTTATCATCAAATAAGCCCGTGCTGCTGAAAACCGCCGTGTATGCCACGCCGACCAAGGATACCTTTATCAAACTCAACCATTTCGAGGGCAATATCTTCGAGTGCATTGATGAGGGTATTTCGTTCGTGCTTTCCAATATAGATTGGAACATCTGCATTTCGGGCGAGGCAAAGCGCACGGAAGAGCCCGAGATTCCGCAAAAGGCAATCCGTGAAATGATCGTGAATGCCTTTGCGCACGGCTGCTATTACTCGAATACCACTTTTTCAATCGAAATCTTCAGCAACAAGGTTGTGATCTACAGCCCGGGCAGGTTCCCGGCGGGCTTCGTTCCGGAGGATTTTGCCTACAACGCCGCCGAGCCCATTATGCTGAATCCAAAGATTGTCAACGTGCTTTTCAAGGCATCGGTTATTGAGTCCTTCGGTTCGGGCTTTGAACGCACCTTCTCCGCGTGCAGGGAATCCAAGGTGGAATACGATTATGAAAACACTCCGACCGGCTTCAAATTCATCTTTTTCCGCCGTCATGGACAGAAAAATGTCCATGATATGTCCAAGAGCGAAAGGGCGGTTTACGAGCTTCTCTGTGGCAACGACTGCCTCACGATCAAGGAGCTTGCCAAGGCGATCTCCAAGAGCGAGAAAACTGTCTATCGTGCTATAAAAGCCTTGAAAGAAAAAGGCTTTATAGCAAGGGAGGGCAACGATGCGAACGGGTATTGGAAGATATTGGAGTGAGCGTTTGATTCTCGGCAGTTATTTCTTAGTCGGTATCGTATGAACTCAAATGCCATTTCGTAATCGATATGCAAAGCACCGCCGGTACGTTATTTTAGCGGCGGTGCTTGTCGTTGATTATGTAATTAGGTTTACGCCAAAACCATTTCTCTGATAACGATTTCCTCCGCTCTTGCTCTGCAAGAGTTCATCGCCAGCGCCCAGCCGAGCTGATCGCGGGCTTTGAGCTGCTCGGTTATGCCCTCGGCTTGGGCGAGCTGGAGTGTGATAAGTTCGATTTGCTCAAGCGCCTGACTGTTGATCTCGCGCAGATGGTCGTTTAGCTCAAGCTTCATGCAAAGAAGCGAATAGTACGCCTTGCGATGCTCCTTGAGATAGCGCCTGCGCATTCGCCCGAAGCGGCCGATGGCCTCGCCGGATTGCTCCGGCAGCGCAAGGTCGGGATAGAGAAGTCCGTCCTTCTCGGTGTAAGTGATGGTGTGGGTTATGGTGAAGCATTCGTTTTTTTCGGCCATAATGGTTCCTCCGTTTCTCGGCTTGTGCCGATTTGAGTGTTGGTGTTTTCTTTGTAATCGCAAGGATATTTATGCTCCGCTTGGATAATCCGTTATCGTGATTCGTACCAAGAGAAAAACCGTTGTAAAATCAGCGGTTTTTCTTTTTTATCATTCTCTTGGCGGAGCCCAATTCGAGCAGCCTGACACCCCGATTGACACCCCAAATTTTGTATGACGGAGAATTTATCTTAAATCTAAACTTCTTGAATCTGTAAGATGTAACGCATAGAAAAATATTCGTCCAACTTATTGACAAATACAATAATATTTGCTATAATACTATACGCAAGGAGGACGAAACGATGAAATCTTATTCGTCTCGCGACGTTATCAAGGCTTTGACCGAGGACGGCTGGTACGAAGTCAACACGGTCGGAAGCCACCACCAATTCAAGCACCCAACAAAGAAAGGTCGAGTAACGGTTAAGCATCCCGATAAGGACATTCCGCAAAAGACACTGGATTCGATAGAGAGACAGTCGGGGCTGCGGTTTAGATGAGCAGCCCCACCCCAAAGCCGAAAGGAGAATTGCTATGAAAAAAGATCGCTACTTTTATCCCGCTGTATTCGGTTATGAGCCGAACGAAGAGATCTCCGTATTCTTCCCCGACCTTGATGTAGCCACCAGCGGCACGAACGATGATGATGCGCTTGTATCGGCGCGTGAGCTTCTCGGCATCACGCTCGCTGGCTTGGAAGAGGACGGCGAGGAGATCCCCGAACCTACTCCCCTGCATGATGTATCCGTGGGCGAAAACGAGCGCACCGTGCTGATTGATGTGTATATGCCGGCCATCCGTCTCGCCAATGTAAACAAGTCCGTCAACCGCACCGTGACCCTCCCTGCGTGGCTTAATGCCGCCGCCCTGGAGCGCGGGATCAACTTCTCTCAGGTGCTTCAAGAAGCACTCAAGGCACAGATTGCAGCTCAGTGATCCGCCGCGTTCTGCGGTTTTTCGCAAGGTCGAAAATCGAGCAGCCGGCTATGTGTTTGTCAAGCAAAAAATGAGCTATTTTATAATTATTGGCATTTGCAAAACTTATCCCGATTGATCTGCGGGCTAAATTTGTTCGTAATAAATGAACGAAGGTCTGTGCGGATAATATGTCCGCACAGACTGGCTGACAATTATACTGCGCCGGCCGATGTCAAGGTCGGGTAGTATTTTCTGAACGAAAATCTCCACCCTTCTCTTGACATCGCATGGTTGACTCCCATGACTAAGCTTTCTTTTATCCAAGAATAGAACCGAGCGGCGAAAGACATCGGAGAAACGGTACACGAATAGACTCCATGCCTCTGCAAACGAATGCAGCATACAAGGGTTTGATAAATGCTATGGGCTTTTGAGGTCAACTGTTTATGCGGCAGTAGTAAGGCTTCTTATCTCGAAGAACAGCAAAGATGATGTTCGTAAGCTTCCTTGTAACATGTCCAATGGCATTCATATAAGGCTTTCCTTCGGCTCTTTTTTTCTCAAAGAAAGCTTTCAAAGCAGGGTCGTGCTTGACCACCGATACTGATGCCTGCCATAGTGCTCTGCGTAAATACGGAGAGCCGCGCTTGGACATATGGTTGTGTGTTGCTGAAAACTCACCGGATTGTCTCACCGTTGGATCTATCCCTGCAAAGGCGGCCAACTTGGATGCGGATGAGAAACGAGAGATGTCGCCGATCTCGCTAAGTATCGTTGCAGCAAGAATAGTTCCGATGCCCGGAATGCTTGCGAGTTGAGCATCAAACTGCGAGTACAGCTCTGTGATTTTTTCCTCAAGCTCTGAAATTTGTTTTTCGGTATAGCGAATATGCTCCATGTACTGCTTGATGAGAAGCCCCATAGAACCGTGCTCCAGAACTATCCCAAACGAGTTGGAAGCGATCTCCTTTATTTCTTCAGCCTTGGGTGTGCTGAACCGCTTCCTGCTCGGCACCTCGAGTATTCCCGCAAGTTGCTCGGTGTTTAATGCGAGAATCTCGTCGGGCGTAGAACAGTTCAAAAGCAGTTCGGAAGAAGTTAGTCCGAAAATGTTTGAGAACACAGTTTCGTATTCGGGAAAAACCTGATCCAGCAATGAAATAACCTTGCGCTTAAGATCGGCTGTCATATCCACTACAAACGATCTGGCACGGCACAGTTCGCGCAGCTCGTACATTTCAGACGGTGGCAGTCCACCTTCGGTATATCTGCCGAAGCGAATCACTTCCGCAATGATGAAGCTGTCGTGTTCATCGTTCTTTACTTGGCGGATATACATGCCGCGCAGAGCGTTGGACTGGATAGGGTTCAGCACATGCACAATATAGCCACGCTTGCGGAGCGCTGAATACAATGCAAGCCAGTAAGCGTAACTGTGCCTCCTATATAACCGGTAAGCTGCAAATCACCGGCGGCTTCACCGCCGAGGATGTCCGCAAGGATAAGGAAGGGCTGCAAACGATGCGCAACCTTGCAAGGAACATCGTTTTTATGGTGAACGCGATAGCGGATGCTAAGGAAAAGTACGGCCTGCCCGAGGTGGAAAGGGGCAGCTTTACGAGTTTTCCGGATGGAAAGTGAGCTAAGCTTATTAGTTTTAGAGCATAACTAATAAGCTTAGCGTTAACTTAGAAATAATCCTCGGTAGCAATATAGACTTAAAGCGATTTGGATGATATGCAATCGCATTCTTCTATTTTGAATTGCAAGATGGAATCTCCTTTTTTAGAACTTCACGATAATATATGCGAGCTAACTCTTTCGCTCGTTCTGCTATCATTGACTCATCCCACCTGTCATGCTTTTCTATAAAGTCCTTTACAAACCTATAAGTTGACTCTTCATATATTTTACGTTTATCGGAATAGACTTGGTTGCCTGCATCGTCATTGAGCCGTTTCTCCAAGAGAATCAAGTTCCCAATATTTAGAGCGACAACACCCTCCGTTTCTGGTACTATATGCTCAATGGAACCATCATCCGCGAAAACATCTGTATCCGAATAATAGCAGTTGAGTTTATTAATAGCATATTTCGCTTTTACATTAGAAGCCGTTTCTTTTTTAGTAAAACTTAGGGAAATAAACTTTTCGCTAAAGCTATCAAACGAAGGAAAAATCTCTCCAAGCTTTTTAATAAGCTGAGTTTCAATAATACCATTCGCCTCATTTTTCTGCGAAGCGTTTCGGAGAGCAACTGCAAACTTTGAGAATATTGCTTCAATCCTATTGGTACCTCTTGATAAAACAGCATTATAAGCAAAGTGAAAGTTCTCTAGTTCCAAAACTGTTTTTTTCAATTTTGAAAAGTCAATGATTCCACGCTTCTTTGCATCAAACAGCGCCAATAGTGCGATGCGCACTTGTACTACATTAAAATAGTTGTTTATACACTTTAGGCTTTGTACAATTCCAAAGTACTCCTTTCTATCCTCATAATCCTCGCGTTTTGGATTGACCAGTTTCATATAGAGTTTTGCATTTTCCAACAACTCCTTCAAGAATTCTTTGCAGCTTTCTTTTTCCGTTATTTCTTTGCAAAACTCGTCATACAGCTTATCTTTTTGAGTGTTTCTATACTTAGACAACCAAAAATGCCGATAGAATTGTGCAAACTCTACGCTTTCCCTGCCTGAATGAAGTTCCTTCTTTATGTCTTTCCAAGTTTCTTCAGCAAAATCAGCAGGTTCCTGCTCTTTTAGAATCTCAAATATTCTATTCTTTATTAAGTCAGTATAACCTAGTCTTTTACCCTTAGCATTTAATATCTCAAATATCCTATATGCTTGATCCTTCTCTTTTGTCGAAATAGCAATAAACATGGAGTTAAGAACCTGATCTCTAACAGCTTTCAAAATATCAACTTCCGACAATTCTCCAACCTTTTCGCTGCTATTGGATATTTTTAATGCCTTCTTTAGTTTAGATTCGTTCAAGTACTCTTTAAAATAATCATATGTAGCCTTTATATTAGCCTCTTCTTCCGTTACAGGTTCCACTCCTTGATATGAGGATTCCTTCTCCTGAATGACATATGAAAAGAACGGATAGCTCGATTTGCTTTTAAGAATCCTCACAGGCTCCCCGTCATCATTTTCAGTCATAATATAATTGTAAAGCTGCTTAGCTAAGTTGCCCTTCTTTAACTCAACAAATCTGTCGTACATGGCCGAAAATAGAATAGTTATTGTTGTTAGTCGTTGTTGTCCATCAACAACATCGATATCTCCAGTTCCTTCTGTAAAGTCACCAATGAACAGCATCGTGCCGATAAAATACTGATCAGCAGAAATAGTGCCTGTTTCGTCTATCACAAGATTGCCAAGCATATCTTCGATAAACTCCCGATAGTGTTTCTGATCCCAAGAATACTCTCGCTGAAATCTAGGGATAATAAATGTCCGTTTAGATCCTAATAAGTCACGAATTGTTTTATCTTGTGGTTTAATATTCACAGAACATCCTCCTATTATTAGAATAACCGTTAGTTAAGCACAGGGGTTAGTCTTCTTGTTTTTCGCTCAATTAGTTTACTCCACTCCACCAAGAGCGAAAGCTAGTCGCAAGTTCATAGTAATACTGTCGTAAAGCAAAACCACACTATGGTGGTTCAAGCTGCTGACAAAGTTCGTGTTGCAATCATCACTAAAAATATAGCGTTCGTAGGAAGCGCTCAGAGCGATTGTGCTTCTCTGAACTGACTTTTAAAACGATCGTTTCATTTAAAACGCGTTTGGCAAGCTCGCTACAGAATGTGTTTTGAATGCCGAAATCTTTCGGGTGGTTTGTCAGTAATCTGAACCACACTATGGTGGTTCTGCTTTACATTAATTTCTATCCACCTATCTTACTCGATATAATCCTTCAGCCTCTTGCTCCTGGAGGGGTGCTTGAGCTTGCGGAGCGCTTTGGCTTCGATCTGGCGGATGCGCTCGCGGGTGACGTTGAACTCCTTGCCAACGTCCTCGAGGGTGCGGTTTCTGCCGTCGATAAGGCCGTAGCGAAGCCTCAGAACGCGCGCTTCACGCGGGGTGAGCGTATTGAGCACCTCGGCGAGCTGCTTTTGGAGCATTGCGTGAGTGGCCATGCTGTCCGGCGCGGGGGCATCGTCGTCGGGGATAAAGTCGCCAAGGTGGCTGTCCTCCTCCTCGCCGATCGGGGTTTCGAGGGAAACGGGCTCCTGCGCGATCTTGATTATCTCGCGAACCTTCTCCTCGCTGTAGCCCATCTCCTCGGCGATCTCGTCGGGGCGGGGCTCTCTTCCGAGCTCCTGAAGAAGCTGACGGTTCACGCGAACGAGCTTGTTTATGGTTTCGACCATGTGAACGGGGATGCGGATAGTGCGCGCCTGATCCGCGATTGCGCGGGTGATCGCCTGACGAATCCACCAGGTTGCATAAGTTGAGAACTTATAGCCCTTCTGATAATCGAACTTATCCACCGCCTTGATAAGGCCGAGGTTGCCCTCCTGGATGAGGTCGAGGAACTGCATTCCCCTGCCTACGTAGCGCTTTGCAACTGAAACAACGAGGCGCAGGTTTGCTTCGGTGAGCTGCTGCTTGGCTTCCTCGTCGCCATCCGCCATGCGCTGGGCGATCTCCTTCTCCTCGGGTTCGGAGAGAAGGGGAACCTTGCCGATATCCTTGAGGTACATACGAACGGGATCGTCTATCGAGATGCCCTCAGAAGCCGCCATCTTCGCGGTTATCTCAACGGTTTCCTCCGCCGCGATCTCCACGGGATCGACCTCTTCAACAACGTCGATATTTGCATCCTCAAAGCGGTCGTAAACGGTTTCCATCTGCTCAACGTCCAGCTCGAGAAGATCGCTGCCGAGCGTGTCGATAACCTCCTTATAGGTCAGCTCGCCCTTGTCCTTGCCGCGCTCGATAAGCTCGTCCACCTTGTGCATCGGGTTGCGTCTTTCTTCGTTTGCCATATATGTACCTCCTTGGTATTTATCCTTGGTAATAAGTTTTTCGCTTCGCCTTCGCTCCGCGTTTCTCAGCTCATCTTGAGCCGCCTTATCTCTATCAAAAGCTCCGACTGCTCCCTTATAAGCTCGGCGCGTTTTTTGGGGTCGGTTTCGTTTTTTACGCGCTCGGAGAGCTGAAGAAGCCGCGCTTCGCCGTTTTCAAGCTCGAGTGCGCGGATGCACTCCCGAGCCATCTCAACGGGGTTTTCGATCTCATCCGCCTGCGCTGCCGCGCTTCCCGCCGCTTCCGAGGAGCGTTCCTCAAGCTCCGAAAGGATCAGCCTTATATCATCTTTTTCGTTTTTCTTATCGGCCTCTTTCAGCTTTTCCGTCAGCTCCGCAAGCCCCGAATCGGTGAAAAGCGCCTTTGAGTAGCCCGAAAGCTGAATTATCTTCGTGCGCGCTTCCTTTGATGCGAGCATGCATGCGGCGAGCAGAATCTCGGTTTTCTGCCGCTTATCGAAATCGCGCTGCCGCTTATAGCCGCTTGAAACGAGCCGCTGCGGTTCGTTTTCCGTTTCGGAAGCCGCCGCAACGCCGCATTGCTCGCGGATAACGTCCATCCCGATGCCGCTTCGCTCCGAAACCACTTTAACGTAGCGATCGCGCTCCACGGGATCGAGCCTTGAAAGCAGCGCGCAGGCTCTTTCGGCATATTTCTGCCTGCCGTCTGCTGTGGAAAGCCCGGTTTCGCCCTCGATATAGTTCAGCTTGAACTGCACCGCAGTTATCGTTGAATCCTTTAGGGCGAAAAATGCTTCCCTGCCGTATTTTCTGATGAATTCATCGGGATCGAGGCCGCTTGGGATGACCATTACGCGCGGCTCGACCGAGCTTTCCGAGAGCACGTCCACGCCACGAAGCATCGCCTTCTGCCCCGCCGCATCGCCGTCGTAGGCATAGACGGCGCGTTTGGCGTATCTGCCGATAAGCTTTGCCTGATTGCTTGTCAGCGCTGTTCCGAGCGATGCAACCGCGTTGTCCACCCCGTGCTGATGAAGGCTGATAACATCCATATATCCCTCGCACATGATGAGCTCATCGAGCTTCTTGCCTTTCATCATGTTTATGGCATAGACGTTATGCCTTTTATTATAAATCAGCGTGTCGCCCGTGTTCATGTACTTGGGCTCGCCGTCCTTATCGAGAGTTCTTCCTCCGAACGCAAGCACCCTGCCCCGCTCGTTTATAACGGGAAACATAAGCCTGTCGCGGAAAAAATCGAAGGTTTTATTTTCATCCTGCCTGCCCTTCACGCAGAGGCCGGCCTTTATAAGCTCGTCCCTCGTGAAGCCAAGTCCAGTAAGATGAACAAAAAGCGCATCCCAATCCGCAGGCGAATACCCGAGACCGAAGCGAACGGCGGTTTTGCCGTCTATCCCTCGATTTAAAAGGTATCCCCTTGCCTTTGCGCCATGCTCGGATAAAAGCATTTCACAATAGAATTTTGCGGCGGCTTTGTTTGCATCGTACAGCCTGTCGCGAAGCGCTTTTTCGGCGCGCAGCTTTTCGTCGTTTACCTCGTTTGGCATATCCATGCCCGCGCGCTGAGCAAGGAAGCGCACCGCATCGGAATAAGTCAGGTTCTCCGCCTGCATTATGAACTGAATAACGCTGCCGCCCGCCTTGCAGCTGAAGCAATGGAAAAGCTGCTTATCGGGCGAAACCGAAAACGAGGCCGCGCGCTCGGGATGGAAAGGGCAAAGCCCCCACATCCTGCCGCCCTTGGGCGAAAGCCGCGTGTATTCCGAAATGACGGAAACGATCTCATTTTTATTCATAAGATCGTTCATCCAATGCTCCGGAAATGCCATGCTTCTCACCACGCTTTTTAGGGAAAAATAGGAGCGGAAGCCGCGCGGCGGGCAGCCCGAACGCGCAAATTTCGCTCGCTATTACTATAATACTGCATGAAACCGAAAATCCCTGCATTGTTTGGAAATTTTTTGCGGTTTTTTGCATATATATTATCTCTTCGCTCGTCACAGCACGTTTCCGAGGGAAACGGTGTTGTTTTCCAGAAGCAGATGAAGCAGAACCCGAAGCGCCGCAAGCTGCTCGATATAGTCGTCCCGCTCGCCGTCTGCGCCGAGCGCGGCAAGCTCGCCCGAGCAGCGCAGAAGATCGATCAGATCCCTGTGGCCTGTGCAGATCATAAGCGCGCGCTCATGCGATTTGAGTATCGAATCTATCTCCTTCCCCGCCCGCGCTGCATTTTCGAGATCGCCCTCATACGCCGCGCCCATCGCCTCGTCTATCAGCGGGCAGAGCTCGCCTTCGAGCTTCAGGATGCTGCGCTTTGAAAAAGTGAAGATCGCCGCAAGCAGGGCTATGGATAGAAAAAGTGCGGCCGCGCTCGCCCTGCTTCGCGCACGAAGCAGCTTTTCCGTTTGCGAGCGCGAGCTTTTGTTCCTTTTCTTATTCATTCCATGTTTCCTCTTTGCTTTTTTACGCTCCCTTTGCAAGCGAGCCTCACTCCCCCGCCGTTCTTCGTTTTGCCGCGCTTTTTTTGAACGAAAAGCTCTCCTTTTGCATCGAGTATCGCAAACAAACAGCTTTTTATTCCAGCTATCCCCTTTTCCTTCAGCAGCTTTTCCAGCTTTTCGCGCTCAAGCTTTGCATCCTCCAGCGCGTTTTCATCTATGCGCCCGTCTGCAATCAGCATAACAGCGGGCTTTGAGCCGCCCACGCTCAGCTTGAGGTCGCCATTCGTAGGCTGCCGATGCTCGCCCTTTAGCAGCACGCTCAGGCTGCCGTTGGTTTCAAGAATCGCGTACTCTACCTCAGAGAGCGAAAAAACGTCCTTCAAGCGCAGCTGCTCCGTGAGATCGGAAAGGCTGTAGCTTGCGCTGCGCATAACATCCTCGCGCACCGTGCCGTTTTCTATCACCGTAAGCGGACTGCCGCAAACGAGCCTGCGTATCCGCTCGCTTTTGAGCGAAGCATGGGCAACGAGCCTCTGCACTATGAAAAGCCCGATTATCGGCACGAGTCCGTAAAACAGCGGCACGGCGGGCTCGCTCATCGGTATCGAGGCAAGGTTTGCGATCAAAAGCGTTACCGCAAGATCGAAGGGCTGCATCTCGTTTATCTGCCGTTTGCCCATCAGCCGCAGCACCGCGAACATGAGCGTGTAAACTATCAAGGTTCTTATAAAAAGAGTGGACATGCGCTTGCTCCGTTTCCTGTTTATGACCTTATGATAATTCTTTACCGTTTCAAATAAAAAATGCGAAACTAAAAGAAAAAGCGCCGAAGAGCGTGTCCGCATAGGGATGAGCCTTCGGCGCAAATTGGCTGTATTTTGTATCAGTTATCGGTTTCGGAGCGTTTATCGCGAGTCATCAGCCACATCACGGCCTGCTTGGGATCCATTCCGTTGAAAACGACGTCGTTCACGCGCTCGGTTATCGGCATCTCCACGCCGTATTCGTCCTTGAGCTGCATCGCGGCGGGAAGCGCGTTTATGCCCTCCACCACCATTCCGACCTCCTTTATCGCCTCCTCGGCGGAAAGCCCCTGCCCGAGCAGCCTTCCGCAGCGGTTGTTGCGGCTGTGCTCACTTGTTGCGGTCACTATAAGATCGCCCATTCCGGCAAGGCCGGAAAAGGTGGATTCATCGCAGCCCATGCGAACGCCGAGGCGCTTTATCTCCGCAAGTCCGCGCGTTATCAGCGCAGCTCGCGTGTTGTCGCCAAAGCCGAGACCCGAGGAAACGCCGCAGGCGAGCGCCATGATATTTTTGAGTGCGCCGCAGAGCTCCACACCCTCCACGTCGAAATGGGTATACACCCTCATGCAGTCGTTTGTGAAAGCATCCTGTGCCTTTTCCGCCGCCGCCATATCTGAGCTTGCCGCAACTATCGTTGTGGGCAGATCCCTCGAAACCTCCTCGGCATGGGATGGACCCGAGAGCGCAACGATGCTGTTTTCAAGCTTGCCGTGCTTGGAAAGCTCGTCGTGGATAACCTGAGTCATCGTCAGATGGCTGTTTGGCTCGATGCCCTTTGCAACGTCCACAAGTATCTGACCGTCCGTGATGAACGGCGCTGCCGCCGCCACTGTGGAGCGAATATAGACCGAGGGCGTGGAAAACACTATGAGCTCCGCATTTTTGCATGCTTCATCTATATTTTTTGTGAACACTATCGCCTTTGGCAGCTCAACGCCGGGCAGATTGACGTGCTCCCTCTTCGAGTTCAGCATATCTATCTCCTCGCTCAAAGCCGACCATGCATAGACCTCGTGTTCGTTATTTGCAAGCATTCGCGCGAGCGCGGTTCCCCATGTGCCCGTGCCGAGAATCGCTATTTTCAAAGCTAACCTCCATGCGCATATTCTGACCGCACTTTTTCAAAACGAAGAAACGCGCAGCCTCGCACAAATACATTATACCACTTTTTTCCGCTTCGCTCAACGGCGAAAACGGTCAAATGGCAAAATGATTGCAGGAAGACGGCGCTTGCACCGCCGAGCTCAAACGGAAGCAAAAGGAGAGCGCGTTTTCACGCGCCCTCCCGTTCGGCTTTCGCCGATATGCTGTGGCTTTTATTTGTTGTACAGACCCCTCTTGGTGTAGTGGGTATGGAGCAGCTCGTGGGACTTGTGGCCGTTGGGCTCGCCAAGGTACTCATAGAGCTCCTTCATAACGGGGTTCTCGTGGGACTTACGGAGAGTCATAGCATCGTCCTCGCCATAGAGACCTGCGGCGCGAACTGCGCGAAGGTCCATATTGTTGCGGACGTAGCCGGGCTGATGGGGCTGACCGCCGCCGTTGACACAGCCGCCGGGGCAGGCCATGACCTCGATGAAGTGGTAATCCCTTTCTCCGTTCTTGACCATGTCAAGAAGCTTGGCAGCATTGGAAAGGCCGCTGGTGACGGCTACGCGCACCTTGGTGCCCGCAACGTCGTACTCGGCTTCCTTGATGTCCTTAAGGCCGCGAACCTCGTGGAACTCGAGCTTCTCAAGGGGCTTCTTGGTGACAACTTCAACAACGGTACGAAGCGCAGCTTCCATAACGCCGCCGGTTGCGCCGAAGATGTGACCCGCGCCGGATGCGATGCCGAATACGGGATCGGCAGTCTCATCGGGCAGCTCGGTGAACTTGATGCCCGCACGCTTGATCATGGAAGCGAGCTCGCGGGTGGTGAGGGACACATCGATATCCCTGAGGCCGTTTACTTCCATCTCCTCGCGGGAAAGCTCGAACTTCTTCGCGGTGCAGGGCATGATGGATACGGTTACGATATCCTTGGGATCGATGCCCGCCTTCTCGGCATAGTAGCTCTTGACCATCGCGCCAAACATACCCTGGGGCGATTTGCAGGAGGAGAGGTTCTCAGTGAACTCGGGATAGTAGTGCTCGCAGAACTTGATCCAGCCGGGCGAGCAGGAGGTGATCATGGG
Source organism: Clostridia bacterium (assembly GCA_017395105.1). Classification (GTDB taxonomy): domain Bacteria; phylum Bacillota; class Clostridia; order Christensenellales; family CAG-138; genus PeH17. The sequence continues at coordinate 29,552 of JAFPWD010000011.1, forward strand.
CAGCTTGCCGCCATTCTGGAGCCTGCCGAGGAACTCGGTGCCTTCCTCCATGATGGTGAGGTCAGCCGCGGTGTCAACGTCGAACACCTTGTCGAAGCCGAGCCTCTTGAGAGCCGCGATCATCTTGCCCTCAACGTTGGTGCCGATGGGCATGCCGAAGCACTCGCCGAGCTGTACGCGAACGGAGGGAGCAGGGCCAACGACAACATGCTTGGTGGGATCGTTGAGCGCAGCCCAAACCTTATCGGTGTCGTCCCTTTCGGTGAGAGCGCCGGTGGGGCAAACAGCGATGCACTGACCGCAGTTTACGCAGCTGGTCTCCGCAAGACCCATTTCAAACGCGCTTGCGATGTGGGTCTTGAAGCCGCGCGCATTGGGACCGATAACGGAAGCATGCTGGTTGAACTTACATACGGCAACGCAGCGGCGGCAGAGGATGCACTTGCTGTTGTCGCGGATAAGATGGATCGCGGAATCATCGATGTCGGGCTCAAGCTCGCCGCCGAACTGATACTTATGGTTCTCGCACTCATATTCCTGAGCAAGGGTCTGAAGCTCGCAGTTGGTGCTGCGGGAGCAGCCAAGGCAGTCCATCCTGTGGTTGGAGAGCAGAAGCTCGAGGGTCTTTTTGCGGGAATCGCGGATAGCGGCGGTGTTGGTCTGAACCTCCATGCCCTCCGCAACGGTCTGAAGGCAGGCAACGGGGTTGCTCCTTGCGCCCTTGACCTCAACAACGCAGAGACGGCAGGCGCCGATCGCGTTGACATCCTTGAGGTAGCAAAGGGTGGGAATGCGGATACCGGCCTGTTCGGCAGCCTGCAGAATGGTATAGTTCGCAGGAACCTGAACGTCCATGCCGTTTATCTTCATGTTGATCATATCCATATCGGTTCTCCTTACTTCTTGATGATGGCGTTGAACTTACAGGTCTCGATGCAGGCGCCGCACTTGATGCACTTTGCAGTGTCGATGGTGTGGGGCTCCTTCACGGTTCCGGAGATGGCGCCTACGGGGCACTTACGCGCGCAGGCGGTGCAGCCGCGGCAGTTCTCGGGAACGATGTAGTAGTTCATAAGTTTCTTACATACGCCTGCGGGGCAGCGCTTTTCAACAACGTGTGCCTCATACTCATCGCGGAAATACTTGAGGGTGGAGAGCACGGGGTTGGGCGCGGTCTGGCCGAGTGCGCAGAGGGAATTGCCCTTGATGTAGTTGCAGAGCTCTTCAAGCTTGTCGAGATCCTCGATGGTGCCGTTGCCCTCGGTGATCTTGTTGAGCAGCTCAAGCAGTCTCCTGGTGCCGATACGGCAGGGGGTGCACTTGCCGCAGCTCTCGTCAACGGTGAAGTCGAGGAAGAAGCGGGCGAAGTCTACCATACAGGTGGAGTCGTCGGTAACGATCATACCGCCGGAACCCATCATAGCGCCGATGCGGGTAAGGTTTGCATAATCGATCGGGGTGTCGAGCATGGAAGCGGGGATACAGCCGCCGGAAGGACCGCCGGTCTGAACCGCCTTGAACTGCCTGCCGTTCGGGATGCCGCCGCCGATATCATAGATGATGTGGCGAAGGGTGGTGCCGAGCGGAATCTCAACAAGGCCGGTGTTGTTGATAGCGCCGCCAAGAGCGAATACCTTGGTGCCCTTGCTGTCCTCGGTGCCCATGGAAGCGAACCAATCGGCGCCCTTGAGGAAGATTTGGGGAATATTCGCGAGAGTCTCAACATTGTTGATGATGGTGGGCTTACCGAACAGACCCTTGTTTGCGGGGAACGGGGGCTTGTTGCGCGGCTCGCCGCGGTTGCCCTCGATGCTGGTGAGCAGAGCGGTCTCCTCGCCGCAGACGAACGCGCCCGCGCCGAGACGGATCTCGCAGTCGAAGCTGAAGTCGGTGCCGAAGATCTTTTCGCCGAGCAGGCCGTATTCACGAGCCTGATCGATAGCGATCTGCAGACGGCTTACCGCGATGGGATACTCTGCGCGAACGTAGATGTAGCCCTTGCTTGCGCCGATCGCATAGCCCGCGATGGCCATAGCTTCAAGAACCGCATGGGGGTCGCCCTCGAGGATGGACCTGTCCATGAATGCGCCGGGGTCGCCCTCGTCCGCATTGCATACGACGTATTTCTGATCGGCTTCATTCGCCGCCGCAAACTGCCACTTCATGCCGGTGGGGAAGCCCGCACCGCCGCGGCCGCGAAGGCCGGATGCCTTCATAACGTCGATAACCTGAGCGGGGGTCATCTCGGTAAGAACCTTGCCGAGCGCCTGATAGCCGTCCATCGCGATGTACTCTTCGATGTTTTCGGGATCGATAACGCCGCAGTTGCGAAGCGCAACGCGAAGCTGGGTCTTGTAGAAGTTGGTCTCGCCAAGAGCGGGAACCTGGCTCATATCGAGCTCTTCATGCTCCTTGTAAACAAGGCGCTCCACGATGCGGCCCTTGAGCAGATGCTCTTCCGCGATGTCGGTAACGTCCTCGATCTTAACGCGGCTGTAGAAGGTGCCTTCGGGATAAACGATCATAACGGGACCGAGTGCGCACAGACCGAAGCAGCCGGTGCGAACGATCTTGATCTCTTCGGCAAGGCCGAGCCTGTTGAGTTCCTGCTGCAGCTTGTCGCCGATGGCAACGCTGCCGCCGCTGGTGCAGCCGGTACCGCCGCAAATCAAAACATGTGAGCGAATCATAAAATACTCTCCTTAATTATTTCTCAGCAGCGCCGATGGTGTACTCGGCGATGGGCTTGCCGCCCTTAAGGTGCTTTTCAACGATCTCCTTCGCCATTTCGGGAGTGACCTTGACGTAGGTAACGCGCTCGTTATCGCCCTCGAAAACTTCAACGATGGGCTCGAAGCGGCACATGCCGATGCAGCCGGTCTGGCTGACGGTTACCTTATCGCTGAGGTTCTGGTTTGCAACCTCCTCAACAAAGGCGTTGAGAACGGGCCTTGCGCCGGCGGCGATACCGCAGGTCGCCATGCCTACAGCCACACGGGTGGAGGCATGACCTTCGCGGAGAATGACCTTATTCTGCATTCTCTCACGGATCTTTGCGAGTTCTTCCAATGATTTCATACGGATCGTTTTCCTTTCGGTTTATTGAATTTTGAATTTTTATTTTTAAATTTTTGATATTCTTAAAGCAGCAGCCGAAAATTATAAAGCATACTGTTCTTCAAGCATCTGCTTCACCCAAACCAGCACCATCGGATCGGAAAGAGGCACGTCGTCGCCGAGGATGATCCGCATTTCGCGCGTATCGAGCGCGATCAGCTTCTCGCTGCCGTTTTCCGCGATCCTGTGCTTGAACACGTAGTCAACCTCGGGAAAGCCCTGAAGCAGCGTGATGATCGTGGATACGATGTCGCCTATCGGGGTGAAATCGAGATGATCCTTTCGGAAAAAGGCCTTGATCTCGGTTCCGCAGTTCTCGGGATCGATGCTTCGCTGAGTGCTCGTGAGCTCGATATGGCCGCCTGTCTGTTCGGCGGCGAGCTTCAAAAGCGGTATCCCGAGCCCGACCTTACGGGTGGTGCGGGTGGTGGAGAACGGATCGTGTACCGAGGCGAGGAACTCCGGACTCATGCCGAAGCCGTTGTCCTTTATCGCAATGGTAAGCTCCGTTTCCGTTTCATCGAGGGTTATCTCAACAAGATCGGCCTCCGCTGTGATGGAGTTCTGAGCTATGTCGAGAACGTTGAGGGATAATTCCTTCAATACAGCCTCCTTTCCGAGCCGCTTTTCGCGGTTCGCTTGAAAAACCGTTTCGTTATTTATGCCACTCGTTCTGCGCGCGCCCAAGCTCCCTGAAGAGCGCGGCGCGAATCTGCTCGGCAGGCGCATCGAGCGAAGCATCCAGATGGAGAAAGTTCTCCGCCTGATTCAGCTCCCAGAGCCTGTGCGCATCGCTTGAAACAACGAGCTTTCTGCCCTCCGCAAGCTCGATATTCTTCCTTTCCCGAAGCTCGGCCAGTCCGAAAACGGGCTGATCGGGAAACGAACCGAGCATGGCGAGCAGGCCGTTCGATTCGCGGTCGATATGCGCCGGATAGCATATTCCGCCGAATGAGCGCACCATCGCCGCCGCATCCTCGATCGAGAGCGAGGTGGCACCGGGCAAAAACCACGGATCCTCCCCCGTCACAACGTCCTTCGGCCCCATGATGAACTGATTGCCGAAGATCTCGACCTTGTTTTTGAGCTGCATGCGGTAGGCTTGCAGCGCCTCGTCGAAGCGCATCGCCGTTTCAAGCTCCTCGAAGATCGAAACCATGTGGATCTCCTCGGCGGTGGTCAGCTCCATTCCCGGAACCGGCGTTATGCCGTATTCCGCGCAGGCCTCGAAGAAGGCGGGGCAGTTTTTGCAGGAGTTATGGTCAGTCAGCGCAACTATCTTCAGCCCGTTCAAATAGGCCATGCCCGCGATGTTGCAGGGTGTCATGTCGTCGTCCCCGCAGGGGGACAGGCACGAATGCACGTGAAGATCATAGCTGAAAGCTTCCATAATATTATCAGCAGTCCGCCTCGCGGTAGGCCTCTGCGGCTTCAAGCGCCTCGCCGGCGCCGTTTTGCGGAGCGATCAGCTCGTATATCCTGCCGCACAGAGCAAAGGTCGGCTCATTGGATGAAAACAGGTTCACCCCGCGTGTCTCGGCCGCTGCGATAAGCTCCTCGCCGGGCACCACGCCCTCCGCAAGGATGACGCACGCAACGTCCGTAAGCTGAGCCACCGCGATAACGTTGATATTGCTCATTATCGTCACCCAGGCATCGCCGCTGACGGCTCTGCCCATGACCCAGCTCAAAAGATCGCCCGCATAACCGCCGGTGACCTCTCGATCGCCGTCGTCGAGATTATGCGAAGAAAGTCCGAGCTTTTTTGCAAGATCGTTTACGCTGATCATCTTTTCCTCCTGCTTTATTCAGGTGATAAAATAACGAAAGATAAGTATGAGATATTGCCGTTTCAAGCCTTATTCGGGCTTTTTATCGGCTCCCTTTTGCTTGTTCACCATCGCCTTGAACCGCTCGCGCATGAGGATCAGGCAGTCGTCCATCTGCGCCTCGCCGCGAACCACATCCTCCGCAAAAGCGCGGCAGGTGGGAGCTCCGCAGGCACCGCAGTCTATCTGCGGCGTGGCATCATAGATGGATTCGATCTCCATCATCATGCGGATGGATTCGGCGCGGCTCAAATTGAGCGCGCCCTTCTCCGGGCTGACGTAGGTGAAGGGTCTTGCATCGACGAGCTCGTCGGGAACGTAGGTTTCGGGATCCTCACCGGTCTTGGGCACCCTGTTCATCGAAACGGGCAGGTATCTTCTTAAGGATTGAAGCTTTACCCTTGCGATGTACGGGTTTTCGACCGTCATCGTGCCTCCGACACAGCCGCCGGGGCAGGCGTTGAGTTCAACGAAGCTTACGTTCGTGAGCTGACCGTTCTCGATCTTGTCGAGCACGTGGATAACGTTTTCGATGCCGTCCGCCGCGAGATAGCCCTCGTTGAGAAGGCTTGAGGCTTCGCCGCCGGAGGATGCCCAGCTAAGGCCGATCATGCCGGTTTTGCTGGCGGCCTTCGGGGAGGCTTCGCGCTTCATCGCGGAGATGAGGCGGAAGTACACCTCGCTTGCGGAAACGACGTTGTCCACATAGACCTCCTGATCCTGCATAGTGCTCTTGACCCAGCTCACCTTTGCGGGGCAGGGCGAGATGAACACGGTGCGGATATCCTCGCTCTTGAGCTCGGGATGCTTTTTGAGCGCCTCCCTGCGGGCGTATTTGCCCGCGATCTCCATGGGAGCAAGAAGCGGGAGCAGGTGATCCGTCAAGGTCGGAAAACGGTTTTTGATGAGTCTGACCACAACGGGGCAGGCGGAGCTGATGAGCGGAAGCACGATATCGCTTCGGTTCATATAATGCCGCGTGTATTCCGTGTGGATCTCGGCGCCCCTCGCGACCTCGTAAACGTCGTTAAAGCCTATGTCAAGCAGCCCTTGGATGACGTAGTCGGCATCCGTCAGCGCATTGAACTGGCCGAAGAGCGACGGAGCGGGCAGGGCGATCAGATACTTGCTCGAATCGAGATCCTCGAGCTTTTCATAGACCGCGCGCTTTGCCTTCTGCTCGCAGACCCTGATGCATTCACCGCAATCGATGCAATCGTCGGGGTTTATGACCGCATGACCGTCCCTGATACGGATCGCTTCCGTGGGACAGCGCTTTAAACAATTCGTGCAACCCTTGCACTTCTCGGTTTCAAGAAAAACCGAATGCTTATATCCTTCCATGCAGTCTCCTTTTCAGCTTGCTCAGCTTACCTTGAATTTGAGTTCGATCGTCGTGCCTTTGCCGACGACGGAATCTATGCTCATTTCATCGGAGTAGTTCTTCATGTTCGGAAGCCCCATGCCCGCGCCGAAGCCGAGCGCCCTTATATTATCGGGCGCGGTGGAGTAGCCCTCCTGCATGGCGGTTTCAACGTCCGCAATGCCGGGGCCCTCGTCTGCGAGCACGACTCGAAGGCAGTCCTCATCCACGTACACGTCGGCGGTGCCTCCGTTGGCATGGATGACCATGTTGATCTCTCCTTCGTACATGGCGATGCTCACCCTGCGCGTGAGCTCCGGCGAGAAGCCAAGCTGCCTCATCAGCTTCTTGACCTTGACCGACGCTTCACCCGCCGAGGTGAAATCGTTTCCGTCCACATCAAAATGGAAATTCAGAGTTTCGTTTTCCGCCATCCGATCACCTTCCCAGTCCGGCAAGATACAGCCTTCCGCAGGACTCGTACATAGTCAGCTGAGTGGTCATGAGCACGGTGCCGATATTCTCGGCAAGCTCGATCATCTCCTCGGTGGGAGTCTTCCCGCGAACGAAAACGACGCAGCCCATGTCCATCATCAGAGTTGTGCGAATGACCTGCGAGTTCACAAGCCCCGTAAGAAGGATGCCCTGATCCTTCACAAAGGCGAGCACATCGCTCATCATATCGCTGCCGCACGCGGAGTGAGCTTCCCTGTCGAGATGCTCGCTGCCGGTAAGAACCTTGGCTTCAAGGATTTCGGCGACCTGACTGAGTTCCATTTTAAACCTCCGATTTGGATAAAAGAATTAGTACTTTGCGATGATATCGCGAACGATGTTCGGCGCGAGCCTTCCGTGCACGTCGTCGTCGATCATGATGACGGGGGCAAGACCGCAGCAACCGAGGCAACGGGTGGGTTCAAGGGTGAACTTGCCGTCGGGGGTGGTGTGGCCGGGCTCGACTTCGAGAACCCTCGCCAGCTCGTCGAGCACCTTCTGAGCGCCCTTGACGTAGCAGGCGGTGCCGAGACATACGCGGATGATGTGTTCGCCGCGAGGTTCGAGGTTGAACATGGAATAGAAGGTGGATACGCCGTAGATCTCCTCGAGGGAGCGGCCGAGACCTTCCGCAACCATGGTCTGAACTTCGATCGGCAGGTAGCCGTAGATGTTCTGTGCAGCCTGAAGCACGGGCATCGTGGCGCCTTCCTTACCCTTCCACTGGGCTATGACTTCTTTGAGCTGAGCTTCCTGCTCCTTCGTGCCCTTAAAAGGAATGGTAGTTGTTTGTTTAGCCATGCTGTTCCTCCTTATACCGCTTTGCGGTTGATAGAAAATTGACTTCATCGGCGAAATAAGCCCCGATGGGCATAGTTCCGCCAACATATAACGATTATATCACAAATAATCACCAATATCCATAGCCAAAATGCCGCTAAATCGTATATTTGTTTGGTAATTATTTCGTTTTTTATGTTACAATCCGTTTATTATTTCCGAGTAAAACAGTAGGGTTTTCGGTTGTGATATATGCCCACGCCCACGCCCGCCGCAACTGTTCCCCATTCATTATTCACCATTAACCGTTCACTTAAAAGGGACGAACGCCCCTCGGCATCCGTCCTCCGAATATTTCATTGATGCACTCCGGTTTCCGCCGTCAGCAGCCCGCAAGCTCCGCAAACAGCCGCGCCGCGATGCCGATAAGCTCATCCGAAAAATCGTATTCAAGCGTATGCAGCGGCGCGTGGCTTTCGCCGCAGCCGATATAAAAGAGCGCGCCCTTTGTTTTCTTCGTGTAATATCCGAAATCCTCGGAGCTTCTGAAGGGTTCGTCCCATTCGGCGATGGAAAGCTCGAGCGCCCTTGCGGCGGCGCGCACCCTTTCGGCGCAGCCTTCATCGTTTCGCGTTTCGGGGAAGGGATCGCTGCGGGAAACGGTGCAGCTAAGGCCGTGCCTTCTGCAAACCATGTCCGCAATTCCTTCGATGCTTTTTTCAGCAGTTTTCATGCAATCCTCATCCTCCGAGCGGATGGTGAGAGCAAGATGCGCAAAGCCCGCAGAGGTGCCGAAGGCATCCGCCCTTTCGCAATCCCGACGGCTTGAAACGCTCGCGCCGACGACGGTGCACATCACCATTCCGCGTGAGCCGAACGCCATCATCGGATTCGGGCTTTCAAGCTCTCGATCCACCGCCGCAGCCTTCACAAGCTCCGGAACGGCAAGGATGAGCTCCGCGAGCGCAAAAGCGGGGTTGCTTCCGTTTTCCGGCTGGGAGGCATGGGAATTTCTTCCTATAAGCCTTATCACCATGCCCGTTGAAGCACAGGCGGCGCAGCCCGTGTGCACGGCAACGGAGCCGAGCGGGAAACCCGGCATATTGTGGTAGCCGTAGATCTCGTCTATATTCTCAAGCTCTATCAGCTTTTCGCACTCGACCGCTCCCGAGCCGTTCTCCTCGGAATGCTGGAATAGGAAGAACACGTCGTTTTCACAGCCGTTTTTATCCACGAATTCGGCAAAAGCGGCGAGCGAGGCGCAATGCCCGTCGTGCCCGCATTTATGCGAAACGCCGCGGTTTTCGGAGCAATGCTCAAGCGCCGTGCCCTCGTCTATCGGCAGCGCATCCATATCGGCGCGGAAGGCGATCCTCTTTTTGCCGCCGCCCCTTGCGCGGCAGGCCGCATAGAACCATGCGCCCATATCGTGAAGCTCAAGCGAAGTTCTTTGGGAAAGATACTCTATCAGTATCCGCTTTGTTTTCTCCTCTCGCCCCGAAAGCTCCGCGCTTTTATGCAGGGTATGGCGAAGCTCCACCGCCGAAGCGAGGATCTTTTCGGGGATATTATTGTTTTTGATTGTCATCTTTTTCTCCGGAAGTGTCGCGGGCAGCTTTTTCTGAGCAGAAATTTCATCCGAATGCCCCGCCCGTTCGTTTAATAAATGGTCGATCGCGCAGCGACTCTCACCATATATAATTATAAACATATCGGGCGCATTTGTAAAGTGCATAGGGCGCAGCTTCGCTCTTTCGCCCTTTCGGTGTGCGAATACGCCGTTTTTCATTCGCACGGCGGTGCCGCTTTGTATTGAAACGCATCCGATATTGTGGTATAATTTAGAATGGATTTGTATGGCGCTTCGCTTCGACGAACACTCATACAAAATTATGCGGTTTTTCGCATGAAGTAAAGAAGGAGTAACCAGTATGAAACGCATCTTTTCACTCGCAGCGGCTGTGATCCTTGCCGCGCTTACAGTTCTTGCGCCCGTTGCCCACGCGAGCAGCGGCTCCGTTGTTTTTTCGATGAACAACGTTGAAAACGTATCCCCCGGCGACAGCTTCACCGTTACGCTCAGCATCTCCGGCGATTATCAGGCGCACGGCATGCACCTTTCCGTTGAATACGATCCCAACTCCATGACGCTTGAGAGCTGCGACCAGGGCGGCTATCTCGATGCGCTCAGGGCACTCAACGGCTTCCCTCTTCTTGATGCGGAGACCCTTGCCCCCGAGGGCAAGATCAAGCTCGGCGTTATTATGCCCTCAACTGCGGCGACCGGCTCCGGCGAAGTTCTCGTGATGAGATTCCACGTCAACGAGGGCGTTACTGTCAATCAGCAGGTGATAATGGTCATCCACGAGTTCATCTATATGCCCATTGGCCAAAAGACCGGCACCGACATTCCCTTCAGCACCCATAACTCCATAATAACCCTCAGGGGCGGCGCCACTCCCGAAGCGGGCTACAACGAGGGCGACGACGGCATTGGCAACAATATCTCCTCTTCGCCCAGCCAGCCCCCCGAGCCCACGCCCGGCGGCAGCACCAACACCTCCATGCCCATCGCTACCGTTGCGCCCCGTGTAACGGATGATCGCGGCAACACCCCCGCTCCCGGCACCGCCAGAGAGACCGCCGAGCCCGGCACCACTCCGCAAGCCGCTTCCGAAAGCGAGCAGCCCTATGCGGCGATCACCGCATCCCCCGACGGAACAGTGACCGCATCCCCCGAAACGAGCAGCGAGCCCGCCGATGCTTCCGAAGCCCCCGCAGGCACCGAAACCGCCGATCCGAGCGCGACCGACAAGCCCGTCGATGAGAACCGCGAAGAAGAGAGCGGCGACGAGAAGAAGGGCGGCAAGGCTTCCCCCGTTCCGTACATCGTTGTCGGCGCGGCGGCCGTTGGCGCAGTCCTGAGCGCGGTTGCGGTAATCAACAAGAAAAAGCGCGGATGATCGTGCCCCCTCCCTTGGAGGATCAAACGAAATATCCATTAAACGAGGTCTGTTAAGATGAAAAAGCACATGAATACCCGTATAAACGCTTCGGCTCTTAAAACCGCGATCACTGCCGCTCTGCTTGTTTTTGCGCTCGCATTCACCCTCTGCTTTTCCGCTTTGGCCCAATCGGGCAATGAATACAACGTCGCTCCCGCCGACTTTGAGGTCGTCGGGAGCGACGTTTCCGCCATGTCCACCACGGATATCCACGGCGCAGGCGTAACAGGCTCCGTTTTCTCCCAAAAGAGCATAACTGTGCTGCACTATTTCTCCACTTGGAGTCCGGACTGCATTCGCGAGCTCGGCTATATGCAGCATGCGCTCAACACGTTCGGCTCCGGCGAGATCGCTGTATACGGGCTTTTGTATGAGGACCCTTCAAGCACTCCCGAAAGCTGCGATGCGCTCTTTGAGCAGCTCGGCTTGAGCTACCGCTGCCTGCGCCTCGACAGCGTGCTCTCTCAGCTCGTTGGCGTTTACCCCTACATTCCGCAAACCTTCCTTGTGAATTCAAACGGAATAGTTGTGGATCATTTCCCCGCGACCTTCGACAGCGCGGCACAGCTCGAGGCGCTGATCGAGCATGAGCTCAGCCATCCCTCCCTCTTCCATGAGGTGCGCTTCATGGATGGGCTCACCGGCGAGCTGATACAGGAGGTGAACGTTGCAAACGGCGGCAGCACGGTGCCTCCCACCCCGCCCGTGCATGAGGATTACGAGTTCTCCCATTGGAGCGGAAGCTATGAAAACGTTACCGAGGATCGCGTTGTGACCGCGGTTTACGTCCTCGTTTTCGATCACTATCTGCCCGGCGACGTCGATCAGGACGGCAGACTCACAACCGCAGATGCACTTATAGTGCTTCGCCATGTCATCGGCACCGATTGGAACTCAAACGTTCTGCTGTATGGCGACTTGGACGACGATGGGCTCGCAACCATAGTCGATGCCGTGCTGTTACTCAGGATCGCTCTCGGTCTCACAAACGCATGAAGATAATTCTCGGTCTCGGAAATCCCGGCAGGGAATACGAAAAAACAAGGCATAACGTGGGCTTTATGGCGCTCGACGAGCTTGCCGAAAAACTCGGCATACGCATAGAGCGCAGGGGCTTTCGCTGCATATACGGCGAGGGACGAATCGGCACCGAGCGCGTTGTGCTTGCAAAGCCCGAAACCTATATGAACGCCTCGGGCTTCGCCGCCGTGGAGCTAATCAACTGGTTCAAGCCCGATATCGAGGATCTGACCGTTATTTTCGACGATATTGACCTTCCCTGCGGCGCGCTGCGCATACGCGCAAACGGCTCCGCAGGCACGCATAACGGAATGCGCAGCATAGTGGAGCAGCTTGGAAGCGAGGATTTCCCGCGCATCCGCATCGGCATCGGCAAGCCAGAGCACGGGCTTATAGACCACGTGCTCGGCGTTCCGAACGAGGAGGACAGAAAAGCGATCGAATCTGCTCTTCCGTCCGCTGCCGAGGCCGCCATGCTCATCGTGCGCGGAAAGATCGACGAAGCGCAAACCAAATTCAACTACAAGCCGCCCAAGAAGGAAAAGCCCCCGAGGGAGCCGCGAGAAAAGGGCGCGCCTCCCGTTAAGGCATTCATCGGCAGGGAGGTTTTCTATCAAAACAGAAGGCTCACTCCCTGTAAGGACGTGCTCCCGAGCCTTCCCTATTCGTTTAAGGACGTGCGCGATGCCGAAAGGCGGCTTGCGCGCTTTGCGCCGCTCATAGCAAGGCTCTTCCCCGAAACCGAGCAGGAGGGCGGCATCATAGAATCGCCTCTGCGCTCCGCTCCAAGGCTCAAGCAGGCCGTTGAGAGGGAGAGCGCAAGCTCCGATATCGGCAGGCTGCTCATAAAGCTTGATTCCGACCTGCCCATTGCGGGCTCGGTCAAAGCGCGCGGCGGCATCTACGAGGTGCTTTTTCACACCGAAAAGCTTGCGCTCGAGCATGGGCTCATTTCCGGGGCGGAGGACTATTCAAGGCTTGCCGAGCACCGCGATTTCTTCTCGAATTACACCGTGCAGGTCGGCTCAACCGGCAACCTCGGCCTCAGCATAGGCATATCGGCATCCGCCATCGGTTTTAAAACCGTCGTCCACATGAGCGCAGATGCCAAGGAATGGAAAAAGGCGCTTCTTCGCAGCCACGGCGTGACCGTTATCGAATATGACGGCGACTATACCGAGGCAGTAAACAGAGGCCGCGCGCTTTCGGATGCGGACGAAAAAAGCTATTTTGTGGACGACGAAAACTCGCTCGCCCTCTTCATGGGCTATGCTGTGGCGGCGCTCAGGCTCAAAAGGCAGCTTGACGAGCGCGGAATAACCGTTGATGACGAGCATCCTCTATTCGTGTACCTGCCCTGCGGAGTTGGCGGAGCGCCGGGCGGCATAACCTTCGGCCTCAAGCTCATCTTCGGGGATAACGCGCATTGCTTCTTCATCGAGCCCGTGAATGCGCCCTGCATGCTGACCGCGCTTATCAGCGGCGAATGCGAGCATATCTCAAAATACGGCTTGAGCGGAAAAACCGATGCGGACGGGCTTGCCGTAGGCACCGCCTCCAAGCTCGTTTTCGATACGGTCGGCAGGCTCATAGACGGCGAGATCACATTTGCCGACGAACGCCTTGCGCCGCTTGTGCGGCTCGTTTACGATTCGGAGCAGCTTTTCATCGAGCCCTCCTCGGCAGGTGCGCTGCACGGTCTTTCGGAGCTTGTAAAGGCCAATAAATTCGGAAAGCTCTCCGCCGATATTTCAGCACGCTTCGCCCTCTCCACCCATATCCTTTGGGCAACGGGCGGCGGTCTCGTTCCCGATGAGGAGCGAAAAAAATATCTCTTGTGAGCATGCTCCCGCTCCATGCGGCTCGCCGCCGAATGAGCGGGACTTACTTATAAACAGTAACGGAAACAGAAGGATCAAACAAACAGGAGGAAATGATCATGTCCAAATACTTCGGAACCGACGGCTTTCGCGGTGATGCAAACGATAAGCTGACGGTCGATCACGCATTCAAGATCGGCCGCTTCCTCGGTTATTATTACGGAAAGGAGCACAAGGCAAGCGTAGTCATCGGCAAGGATACCCGCCGCTCGAGCTACATGTTCGAATGCGCGCTGACTGCGGGTCTGACCGCGAGCGGCGCGGACGTGTATCTGATGCACGTTACCACCACCCCGAGCGTTTCCTACATCACCCGCACCGATGATTTCGACTGCGGCATCATGATTAGCGCCAGCCACAACGCCTACCACGACAACGGCATCAAGCTTTTGAACGGGAGCGGCGAAAAGATGGAGCCCTACGTTATCAACGAGATCGAGCGTTATCTCGACGGTGAGCTCGGCGAGGCGCCGCTTGCCCGCAACGATTCCATCGGCAAGGTGGTCGATTTCTCATCCGGCAGAAACCGCTACATGGGCTATCTCATCAGCCTTGCCACGCATTCCTACAAGGACAAGCGCGTTGGCCTCGACTGCGCAAACGGCAGCACATGGCAGATGGCTAAAAACATCTTTGAGACCCTCGGTGCGGACGTTATGGTTATCGGCAACGCGCCCAACGGCATGAACATCAACGACGGCTGCGGCTCCACGCATATCGAGGCGCTGCGCCAGCTTGTTTTGGAAAACAAGCTCGACGTGGGCTTTGCCTTTGACGGCGATGCCGACCGCTGCATCGCTGTGGATGAGACCGGCCGCATCATCGACGGCGATCTTATCCTTTATATATACGGCAAATACATGAAGGATCGCGAGAAGCTCGCGCAGGACACGGTCGTTACCACCGTTATGTCCAACTTCGGCCTGTATAAGGCCTTCGACCGCATCGGCATCAAGTATGCCAAGACCGACGTTGGCGACAAGTACGTTTACGAGTGCATGCGCCAAAACGGCTATCTTATCGGCGGCGAGCAGTCCGGCCATATCATCTTCACCAAGTACTCCGCAACGGGCGACGGCCTTTTGACCGCTATAAAGCTGATGCAGGCCATGCTTGCAAACAAGCAGCCCCTCTCGGAGCTCGCCTCCCCCGTAACCATCTACCCTCAGCTTCTCAAGAACGTTCGCGTTGCGGATAAGGATGCCGCCGTCAACAACGAGGCTGTTAAAAGGGCCGAGCGCGAGGCCGAGGAGTTGCTCGAGGGCAACGGCCGCATCCTGCTTCGAAAGAGCGGCACCGAGCCCGTGGTTCGCGTTATGGCCGAAGCTCCCACCAACGAAGCCTGCGCCAAGGCCGTGGATCACATCATCGATGCGATGCGAGCCGAGGGTCTGATAACGGGCTGAGCGCCATAAACGCCATAAAAACGAAAGGAAACTGCTATTATGGATATTTCAAAGCTTTTGCATAGTGATATTGAAATAAAAAATCTTTTCGATATATCCAAGACCCGCGCAGCCTTCCTCTTTGAGGGAATAAAATACCCATGGGAAGCGCTCGATCATATCGGCGAGGCTATACTTAAAATAGGCGCTTCGCTTCCCGAGGATGAGTTCGACCATCCCAAGGATGACGTTTGGATCGCCAAGGATGCAAAGGTCTATCCCACCGCATGGATAAGCGGCCCCTGCATCATCGATCACGGCACCGAGGTGCGGCACTGCGCCTTCATCCGCGGCAATGCGCTCGTTGGGCAAAACTGCGTTGTGGGCAACTCCGTGGAGCTGAAAAACGTTATCCTTTTCGACGGCGTTCAGACCCCGCATTATAACTATGTCGGCGACTCCATTCTCGGCTACAAGGCGCACATGGGCGCAGGCTCCATCACCAGCAACGTTAAGAGCGACCGCAGCCCCGTTGCGGTCAAATCGGGCGAGATGCAGATCGACACCGGGCGCAGAAAGTTCGGCGCGATGCTCGGCGATCAGGTCGAGATCGGCTGCAACACCGTTTTAAACCCCGGCTCCGTGATCGGCAGGGCAAGCACGGTTTACCCCGTTTCCTGCGTTCGCGGCTTCGTTCCCGCATACGCCATATACAAGGCATCCGAAGAGATAGTTTTCAAAACAAAATAATAAAAATACTAAAAAGAATAATCAAAAGAGGTAGCAGCATGCACAGAACAATGATTAAGGATATCCGCTCGATGATCGGCAATGAGGCAAAGGTCTCCGGCTTCGTGGAGAATTTCCGCGACGGCAAGAGCATGGCTTTCATCGTTATCAAGGATATCACCGGCAAGCTCCAGATCACAGTTGAGAAGGAAAAATGCCCCGATATGCTCGATGAGCTCAGCAAGATCACGCCCGATTCGGTCATCACCTGTATCGGCCCCGTGATGGAAAACGAATACGTCAAGATGGGCGGAATCGAGATGCTTCCCACCGAGATCAAGGTCGAATCCGTGGCGGAAGCCCTGCCCATCGTGCGCAAGGAGATCCCAGCCACCAAGAAAAAGCAGGCCGTGGAGCGCTCGTTCATCGATCAGAGGCTCAACTACCGCTGGGTGGATCTTCGCACCGACGAGAATCAGCTTCTCTTCAAGGTGCAGAGCTGCATCGTGAATGCGATGAGACAGTATCTTATGGACAACGACTTTATCGAGATCCATTCGCCCAAGCTGATCGGCGCGGCGAGCGAGAGCGGTGCGGACGTATTCGAGGTCAAATACTTCGACCGCAAGGCGTATCTTGCCCAGAGCCCGCAGTTTTATAAGCAGATGGCGATGGCTTCGGGCTTCGAGCGCATCTTCGAGGTCGGCCCCGTTTTCCGCGCGGAAAAATCCTTCACCAGCAAGCACACCACCGAGTTCACCGGCTTCGACCTTGAGATGAGCTATATCGAATCCTATCGCGACGTTATGGATATCGAGGCGGGCATGCTCGCCTATGCGCTCGGCGTGGTCAAGGAGAAGTTTGGCGAAGAAATTAAAGAAGCCTTCGGCACCGAGGTCATCGTGCCGACCCTGCCCTTCCCCGTTATCACGCTGAACGAGCTTTACGATGAGCTTGAAAAGGAATACGGCTACAAGCCCGAGGGCGGCGACCGCAGCGATCTTACGACCGATGCTGAGAAGCTGAGCGGCGAATGGGTCATGAAGAAATACGGCCACGAATTCCTCTTTGTTGTGGACTACCCCGCCGCCAAGCGTGCGTTCTACCACATGCGCGGCGAGAACGGCAATCCCCTTGGCTACGACCTTATCTGGCGCGGCGTTGAGATCACCACCGGCGCACAGCGCGAGCACCGCTACGAACAGCTTAAAAAGCAAGCGGACGAGAAGGGGCTTGGCGAGGACGTTAAGTTCTACCTCGAGTTCTTCAAGTACGGCTGCCCGCCCCACGGCGGCTTCGGCTTGGGCGTTGACCGCCTCACGATGCTCCTTCTCGGGCTCACCATAAAGGAAGCGATGTTCCTCTTCCGCAGCCCGGACAGGCTGAATCCGTAAGCCCCCTATACAATAGCATATATTTGCAGCCCTATACCCGCCGCAAACCCGCGGCGGGTATATTAATTTTTCACAGTATTGCAGTTTGAAAGATATTCACAAATTGCAATAACCTTACATCATTACAAAAACGCACCTCTGCCATCACCGAGTTTGGCATAAAACAGGGTGCTATATCATATATGTTGCGCCAATTATTATCATTTTATATTCAATAACCCGTTTTTGCCTAAATTAAAGGTTAAAGACATTGTGCAACTATGAACATTTGCCGTATTATCCATTTTAGACAACCTTTGAACCGTTTTAGAAATTTCGTTCTGTTTTAGCGTTAAACTCAACCGATGTCGTCAATTATTTTCTTTTATTTATTAGCTGCTTTCTCTCTCTTTTCGCGTTTTGTCAATTCTGGATAATTTGATTGCGCCATTTGAGTATTACAAGATTCTAATTATATTATTAAGTTTGCGCAAAATGGATTGACAAGCCGATATACGGAATGATATCCTATTCTTGCAGATTGGCGGCACGATTCGCTTGATGCAAACGAGGCTCTCGTTCCTTCAAGCGCCGCGTGGCGCACGATCGAGCAATAAAAAATTTTTTATCGGAGGTCTAAATGAAGATCCGCAAACTCCTTGCAGCCGCTCTCGTGCTCATCATGGTATTCGCGGCGATCCCCGTCCTCTCCCTCGCAGAAGGCGTTCGCACCGTTACCTATGAAGCAAATCAGATGAGCAAGCTCGACCGCGTATGGGCACAGCTCGACGCAGCCGAAGAAAAAGCACTTCTCTCAGCATCTTCCCGCGATAAAAAGCAGGAAATTATCTCCGCCGTTTATGAAGCGGCGCTGTCCGTTAAGGAAGTTGATAAGGACAGCTTTGACAACTTCTTTGAGGATGGTTTCTCCTTCACCGTTGACGGTATGTACTGTGCATACAACTACCGCCTCAGGCATGAGATCGGCAGGATCGCGAATCCCGCTCCCCAGCCCGAGGGCATCATCGTTGAGGATTACTCCAATGGCAAGACCGTGGACACCAAGGCTCCCAACTCCCCCAACGTTCTTCTTGTAGCCCCTTACTATGGTCTTGACAATGCGTTCACCGATCAGTATCAGAGGGAAGCCCGCTCCATCGCAAACACCACCGGCGGTGTCTACACCCTTATTCAGACCGCGAACGCTACCGGCCCCGCCATCGCTCAGAACTACACCGACAAGGGCGTTGTTATCTATGACTCCCACGGTGTTCAGCAGGGCACCTCTTCCTATCTCTGCCTCACCACCAACTCCGGCATCACCGCCAACGACTACAACAACGGTTGGGCGATCAACGCCGGCGGCGGCGAAGCTTGGATCGACGGCCGTTACATTGAAAACCACGTCAACGGCAATCTCGGCAACTGCTTCGTTTGGATGGCTATCTGCCAGGGCATGAAGCGCGGCGGTCAGGGCACCACCGGCTACGCACTTCTCCGTGCAGGTGCGGCGGCTGTTTACGGCTACTCCCAGAACGTTTCCTTCACCGGCGACTACCGGTATGAAGCGACCTTCTGGAACGAGATGAAGAACGGCGCAACCGTTCGCGATGCTATCAGCGTTATGAAGAACACCCACGGGGTTCCCGATCCCGTTGGCAACAGCCGTGCATACCCCATCGTTATGAGCGATGTTGATGCCTTCCCCGCAAACCCCGATTCCAACCAGGCCGTTAACTGCACCTGGACTCTCATCGACGACGGCAACGTGGCTCCCTCCGTTCAGAGCGTTACCCTCAACAGCGTAAGCGTAAACGTTGGCCAGACCAAGAGGGCTACCCTCACCGTTACCCCCGACAATGCCGACTACACCGTAACTTGGGACACCTACAACTCCGCCATCGCGACCGTAGACTCCAACGGCAACGTACGCGGCGTTTCCGCAGGCACCACCACCCTTTACGTTACCGTTCGCGACACCACGACCGGTCTCTCCTACAACCGCACCGCTACCATCACCGTTACCGGCAGCAACCCCACCCCCACCCCCACTCCCACCGCGGCTCCCGGCACCAGCTATGAGCGCGTTTACTCCATTGAGAACGGCGGCAGGTACATCCTCGTTGCAGAAGGCTCCGTTTCCGGCAGCACCGGCTATGCCGTGGGCGGCAACACCGTTTCCGGCGGCCGTTACCTCAACCCCGTTTCCATCTCCGTCAGCAGCTCCAGCGCGACTGTAAGCTCCGGCGTTGATGCCATCACCTGGACCGCAGAAGGCAACTCCACCAACGGCTACACCTTCCGCAATGTTGGCAACAGCAAGTACATGGGTCTTGACTCCGCTCAGTACCTCTATCCCTCCAACACCTCCGTTGCTTGGAAGTACACCGGCTCCGGCGCTCTTGACAACCAGGTCGATACCGACGGTTACTACTACCTCTCCTACAGCTCCGGCAAGTACACCACCTCCAAGAACAGCGGCGCTATCCGCCTCTACAAGGTAGCTTCCGGCACCGTTAACCCCACCCCCACCGCAACTCCCACCGCAACTCCCACTGCGGCTCCCAACCTCTACACCGTAACCTTCAAGGATTGGGACGGCACCGTTCTTAAGACTCAGCAGGTCGCCTACGGCGGATACGCAACTCCCCCCGCTGCTCCTTCCCGCCCCGGCTACACCTTCACCGGTTGGGACAGGTCCTACAGCTACATCACCGCCAACACCGTGATCACCGCGCTGTACACCCAGAACTACAACCCCACCCCCACCGCAACTCCCACCGCTGCTCCCACCTCCGCGCCCGGCACCACCTATGAGCGCGTTTACTCCATCGAGAACGGCGGCAGGTACATCCTCGTTGCAGAAGGCTCCGTTTCCGGCAGCACCGGCTACGCGGTAGGCAACACCGCTTACTCCGGCAGCCGTCTGCTCAACGCTGTTTCCGTTAACGTTACCAGCTACAGCGCAACCGTAAGCTCCAATGTTGATGCGATCACCTGGGTAGCTTCCGGCAGCTCCACCAACGGCTGGACCTTCAGGAACGTTGCAAACAACAAGTACATGGGCCTCGACTCCGCTCAGTACCTCTATCCCTCCAACACCTCCGTTGCCTGGAAGCTCACCAACTCCAACGCTCTGGACAATCAGGTGGATACCGATGGTTACTACTACCTTGCGTACAGCTCCGGCAAGTACACCACCTCCAAGACCTCGGGCGCTATCCGCATCTACAAGGTTTCCGACGGCAGCTACTTCTCCGAGCCCACTGCAGCTCCCACCGCTGCTCCCACCGCTGCTCCCACTGCAGCTCCCAACCCCGGCGGCGTACGCTATGAGCGCGTTTACTCCATCACCAGCGGCGACAAGTACGTTTTCGTTGCCGACAGCTCCGTTTCCGGCAGCACCGGCTATGCGGTAGGCAACAGCACCGTTTCCAACAACCGTTACCTTGCTCCCGTTCAGGTAACCGTTAACTCCAACGGCACTCTGAACATTCCCGCAGGTGTGAACGCAAACGCCATCACTTGGACTGCAAGCGGCAACTCCACCAGCGGCTACAGCTTCAAGAACGTTGCAAACGGCAAGTACATGGGCCTTGACTCCGCTCAGTACCTCTATCCCTCCAACACCTCCGTTGCTTGGAAGTTCACCTCTTCCTACGGTCTCGACAATCAGGTTGACACCGACGGTTACTTCTTCCTCTCCTACAGCACCGGCAGGTACACCACCTCCAAGACCTCTTCCATGATCTGCATCTACAAGGTGGTCGAGGGCTAAGAAACCCGCTCCGAAAGGAGCATGCACAAGACTTAAAGGGCGCCGACGGCGCCCTTTCCATTTGCGCGATTTTTCCTATTTTGAAAGATTCTGTGATTATTTTTTTCTTTTTTGTAAAGTATTTCAGTGTTTAAAGATATTTTCGATAATACATTTTCTTCTTTTTCTCTTTCATTTAGCATGTTGCAAAATACGCATATAATTTTTGCCGCTTTTGAATATTACGAAACTAAAAATATATTATTAATACGCCCTAAAATTCGTTGACAATGGTATATTAAAATGATATTCTACAGTTGCAGGCAGTGCCGCCAAGTGAGTTCGAAGCAACTTTTCGGTTCGTGATTGTATTATTCGAGCAAGCAAAAAGCACATGCCGAGCAAAAAAATTATTTTATGGAGGTCTACACTATGAAGATCCGCAAACTCCTCGCAGCCGCTCTCGTGCTCATCATGGTATTCGCGGCGATCCCCGTTCTCTCCCTTGCAGAAGGCGTTCGCACCGTTACCTATGAAGCAAAGCAGATGAGCAAGCTCGACCGCGTATGGGCACAGCTCGACGCAGCCGAAGAAAAAGCACTTCTCTCAGCATCTTCCCGCGATAAAAAGCAGGAAATTATCTCCGCCGTTTATGAAGCGGCGCTGGGCATCAAAGAGGTTGACAAAGACAGCTTTGACAACTTCTGCAAGGACGGCTTCTCCTTCACCGTTGACGGCATGTACAATGCGTACAACTACCGCCTCAGGCATGAGATCAACAGGATCGAGAATCCCGCTCCCCAGCCCGAGGGCATCATCGTTGAGGATTACTCCAACGGCAAGCCCGTGGACACCAAGGCTCCCAACTCCCCCAACGTTCTTCTCGTAGCACCTTACTATGGCATTGACGGCAGCTTCACCAACCAGTATAAGACCGAAGCTCAGTCCATCGCAAACGCCACCGGCGGCACTTACACCCTTATCCAGACCGCGAATGCGACCGGTCCCGCAATCGCTCAGAACTACACCAACAAGGGCGTTGTTATTTACGACTCCCACGGCGTTCAGCAGGGCACCTCTTCCTATCTCTGTCTCACCACCAACAGCGGCATCACCTCCAACGACTACAACAACGGTTGGGCGGTCAGGAGCGGCGACGAAGCATTCATCGACGGCCGTTACATTGAAAACCACGTCAACGGCAATCTCGGCAACTGCTTCGTTTGGATGGCTATCTGCGAAGGCATGAAGCGCGGCGGCCAGGGCACCACCGGTTCCGCTCTGCTCCGTGCAGGTGCGGCGGCTGTTTACGGCTACTCCCAGAGCGTTTCCTTCCGCGGCGACTACCTCTATGAGGCTTCCTTCTGGGGCGAAATGAAGCAGGGCAAGACCGTTGCTCAGGCTATTCAGACCATGAAGAACACCGTTGGCGTAAGCGATCCTTACACCAACCCCACCGCATGGCCCATTCTTATGAGCGCCACCGATGCTTTCCCCGCAAACCCCGATGGCAGGCAGAACGTTACCTGTAACTGGACTCTCCTCGGCGGCGGCGGTGGCGGCGGCAATGCTATTCAGAGCGTTACCCTTAACAGCGTAAACGTTGCGGTCGGTTCCACCCAGAGGGCAACCCTCACCGTTACCCCCAGCAACGCAAGCTACACCACCACCTGGAGCACTTATAACTCCTCTATCGCAACCGTAGACACCAGCGGCTATGTACGCGGTGTTTCCGCGGGCACCACCACCCTTTCCGCAACCGTTCGTGACAACACTACCGGCCAGTCCTACAACCGCACTGCCACCATCACCGTTACCGGCGGCACCACCCCCACCGCAGCTCCCGGCACCAGCTATGAGCGCGTTTACTCCATCGAAAACGGCGGCAGATACATCATCGTTGCCGAGAATTCCGTATCCGGCAGCACCGGCTACGCTGTAGGCAACAGCACCGTTTCCGGCGGCCGTTACCTCAACCCCGTTGCCATCTCCGTCAGCAGCTCCAGCGCAAGCGTAAGCTCCAATGCCGACGCTATCACTTGGGTTGCTTCCGGTAACTCCTCCAGCGGCTACACCTTCCGCAATGTTGCCAACAACAAGTACATGGGCCTCGATTCCGCTCAGTACCTCTATCCCTCCAACTCCGGCGTTGCTTGGAAGTACACCGGCTCC
>JAFPWD010000012.1 GCA_017395105.1 Clostridia bacterium
CAACGCTGGATGAACGATTATCCAAGAGCTATCCTCGACGGTCTGTCCGCAAAAATGGCGGTTCTTGCCCTCGGGCAAGAACCGGCGGATGCCTGACCACTGTGCTTTTGAGGGTTGGACAGTTAAAGTTGCAATTTAGAACCGAAGAAAAACGGTTGAGCTTGTATTGCCCGAGGCGCAACTTTGTGATATACTATTTTAGAAGAATATGCGCCGATAAAAAGCAGCGGCATCGGCGCGGATGGAGGAAATATGAGCAGCAGGCTTGAAAGGGTCGAGATGGCGGCGGACAGGCTTATTTCAGCGATCAACTCGCTGACAGTCGTGCGAAAGCCGTTGACAATACAACCGACTTACTTTGATTTATGGTATCAAACATTATTTCAATTTGCGGACTTATTAAAGGATGCCCAACCGGTATGGGCGCGCCCTCAGGCCGACGAGATCACAAGGATCCTGCTTTGCTGCGGCGCAAGGCGCGTCACCGGCGACATTATGCTCGATTTTCTTCTGCATACCGTCCTCATAACAGAGAACGCCTTTTCAAAGGCCGCCGCTTCCGGCAGGCGCGACGAGGCGCTGATGCTCGCGATGCGGCGCGATCTTAACGCGCTGAAGGTCATATCCGAGCTTGACGAAGGCACTATGTATAAGCTTATCGCAGAGGCAGCGGCGGCGAACCCTTCGCCGGACAGCGCATCGAAATTAGCTCAAGCGGCTTGGTCGGGCGGGGGCGGCTCATCCATTGGGCGCGAACCCAACCAGGCGCAGCGTGCAAGGCTTGCGCCGCCCGAGAGCTGCTGGTACTACGGCGAATTCGAGCTTCGGGATGCCTACTGCGCGGACAACGAGCTTGAAGGGCTGTATCAAAGATTTCTCGATGAGGAAAGCTGGGGCGAGCTGACCGAGGAGCTTTGGCGCTTTTTCAGCCGAAACGGCAGCGGAGATTTCCTTAAATACAGGCATTTTTATTTCGATGGGGAGCTCAAACCCCTGCCCGAGCTTCGCGCGGGGAGCTTCGTTGGCTTTGCGGAAGCGGAGCTCGATGCGCTTCGCTCAAACGCAAGCGCGTTTCTTGAGGGCGAGAGCGCAAAGCCCATGCTTCTTTGCGGCAGGCAGGGCAGCGGCAAAACCACGCTGATGCTCGAACTTATGGATGAGCTGCCGAGCCTGCACACGGTGTTCGTGCCGAACTACATCAAAAGCTCGGAGATACTTGCGCTGCTCGAAAAGCTGCGAAATCAGCCCATGAAATTCATGCTTTTTATGGACGATCTGAATCCGAATTCGCTGAACGGCTTATGCGAGCCGATGCTTCCGATGAATGTGCTCACGACGGCTGCGAGCGCCGTGCCCGTGATGCAGAGCTTTTTTGAGATAACGGTCGAGCTTCCCGATATGGAGATGGAGGAATTCATCCGCGCCGTGATGATGCTGCTTGAGGCGGACGGCGCGTATATGCCGCGCGAAACCGTGCGAAGCGCCTGCATGGATCATAGGATGGAAACCAAGTGCGAATTGAATATCGCCTCGGCTGTGAGGGTGAAGGAGCTTTTGCAGAGTTAATGAATATTGAAGAGTGAATGGTTGCGGTTGAAATTCCTGTGGCATTTTTTAAAAAATATAGCTGAAAAAGCAAAAAACACAACAAAACAGCTTGGGCGAGGGCTCAAGCTGTTTTGTCATATTTGGCAGTTTTTAATTGTTCTTCGGTCTTTGGAATGCCTTGTTGTAGGCATCGGGCTCATCGCTTGCGGGCCTGTCCGCTTCACTTGCCTCCTGCGGCGCATCGGCGCTTGGCCTTTGGAATGCTTTTTGATAGGCCTCGGGATCGATGGCGGGTTCCTCAAGCCCCGGAAGCTCGATGCGCTTTTTGGCTGCCGACTTAGGTTCCTCGGGCTTTGAGGCTTCCGCGGCTTCGGGTTTATTCTGCGCTTCGGGCAGCACGACTGCCGACTCAACCTTTTCCTCCGCGCCCTTGCCTATACTGCCGCCGAAGGAGAGAAACATAAGGATGCTTGCGGGAACGGTGAGGAAGGTGGTGATTCCGTAAAGCGAGTTTTCAAGCATTCCGTAAACGTTGTAGTATGCGTTTCCATCGGCCTCGCCGCGTGCAAAGGCACGCTCGGTGAAGTAGTTGTTCAGCGAGGGAGAAAGCACCTTGTAGATGAAAAACGCAATGCTGCAAACGATTACCGAGATAAGGATGTATTTCTTATCCGGCTTTTTAAGCACGTAGAAGTGAACGAGCGAAATGCCGAGATACACAAGCGCCGCGGTGAAGTTTATGGTTGGGAAAACGCTTATGAGAAAAGAATCCGGACTATTGCCGGAAAGCAAGATATTATAGTTAGGATACGCGAGATTGATAAACATGTTTTTCATCGGAATGCTCAAAAGCACGATCAAAAACGCGAGCGCGAAAAGGCACACGGCGATGGTTTGAAGAATTTTGCAGGTCTTTAAGCTCATATTCCCTCTCTTTTTGATTGATTTGTCAGTTTATATTTCGGATGAAATTCCGCAGGAATTCCCACCTCAACTATTCACTATTCAATATTCATTATTCACTAAATAAATCTCAGTCCACTCTCTCGTCGCCCCAGAAAAAGAGCGCCACGGTGCCCGGACCGCTGTGCGCGCCGATGGTTGTGCCGATATCGTTTATAAGCACCTCGCCGTCCAGCTTTTTAAAGCGCTCCTCAACGAGTCTTTTCACCTCGAGCGCATCCTCATAGCAGGCCGAGTGGCTGATGAAGCATTCGCCGGAGTAATCGAGCCCGCCCTGAGCGTGCTTCTCCATGCGGTCAACTATATCGAGTATTGCGCGCTTCTTTGTGCGAATCTTGGAGCGGGGGATGAGCCTGCCCATGTAGTCCATATTCAGCATCGGGCAGATGCTCAAAAGATTGCCAACGAAGCCGGCTGTTTTGGACACCCTGCCGCCGCGAACATAATATTTAAGATCGGTCGAGAAAAACCAATGGTGCATTTTAAGGCGGTTTGCCTGCGCCCATTCGTAAACCTCATCTATGCTTTTGCCATCGTCACGCAGCTTGGCAAGCGTATGCACGAAAAGCCCGTAGCCCGAGGAAGCACCGAGCGAATCCACAACGTAGATCTTCCTTTCGGGATACTTTTTGCGCAGCGCTTCGGCGGCGGCGCAGGAGGAGCCGTAGGAGCCCGAAAGCCCGCTTGAAAGCTCGAGATGAATAACGTCCTTGCCATTGCTGAGGAATTTTGAGAAAAACTCAATAAAGCCATCGATATTGACCTGAGAGGTGGAGGTGTCCGCGCCGTCCTCCATCATTTTATAGAATTTAGCGAGCGGCATGCTTTCCCCGAGATCGTCGGGATAGCTCTTGCCGCCGATCATATAATGGAAGCAAATGTATTCAACGCCGATACGCTCGAAATGTTCTTTTTTAAGATCCGCGGGCGAGCCGCAGGTGATGATGAAATCGGACATAGTGCACCTCCGATGCAGTCAGCTTGTGTGATGATAGGCGGCCGTATCGAGGAAACCGCATACACCGTCAATATAAATATTAAACTAAATAGAGCCGAATGTCAACAGCAATATTTTAAACTTTTACGCAAAACTGCAATAAAACGTAAAAAACTGCCGATCGCCTCGGTATTGACTATCGATTGCATTTATGATAAAATCATATATATTACGGCAGGGTCAAACGGATGCAAGATCGAGCCGAAAAGCTTGGGGGAAAGATGCTTAAACAACGAATAATTGGAATAAATGAGATAGAAGCGATAATCGAGTTCGACAAGCTTTGCTTTCCAACGGATTTTTGGAAACGGAGCGACTGGGAGGAGCTTCTTGGCGACGAAAGAGCCGTTTACTACGCCATGACGGATGGAAACCGCATCGTGGGCGATCTTTTCATCTATAATTGGGCGGGCGAGAGCGATTATATCAAGATAATGAATCTTGCCGTGCATCCGGATTACCGCGGAGGCGGGATTGCGGGCAGGCTGATAGAGAATGCCGAAAAAGAGATGGAAAGGTCGGGACTTTCGAGGATATGCGGCGAAACGCGGGAATCGAATTCCGCAATGCGCAGGCTCTTTGAAAAATGCGGCTATAAGCTAAATAAAACCGAGCCCGATTATTATGAAAACCCGACCGAGGCGGGCTGCAAATACGTTTTTGAAGCGAAATAAAATCTAATGATCGAGATATCCTATTTTCAAATGCTGATATTCATAAGCGCCGCATGGCTCGTTGTGCGCGGCTTCATCGCTCTGAAGAATCGGCGCATAGATTGGAAGCGCGAGCTGAGTCTGATACCGGTCTATATCTGCCTTATTGTGATAGCCCGCATCGTGTATTTTCCCAAGGCGCTTGAAAACGGGCGCATTGGGTATCTGCGCTTCGATGCATCGAGGATGCCCGGCGGGATACAGCCCGTTCCGTTCGCGCGGCTGTTTGAAAAATACGGCGGCTGGTTGATAAACCTTATCGGCAATATCGCAATATTCATCCCCGTTGGCATAGCTTGGCCGCTTACGTTCAAAAAGCTGAATTCGGCTTTAAAGGCGACCGCTGCGGGCTTCGCACTCTCGCTTTTCATCGAGGTGTCGCAGCTTCTTTTTTATGAGAGAACGAGCGATGCAAACGACCTCATACTGAACACGATCGGAGCCTTCATCGGCGCTGCGGTGTTCTTCGCCGTTCGAGCCGTCCGCAATAAATCAAAAAAGCGCAAGGCGGCGTGAGCGGGGTCTTGGAAGCGAAAATAGGTAAAAAACGGGGAGTGGATTAAAACACTTTGTAATTTAATTGGAGAAAAAATGAAAATACAGGATCTTTTCAAATCGGAAAACCGCGAGCACTGGCTTGAACTCATCGAGAAAAGCGATTGGAGCGCGGGCGCGTTTTTGGTGCGGCTCATTCGCGGCGGCAGCTTTTACGAAACCCTCGGTGAGGGTTCCACGGTGCTTATGCTAACGGAGGGGAGCGAGCTTATAAGCTATTGTACCTTCGCCAAATACGACGACATTCAGCCCACGGAGCTTACGCCGTGGGTGGGCTTTGTGTACACTTTTCCCGCTCATCGCGGGCAGCGCCGCATAGGACTGCTCTTTGACGAGGTGAAGCGCCTTGCCGCCATGCGAGAAGTGAACGAGGTGTTTCTTTCCACGAACCACATCGGGCTGTATGAAAAATACGGCTTTGAATACAGAACCGAGCTTATCGATATCGAGGGCAAGCCTTCGCGCATCTATTCGCTGAGGCTCGATAGAGAGATGAAGAATCGACCCGTTTGCCTGATCGATGCGGACGAAAGCATGAAGGAGCGCATGGCGGAGCTTATTGCGGAGTTTCGCTGCGTTCTGCGCTCGTATAGGGGCGAAAAGAGCGAGCCGGATATCGAAGCGGGCAGGGAGGAGTTTCTTGAATTTTTGCAGGCGGGCTATCCGGTTTTCGCCGCAGCGGAGGGGGAGGAGCTTATAGGCTACGCCGTCTGCCGCGTGGATCAAGGCGTGGTATGGGTGGAGCATCTTTTCGTGCGCGAAGCATATAGAAGAAGAGGCGTTGCATCGCTGCTCTTCGATAAAGCGGAGGCGTTTTCCGAAAGCCTCGGCAACGACACGGCCTTTAACTGGGTGCACCCGAATAACGACGGCGTGATCGCGTTTTTGCGATCCAAGGGCTACACCGTTTTAAACCTTATCGAGATACGCAAGCCCTTCAACGGTGAAAAAACGAAAACGACCGTGACGGTGAACGGGCATAGCTTTGACTACTGAAAAATGCGCACATAAAAATATATTTTTAAAAATCGTATTTACAATTGAGTTTTGCTGAAAAATGCGGTATAATATACCAAGCTGTATAATATCCTCGCCGGTTTCATGAGCTGAATGAAACATTTATTATGCGGCAAAAACAAGGCTAACCCCTGTTCAAGAGCACAGGGGGCGCTTAGATAACACATGGAGGTCAAAATGAATACTGTAACAGCTCTTATTAAGCGACTGCGCAAAAAGTCGAACAAAGCGCTCGCTCTGCTGCTGTGCGCGGCTCTTCTCGCTCCGGTTCTTATCAGCCGCCACGTAAACGCAGAAATCACCATGTCCCCTGTAAGCATCGATCCCGTGAAGACCGGCATTGAAGCATACCGCCCTCAGCAAGAGAATCCCGATGAAACAACCGATACGGACGGTGATGGCGTTGCGGATTATCTTGAAAAGTACTATGGAACCGACCCCGAGACCGCCGATACCGACGGCGACGGGCTGAACGACTATATCGAGCTTTTCGTGACCGACACCGATCCCGTGCTTGCGGATACGAACGGCGACGGCATCCTCGATTCCCATGAGGATACGGACGGCGACGGACTTGCCAACATCGACGAGGTTCGTTTCGGAACTTCGCTTGTTGATGCGGATACGGACGGCGACGGACTCGACGACTTCAACGAGATCCGCAAATACGGCTCGGATCCGATCAAGCTTGATACCGATGCAGACGGGCTTCTCGACGGAGAGGAAGCCGCGCTCGGACTCGACCCCACCTCCCGCGCAACCAACGGCAAAACGGCCGACGGCGAGCTGAAGATCATGCAGGCTTTGCCCGCCGAAGGCTTTGATCCCGAGCTGTTCAGCGAGAATGCCGCTGTTCCCGCGCTTTCGGGTGAGGTTAGCGGCGTTATCGAAAAGCATGTTTCCGTGTGCGCTGCAAGCCCGTACAGCCTCGAGAACAATCCCGCGGTATACGGCAAGCCCGTTGTTATCGAAACCGACTGCACGGGCTTCCGCTTCAAGCTCTCCTTCGACTGCGCTGCGGCAGCCATGCGCTTTGCACCGCTGATGATCTGCCGCTATGAGGACGGCAGGATCGAGCCCTGCGAAAGCGAAGTCAGCGGCAGCGTTATAACCGCCGCAATAACCGAAGCAGGCTGCTATTTCGTGATGGATGCCGAGCAGCTCCTCAAGCAGATCGGCAGCCCCGCATATAAATTGATAAGCGCTCATAAGGCGGGCGGCAAAGAGGAAGGCGTTCGCGGCGAAACCATAATCAACGACGGCACCTGGGTGCTGCTCAGCGATTACCAGCTCATAAAGCTCGCTCGTCCGCTTGCAAACGACGGCTTTGATACCGATGGCGACGGCATCTCCGATAAGGCCGAGCTCGGCTCAAGCACCGTTGCGGACGTTTCGCCCTATATCAACTGGGTGCTTTCCACATACGATATTCCCGAGGGAATGTATAACGATGCTTCGAGCGTGACCGTTTACAACTACGTTTCAAATCCCGTTCTGCCCGACACCGATTTTGACGGCAGAAACGATAATATCGATTATCTCAAGAAGGACAACGCTTTCCGAGGCGAAATGCGCACTTCCCACGCCACGAGCAGCATTTCGATGAACATGGATTACCGTTGGTTCTTTGCAAACAATCAGAACTACAATCCGCAGCTCAGCAAGGCTTCGCTCTTGCTTGCCTCCGTCATTTATGGCGGCGAAAGCCAGATCAGCCTGTATGATTCCGCTAACCATGATGCAAGCTCCAACGTCGGTGTGCGCGGAATGCTGAGCTTCTTTGGATTCGAAAACTGCGCATCGGCATCAATAGCACCCGCCGATTATCACGGCTCCGAGATAGCTTTCGGCTACAGAACGGTTGAGTTCGATGGCGCTCAGAGAACCGTGCTTGCGCTCGTTATCCGCGGCACCAACGGCACCCTTGCAGAATGGGCCAGCAATTTCGACATTGGCGATGCATCGACCTTCGCTTCAACGAGCGAATGGACAAACTATCGTCACCACAAGGGCTTCGACGTTACGGCGAACAGGCTTATGTCCATCGTGAACAGCTATATCGATCACCATGGACTGGATCGCTCCACCCTCACCTATTGGATCACCGGTCATTCGCGCGGCGCCGGCATAGCCAATCTTATCGGTGCAAAGCTTGAGCGCGAGGGCAAGCGTGCCTTCACGTACACCTTTGCCGCACCTAACACCGCCCGCATCTCAAACAGCGAGGCGCTCAGCTACCGCAGCATCTTCAATCTTGTCAATACCGACGACCTCGTGTGCTACCTGCCCATGGAGGGATGGGGCTACACCAGATACGGCCGCACCGCCAAGCTGAGCCTTGCCGCGAACTACGAGCACGAATGGGAGCAGCTCACGCATATCTGGGATTACAACCCCGATACCATCGGTATGGACAACACCGTTTACGAGCTCACAAACGTTGTTCACGGCGACCCCAACGTTGAGTGTCATCGCTACACCTGCTCCTGCCATGGCGACGGATCGAGCAACAATATCACCATCCGAAACCGCGGAATGAGTCGCAACAGCCGCGAAACGGCGATCGCAAAGATACCCGTGAACGCGCTGCCCTTCTGCCGCATCACCCGCTATGACGGTTGGTTCATCTTTGGATGGGATTTCGAGGTCTGCCAGACTCCCGCATACTTCATGCAGGTGCTTGCAGCCAAGATGGGCGGAGAAATCAGCAATTACCGATTTGCGGTCGAGCTTGATATGGCAGGCAGATATGAGGCCGCCAAGGCCGCAATAATACGCTCCGCTATAAGCGGCATTGAGCATGCGCATTATACGGAGAGCTACTACGTGATCGCAAACAACATCGGCGCAAATCTCTTCAACTGACGAAGCCGAAGGGCGCAGAAATACCCCGCCGACCATCGCGCTTTCGCTCGATAAGCTCCGTATTTGCTCTTGAATACGCCTGCCTTTGAAGGGCGAAGCCGAATGCAAACAGATGAATCTTCAAAAGCCGCTCAAGCCGTGCTATATGCTCGGTCTGAGCGGCTTTTTGCAGCAGTCCCGATATTACCAAGCGCACGATTCGGCGGGGGCGGCAGGGTTGTGAGCATGAGGCAACTCTACGGCGCGTAGGTTGCTTTTTTGCCGCGCCTCATTCGCGGCGGCAGCTTTTACGAAACCCTCAATGCGTATCGCGGCAAGTTAATAATTTGCCGTGATATGATGAAGCATAGCAAGCATCCGAACATGCCGCTATTGGAAAATGCAAATTTTCCGATAGCGGCATTAACTTTCGACTTAGCAACTGATATAATATGTCGAAAAGGAGGTGGTGTCCAAGAAAAAATCTATCATCGACCATCGACAAACGAAAATATACAAGAAGGAGATTGACATACATAATGGACAACAAAAAAGTTGAAAACAATGCATATGCAATAAACCCTTTTGCCTTGGCTGAAACTGTAGCGGGCAAAAGCATAAACTGGGATTCGCTGGAGAAACCCGAAGAAACCCTTTCTCAGATCCTGAACGTTCCGATCGATGAGATCTTTGATGCGCGTTTACCGATCTTGGTTCCGCAAGTTGAATTGCAGGAGGATGGGAAAGCAACGGAACTGACACCGAAGGCGGCAACTGAACGAATTGAGCGGTTCTTAGCTAAAAAACCCCAGTTGAAGTTTGAAAAAGAGCTCCGCATTAAGGGCTTGAACATCGAGTCGGCAAAGCAACGAATTTCTGTTGCGCTCGTTCCAGATGGCGGTAAAGCTGATAATGTCGCCTCGCCTCAGCCGTGGTATCCCAGTGGAATGGTTTGGGCAGACAAGGGTGACTACTTTGAAGACGTTCCTGAGGTTTCGGATCCGATTCAGGGCGGTTTGGGCGATTGCTATTTCGTTGCGGCACTCTCGTCTGTTGCATGGTCAAGACCATATGCTATCGCTAATATTTTGCGTCCATCCTCGTATGATAATGAGGAAAATCCGATACATAGAATAGGCTTTTACGATGCGAACAACAAACTGACTTATGTGGAGGTTACGGAGCATGTTCCGGTGATTTCCGGAACTTTGGACTGGAAATATGCAAGATCGTTGGATGCTCGTGAGATTTGGCCGGCCGTTATGGAAAAAGCTTACGCAAAGTGGAGGACAGCAGCCGAAAATGACCGCCCCAATTATACGATAATCGGAACAGGAGGAGATCCCGCAGTTGCCTGTCGAGCGCTTGTTGGCGGAACTATCAGCTACAATTACAACAGCCAAAAAACTACTGATGAGATTGTAAAGTTTGTAAGAAGCAACTGTCGCTCCAAATTTGCATTCAATCCTATGGTAGCATGGACATATTCCGTTGCACCGGCAGGTTGCAAGTATGATTCAACGACCGGTGTCGTAGCTAGGCATGCTTACTCTATTCTCGGTTGGGAATATGCAAATGGAACAACCTATGTCGTTCTGCGAAATCCGTGGGGAACCTATGGAGCAACAATAGATACGCTCAGCGGAACATGGCAACCCTACCAGACCTCATACTATGCAAACGTTCCGTTAAATAGAAACGGTATCTTTGCAATGAAAGCTTCAACCTTTAAGAAGTATTTCTATGCTTGTGCAGTTGTGAAATAAGTAAGGCTTCTCAGCGGTATGCTTTTTTCCTCGCTATTCATACCGCTGAGACCTAAATGCGGGAATCATGGAGGGCATCGGCAAACGGTGCATGGTAATAGTCGGTATGCTCCATGACTAAACGAGTTCCACCCGGCAAGGATTTGGCCTCCTCGCTAAAACGGTCAGATCCTTGCCTGACTCTCTCTCAATTCCATGCTTCAAAAAGTATTCGCTGCGATTAAGCCGCATAATGAGCGCAGGCTTGAGTTGAACTTTTCACGGCGGAACCTTCATGAAACCAAACTGAAATATCATATCAAACCAAGTGAATTATTTGCCGTGATATGATGAAACATAGCAAATATTTGATCATGCCGTAATCGGAAAATGCGCACTTCCCGATAGCGGCATGGTGGTTTTGGCTGGAAAGATGTATAATTTTATGAATAAAAACTGCACAATTGTTGGTGTTTGGGCAGTCTTGAGAACGATTGACCAAAACAGATAAGCCCCGATGCTCCTCCATCTCGGCCTGTGCTGCCCCATCTATGTCAAGCCCGCTGCCTGCGGTCATTCGGCAGGAAGGAAGACGATTTGGAAAATATATTGATTGCGCGCTGAGTTAAAGCCTTGAAAAAACAATCTTAAAACCTTTATAATGGCATAGAAACATCCGCTGTTTTGATGCGGTGAGTTTTTCACCGTGCATCAGATAACAACAGGAGGGAATTTGTCTATGCCGGTTTACAAAATTGGTTATCTCATAAAAGAACGAAGGTTGGAATTGGGAATCACACAGGAGGATCTTGCTGACGGTATTTGCGCTGTTACAACTCTTTCTCGAATAGAAAACGGAGAAAGAGTTCCAAGCAAAGACCATTTCGAGAGGCTGATTCAGCGCTTAGGTGTTTCCGACATTGTTTTTTATACCCATGTTGATAAGAATACGCTGTACCTGCATGAACTGAAGTTTAAAATCAGAGATTTGATTGCGCAGATGCAGTATAAAGAGGCAATGGAATTGCTGAATGACTATTCAAGCAAAGCAGATATGAGCTTGCGGTTTGAAAAGCAATTCGTATCGCTTTACCACACGCTATTGAACAAAGACTCCTTTAGTTTGGATGAGCGCTTATATAGGCTGAGTGAAGCTATTAGTTTTACCTGCCCAAGATATAACGATGGATTTATTCCGAATTTGCTTTCTTACGAGGAGATTATAGCCTTAAACAACATAGCCATTTGTTATCAGGAAATGAGGGATTTCAATAAGGCGATAAGCATTCTATCCCATATAAAGAACCACCATGAAAGCGGGATTGTCAATCGAGAAGAGTGCCTCAAAACACAAACGATGGTATTATACAATCTCTCTAAAAACTATGGTCTTTCAGGGAAGTATGATGAATGCATAGAGATTTGTGATTTGGGAATCAAAATCGCATGCGAATCCGGACGCTGCGGCTGTTTATCGCAACTTCACTATAATCGCGCATGGGCTCTTTCCAAGCGTATGCTGCCCGGCGATATGGAGCAAGCAGAAACTGCCGCAAGAAAAGCGATCTTTGCGGCAGTTTCAATGGGTGATGAACAAGCGGTGGAACACTACAAGCAGTTTTACTTTCAAAACTTCACACAGTTTAATTTATTGCTGAACTACGACATTGGGGTAATCACATAATGGTGCATTCTCGTTGTAGTCCTCAGCAAAACATGTTGCGCTGAGGCAGAAAGACAAAAGGATAAGGGACAAAAGAATCGCTAATAACTTTTTCATTGGCTTACTCCTTTTTATTGACAATATTCAGTCGTTTTTGCAAGTCGCAAAATGACTATGTAAAGAGCATAACATACGCACTGCATAATGACCATGCCGTTATCGGAAAGTATAAATTTTCCGATAACGGCATGGTCATTGCATCTATCGCATGTTACAATGAACAAATCAACATAGAATTGAGCAAAAGGCATAGCTCATTAAGTGTTTCTGCGCACAGTTTGCTAAGCTCAAGCGGTTTAGGGGAATGCTGTGCAGAAAGCAAACACGAATCCGTTGTTGTAGTTATCATCAAAACGATGAGTTCTCACTCATTTGATGTAACTCCTTTGGTCGTGTTCCTCTATAGCTATTTAAGTCCTTATGGTTGTGCACTTGCTTTTTGCAGGCTGTTTTTGAAGATACTTTGCTGTCGGGGAGGGATTGCTTATGATTGTTTATATATCGTGAACCATCAAAGAAAAGAACAGCGCAATATACGACTGTTTGATCGAATGTTTGTTATGAAGGTTTGCGCCAGAATTCTTCCTGGCAGAAAGGAAAAAGGAATGCTAAAAAGAATTACAGCCGCCTTTGCTGCGGCGATGTTTATACTGACAGTGGTATGCATACCAGCATATGCAGCTTCTGTTACGTATGCCAATAGATTTTCATCTTGGTTAGAAGGCGACTATTACAAATGTCAGTATCAGTTCATACCGGCACACCGAGGAACAACCGATGATCCGTTCTGTGATTATGGGAAGCACATTAAACAAGCCTATGTAAGTGCGCACAGGAACTCCGGCAGTATTTTGGGTATAGGTTTATGGGATGCCTATTCCACAGGACGCATGTATTCAGCTGCGGCTAAGAGCAAATCTGACACGAATATCTACTATACCCCTGTTGCCTCTATAGTCAACACATGGTATGCTGTTGAGTATACCAATTATGGTTACACCAACTTTTAGGAGGTAGATCAATATGAAGACAAAAAGGAGCATTGCAAGCCTACTGCTTGCAATAATAGCCATATTAAGCATGGCAACTGCTGTGCTTGCTGAATCGACTCAAACCTATGCGAAAAGCGAGCATCCGGGTTTGTTTAAATACTATGGATACTGCCAAGTTCAGGGTTCATATAGGATTCCGCAAAATCCGGGATATGGACTAGACCGCTATGTTGGCAGATACATCAAACGTGGTGCTATTGACTACAGGATTGATGACAATTCAATAATCGGCGGACGCAAATACACTGCTCTCGCTGATTCAACGAGTGATTATAATATCTACTCAATATCTGTTACGGCGTACGATGATATTTTTAACTGGTTCGGCCCCAAAACAGAGTTTCACAGGTGGTATTTCCCCTTTTAATTAAGCCTTGAATCATTAATCTTTGGAGGGAGAGCGATCAATGAAGCATCTCTTATCAAAATCTTTGCCGGTCGTTGTGATTAATTTTTTCACTGCATTGTGTGTGACAATTATCTTTTCGACTATTGTTTATGCCTTTGAAATGGCTGGCAGGTTTCAAGATGGACTATCTGATAACTATCGGCTGTTTACCATATTGCAGTTCAACGAAGTGGATGAGAACGAAGGTTTAGACCTCACATCGTTGTTTGCAAAAGTAGATAATATCAGTGCAAAGGCCAAACTTCTGCGTTATGACGGCTCTATTGAATGCGGAGTTTATCAGAACAAAGGAGAATTTGATGTTTCCCTTAAAGAAGGTCGCTCTTTCTCCAAAGAAGACTTTGTTACCATGAGAAATGTTGCTCTTGTTTCAGAGGAACAGCTTTCAATGTGTGCAGAACGAGATGGCATTCGCTATATATCTGTGCAGGATGAACCATACGAAGTAATCGGCGTGTTCTCTCGTTCACGTAATCGTATCAATCCAGATGCATATGTGTATTACAATTTAAATACACTAAAATCATCATCACTAATTAAGGGACAGTATGCTGTGGATGCCGGTGCAGAAACGGTTGACTTATTCGATGAAATAGTCAAAGATTTTCAAATTCAGCTCATTTATTCTGCCGATGAGTTGACATTTAGCGGTAGGCTTCGCACTGCCATATCCAGCCAGCAAATGGCAGTATTGCCGTTTATACTTGTTGTGGCTATGATATTATTAAACTCGATCAATATATCATTCAATTGGTTGGATAAAAGAAGACAAGAGCTATCTGCTCGGAGAATATGTGGCGCAACTGTAAATGATTTATTCCGGTTGTTATCCAAAGATTATTTTATGCTGGTCACATTCAGTTATATTATCGGATTGGTTGCCTCTATTGCTTTGGCTCAAATAGCGCTTGTACAGGCGATAGGTGTCGACTTTTCGATAGTAACTATTATGTTATCCTATCTTATGACTATGATTGCGGGAACTATTTCTGTCTCGCTTATGCTTGTTTCGGCGAGGAAAAAAACCGTTGCAGAACAAAGGAGATTTTGGTCATGAAACAGTTAAAATATGTTTTTTCCGATTTCGTACGCAACAAGCGTGTAAATTTGTTTTTCCTGATTCAAATGATAGTTGTATTCCTATTGGTTGGCCTATCAGCTAATTCTATTATCTCTACAATGAAAGGATACCGTGCCGTTGCAGCTATTCGCAACGCACAGGCGTATATTCTTTCAGATAGTACATCCGATGATCGCTTTCACGAAATATTTGAAGCAAGTGATGAAAACGAGCCGAAACTCCGTGAGTTACTCAGTTTCATTAAAGAACGCAACATAGAAAAAACTTATTCACAATACAGTTATCCTGTGGATCAGTTTAACGGAATGCCTGTTTTTCAGTACACTGCGAACAGATCTTTTTTTGAAGTATTTGGTTTGACTTGTAATCAAGGTAGTGATTTTACAGAAAATGATTATGTTTTAGGGACAGATGGTACTATACCGATTATAGTTGGATACGGGTTGCGAACAACCTATTCTTTGGGGGAAACGTATCCAATAAGAGATGCGGGAACGGGAATGGATCTTCACTGCAAAGTAATTGGCATTTTGCCGCGAGGAGCTTCCTTCTACGACATCCATAATTTGAGCAACGAAATCAATCTTGATCATTCCTATATCAAGCCGATGCAGGATGGAAATATCGAATCAATGAGTTTTTCGGATGTGGATATGGCAATATCCTCTACTGTTTTTTTCACTAACAACGTCGATGAAGTTCGTTCCGTTCAGCAGAAATCGAAAGAGCTCGGGCTGTTCGACTATAAAGTTTCAACGCCACAGGAGCGAATACAATGGTTTGTTGAGCATATGAAAGAGCGAAATCTTTTTCTACTTTCCATTGCTACAATTATTGTTATTTTTGCAGCAATTGGCATGAGTGCGAACCTCAGTATGATCATCTCGAAAAATATGAGAGAGTATTCTATCCATATCCTGTGCGGAGGTCGTTATATCGATATTTACAAACGGCTGTTTATGCAAATGCTCATTCTCATGCTAATCGCATTGGTTCCAACTGCAATTAGCATCGGGCTGTCCACAAGTCTCTTTGTTACTGCTATCTTCGCTGTGATGATCTCTGTAGCAATAATGACTACGCCGATTATCAAACTATATGCCATGCCTATAAATCGATTGTTAAAGGAGGGAATCTGATGGATATTGCAATCAGATTAGATAGTGTTACAAAAACCTATCTTACGGGTACTACTCAAACAACCGCACTAAATGGAATCTCAATGACCGTCAACCGCGGAGAAATGGTTGCTGTTATGGGAGCATCAGGCTCCGGAAAAACAACCCTAATGAATATCATTGGGTTACTGGATGATGCTACAACAGGGACATATCTGCTAAACGGAAAAGACATTGGTTCCTTGAAAGATAAGTCCAAAGCTGAGCTTCGCAATGCTTCCTTTGGCTTTGTTGTGCAGGATTTCGCTTTGGTGGATCAGTATACTGTTAAGCAAAACGTTGAATTGCCGTTTACATATTCCAAACTGCGGCGTTCACGTGATGAGAAGGATGCTCGGATACATGAAGTTCTGAAAATGCTTGGAATAGAGAATAAAGAAAAGGAACGTGCAGTAAATTTATCGGGAGGACAACGTCAACGAGTGGCTATAGCCCGTGCTATTATCTGCAATCCGGATATTATTTTAGCCGATGAGCCTACAGGCGCATTGGACTCCGTAACTTCATCCGAAATTATGGATGTGCTTGCGAAATTACATAGTACAGGAAAAACTATACTTGTTGTAACACACGATAGCAATGTTGCTCAATGTTGTCAACGGGTTATAACTATTTCTGATGGAAAAATACTTTAGCGCTATACCTTCGTTCCACACAGC
The DNA here is from genome assembly GCA_017395105.1 of Clostridia bacterium. GTDB lineage: Bacteria > Bacillota > Clostridia > Christensenellales > CAG-138 > PeH17. Next base: position 16,485 of record JAFPWD010000012.1, read on the forward strand.
GCTGCGGTGTGCTGCGCTTCGCATAACAGGATAAAAGAAAAAAACGGCAACTGGGCGCATCCGCATAAGGATAAATAGCCTCAAAAGCCGTTTTTTATTATTTGCTCATTCTTTTGATGATAGTTTTGAGAAGCTCAAGGTCATCGCTTCCAAGCCGCGAAAGCATTTCGGCGACAGGCTCAAGCTGCTTTTCGCTGCGCTCGCCAAAGAGCAGATAATCAGCGGAAACATCGAGCGCGCGGCAGATATTGACGAGGTTTTCGGGGCGCACCGCCTTCTTTCCAAGCTCTATGCTCGAGATCGATTGGATGCTGAGCTCCACCGCCTCGGCAAGCTCTTTCTGCGTCATATTCAGCTCCTTGCGCCGCTCATATATGCGGCTGCCAAGTTCAAAAAGCAAGCTCTCTTTGCTCAATGCATCACCTCATTGCTTTCTTTGCAAACAAAGAAGTAATTATTTTACAAGGTATATATCAGCAATTCCATATTGTCCCCACCTTGAAACAATTTCAAAGATTACAGTCGTTGTGTTATATATAGGCACTTCGTATGAGAGTATTGGCATATCTCCATGCAAATCAATGGTTTTGCACTCTTTAAGCTCGTTGTGATTGTCATAATAATATATCACAAGCCTGCCGTCACTCATATCTGTATTATCTATATGTCCTAAGGTAAAAGTAATCTTCGAGTACTCACGATTACACGCAATTTTAAACCGTCGATTATAGGATGTATCATTAGAAGTCACCCCATAATGATAATCATTTAGCCCCATGGAAAAATGATCTCCGCCGTCAAATGTCGTGATACGTTCAGCATCATAAATAATCCTTGAAGTCACCTTAACTTTTTCAGGAGCGGGTTTGTCGTAAAAAATGGTATTGTCTTCAAAAACGAAAGACTTAGGTAAAACCTGATTCAAGAAGTCCTCAGAATAATAGTTGTGAGATTGAATCACAGCCATATAATCGCGAAGAGTGGTATCAATTTCTTCGCCTGAAACTGTGGCAGCCGGAGTACTCAATTCTGCCCAAATCCTATCTTTATATTCAGCAATTTCATCCTTATAGCCTTGTATCTCATTGTTAAGTGCGTCAATAGTCTTGCTATTTTCGATATCAGAATCCTCATACTGTTTCTTATAGCTGTCACGTTCTGACTCGATTGATCTAATACTTTTAGTCAGTTTTTCAAAATAATCAGACAGAAGCGATAACAATTGCTCTTGAGTAACGCTATTTGAATCAGCATCAATTGCACCACTATCTCTTAATAAATCATAAAGTTTCAAAGTTGCATCTTGGTTTACCTTCTCATTGTTGTACATAGCGGTAGCAATCATATCAAGTTGCTCATAGGGGTTTTCAAGGCCAAGTATTGCTTTGTCAACATACTTAGGCGCAACAAAAGCACTATCTATCTTTGATGAAATGCTGTCGAACGAAACGATGTTTTTTTGTGTTGTATGTGTGATAATAGCATCTATTCCAAAAATAACTGTTAGCAAAGACATTATAATTGTTACAAAAGGCTGAAAAAGAACCTGCATCACATTGGCAAATGTGGGGTTTTCAGACAGTTTCTTTAATCGGTCTTTGGACAGCTTCATTCTCATTTCCTCCATGTTATTTTTTGATATTTATCGGCATAATTATAGCATTAATGCAATATACGGTCAAATATATTAGTTTGCGTGTTTTCTTTTCTAAAGCTGAGCATCCGTACGCTGGCGTTTATTCTAAAATTGCTTCCAAAAATAATATGGGGCAAAAAACTACGTTTATATGCAAATAGTATCGAACGAATGAGTATTAAGATTCGTCCGATACTATTCTTCTAGTCTTTTATTCCTCCACGCCCTGATCCTGCGCTTCGACATTTTCGTCTTCGGGGCTTTCAGTGGTTTCTGCGGTCACGCCTCTCTCATTTTCAGAAATCTCCGCATTTTCGGGGGCTTCCGTATTCTCGGCAAGTTCAGCGTTCTCCGCATTCTCGCTCGGCTCGTCATCATTATGCGGCGCAAGCGCAACGCTTGCAACGCGGTGGTCGCCGTCTATCCTCATAAGGCGCACGCCCTGCGTGTTTCTCGAGATTACCGAGAGGGTGGAGAGGGGGGTTCTTATAACTATGCCGTCGTCGCGGATAAGCATAAGATCCTCGTTGCCGTCCGCCACCTTGAGGCAAACGAGCTTGCCTGTTTTTTCGGTGATATTCATCGCGATTATGCCCTTGCCCGCGCGGCCCTGGCTGCGGTAGGCTTCCTCATCGGTGCGCTTGCCCATGCCGTTTTCGGTGATGGCAACAACATACTGACCGCTCTTGACCTTGCTCATATCCACGACCGCATCGCCCTCAAGCAGCTTGATCGCGCGAACGCCCGCTGCGGCTCTGCCCATCGCGCGAACATCCGATTCGCTGAAGCGGATCGACTTGCCCTCGCGGGTGCCGATGATGAATTCGTCCTCGCCGGTGGAGCGCTCAACGCTGATAAGCTCGTCGCCCTCCTTGAGACCCTGCGCGATTATGCCGCCCTTGCGGATATTGGCGAAATCGGAAAGCGGAGTCTTTTTAATGATGCCGTTGCGCGTGCAGAGAACGAGATAGCCCTCGTCCGTCTCCTTGCCGATCGGGAACGCGGCGGTAACGTGCTCGCCCGTCTGAAGCTGCAAGAGGTTGACTATCGGCGTTCCCTTCGCCGTTCTTCCCGCCTCGGGTATGGAGTAGCACTTGATGCGGAACGCCCTGCCCTTGTTGGTGAAGAACATTATGTAGGAATGCGTGGAGGTAACGAAGATATCCTCAAGGAAGTCCTCATCCCTCGTTGCGCCGGCGCTCACGCCCACGCCGCCGCGCCTCTGGGTGCGGTAGGTGGCTTCGGCGATGCGCTTGATATAGCCGTGATGCGTGCAGGTAACGACCATATCCTCCTCTTGAATGATATCGTCCATATCGATATCCTCGATGACCTGCGTGATCTCGGTGCGCCTCGCATCAGCAAACCTGCGGCGGATATCGAGCACCTCTTCGCGGATAACGCCGAGCAGCTTGCCCTCGTCCGCAAGGATGCCCTCAAGGTATTCAATGGTGACTTTCAGCTCGTTGTACTCGGCCTCGAGCTTTTCCCTCTCAAGTCCGGTGAGGCGCTGCAAACGCATATCGAGGATCGCCTGCGCCTGCTTCTCGGAGAAGCCGAAGCGCGCCATCAAGCGCTCCTTCGCTTCGGGACCGTTTGCGCTGGATTTGATTATCGCGATCACCTCGTCGATATTATCAAGCGCGATTATGAGACCTTCTAAAATGTGGATGCGCTCTCTCGCCTTGTCCAGATCGTACTGGGTGCGGCGGGTTACGACCTCCTTCTGATGCTGGAGGTAGTAGTAGAGCATTTCGCGCAGGTTCAGAACCTTGGGCTCGCCGTCCACAAGCGCGATCATGATAACGCCGAAGGTGTCCTGAAGCTGGGTATGCTTATAGAGGTTGTTCAGAACAACGTTTGCGTTCACGTCCTTCTTGAGCTCTATAACTATGCGCATACCCGCGCGGGAGCTCTCGTCGCGAAGGTCGCTGATGCCCTCGACCTTTTTCTCATGCACGAGCTCGGCGATCTTCTCAACGAGCTTGGCCTTATTGACCTGATAGGGGATCTCGGTGATGATGATGCGCGAGCGGTCGGCCTTATACTGCTCGATCTCGCTCTTTGCGCGAACGAGGATGCGGCCTCTTCCCGTGAAATAGGCGTGGCGGATGCCAACGTCGCCCATGATAACGCCGCCGGTCGGGAAATCGGGGCCGGGGATATAGTTCATCAGCTCGTCGATGGTGATATCGGGATTGTCGATCATCGCCACGAAAGCGTCGATGGTTTCGCCGAGGTTATGCGGCGGAATATTGGTTGCCATGCCGACCGCGATGCCGCCGGAGCCGTTTACAAGCAGGTTCGGGTATCTTGCGGGGAGCACGGCGGGCTGCATGAGCGTTTCATCGAAGTTTGGATAGAAATCAACGGTGTTTTTATCAAGGTCGGAGAGCATTTCGAGCGTAAGCTTGCTCATTCTCGCCTCGGTGTACCTCATAGCCGCTGCGGGGTCGCCGTCGATAGAGCCGAAATTTCCGTGACCCTCTACCAGCGGATAGCGCGTGGAGAAGGGCTGCGCAAGGCGCACCGTGGCATCGTAAACCGCCGTATCGCCGTGGGGATGATATTTACCCAAAACATCACCAACAAGACGCGCGCATTTGCGAAAAGGCTTATCGGGCTGCATGGAGAGTTCATCCATCGCGTAGAGTATGCGGCGATGAACGGGCTTAAGGCCGTCGCGCACGTCAGGCAGAGCGCGGCTTATAATGACCGCCATGGCATATGAAATGAAGCTTTTCTTCATCTCGCCAACGAGGTTTATAGGCAGTATCCTGCCGCCCTCTATATCGGTCGGCAGCTCGTTGGTGCCGAGCATCTCATAGTTGTTTTTCTTTTTCTCGTCCATTTAAAACCTCAACTGTTCACTGAAAGATCAAACGTCCAAATCGGCAACGAGCTTGCTGTTTTGCTCAATAAACTCTCTTCTCGGCTCAACGCGGTCGCCCATCAAAAGGGTGAAGGTCTCATCCGCGAGCACGGCATCATCCATTGTAACCTGAAGCATAATGCGCTTTTCGGGGTCCATGGTCGTGTCCCAAAGCTGCTCGGGGTTCATTTCGCCAAGACCTTTGTAGCGCTGCACCGTGATGCGGTCGCGGCCGATCTCGTCCAAAGTGCGGTTCAGCTCCTCGTCGGAATAGACGTATTTCTCGAAATTCTGCTTCTTGATGAGGTAGAGCGGGGGCTGGGCGATGTACACGTAGCCCTTCTCGATCATCGGGCGCATGTGGCGGTAGAAGAACGTCAGAAGCAGGGTCCTGATATGGCTGCCGTCCACGTCCGCATCGGTCATGCAGATTATCTTGTGGTAGCGGAGCTTGGTTTCGTCGAAATCCGCATCCATGCCCGCGCCGAAGGCGGTTATCATACACTTGATCTCGGCGTTGCCAAGCACCTTGTCAAGGCGCGTTTTTTCCACGTTCAGTATCTTGCCGCGCAGGGGCAGTATCGCCTGGAAATGCCTGTCGCGCCCCTCCTTTGCGGAGCCGCCTGCGGAGTCGCCCTCAACGATGAACAGCTCGCACTTGGTGGGATCTTTCTCGGAGCAGTCGGCAAGCTTGCCGGGCAGCGCCGCCGAATCGAGCACCGATTTGCGCCTTGTAAGCTCCCTTGCCTTGCGCGCCGCCTCTCTTGCACGGCTTGCGGAAAGGCATTTATCGAGGATGAGCTTTGCCTGCTGGGGGTGCTCCTCAAGGTAGGTGTTTAGCCCGTCCGCCACCGCGCTGTCAACAATGGAGCGGATATAGGCGTTGCCGAGCTTGGTTTTGGTCTGACCCTCGAACTGCGGCTCGGTCAGCTTAACGCTGATGATGGCGGAGAGACCCTCGCGGATGTCCTCGCCTGTAAGGTTTGCATCGTTATCCTTTAGTATTTTGAATTTCCTCGCGTAGTCGTTCACAACGCGGGTCATCGCCGAACGGAAGCCCGCAAGATGGCTGCCGCCCTCGATGGTGTTGATATTGTTTGCGTATGTGAAAACGTTTTCATTGTAGCCGTCGTTATACTGGAGCGCGACCTCGACCGTGGCGGTCTCCAAAGGATCGTCCGCCTTGCTTGCGGAGATATAGATGGGCTCCTCGTGCAGCACCTCTTTATTTTTATTGACGTAGCGAACGTACTCGATGATGCCGCCCTCGAAATGGAAGGTGTCGCGGCGGGAATATTCCTTGCCCTCCTCGGCGCCGCGCTCGTCGGTGACTACGATGGTAACGCCGCCGTTTAGGAACGCAAGCTCGCGAAGCCTTCTAACCACCACGTCGTATTCATAATCCACCTCGTCGAAGATGGTATCATCGGGCATGAAATGGATGCTGGTGCCGTGCTCATCGGGTCCGCATTCGCCAACGACCTCAACCTCGCTGGTCTTCTCGCCGCGGCAGCAGGTTTGACGGTAGATTTTGCCATCCCTTTTTACCTCCGCCGTGAGTGAAACAGAGAGCGCGTTAACAACCGAAAGACCCACGCCGTGCAGACCGCCGGAAACCTTATAGCCGCTGCCGCCGAATTTGCCGCCGGCATGGAGTATGGTAAGCGCGACCTCAAGGGCGCTTTTGCCCATCTTGGGGTGAATGTCCACGGGGATGCCGCGGCCGTTATCAACAACGGTTATTGAGTTGTCTGCGTGAACCGTGACGTAGATATGCGTGCAGAAGCCCGCCATAGCCTCGTCGATCGCGTTGTCCACTATCTCATAAACGAGATGGTGCAGACCGCGCGAATCGGTGGAGCCGATATACATGCCGGGGCGGCGGCGAACCGCCTCGAGACCCTCGAGCACCTGTATCTGCGAAGCATCGTAATTAGCGCCCGCTTCGGCCTCGGTTATCTCGGGATTTTCAATGTTTTCGGTGTTTTTGATCTCTTCCATTTGGTTTTCGGATCCTTTTCTATTTCTCTTTCTTTTTATCGGAAAAACGAATCATCGTTGAATTTTTATTTATCGTCAAGCTCCGTAAGGCCTCCTGCCGCGCATTCAAACACGGTCATATTCGGAACCTCGCTCAGCCCGTCCGCGCTCGTTGCGGTGAGGAAGCATTGGCAGTCGAATGCGGAGGAGAGAAGCTCTCTCTGCCTGCCGTGGTCGAGCTCACTCAAAACGTCGTCGAGAAGCAGCACGGGGGCTTCGCCCTTCTCGGAGCGCATAAGCGCAAGCTCAGAAAGCTTCATGCTCAGCGCAGCCGTTCTCTGCTGCCCCTGCGAGCCGTACACGCGCACGTCGTTGCCGTCGAGCATTATGCCAACGTCGTCCCTATGCGGGCCGCGCGTGGTGTAGCCCTTGCGGATATCCTCGCTTCTTGAGCGGGATAGCGCGTTGTTCAGCTCGGTGCGAACGTCACCCCGTCCGTCCTCATCAAAGGCCACATTGGGCTTGTAGAAGGTGAAGAGCTCTTCCTTGCCGCCCGTGATCCTGCGGTTTATATCCCGTGCAAGGGTGGAAAGCTCATCCATGAATTCGCGGCGAACCAGCATAATGTCGCCGCCGAGCTCGGTCAGGCGGTCGTCCCACATATCCAGCTGGATGGGATCGGGCGGCAGCCCCATATCGATCGCATTTTTGAGCAGAGCGCCGCGCTGCTTTAGAGCGGCGTTGTACTGCTGAAGCTTATAGAAGAATGCGGGGCGAAGCTGGCAAAGCTCCATATCCATGAAGCGCCGCCGCTCCTCGGGCGAATCCTTGATGAGCGACAGATCCTCGGGGGAGAACAGCACCGCGTTTAAAACGCCCATAAGCTCACCCATACGCCGTATCGGCTCGCCGTCGATCAAGATCTGCTTGCCCGCATTTCGCGCGAATTTGAACTCGATCTTGCGGCGACTGCCGCGGCTTACAACGTCAAGCCCGACGTAAGCGCCGTTTGAGCCCATATTGATAAGCTCGTTATCCTTCCGTGTGCGGAAGCTCCTTCCGATGGCGCAAAGATAGATCGCCTCAAGGATATTCGTTTTACCAGCGGCATTTTGGCCGATGATGACGTTGAGCTTTTCGCTCGGCTCGAATTGAAGCCGATCGTAGCTTCTGTATGAATAAAGACGGATGCCGGTTACGAGCATTTTGCCTCCGAAAAGCGCCGTATTACAGGCGCAAATTAAACCAATTAATTATATCATAAAAAGCCCTAAAATGCAAGTGTGTGATTTATTATAGGAAGAAAGATGCGAAAAGGCGGCGGCCTCGGCCTCGACTCCTGCGGCGCCGAAAAAGAAAAACACCGCCGAAGCGGTGCCGAGGCAGCAAGGCTGTGCTTGCCAAAGCGATACGAGCGGAGCTACGATTCGTTCACAAGCTTTCCCGTTATATGCTCGGGATTTATCGCAAAAAGCAAGGTTGCGGCTCCCGAGTGCTCTATCTCATGCCTGATATAGGCTTCATCGCTTGTAAATTTGCGGCTAAGCTCGGCGGAGATGCGGCAAAGGGTTTCGTCATCATCTATGAATTCCACACGGCCGAAAACGATAACAGAGCTTATATTCAAAGCCCATTCGCCGCTGCGAACAAAGCCCTTGTCGTACACGCAGAATGAAGCCTTGTCGTGCGCCTTAAGAGCATCGATCTTGTGCCCGTGCTTCCCGCCGTGAAAATAGATTTTGCCGTCTTTCTCGCTGTAGTAGTGATTCATCGGCATACCGTACGGGTAGCCGTCATCGCCGAGCACCGAAAGCACGCCGCGCTTCTCCTCCTTCAAAATGCGGATGCACTCCTGCGGCGAAAGCTGCTGCTTTTTTCTGAGCATTTCTCTAAACATGATCCATTCCTCCCGGATGGTTTTATTTCCAAGGAAATTAAACCATATTCGGTCCGAAAAAGCAAGTGCTGCGCGGCATAATAACGGTTTTTGCCCGCAGATGCTTGCATTTGCCGGAGCAGGGTGATATAATCATCAAAGTCAAATAACTGCCACCGGGTAGTGAATGCATTGCATTCGTTTTCGCATCGTTAGGTCTTTGAAGATGCGAATACGGGTGCTTATTTTTTTGAAGGTGAGGCTTCATAGTGAAAAGAAGGATCGGAAAACCTGCTTATTTCTCAAAGACCGAGGCGATAATTTGGGCTTCGTCCGTATTTGCGATAATCGCAGCATACTGCATTTTTGACAGGGGCGGCTATTTAACGCTTATTGCATCCATTATCGGCGTTAGTTCGATCATGATAAACGCAAAGGGCAATCCCATCGGTCAAATGCTGATGATCGTATTCAGCCTCGTTTACGGATACATTTCGTTTGACTGCGCGTACTACGGCGAAATGATAACCTATCTTGGAATGACGATGCCCATGTCCGCGCTTGCGCTTGCCTCATGGCTTGCCCACCCGTATTCGGGCAGGAGGCGCGAGGTTCAAATAAACCGCATAAGCAATACGGAAGTTGCTGTGATTTTTCTGCTGTCGCTGCCTGTTACGGTTTTATTCTATTTTGTTTTGCGATTCTTCGGAACGGCGAACGTTATTCCGAGCACGGCCTCGGTAACGACCAGTTTTTTTGCGGCGGCTCTGACGTTCAGAAGAAGCCCGTATTTCTCCCTTGCATACGCGCTGAATGATGTTGTGCTGATCGTGCTTTGGAGCATGGCGATATCGGAAAGCACGACGTATGCTTCGGTCGTTGTGTGCTTTGCGGCGTTTCTTGTGAACGATATCTACGGATTCATTAACTGGAAAAGACTGGAAAAATACCAAATGCCGAAATAAAGCGGTGCATACAGCTTTGCAAACGCGCTTTGTACTCGGCGTGAAGCGATCCCGCCGGCGGCGAAAACAAAAAACTCGACCCCGCAGCCTGCGGAGCCGAGTGTGAAACATAATCAAATCATGGGGTATCAGAACGCCCACTTGCCCTTTCTGAATACGGGCACGGTTTTTCCGTCGCGGGTGATCGCGTCGATATCGAGACCGTCGTAGCCGATCATGAAATCAACGTGCTCCATCGAGTCGTTGATGCCGAGCTTTTCGCATTCTTCAAGCGTTTTGTTCTCGTAGCCGTCGATGCAGTCGGCAAAGCCCATGCCGAGCGCAAGATGGCAGGCGGCGTTTTCATCAAACAGCGTGTTGTAGAAAAGGATGCCGGATTCGTAGATGGGGGAGTTCACGGGCACCAGCGCGCATTCGCCGAGGTATGCAGCGCCCTCGTCCATCGAGATCATCTGCTCCAAAAGCGCCTGATTCTTCTCGGCCTTGACCTCTACCGCCTTGCCGTTTTCAAAGCGAACGGAGAAATTCTCGATAAGCTCGCCGTTGTAGCTCAGAGGCATGGTGGAGTAAACTATGCCCTCCGCCTTGCCGCGCATCGGGGAGGTGTAGCACTCCTCGGTGGGAATGTTTGCATTGAACTCGATTCCCTGAAGGCTCTTTTCGCCGCAGGCCTTGAACAGTCCCTCGGGGATCATGCCAACGCGCAGATCGGTGCCGTTGTCGCCCTTATAGTGAAGCTCTGCGATGCCGAGGCTGTTGAGGTAGTCGCAGCGGGCGTGCAGGTCCTTGTTGTGCGCCTGCCATGCCGCCACGGGATCGTCCGTAACGCGTGAAGCGGTGAGTATGACCTCCCAAAGCTTTTCAATGGCCTTGCCCTTGGGAAGATTCGGGAAAACCTTCTTTGCCCATGCGGCACCGGGAACGGCGGCGATGCACCACTGATCCTTGTTCTTTTTTGCATCGATATAGGGCTTTATGATTGCCCAGGCTTTCTGATCAGCCTTGGCGAGCTTCTTTTGGTTGATGCCCTTGAGCCCGTCCGGATCGTCGGAATCGATGTAGATGCGGCAGGGCAGCGTGTCCACATAATGCTGAAGCCGCGCCTTTTCCCACTCCTCAACCGTTGCCAAGGTGGTCATGCTCTGATGGCGAACGTGGAGCTTATAAAGGGGCTGATGCTCGAATTCGACCCTGACCTTGCGTGCGCCCGCCTTATAGCATTCGTCCACAAGCAGCTCGATGAACTTGGGCTGATCGAGGCCGCAGGTGATGATAACGTCCTGCCCCTTCTGAATATTTGCGCCAACGCGGGCGATAAGCCGCGCATAGCTGCGAAGTACGGTTTGTTTCATTCTTTATCTCCTTGTATCTATTTGAAAAAGAGTATTTTCGGTTTCATAAAAGAGGAGCCGCAGGCGGAAAATTTCCGGCCGCTCGGCTCCGCATTTTCTTCGACTTTCCGATATTGGTATTTTAGCACTAATATACCTCGATATCAAGCCTTTTTGTATAAAATTAAACTGTTTTTTGCTCCGCTCACAGCTCGGGATAGGTTTCGATGATATGCGCCGTCCACGCATCGAGCGCGCGGTCATAGTCCGTTCCGAACGCTTCATCGAAGCTCGCTTGCCCGAAACAGAAGCGGCTCAGCGCTTCAAAGCCGTACTTTCCGTCGAGCCAGCCGATGAACGAAGCCGCCATCACAAGGCTCAGATCCTGATCGCCGGAATTGACCTTGTCGGCATATTTGCGCGTATAGTAGCTGCTCGTGAAGAAGCTGACGGGCTTGCTTATCATAGGGCTGCTCCAACCGTCGAGCCCAAGTTCGAAGCAGGCGCGGGAGATGATGTCGTACAGAATGCGCATCGATTCGGGGGTCTTGGCGGTATCGTCATAGCCCGCATTGACCGCGGCATCGTAGTAGGGCTCCTCCGGCGTTATCAACGGTGTGACCTGCAGCATCTCGCCGTAGGGGCAGATGCAGGTGCCGAGGTATTCAGCAAAGCCCATTTGCTCCCAGCCGACGGAATCGCTGTTTATAAGCGAGCTTATGTAAAGCCGCTCGCGCTCCGTGAAAACGCTTGAAAGGGAAAGCTTGAGCTCCTTTACATACAGACCGTCGCCGCCTCCCAAATAAACGCGAGCGTCCTCCACCCACCAGCCGAACTGCGAATGTCCGAAATCAATTTTCACGGGCAGCGCCGCGATCTCCGCGGGATAGACCGAAGGAGCGTTCGCGGAAAGATAATCGCGGATAAAGCCAAGGCTTTTATCGGTTCTGTCGATCATATCCTTGAGCTCTATATCGGTGATTTCGCCGGTGTACACGGTGGGAACGAACAGATCCGCGTTCATGGTGAAGTCGTTGTCCTCAACCCAAAGGCTTGTGGCAGTCCACGCCTCTGCCGGTATATCAAGCTCGGAGTAGCCGGATGTGCCGCTGATATAAAGGATTTTGTAATCGGATGCATAAGTAAAGTAAAGCGGTCTCGGCGTGGGAGCTTCGGTGGGTGCTTCCGTGGGAGCTTCGGTCGGCGCCTCGGTCGGAGCCGCTGTCGGCTCATTCGGTATGATCGGCACTATGGGCGTTATGGCGCAGCCGATAAACAGAAATGCAAGCAGCACGGATATTGATGCTAAAACAAGCTTTTTCATAATTCACCTCGTTTGTGTTATGCCGATGAACGGCAGTATTATATTACCGTGATTCGTATTGCTCAGGCAAGTCTTTTGCCAAAGCTTATTGCATGTTTTTGCAGAAATTCAGTAGGAATTTCAACCTCAACTATTCAATATTCACTGTTTTTCTATCGCCATAAAGAGGCAATGATGCATCCTGCCCTTGTATTCAAGGTCCTCCTCGTGCGCTATGCCCTTCATTCCGCATTTTTCCATAACGCGGCGGCTTGCGGCGTTTTCCTCGAAATGCCCCGCCTTGAGATAGGTATAGCCCATATCAAAGAGCGCATCTATTGCCGCCGAGAGCGCCTCGGTTGCATAGCCCCTGTTCCAATGCTCAGCGCCGATGAAATAGCCCATCTCCGCGCGCGTTCCGTCAAGCTCACAGTCGTTTATAAAGCCGATGATACCGCCGTTTTTCAGCGCGATGCCGTAAACAAAGCGGCTTTCATTTTCCGTGAAGTCGCGCATGTGGTCGAAAAAGGCGTTTTCAAGCACCTCGCTTTCAAGCTTGGGTATCATATAGGTGGAATTCACCCTTTCGTCCTTCGCCATGCGGATGAAGCTTTCCCTGTCGCGCTCCTCGAGCGGGCGCAGGATGAGCCTTTCGGTTTCGATAACAGTGGGCTTGGTTTTTATAGTTTTCATTTCGCGCTCGGCGAATTTTTCAAGCTCTCTTTCGAGCACATCGGCATAGCGCTGAACCGTGCCGCCGAGCGAAGCAAGCCAGGCCTTCACTCTTTCATCATTCTTATACTTGAGCGGGTTTCTGCGTATCTCAAGCGTTTTTTCAAGCGGCGCGCCGTCCGCGAAAATACCGCTTTCAAGCGCCCATTCGCCCGCGTGCGTTTTTGCGATCACCTCGCCAGTTTTAAGAGTGTAGATGCACCGCGAAATATCCAGAAGCCAGCCGCAGCTATAGAGCCTTTCATCGGTAACTTGAGCATATTCGCGTATGCCCTCATAATGCCGCCGCACCGCCGAAGCAAGCTCCGATTTCTCGGGGAGAGGGAAAAGGCACATGTCCGCGCTCCCGAAAACGCATTTTCCGTGTTTTGCAAGCTCGTACCGCGCAAAGGGGTCTATTTCGCACTTATCGGTTATCCGCTGACCGCTCGTTCCCCAGTACATAAGGCGCTTATACTCGCCGCTTTTGTACTCCTCGATATTCACTATAACGCCCTCGAAAAGGCGGTAATACGGGTTTTCGGGCTGCTTTTCCTTCAGCTCCTGCCGAAGCATCAAAAGGCGCTGCGCCGCTTCCTCCGTTATCTCTCCATTTGAAAAGGCGATAAAGTCGATATCGCTCCAGCCAAGGCGAAAATCGTCCATAACCGCGCTGCCGTAGAGCCAAAAAGAGTCAAGCTCGCAATCGAGCCGCGCCGCGATCTCGGCGGCTGTTCTGTTTACTGAATCAAACATGATTTTATCTCCATGAAGCGGTGTTTTTCAATCAAAATGATTATACACGAACTTTGCGCGCCTTTCAATCTTGCAGATAGGAAAAAGCATGCTCCGCGCATGCCTTTTCCGAGTCGTTATTCCGTTATCATTTATCCACGTTCATCATTATCGCGCTAAGCGAGTCGCCCTTCATGGGCTCATCGAGCACGGTGCCGATATAGTCATTGCCGAAAAGCTCGAAGAAATCGCCGGAGATAGTGAGATCGGGCAGACGGCCGACAAGCTCGCCGTCCTCCATAAGATACGCAAGCTGAGCGGGCGAAGCGTAGTGTCCGTCCGGAGTGGCATCGCCGCCCTCGGCTACCACGATATAGATCGCCTTGCCGGGCACAAGCTCCTTGAGGCTCTTGGCGGTCGGCTTGAAATAAAGACCGCTCAAGCCCGCATCGGGAACGCCGTCGTAGGCGGCTTGCGCGCTGCCGATATTCGGAAGGCTGAAGGTATCCGCCGATTTTTTGCTTGTCAGAAGCCCATTCAGCACGCCGTTTTCAACGAAAACGGGTCTGAAATCCTTCGCAACGCAGCCCTCGGTATCGAAGAAGCACTTGCCGGGAGCGGTTTCGGGGTTCATATCCGCCATAAAGCTGAGATTATCAGAAAATACCTTTTCGCCGAGCTTGCCGCTAAGAAGTGAAGCGCCCGAGGCATACAGCTCGCCTATAAAATGATTTATGAAGCGGTAAAGGATCGTGGTGGCCTCTATCACAACGGGATATCTGCCGGGCTCGATATCTACGGGTTTAAAGAAGGCGTCGTATTCCTTTTTGAACTGCGCGATCAGCATATCCGCATCGAATTCACGGCCCTTCCAGCCGAGGAAGGAGTCGAAGATATTGCCGCTGCCGCGGTTCTGAGCGATAAGGCCAACATAGACAGCCCCGCCAGCATGGGAAAGGCGGCGGCCCTTGGAGTTTATGTATTCCGTGCTCGTGTATTGAAGCCCTATCTTGTTTGAAAAAGCGAAATTCGGGCATTCTGCGCCGAGGCGGTCGAGGAAGGCCTGCATTGTCGGTATGAACTCGGGAATCGGGATAATCTCATCATCGTGCCTCTCCTCCATCTCGCACGCGCCCTCAAGCTTTTCGGGGTAGGGGATGCCGAATTCAAGCGCCTCTATTGCCCGCTTGGTCAGCTCCTCCTCGTTCGGCTCGCCGATGTAGCCCGCAACGCCGATGCAGCCGTTTTCGTAAACGCGCACGGTGCCGGTCGTTTTCTCGGTTTGGCGGAAGCTGTCTATCTTGCCCGCAGTAACGTTTAGCGAAATTTTCTTTTCTGTATTCTTTATGAATTCCTTTTCCATTTCTTTCACCCCTTTACTGAACGTTCATTTCGGAAACACGCACGAACGGGCCGCCGAAGCCAACGGGCAGAGGATGCTGCTCCATCTTGCCGCAGCCGCCGGTCACGAAGGAAAGATGCTCCACTTCCTTCGAAAGCCCATCGATAAGCCCGAGCGTTTCAAACACGCTGCCTGTGATAACGCTTATCTGAACAGGGCGGCCGAGCTTGCCGTTTTCGATCTCGTAAACAACGCTCGGCGCGATGGTGAAGGTGCTCATGCCGCTGCCGTGCTTTATGGTTTTGATGAAGTAGCCCTTTTCGATCGGCGCGATAAGCTCGTCGAAATCGAGCTCGCCGCCCTCGATATAGGTCGAGGTCATGCGAACGATGGGCTCAAAATCGCAGCTCACCGCGCGGGCGTTGCCGGTCAGAACCTCGTCCAGCACGGAGGCGGTCTGCGCGCTGTGCAGCCTGCCCGCAAGCTTGCCGCTCTTGATAAGGTAGTTCTTTCGCGCTTTCGTGCCCTCGTCGTCGTAGGGGGTGAAGCCCGCGCCGCTCAGCTCGCCGCAGTCCACGATGGAGAGGATGGGGGAGCCGACTGATTTGCCGAGCTGCCATTCCTCCTTCATGGATTCATCCGAGATCATAAGGTCGGACTCGGATTTATGCCCGAAGCTTTCGTGCGCAAATACGCCCGCCGCCTCGGGGGAGAGCACAACGGGGTATTTGCCCGGCACAACGGGAACGGAGTTTCGCATAAAGCTGATCTGCTCCTCGATGGAGGCACGGATCTCTTTTTCATGCCCCTTGGCCTCGTCAAAGCGTGTGCCGCCCTGCTGCCAATTGCCGCTGAACTGCTTTTCGCCCTCCGTCATATCGAAGGAAAGCCTGAGTCCGCAGGTCTGATAATCGTATTCTATATCCGCGCCGAGGCTGGAGATAAAGGTGAATTTGCTGTTTCGATCGAGGTATTTCGCCCTCGTCATCTTGATGCACTCATGCTCCGAAAGAAGGGGCAGATAGCTGATCAAAAGCGCCTGCTTTTCCTTTAGGGGAATATCGCGCACCGAGCAGGCGGTGAAATTCATCTGCCTGCCTTTGTTCACCTCGAAGCGGCGCACGATGGGGTCTTTGAGTATTTCGGGGTTCGCCGTGGCCGCGGCATAGAGCCCATCGAGAGTCTTTTGAAGATGCTCGATATCCGTAACGGACGCATAGTACCACAGCTTGCCGTCGTAAACGCGCAGAAACGCCTGCTTCTCAACGCGGTTCTTCATTTCTTCAAGAACGCCCGCCTGGTAGGCGATAACCGTGCTTGACCTGTCCTCTATGCGAATATCCGCATAGAAGCCCTCTTTGAATTGGATCATGGATATAGTTCTCCTTCCGAACTTTTGATTTCGGCTCGCGCCTCAAATATCGCTTGTATTATACCAAAAATCTCGGTTGAATTCAATAGACGGGAAAGCTAATCGGGTAAATGTGGGTTGAGTTTGGCTGGCGAAGCATGAAGTGCTTTTTGTATAACAGCCAAAGCACGAGAAAGCCCGCTGCTTCCAAAACAAAGATTTCGCAATGATTTAATTACTTACTACTTGAAATACGTTTATCGATGAGTTATAATCTTACGGTGCTTTGCACAAAAAGAAAAGAGTTTCGGAGAATACTTATGAAAATTAAACTGTCCCTGATCCCCGCACTTCTTGCCGCGCTGCTTGTTTTTGCCGCATGCAAACCCGCAGAAACGCCGAGCGGCAAAACCGATCCGCAGCCGACTGCAGAAGCGACCGCCGAGCCGACTGCAGAACCCACCGCCGAGCCGACAGCAGCACCGACCGCTGAAGTCACGCCAATGGAAAACGACGGTATGTTCGTTTCATATCTGACCGACAATGAAACCCTTGATGAAGTTTGCGCGATAATTAAAGGCGCGGGGCTGAATGATGAGGGCTTCAGGGCGGCCGCCGAAAAATACCTTTCTGCCGACGGCATGCGCTCCTGCCTGCCCTCGGGCTGGATCGCTCCCGAAGAGATGAAGGAAAGCTATATGGACTGCGCCGATGCTTGGACGGCGAGCACCGATGATGCCGACGGCAACTGCCGCCTGACCGCGCTGCTGCTTTTGAAAAACAGCCTCGAGTATTCGGAGCTGCGCAAGGAATATGGCGGAACCTATATGATGTTTGACCTCGATGCGATCGAGAATTCGGCATTGTATTCGGAAACAGATCCTCTGCTGCTCTGCTCGCTGTTCGGCGAATGGCCGACCGTGGAAAACGACCACGCCGCCACCTACGCGAAGAATTGGACGGATTCGGGCTTCAATATCAATGATCCCGCAGTTTCGCTTATCAGCATCGTGTTTGCGGATGTGTACGATGAGCTCACCTTCGTAGGTCATACGGGCGTGCTGATAAAAACCGATGATTCGCTCGTTTTCATCGAAAAGATCGCCTTCGAGCAGCCCTATGTCGTTACAAAAGCGGAAAGCCTCGAGCAGATCGTGGATATGCTCCGCGCAAGAAGCGATTATCAACCCGGCGAAGGAGAACCCAAGCCTGTTATCTTTGAAAATGACCGGCGGATAGGCTCGATCGGGTGAGCTTAGCTCAAATACCCATCGCTGAATCTGAATAAAGCGCCCCTGTGATCGCCCGAGGATCAATTCCAATCATCGGAACACAAGGGCGTTTTTGCTAAAAACACGCTCGCGCAGGGTTTGATGATACCGGCGAAAGCGCCAGATGAAGCTTTTTCGCTGCGCTCAAAAATGATGCCGTTCGCTGCGCTCACTAATGAAGCGAAGCCGCAATGCTTTGCCGCAATTCATTTCTTCATTAGCCCGAACGGGCGGCTTCATTGAAAAAAGCACGCTTGCTCGTGCTTTTTTCATGGGTAAGACTACCCAAGCGGAGTAGTATTCGGCCATGCCTTCAAGCACCGCCTCCATTAGGATTCCCTCCGAACCGTCCGATATCTTCTCCGTGGCGGAAAGCACCTTCACGCCGTTCTTTCGCAAAATCGACTTGTAATGTGCGGAATCGTACCTGTCGTGGGCAAAACGATCCAGCTTCCATACGATGATAACCTCAAACTTTCTGCCGGAGCTGTCTTTGATCATCCTTTGAAAGTCTGGGCGATTGTCTGTCCTTGCGGAAAAGGCGCGATCAATATAGGTGCCAACAATTTGAATATCATTCTTCTCCGCAAAGGCTCGGCACTCTCGCAACTGCCCTTCTATAGATTCCTCCCGCTGATTATCTGAGGAATAGCGAGCGTAGATTACACCGGTCATTAAACCCCTCTTTCTACTTCCTTTTGTTAGATCGAAATGTCTTGTGAAATGATGGAATTGAGACGCGATACAATATCACGTTTGCTTTGATCCAACATAAGATACTTATTTACTATCTCTTGCTGTGCCATAATATCTATATTTCCATTAATGTCAGTCGGAACAGGAAACATGATGTCTTGAATCATAAACGGAGGAAGCGTCGTATATTCGTTCTCTCCATTATCGCCCTCGCGCCCCTTTTTTGCGTTTCGAAACAAAGGTTCCAGCACATATTTTAAGTACTGTAAATCCATTTTTTCCTTATACTGAGCTTTTAGCAACAAAACGCCACGATGATTGGTTGCAGAGAATTTTTCATGATGAATCATTATGTATCCAGCTAGTCCATCTATTGCCCACGAGAGACAAGGTGAATTAAAGTCAAATGTATCAATAAAAGAAAACTCTCCCGTTGTGTTACCAGAAAACAGTGAGTATTGACCACGATGCTTTTGAACATAACTCTTTGTGTATTTACCACTCCCTCGAATGACATCAAAGATATTACAAACTGACATATAACTATATTGATAGTTCTCGTCTTCAAGGATTACTCTAATAGAGTTTATTCTGTTGCGTTTTTCAGACAACGCATGTCTAACCTGATTGATACTTAGAAGGGCTTCCGCAATATGCGATTGAGCGATTTCATCGAATTTCCCCGCATCATCGATAGGCATTGATATCTTAACACTTTTCATATTACTAAGGGATGCACGTAACCCTCGATCAAATCCATACTGATGCTTGCTCTTCTCCAGCATATACGCTAAATAGTAAGGATTGATTGATGAATCCAATATCCGTATAGCACCGCAGTGATCAGTATGTGCAAAACGCTCTCCAGCCAGCATAACATTAAATGAAAAATCGCCATCGATTCCCCAAATTACATAAGGGGTATCCCATGATACAATATTTGATACATCAGAGAATGCAAATGGTTGAAAAACATTTGCGCTATATACGGGAATATCCCCTTTTGGCTCAATATAGTCTTTTTTCAAAATACGCTTTCCGATGGTTAATTCAAAATACTTGTTATCTGCAAGCGAAATATCCATCGAATTAGTTATCACTGATTTTTTTTTTACTAAATCGCGCAACGGCTCATCATACTCGGTCAGCGTTGCTGCCGCATCACTAACCATGCTAATATATTCTTCGAGAGTTACCGCCTCAACATTTTCTTCAATACCAAGTTCAATTTTTTCGTCCCGTGTCCACCACCGATCGACCGACCAATGGGAACCATCATAGAAGGAGGTGATATCCACAATTTTACAACGTTTATCGTCGGTCTTGAATCGAGTTTTTGCGCCTTTAAACATATTGAAAAGGTCAGAAGCTCTCTCAAGATCATTCTGATCAATGTCAAAACGGTATACATCCCGAGTCTCACCTATCTCAGAACAAAGATAGGTGAAAACCGGAGTGGTCTGCCTTTCAAGTGTAGAAACCCCACCAACATTAACAGTCTCCTTCTTTGTGATGGCAAGGATATATGTCTTTTTATTTGTTGTAAAGAATGTATTCAGCGGCAGGGAAATAACAGCATCAATACAGCACCTCTCAAGGATAAAGTCGCGGAGTTTCTTATCATTACTGCGATTCATAATGCCGTCAGGCACGACAATAAACGCCTTACCGCCCGGCTTTAAGGCGCGAATAATCCACTCCATGAACAGACCTTCAATGCCCATAGCACTGATTGTGTAATGCTTTTTCAGTATATCATCTTTTACAATCTCATCCTTGAGATTGCTACTGCCGCTCATCACATAAGGGGGATTGGTCAGAATAAGATCATACTTATCGACAACCGGTCTTGCAAGCGTTCCAAGAATGGAATTGGTTTGGAGCAGGAAAGTATCATTGAAAAGCTGTGCAAACTTATTTGTAATGTCGGGATGTTCTTTGATCATTCCGGACATATAGATAAGCATATTGGCCTTTGCAAGAATAATCGTCTTCTGCTCATCTTTGTCAAAGCCTTTGTCGAATCCAGACAGCTTGACTTGGGGTTCCAGCGTGTCCTGTCCTTCGTCATCTTTTCCGATTTTAAACAGTCTATCAAGTTTATGAAGAATCGGCTCAAGCAAGAACTTGCCAACACCACAAGCAGGATCGCATATTTCCATTCCCGCAGTAATATCGACCATGTTTACAATAGCACGAACTACTTTAAGCGGCGTGAAATACTGTCCCCAATTCTTTTTGCTAATTGACTCTTTTAAGAACGTTTCAAAGAGCTTGCTCTTAAAATCATAGTCAATATTTTCGAGCGTACCAAAATCATTGAAGCGTTTTAAGATACGATGAAACACTGTAGCATAGCCGGAAACTGCTTTGTCATCCTTGGATACAAAGATAGTTCCATTGATAATAGTCGTCTTATCCTTAGGATTGCCAGGGAACAATTCTTTGATTTTCACTCGAACAGTAGATGCATAGTACTCCAAAACTTCGTTCTCGTTATTTCCGGAGTATCTCCCGAGGAGATCATAAAAGGAATACATTCCTTTGAGCACACCAAGATCGCTGAGATATTTAAATATAAATATCTCAACGAATGTATATAAGCAGTTCTCCGGAGTTGCACCGGAGACAGCCCACAAATCCTGCCAAACTTTTTCAGCAAGTGGGAGAGGATCTACCGAGGCAGCAGCTTTGAGATTGTCATTGGTTGCGCTGATAGAAGATCTAATCTTGTTTATCAGCGTAATACAATCAGTGCTGTTCTTATCAAAATTCAATGTAATCTTACTGCCATCTTCCTGCAAGACTTCATTGCCTGTTGCAGGATTCACCCAGAAGGATTTTTTGCTGTCAGTGACAATATACACTCTTGCTTGCAACGCCTGTGCAGTTCCAAGCTCCTGTACAATCGCCTTCTCTACTTGCTTTTTTGTGCGCAATTGAGCTGGTGTTTTGTATTCAATCGCAGCAATAACGATGGGCTTCTTCACTATGAGAGCATCCGGTTTTTTTCCCTCATACTCTTCATAATCTCGATCAGGAATAATCTTTGCACCTTTTAACGCCTTTAGCGTGGTGGAGCCGATATTATAGAAATTCCATTCCCCCATTTTTTCAGGAGCTTCCACTAAATTTCTTTGTATCAATTCCTCACTCATTGACGACTCCCCCTTTTTTGCCATTTGTGTGTTCCCGTAAAAACACATTGATATCGTCTTTGCGTATGCGCCAAGCACGATCTCCAACCTTTGATGCTACCAATTTGTTATTGCTGATTAGGCATCTTACGGTTTTTTCGCAAACCTTTAAATACTGCGCTGCTTGTTCAACGGTATACAGTTCTTCGTTCAAGAGTACATCACCTCATATTTATTATAGCAGACATATCAGGAATTTCAAGACTTTTGAGAGAATTATATAGATTTAACTAGACACAAATGGACAACTTGCATGTGAAACATCGTATTTAACGGACGAACAGGGCGCTAACGCACAAACTCCAAAGACAAGCAGACGAAAAATGCGGCAGAAACAGAAGGTAGAATTGCTTTTTAAGCGTTGATTTGTATACTCTGCATAAGGCGTAGAATCAAAATAGTCATGTGTTAATTGGGTTTTTTGTATAAAAATAGGACGATGATATTGTATCAATATCATCGTCCCAAAGTGGCAGGGGTACTAAGACTCGAACTCAGAAGAACGGTTTTGGAGACCGCTATGTTACCATTACATCATACCCCTATTTCGTTTGCGGGAACTATGATACCACGAATGCGGGCGTATGTCAAGACCTAATTTTCCTTTATGCGGCTTTGTGGCAGGGAATGCGGCCTATTTGGGCACAAAATGCTCAGGAATCTCAAAAAACTCGCCCTCTGCTATTGACAAATCAGTATAAAAAAGGATATACTACAATATAGCTCTTTATGCGCCGAATTTGGCACAGAAGGGCAGAATAATTTTGTGAAAAGGAGTTTGGTATGGAAGCTGAATTAAGCTCAGGCGCAGATGCTCCGAGTAGACGCGGGGAATCGGTGAAACAGCGCGGTCGGCTTTCATGCCGAACCGTATAGCGCATTTGCGAATAAAATCGGATGATGCGGTGAAATAGATGCTTTGCGAATATGAATAGAAGGAAGAAACGCCCCGGCGTTTCAACCCCAACTATTCATTATTCACTATTCACCATTGCCCATTCCCGTCCGCAAATTCTTCACTCCCCGAAAAAGAGCATTTCGTGCCGTCCAGCCTTGGTGAAGGACAATGGCGGTATTTTCAACAGATCTTTCTCAGACCATCGAAATACTGCTTGAAAAAAAGCAGTACAACAGTATTAAAAACATTCTTGTAACGCTCAACCCGCCCGATATCGCGATAATCCTTGAGGATCAGCCGGCGGACAGGCTGATGCGTCTTTTCCGTTTGCTCCCAAAGGAGCTTGCGGCGGAGGTGTTCGTTGAGATGGAGCCGGAGCTTCAGGAGCAGCTTATAAACGGCTTTACGGACAGGGAGCTCGCCGATATTCTGGACGAGATGTACGACGATGATGCGGCGGATCTCGTCGAGGAGATGCCCGCAAACGTGGTGAACCGCATCTTGAAGCAGGCGGACCCCGAGATGCGGCGCAGTATAAACGAACTTTTGAAATATCCTGAGGACAGCGCGGGCTCGATCATGACCACCGAGTTCTGCGATCTTTCGAAGGAGCTCACGGCGGCGGAGGCGCTTGCGCATATCCGCAAAAACGGAGTGGATAAGGAAACTATCGACACCTGCTACGTTACGGACAGGCGAAAGCTGCTCGGTACGATCACGCTTCGCCAGCTCGTGCTTGCAAGCGACGGTATGCCCATCACGAATCTGATGGACGAGAACTTCGTTTCCGTTTCCACTCTGGACGATAGCGAGGAGGTGGCCGACCTTTTCGCGAAATACGACCTTTTGAGCATACCGGTCGTGGACAGCGATTCTCGCCTTGTGGGTATTGTAACGGTCGATGACGCGATCGACGTTATCCGCGAGGAGGCCACGGAGGATATCGAAAAGATGGCGGCTATCACGCCCTCGGGCAAGCCCTATCCGCGCCTTTCGGTTTTTGAAATTTACAAAAACCGTATCCCGTGGCTGATGCTGATGATGCTTTCGGCAACCTTCACGCAGTTTATCATGAAGGGCTTTGAGGACGGTCTTGAGAAGGTAGTTGCCCTCAGTTTCTATATACCGATGCTGATGGACACCGGCGGCAACTCCGGTTCGCAGGCCTCGGTAACCATCATCCGCAGCCTCTCGCTCGGCGAGATCGAGTTCAAGGATATTTTGAGGGTCATCTTCAAGGAGCTGCGCGTGGCGCTTCTGTGCGGCGTAACGCTCGCTATCCTTTGCTTTGGAAAAGCAACCCTGCTCGATAAAAACCCGCCCGCGATCGCGCTGAACGTTGCGCTCACCGTTTCGGGAACGCTGCTGATAACCGTTATCCTTGCAAAATTCTTCGGCTGCACGCTGCCGATGCTCGTTAAGAAGATCGGCCTCGATCCCGCTGTAATGGCAAGCCCGATGATAACCACCATCGTGGATGCGCTGAGCCTTATCATCTACTTCCTTATCGCTTCCACGGTCGTTCTGCCGCTGGTGGGATAATGGGAGTTAAGCAATGAAGAAATGAAGCCGCCTGCGGCTAATGAAGGGATTGATGCGCCGTTTGCGCATATTGAAATTCGGCTAACGCCGAGTGAAATCTGCTAATGCAGATGAAATCCGCTTCGCGGGTGAAATCGCCTTTGGCGATTGAGGTTGAAGGGGCTGTTGCATTAAGCCCCAATAAAACAAGACCGGGCGATCCGCAAGGGTTGCCCGGTTTGCTGCTTTCATGTATAATTAGTTTAGCGAAAAAAACAGACAGAAAGCAGGGATATTGTACAATGAAAGCACGCGGAA
>JAFPWD010000013.1 GCA_017395105.1 Clostridia bacterium
AGCGTTTTGTAATTGCCCAAGATGCTGAGAAGTTTTTGGATGTCGTTGTGAACGCTTGATCTCAATTAAGTGTCAAGCTGTTGCAAATTGTTTCCCATTCCCGTAAGAGATCGGATATTCCCATTCATGCGTTTGTCGTGATTTTCCGCGCAGTAAAGTTGAAAGCCGCGCAGCGATATGCTATAATCGGAATAAGGCTTCATCCGTCCATCGGAGTGCCAAAGGAGGTGCCGCATGATCCCGGTTTCCGAGTTTTTCCCGATATGGAATTCGCTTTCGGCCGCGCAAAAGCAGCGGCTTGAAGGTGCTGCCGTTAAAAAATACGCGCCCGCGGGCACACTGCTGCACAACGGCAGCGATGACTGCATGGGGCTGCTTCTGATAGCTTCGGGTCAGCTTCGCATCTACACCACCTCGGACGACGGGCGAGAGATAACGCTCTATCGCCTTCTTGAGCGCGATATATGCCTGTTTTCCGCTTCATGCATGCTGCACAGCATTCAGTTCGAGCTTCAGGTTTCCGCCGAGCGCGATACGGAGTTTTGGCTCATTTCATCCGAAGCATACGGCGCGATAATGAAGGAATCAGCGCCTCTGGCGAACTTTACAAACAGCATTATGGCCTCGCGCTTCACCGAGGTGATGTGGCTTATGGATCAGCTTCTTTGGAAGCGTATGGATCAGCGCATAGCAAAGTTTCTGCTCGATGAAGCCGCGCTCGACAGCTCCGATACGCTGAAACTGACACACGAGGCGATAGCAAATCATCTCGGCACGGCGCGCGAGGTGGTTACGAGAATGCTCAAGTATTTTCAGAGTGAGGGCGCGGTGAAGCTTTCAAGGGGCACGGTCGAAATACTCGATGCTGAAAAGCTTGAGCGGATATCCGACTGAATGAATACAACGAAAAACACCTGCCACCGGCGTATAGCATTACGCGCGGCAGGTGTTTTCATTTATCGCACGGCAATTTGGGAGTATGGTTATTCTTCGCTGATCTCGGGACTCCCTCCCCTCTGCTTGAATTTGCAGATAAGCTGAGTCATCGAGCCCATCGGGCAAAAGCTGCACCAGCTTCTCGGTTTGAACAGCACCATAACTATCAGCCCTATAAGCGCCGAGGTGAGCATCAGGCTGTAGAAGCCGAACGCAAACTGAGCGACCCAATCGCTTGCCGGCCGAACGGTGTACGCCCAACCCCAAGGCACCTTTATTGACCAGAATAGCTTAACGGCCTCCTTGAGTGAGCCTGCACCGCCGAAAACAAGGTAGGTTTGATACAGCATTGATGCAAACATCGTCAGAAAGAAGATCAAAAAGCCGTAACGAAACCATTTTGAGCTCATCCATTTGGGTGTGGGCTTGTTTCTTGAGCACTTCAGGTTCTTTCCAAGCACTGTGAAGAGCTGCGATCTGCCGCACAAATGATTGCAAAAGAACTTATTGCCTCCGAATATCGCAAGAACAAGCGGCAGAATGAAGTCGATAAGACCGAGCCATGCAAACAGGATATTGAAGAAGCCGAGCGCAAAATAGATTATCGACCATATCCAAAGGTAGTCGTACCAATGCTTTTTCTTCATTTCGCACTCTCCCCGTCTTCCCGCAGGCGCATCTCGATACATCCCGCAGGGCAAACCTTTTCGCATTTGCCGCATCCCACGCAGCGAGCCTCGTTCACAACAGCATAGCAGCCGCGCCAAACCTTAACAGCATCCTTAGGGCATTCGTTTTCACAAGCCCCGCAGGAAACACAGCGCCTTCTGTCCGCCTTTGCAAAGCGTTTTGATGCCATTTGATTCTCCTTTCAACTGATGCTGCGCGGCTTCGCGAGATCATTCCTCTTTTCCGCAGTGCGCCGCTTTTTCCGCGGCAAGCTTATCCTGCATTACGGTTTGATAAAGCCTGAAGCCTCCCGCAAGGTTCGCGCAATCAAAGCCGTTCTGCGCGAGTATGCGATAGCCGATATAGCTTCTCAGCGCGCTCTGGCACATGATATAGACCTTCTTTTCCTTATCAAGCTCACCCATGCGCTCACGCAGCTCGTCCACGGGGATATTGATAAAGCCGTCGATATGACCCCTTGCGTATTCGCCTTCGGTACGCACGTCGAGCAGAATCACGCTTCCGTCGCGTGGGAGAGAAGCGACCTCGTGCCAATGGAACTGCTTTACGATTCCCTTGTTGATATTCTCGATCATGAAGCCCGCCATGTTCACGGGATCCTTAGCGGAGGAATAAGGCGGCGCATAGGCAAGGTCGAGGCGTTTGAGCTCGCTTGCCTTCATTCCCGCACGAATCGCCGTTGCGATAACGTCTATGCGCTTATCCACGCCATCAAAGCCGACGATCTGCGCACCGAGCAGCCTGTCCGTACCGCGTTCAAACAGCACCTTCATCGTCATCACCTTGCCGCCCGGGTAGTAGCCTGCATGATTGGCGGGCGAAAGAAAGACCTTATCGTAGTTTAGACCGAGACTTTTTGCTGTCTTTTCGTTTATACCTGTAGATGCGGCCGTCATATCGAAAGCCTTTATGACCGAGGAGCCCTGCGAGCCGTCGAAGCTGCTCTCAATGCCGCAGATATTGTCCGCTGCAATCCTGCCCTGCTTGTTCGCAGGACCCGCAAGCGAAATGAGCGAGGGTTCGCCCGTTACAAAATGCTTCACCTGCACCGCATCGCCCACGGCGTAGATATTCGGGTCTGAAGTTTGCATGCGGTCGTTTACAAGAATGCTTCCGCGCAGCCCAAGCTCGAGCCCCGCATCCTTTGCAAGCTTCGTATCGGGCGCAACGCCTATTGCGAGCACCGCCATATCGGCAGTTACCGATTCACCCTCACCGAGCACGGTCTCAATAGGTTTCCCGTTTGATTTGAATGCCGAAACGCCGCGCCCAAGCAGAAGCTCGATACCCTTCGAGCGCAGCTTTGCGTGGATGAAGGCAGCCATATCGCCGTCAAGCTGGTTCATCAGCTGCGGCTGCATATCGACCATCGTCACCTTCATGCCGAGCTCGTTGAGGTTCTCTGCAAGCTCCACCCCGATAAAGCCTCCGCCCACTATAACGGCGGAACGGGGCTCGTTTTGCTCGATAAATGAATGTATTTTAAGCGTGTCCTCAACGGTGCGCAGCGAAAAAACGAGCAGATCGTTCACGCCCTCGAGCGGAGGCACAACGGGTCTTGCGCCCGGGGAGAGGATGAGCGTGTCGTAGCTTTCCTCGAAGGTTTCGCCCGCTTCGAGATCGCGGACGGTAACGGTTCTTTTCTCCCTGTTTATCGAAACAACCTCGTGATGCACCTTTGCTTCGATGCGAAATCTTTCAAAGAAGCCATCGGGGGTTTGAAGCGTCAGCTCCTCCTCATCCTCGATTGTGCCGCCGATGAAGTACGGCAGGCCGCAGTTTGCATACGAAACGTAGCCCGAGCGCTCAAAAACGATTATCCGAGCGTTTTCATCAAGCCTTCTGATTCGAGCCGCAGCCGTTGCGCCGCCCGCAACTCCGCCGACTATGACTATCTTTTTCATCATCTTTCCACCTTTCCTTTATATGCGCTTATGCCGCCTATATTGCTCACCGTCGTATAGCCCATGCCGACGAGCGCGGCGGTGGCTCTTGCGCTTCTTCCCCCGCTGAGGCAGTATACGAAGATCGGAGTGTTGAGCGAATCGACCTCGTTTTCGATATCGCGAAGGCGCGAAAGCGGGATGTTTATGCTGCCCGGGATCCTTCCCTCGGCGTACTCGTCTTCCTCGCGAACGTCAATCAGCGCAGCTCCCGGGGTCGATTTGAACTGCTGCACGCCTGCATTGATATCAGGCGCACGAAACCTGTCGAAAAAGCCCATACCTTCTCCTTCTCAGCCGAGCATGGCGAGTATCGCTTCCTTGGGGCGAACACCAACGGATTGATTCACTATCTTGCCGTCCTTCATCGCCACAACGGTGGGTATGCTCATTACGCCGAAGCGCTGCGCGAGCTCGCCCTGCTCATCCACATTTACCTTGCAGACCTTGATATTGGTGCACTCCTCGGCTATCTTGTCGATGACAGGCGAAAGCATCCTGCACGGGCCGCACCAGCTTGCCCAGAAATCGATAAGCACGGGCTTATCGCTTTCCATTACCTCGGCGGTGAAGTTTTCCTTTGTTATAACGTTTACCATTTTATTTTCCTCCGTTATCGAATTATTTAATGAATTTAGTTTTGCCCCGCATCTATTATACATTCTTGCGGCGATCGGCTGCTTCGCGCTTAGATCATAAGGCTTGCCTCCGATGAGCTTATTATATGAAATTCCGCTCGGCGATTCCGTGACAATATCACATTATGAGCTTATCGTTTTATGCTCCGAGCTTCCTTGAATTTTTCGCGTTTTGTGGTATAATTTAGCGGCAGTATAAACATCGGAGATACTATGCTTCAGGTTCTCATAATTTCCGCCGCAGCTCTTTTGGGGCTGATCGCGTTGATATTCTTCAAACCGTCCGTGATAATTCGCGGAATATCTGTCAATATTTATTGGCTTGCGCCGCTTCTTGGCGCGGCTCTGCTTGTTTTGTTCGGGCGCATAGGCTTTATCGAAGTGCTGCGCGGGCTGACCGATTCAAGCGGCATGAATCCGCTAAAGATACTCGTGCTGCTCATTTCGATGACGATCATCTCCATCTATCTTGACAATGCGGGCTTTTTCAGCTATATCGCGGCGCGGATGCTCCGTGTTGCCGGTTCAAGCAGCAAGGCGCTTTTCTTTCTGCTTTATGCGATAGTTTCGTTTCTGACCTTCTTCACCTCGAACGACATAATAGTTTTGACCTTCACGCCCTTTATATGCTATTTCGCAAGAAGCGCGAAGATCGATCCCGTGCCGTTCCTCGTTTGCGAATTCGTGGCGGCGAACACATGGAGCATGGCGCTTATCATCGGCAACCCGACCAATATTTATCTTGCCTCAAACGCGGGCATAGAATTCTTTGAATACCTCAAAACCATGATTCTGCCGACCCTTGCTTCGGCGCTGGTTTCGCTCACGATAATGTGGCTTATTTTCAGCAAAAAGCTATCAATGCCCATCGCTCCCGCCGAGGGCAGAGCGAAGCTTGAAAACCGGTTTCACGTTTACATCGCGCTTACGCATCTTGTGGTTTGCATAGTTTTGATGAGCATCTCGCTCTATATCGATATCCCGATGTGGCTGATCTCGCTCTGCGCCTGCCTCAGCCTGCTCACCTGCTCGCTGCTGTATTCCGCCATAAAAAGAGCAAAGCCCTTGATGATAAAACAAACCGTTAGGCGCGCACCGTGGGACGTTATCCCGTTCGTTATCTCGATGTTTGTGATAGTGCTCGCATTTGAAAAATCGGGCATAACCGAAAAGCTTTCGGCATTTCTTGCGCGCGGCAGCGCCGTGTTCACCTTCGGCGGCGCATCGTTTATGAGCGCGAACCTTATAAACAATATCCCGATGAGCGTGCTGTTTTCGTCGATCTGTGGCGGCGTTTCGGGCGAGGCACAGATACAGGCGCTCTATGCCTCCATCGCAGGCTCAAATATCGGCGCATTCCTAACGCCGATCGGCGCGATCGCGGGCATAATGTGGATGAGCCTTCTCAAGATCCAGCGCGTTGAATTCGGCTATACCGATTTCATCAAATACGGCGCTATGGTTTCCGTGCCCACCATGTTGACTGCCATCGCGGTTTTGAGCATTGTCCTTTAAGATTCAACAAAGCAAAAACCCGTTTTGAAATGCCTTCAAATCGGGTTTTTGATATTTTATATCAGCCGGGCGGCCACTGCATACTGCGCCCGCCGAGTATATGCATGTGCAGATGCTTGACACTCTGCTGCCCGTCCTTGCCCGTGTTCACAACAAGGCGGAAGCCGCTTTCATCGATGCCAAGCTCCTTTGCAAGCTTAACAACGATGGTCTGCATATAGCCAACGGTCTCGGGGTCGGCATCAAGGATGCTGTCGAAATGCTGCTTGGGTATCACCAGCACGTGCACGGGTGCCTGCGGGTCGATATCGCGGAAAGCAAGCACTTTTTCATCCTCATACACCTTGCTCGAGGGTATCTCACCCGATGCGATGCGACAAAAGAGACAGTTCTCCATCTTTTTCCTCCTTTACAGAATCTATTTGAACCCGCACGAGCGTATTCGGCGGAAGTTCGGTATCGATTACGGTTTTAACGTAGGTATCGGTGCAGCCATAGGAGAGACCGTTTTCGGCCTCTTCAACGAGCACGGGCTCGACCCTTCCGACGTATTTTGAGATGTATTCGCGCTCAAGCTCCCTTGAAACGGAGATAAGCTCCCCCGCCCTACGGCTTTTTTCGGCATTTGAAAGCTGATCCCGCATTGCGGCAGCCTTGGTGCCGCTTCGCCTTGAATACGGGAAGATATGCGCCCTTGAAAGCGGAACTTTTCGTATGAATTCAATGGTTTCCATGTGTTCCTCTTCGGTCTCTCCCGGGAAGCCCGCGATTATATCGGTGGTTATCGCGGTATCCTCGCCGAAAGCCTTGCGAAGCGAAACGCAGATATGAAGATACTGCTCCGTGGTATAGCCGCGGTTCATCCTTTCAAGCACGGTATCCGACCCGCTTTGAAGCGAAAGATGAAACTGACGGCAGATGCGCTTTTCCTTTGCAAGGGCCGATATTATCTCCTCCGTCATCAAATGCGGCTCGAGCGAGCCGAAGCGGATACGCCCGATGCCTTCAAGCCCCGAAAAGCAGTTCACGGCATCCACTATATTCGTGCCGTCCTTGAAGTCCACGCCGTAGCTCATAAGATGAATGCCCGTGAGCACCACCTCAACAAAGCCCTCGGCATTCAGCTTTTCTGCCTCCGAGCGAACAGAAGCAAGACTTCTTGAACGCAGTCTGCCGCGCGCATAGGGTATGGCGCAGTAGGTGCAGAATTTATTGCAGCCGTCCTGAATTTTCAGATAAGCGCGTGTTCTGCCCTCCCTTGCGGCGGAAAGCTCTTCAAACTCGGTCTCGCGCATAATATCGCGCGTGTGGATCTTATTGTTGAACGGCTCGAAGTTTTCGTCGAGCATATCGGCATTATCTTCAGCGGGAGCCTTAAAAAGCCCCTCGACTATCTCAACTATTTTGGAGCGGTCGGCGCTTCCGAGCACCGCATCAACACCCTCGATATTCGCCGCCTGCTCTGGGCTGCGCTGGCTCCAGCAGCCCGCCGCTATAAGCCTTGCTTCGGGATTCAGCCTGTGCGCCTTGGAGAGCATCTGGCGCGATTTTCTATCGGCAATATTGGTTACGGTGCAGGTGTTGACGATGCAAACGTCCGCTTCGGAAGGGTCGCTCGTTATGCAATGCCCCGCGCCGATAAGCAGCTCCGCCATAGCATCGCTCTCATACTGATTCACGCGGCAACCGAGGGTTATCAAAGCAATTTTCATATTCAGCCCTCCAGCTCGTACATAAGCATGGCAAGCAGCGCCATGCCAGCCGTTTCGGTGCGAAGGATGCGTGAGCCGAGCGAAACGGAAAAAGCGTTTTTATTTGAAGAAAGCACGAGCTCTACCTCCGAAGGCTCGAACCCACCCTCGGGGCCGACTATCACTGCAATATCCGCATTTTCCGGAAGCGCGCTTTTTTGAGATCGCAGAACGCTCTTCAGGCTGTTTTCGTTTTCATCCTCGTATGCGAGCAAAACAAGATCGAACCTGTCAAGGCCGCATTCCTTCAGGGATGCTGCCGTGAATACCTCGGGCGCATACGCTCTGCCGCTCTGCTTCGCCGCCTCATGGGAAACGCGGTTGTATCTTTCAAGCTTATTTGCGTTTCTTTCACCCTTTACCACGCTGCGCTTCATCTGAACGGGGCAAACGGCGAAAACGCCGAGCTCAACGCATTTTTGGATTATGAACTCAAGTTTGTCGGATTTCGGGAGACCTTGAATGAGCGTTACCCTGTTTCTCGGCTCGGCGGCGCAAACGGAAACGCCCATCACCGTCAGCGCAACTTCATCCTTTGAAACGCTTTGTATGCGAGCGTTCATTTCATTGCCCGAGCCGTTTATAAGAATGAGCTCATCGCCCGCACACATACGCAAAGCGGAAGCGATATGCCTTGCTTCATCGCCGCAAAGAATAACGCTTTCGCCCTCGATTACTGTTTTATCGATAAAAAATCTTCGCATCAATCGAAATACGTTTTTGGTTTCGGCTGAAAAAGCCGAACGGTTCAATCATCAAGCTTTCTCGCAAGCACGGCGCGCCAATCATCGCCGTTGGCGATCTCGAGTATCTCAAGCCCGCAGTCTTCAAGCTCGGCAACGACCTCGTCGAGCCTGTCCTCAATGATGCCGGAGGCGATGAGAAGCCCTCCCTTTTTCATCATCGACGGGAGCAGATACGCGAACGCGATTATAACGTTTGCAACGATGTTTGCAAGCACGATATCGTATTCGCCGTTAGAAACGCTCCTTCGAAAATCGGGATCGGTGAGAATATCGCCGTTCATAACGAAGAAGCTGTCCTTATCAACGCCGTTCAGCTCCGCGTTTTCAACGGCAACTCTTGAGGCAACGGGGTCGATATCAATTCCATGCACCTCTCTTGCGCCGAGCAGAGCGGCAGCTATCGAAAGTATACCGCTGCCGCAGCCGAGGTCGGCAACGAGATCGCCCTCTTTGATGCTTTTTTCAAGCATTTCAAGACACATGCGGGTGGTGTGGTGCGTTCCCGTTCCAAACGCCATGCCAGGGTCGATCTTCAAAACGGCGCGGGTGTTATCCTCGGGAACCTCCTCCCAAGACGGGCAAACGAGCAGACGCTCACCAACGTTAATTGGCTTGAAATACGCCTTCCAATTATTGGCCCAATCCTCCTCATCCACGGTGCGAACGCCGATCTCAAGCGAGCCGAGATCGAGCCCCAGCTCCTCGCGCATCGTGGAAAGCTCTTCTATCGACTCCCTTATCATGCGCTCGGTATCGCCGTTTTCGGGAAGCTCGGAGAAATACGCCTGAACGGCGGGCTGGGCATCGAGCACGGCCTCTTCGGCGTAATCCCAGTATTTTTCGGCGGAATGCAGCAGCGCATCCACTTCGTCATGCCCCTGCACGATGTTGACCTGCTGAATGCCAAGCATGTCGAGCCGCGCAAGAACTATCTCTATTCCCTCCTCGGAGGTGGTTATGGTAAGCTCTTTCCACTTCATTTAATTTATCCATCCATATAATTGTTTTTTGCTTTTATGCCGAACGCTTAACGTACATGAAAACGATGAAGAGCAGCAGCACTGCAAGGCAGGCTATCGCCGTCATCGTGCGCGCGGCCTTAAAGGAGCATTTTTCAGCGATAAGCGAAGCAAGGATAGGCAGCGCGAAAACGGAATAGGATGCCAGATCGAGCGTAAGTATTGCAGGCAGAATGCTGAAGGCAAGGGCGAATGCCGTATGGCTCGTGCGCGCATGCCTTGCGCCGAAAAAGATAAGCATTGCAAGCAGCAGCATAGCTATCAGGGATATAACTATCAGCAGATGCGGGAGCGCGCCGCCGTTCCATTCGGAAAGAAGCCCTCCGATAGGGTTAAGGTGGAATGCTCCGTTTCCTTCAAGCAAGGACAATCCGCTCATCCCCAAAAGCTTCAGTATCAGCGCGGCGAGTGCGGGAAGGAATGCAAGGATTATTCCGATAACCGCAGGCACCGTCTTTATTCGCACATATTCGGAAGCATCATCCCCTCCGCGATCCATGCCCGAATGAATGCGCCACTCTATCGCTATCGGCACAACGAGCAGAACCGCGAAAACGTTGAACAACGAGGCCGCAAGAGCCGCAATGCCCGCAGCGAGGATGCGCCTTTTTCTTGCAAAAAGCAGCGAAAGCAGCGAAAGCGCGAAGAAGAACGCCGTTCCTCCGAAGGGCTGCAAAAGCAGAAGCGCCGTGGGCATAATATGGAGCAAAAGCACGGAGAGCTTTGCCCTGCGCTTGCTGCGATCGCAAATAACAAGTTCATACAGTAAAACGGAAGCCGCAGCAAAGGCGAGCGAGTTTGCGGCAAGAAGCGGGATATAGACCGCCGTATCGTATGCAAGGCGCTCAATATGCTGAGGAAGCACGAAGGAAAGAAGGCCAAGCGATGATGCGATGCTTCGCGTGTTCTCCCCAAAAACAAGGCCTCTGGGCTGCGCAAAGAGCTTTATATGACCCTCGGGCAGCAGGAAATCAAAGCCGTTTATTAGGCTGTTTAATGTATAGACAGTCAATAGCAGCAAAAGCTGCGCGATCAGCGAGAAAAAGACGATCCTAAAATACGGATGCAGTCTTTTGCCGCTGCGTTCACCAACGGCGATAAGCTGCGAGCTATCCCGCTTCAGCACGATAGCGGGGATGAGCCGAAGCGTGACCGCTGCGCAAAACAGCAGCGATAATGCAGGCGGTATAAGTCCGATCGCGGTATTGCTCCCCTTGAAATAAACGAATACGGCAAAGGCTGCTGCAAACACGGGAATGACAAGATAGGTGAACAGACGCACAAAATAGCTTCTTCTGCTCGAGGCTTCGGCTATCGCAGAGTCCGTTTCATGCTCAATAAGAGCTTCGCTCTGCTCCAAAGCGGTTGAGGGCTGAACGCCATCGACCTTGGGAGCAGTCATAATATTGGGTTTTTTATTCAAGATTTTCATGTTTAGATTATACCATACAGCGCAGTCCGTTTCAACATTCGGCGGCATTAAAACAATATATCGTGTTCAGGCAAAAAAGGACTTGATTTTTGTGCGCAAATGTAGTATTATATCAAAGTGCGCTGAGCGCGTGGAGAGATGGCTGAGTTTGGTCTAAGGCGCACGACTGGAAATCGTGTATACGGGGAACCGTATCAAGGGTTCGAATCCCTTTCTCTCCGCCAAATGAAAATGCCCGCCAATCGGCGGGTATTTTCATTTGATTGATGCGGGGATTCGAAGCCTGTAGGCATCCGTCCTATGGACGAATCGGATTCCACGGCTTAGAAATCGCATTGACTGCAAGCTTTCTTGATGCTAAAATAAAGCCGTGCGGACGGAAAATGCCCGCAGAAAATACTCCTCGATGCGTGATGCGAGTGTACACCGATAAAAAAGAACGATCGAAAGCATTGTCGGTGTATCAAAACGCGTGCTAAGTCTCTGCATGGCGTATCGGCTCTGTGAACGGTATGATCGATAGCTTAACTGAAAAACTTTTTGAACTTGCCATGAAGCATATCTACGGCGACGGTGTGCCCGAGGACAACGAGCTTGCCTTCGAGCTTTTGACCCGTGCGCATGAAATGGGGCATATCGAGGCTTCATACAATCTCGGGATATGTTTTCATTACGGCTACGGCACGGAAGCCGATTTAGAAAAGGCTTTCAAGCTGTATCTTGAAGCCGCGAACGCAGGGCACGGCAAGGGCATGGAGCTTGTGGGGCGGTTCTACAACCAAGGCATACATGTTGATAAAGACCGCGCACTTGCGGAGTTTTGGCTCGACCGCGCAATAAAGAGCGGCGATGCAGAGGCTGCCGAGGAAGCGCGGAAGGAACTGAACCGTCGGTAAACGATCGATTTTTGAAGCGGCTTGATAGGGAAAAGGCAGATTGGAAAGTGAACGAATACTTGAAAAATCTTAAAAGAATAGAGTTTGAAGCTACACTTGCCTGCACCGGCAAATGCAAGCATTGTTCCCAAGGCGGTCACGAATCGGGATCGGGGCATATCGATGCGGATATCGCGGTAAAAGCGGTTCGCGATATATGCGCAAATTACCGCATTGAATCGCTGATGACATTCGGCGGCGAGCCGCTGCTTTATCCGGACGTTGTTTGCGCCATCCATCGCGCCGCGACTGAGCTCGGCATCCGCAAGCGGCAGGTCATAACGAACGGCTATTTTTCAAATGATCACGAGCGTATAGCCGAGATTGCCCGAAATCTATCCGAATGCGGAGTAAACAACCTGCTTTTGTCGGTCGATGCGTTCCATCAGGAGACCATCCCGCTTGAGATCGTCATGTATTTCGCCGAATGTTCCGTCAAAGCCGGAATCCCTATCAAGCTTCAGCCCGCGTGGCTCGTCAGCGCGGATGATCGCAACCCGTACAATACCAGAACGCGCGAGCTGCTGAAGTCGTTTGAGCACTTGAATATTCCGATCAACGGCGGCAATGCAATTTTCCCTGAGGGCAACGCGCTAAAGTATCTTTCGGAGTATTTCGAGGATGGCGCAGCCCCCGTTTCACCATATGAGCAGGATCCGATAGACGTGCGCGCTGTGTCGTTCGCCCCAAACGGCGACGTGCTGAATGGCAATATTTACGAGAAGAGCATTCTTGAGATATTTCGGGATTATAGACCGTAGAATCCCGGTCGCGGCACTCACCTATTTGCTTTGATCGCAGTTCAAGCGCGATTCTTATTTTAGGAGGATGCGAAATGAATTTCACTATAAGCCCCTGCACCGAAGGCGATGCGGAATACATTTGGGAAATGGATAAAGTGGAGTCAGTTTGCGCCGGATCATGCTCGGACGGCTCGGAGGAGCTGTTCGTTTTCAAGATTGAATCTGAAAAAGGTGGCATTATCGGCGGCTGTGTTTTTAGCATTGATCTTTCGGGAGCAGCCGAATTCAACAGTCTTTTTGTGGATGAGGTCTTCCGCAGGCGCGGCATCGGCACCGCCATCGTGCTTGAAGCTGAGCGCGAAGCAAGGGCGCGGGGCTGCAGAATGATGATAAATGCGTATAATTTCGATTTTCAGTTTACTAAACCCCTCTTTGAAAAGCTCGGATACGTCCTTATTGGCACGGCAAAGGATTGGCCAAAGGGGCATGAAAGCTACACTCTTATAAAGAAGCTTGATGTTTCGGATGAAGTTTTTCCCCACTCCCCCTCCCCCGCTTCGATTTCATTCGGAGATGCCGAGTTTAAGATCATGCGCGGCACCGCCGAGGATGGCGAGCTCGTCACCGCACGGCTTGCGGAATTCAACAGCGCGTTTGCGCCGCGCACTCATCCCTATATCGACCTTGATAAAAAGATATTGGACGAAAGCGGCAATATCATCGGCGGCTGTATCGCCGGCGTAAGCGGCTGGGATGCGGCGCATATCGACCTTGTTTGGGTGGATGCGCGTTTCCGCGGCCTTGGGCTTGAAGCGGCGCTTATTGGCGAGATAGAACGCGGGGCGAGGTCGCTCGGTGCGTATATCGCACGAACCGATGCGAGCGAAGCGCAGGCTGAGTTTTTTATAAAGCACGGCTATGGGGTGATCACCGTTTATGACGGAGAGCCGAGATGGTTCGTGATGCAGAAAAAGCTTTGAAAAATATCTGTTTTGCGATAAAATCTTTATGTATAGATCGCCTTTTACGAAGGACTTACGGCTGAGCCGAGCTGCATTCCGCTCTGCCCTGTTGAGCGATTTTTATATTGAAAGGAAACCTAATGATAAGGATACTTTTCGTTTGCCACGGCAATATCTGCCGCAGCCCTATGGCGGAGTTCGTTATGAAGGATATGGTGCGAAGGAAAGTGCTTGAGCACCGATACGAGATCGCTTCGGCAGCGACCAGCCGCGAGGAGATCGGCAATCCTGTCTACCCACCAGCAAGAAGAAAGCTTGCGGAGAACGGCATATCCTGCGAAGGCCACCATGCGCGGCAGATGACGAAGGCCGACTATGAATACTACGATCTGATCGTTTGCATGGATAAAGCGAACGTGAAAAACGCGCAGAGAATAGCGGGCGGCGACAGCGAGAATAAGATCATGCTGCTGCTTAACTATGCCTCAAGAAAGTGCGGCGAGGTTGCCGATCCGTGGTATACGGGCGATTTTGAGGCCACATGGCAGGATGTTACCGATGGGTGCCGCGGGCTTATAGAGAGCCTTGAGCACGTGTCCGATCAAAGTATATAGTAAAATGGGTATACGGTGAAAGGCTATGAAAAGCGATCGGGATCTTAAATATGCGGCTGAATTTCGCGATGCGATCCATGCGGAGGCTTTGGCACGGGTCAAGGCGGTTTATCCGTACACCTATTCCGTGATCGACCGTTATCCCGTGGAGGCGTATTTTCAGCAGGTTTGGGATTATCCCGGAACGTGGTATACGGTGGTCGGAATTCCCGAAGGCGCGAACAGCCGTGCAGCGCTTATTGAGGCCATCGTTCGCGATACGCTTGTTTGCTGCCGCGAAAACGGTGCCGAATACAGCGACGAGGCGTTTTTCGAGCTGCTCGAAGATTATCCCGATATCGGCTGCGATTACCGTATCATAGCTCCTGCGGATCTATTGGCCGAAGAAAGAAGAGCTTTCCCCTATCGCGGCGCGCCTTCGCATCGGCTTGCGCTTAGTTGCGCCGCAGAGCTGTTCTGCGAAGACAGCTTGCGCGAGCTAAGCCGCGCCTCATGCAAAAAGCTGAAGAGCAAGGCGCTCTTCGCCCCCGCAGGCTCGGACGAATGGCCGAATTATCGCAGCGCCTTCTTCCGTCATCCCAATGAAAACGCTTATACGGACAGCGATTTTGAGCGGGTAAACGCCGTGCTGTTCCCGGGCGGCGCAGAAGGGCTTGAGGTTTACAGATGGACAGCCGATCGAGCCGAACACTTCGATAGCGAAAGCGAACACCGCATCGCGCTGTGTCTGAGCATCTATGACGATAGTATCGACCGCTTTGTGGTTATCATAAGCTCGGCTTTGATAACGCTGTAATATTCACCGTATGAATAAAATCGAGGGCAGGCTCTGCGCAATTGCCCTCGATTTTCGTTTATTTGCAGATTGGCGCTGCAACGCGCTTACACGACGGAAGGCTCGGTGAACAGGTTACCCTCTGCAAAGCGTGATAACCTGAGGCGCGAAGCATCTATAGTGGGTTCGAGACCGAGTATCATTTCGGCCATGACGGTTCCCGTGACGGGGCCGAACATGAAGCCGTGGCCGCTGAAGCCGCAGGCGACGTAGAAGCCCTCGATGCCATCGACCTTATCGTATATCGGCTGACGGTCGGGGGACATATTGTAAAGACCCGCCCACTGGCGAACGACACGCAGCTTGCCTATCGCGGGCAGCACCTTGTCGATCGTTTTGGCCATTTCCTCGAGGAAATGCCATGAAGATGTTATTCTAAGATCCCTCGGCTCGCCCGCATCGCTTCTACCCATTATGAACGAGCCGTGCGGCGTTTGCTGAACGTATAGGTTGAGGTTGAACGCCATTACCATAGGATCCTGCATCGGCTCAACGGGCTCGGTAACGAGGATCTGATGGCGCTCGGAATAAAGCGGAAGCTCAACGCCGACAAGCTTTGCAAGACCCTGCGCCCAGCCGTTTGCGGCGTTGACAACGATGCGCGTTTCGATATTTCCCTTATTCGTTTCAACGCCCATGATCCTGCCGTTTTCGACTCTGATGCCCGTTACCTCGGTGTAGGTATAGAACTCAACGCCAAGTCTCTTGGCGGCCTTGTAGTATGCATCGGTGGTCTTGTGCGGATTAAGGAAGCCGTCCTTCCCGCAGTATGCGGCACCCGAAAGGATATCGGTGTTGAGATGCGGAACGATTTCTTTTGCCTCATCAAGACTTACCATGCGAGAGGGAATGCCGCAGGCGTGCTGCACTTCGATATTCTTTTTAAACTGCGCGAGCTCCTTTTCGGTGTTGGCAATCATCAGATAGCCGCTTTGGCGCAGCTCGATATCGCCGTCATACTCGAGGATATCGTTTGCATTCTCAAAGAATTCCGTGGAGAATTTGGACATTCGGCAGTTCATCTCGGTGCCCCACTGCATGCGGAAGCCCGCACCGCAGGCGCCGGTGGAGCCGGAGCAGATGAAGCTTTTTTCGATCACGACTATGTTCTTCGCACCGCGCTTTGCCAAATTATAGGCTATGGAGCAGCCGGAGATACCGGCGCCGATTATGACGATATCAGCTTTAGTCTTCATGCTTTTCGGCCTCCTCCGCGATAAGATGCAGCTTCACTCCGACGACCGGCGGACGAATGTTGTGAAAGCTGAGGTCGGCTATGCTCTGCCCCGTGGCTGCTGCGATCTCGCGCAGCACGAGCTGTCCGCAGGTCTTGCCCTGGCAGGGACCCATGCCGATGCGCGTGAGGCGCTTTATCTCATCATAGGTGACGTAGCCCTGCGAGATAAGCTCCCTTATCTCCTTCAGAGTAACGTCGGAACAACGGCAAATGATGGTGTTTTCGTCCATACGCTTATGCCTCCCTCCTGAAATTGCGAAAATCATAGAGATATGCGCGATCTACCTCGAGCGTGATCACAGGGGTGCGGTCAAAGGACGGCGGATTCATAACCCTTTTGACCGTGGCCTCACAAACGGGCTTGCCCGCACGGTCGAGCCCCACTACCCTCTCCCCCGCCACGGGGAGCGGCATAAACTCATAGGGAATGCGGAATTCAACGGTTTTTTCCGATTTTGAGCCGTCCACAATCATTATGGAAAGGCCGGGACATTTTGCAACGCAGATGCCGCAGCCGGTACATAGGCTCTCGTCCCTTTGGGGTATCTCGTTTATATCCTCACCGATGCGGATCGCGCCGCATGGGCAGGCGGTCTGGCAGGGATTGCACGGGATCTTCTGATAACATTCCACAACGGCAACGGGACCCTTGTTTATCCTCTCGATGGGAGGAAATTTCGTTATGACCATTTCACGTGTGGCCACACCTGTTTTCTCAAACATATTCATTCCTCCTTAAAGCTGACTGATTTTCATTCCGGCGCGGATGCGCTCGCCGACGGGGCCTGATCTGAGATCCTCAAGCTGTTTGAGGTATTCGCTCCTGCGCTGCTCGAAGTCCTCGGAAGCGTGGCCGAGCTTCGCTGCGGCGCAAAGACCTGCAAGATACCCCTCCGCCATGGCGGAGCTGGCCTCCTCTATGCCCGAAGCATCGCCCGCAACGAAGATGCCGGGGATGCAGGTTTCGCAGCTCTCGCTTCGCATGGGAACGCTTCCGCTGAGCTGCGGAACGTATTTCATCTCGACTCCGCGCATGGCAAGCAGCTCGTTGAGCGGGCTGAGACCCACGGAGATGCACAGCACGTCCACGTCGAACCGCTTCTCGGTGCCGGGTATCGGGTCAAATCGCTCATCCACCTCGCACACGATCGCGGCCTCAAGGCAGTCCTTTCCGATCGCCTCTTTAACGGTATGGGAAGTTAGTATCGGCACTCCCATTCTTGCAAGCTTCGAAGCATGAACGAGGTATGCTCCGATGCGCGGCGCGGCATCGAGCACCGCAGCCACCTCTATGCCCGCCTGCATAAGCTGATAACTCACGATAACGCCGATATTTCCCGCGCCTACCATCAGAACGCGGTTTCCCGGACGTATGCCGTAGACGTTCATAAGGGTCTGCACGGCTCCCGCGCCGTAGATGCCCGGCAGGTCGTTGTTTGGGAAGGCAAGGGATTTTTCAAAGGCGCCGGTCGCGCAGATCACTGATCTTGCTTTGATTTTGAAGTATTCCTTTTCATCCTTCAAAACGGTGACCACGTTATCCTCATAAAAGCCGACAGCGGTGGCATTGAGCATCAGCTCTATCCGCTCGCCGTATTCGCCGAGTTTTTCAATAAGGATATCCGCAATATCCACGCCTCTGTATGATGCGTACTGGCTTTCGGAGCCGAAGAACATGTGGGTCTGCTTTATAAGCTGTCCGCCGGGCTTGAAGGAGCGCTCGAGAATGAGCACGCTTGCTCCTGAGGATGCCGCAGAGATCGCGGCACAAAGACCCGCGGGTCCGGAACCGATGATAAGCAGTTCAACCTCTCTCATTTGATCCTTCCTTTCCCGTTCTGCGTTTCAACGCTCATGCCTTCGCGAAGCAGCGTGATGCAGGTTCGGACGTTCGGCTCTCCGTCAACGATCATCTGACAGGAAGCACAGTTTCCTATCGCGCAGTAGAATCCGCGCGGGCGGTGCAGCTCCAAGCTCTTGCCAAGCTCCTTCACTCCCGCCGCATGCAGAGCGGCGGCGATCGTTTCCCCTTCGTAACCCTTCATCGGTTGGCCGTTGAAGGTGAAGGCGATCTGCCTGCCGCGTTCAAAGGTAAGAATCGGGTGCTGATCAATCCTCATATTCTCATGTCCTTTCATAAAAGAATCGGAAAAGTTCTTTATTTTACAGAACAAAGCCATATTTGCATGGCTTTGTTCTCAACTTCAAATATTCATCATTTTTCAGTCATATAGGGGTAGGCGATCGCTTCGGAGGGATTGAAGGTCTCCTTCACACAATGCGGGCTCATCCAGCGAATCATATTGAGCGCGGTTCCCGCCTTGTCGTTGGTGCCGGAAGCGCGCGCGCCGCCAAACGGCTGCTGACCTACCACTGCGCCGGTGCACTTGTCGTTGATGTAGAAATTGCCCGCCGAATGCAGCAGCGCCTTCTCCATCATAACTAT
Source organism: Clostridia bacterium (assembly GCA_017395105.1). Taxonomy (GTDB): domain Bacteria; phylum Bacillota; class Clostridia; order Christensenellales; family CAG-138; genus PeH17. Next base: position 18,443 of record JAFPWD010000013.1, read on the forward strand.
GGCCTCACGATCCTGCGAGAATATTGCGCCCGTCAGCGCATAGGGGGATGCCTCATCGCAGATCTTGAGCGTTTTTTCAAGCTCGTCGTCGGGGTATACATAAACCGAAACGATCGGCCCGAAGATCTCCTCTACCATGGATTCGTAATCGGGCTTCTTGCACACAATGACCGTGGGCTCAACGAACCAGCCCTTGGAATCGTCGCAGCCGCCGCCGATCACGATATCGCAGTCGGGGCTCTTTTTCGCCCTTTCGATATAACCCTTGCAGCGATCGAAGCTCGCCTTGTCGATAACGGCGGCGAGGAAGGTGTCGAAATCCTGAACATCGCCCATCTTGGCCTGCTTGATCATCTCCTTCATGGCCGAAAGCACGTCGGGCCAGATGCTCTCGGGGATGAACGCGCGTGAGCAGGCGGAGCATTTCTGACCCTGGAACTCAAACGAGCCTCGGATAAGCGCCGCAGCAAGGGGGCGAACCTTCGCGCTCTTATGAGCAAAGATGAAGTCCTTTCCGCCGGTCTCGCCGACGATGCGCGGATAGTTGCGGTAGGAGGCGATGTTCTCGCCGATCTGCTTCCAAACGCTCTGAAAAACCTCGGTGGAGCCGGTGAAATGGAAGCCTGCGAGCTCCTCACGGGAGATAACGAACTTTGACATATCGCTGCCGTTGCAGGGTACGAAATTGATAACACCGGCGGGCAGACCGCAGTCCATGAGCAGCTTCATAAAATAATAATTTGAAAGCACAGCCGTGCGGGAGGGCTTCCATACCGCAACGTTGCCGACTATCGCGGGCGCCATGGGCAGGTTGCCGCCAATGGAGGTGAAGTTGAAGGGCGTTATCGCGCAGATGAAGCCGTCGAGAGCGCGGTAGTCCTGACGATCCCATATACCGGGGATGGAGCCTGGCTGATCCTTGAAGATCTCCTGTGCGCTCCAAACACCGAAGCGCAGGAAGTCCGCAAGCTCGGCAATATCTATCTCTGCCTGGAAAACGGTTTTGGACTGACCGAGCATGGTGGAGGCGTTCAGCACCTTGCGGAAGGGGCCGGTTATCATATCGGCTGCCTTGAGGAAGATTGCCGAGCGATGCTCCCAGGGCATCTCCTCCCATGCTTTCTTTGCGGAAAGCGCCGCATCGACCGCCATCTTCAGCTCCTTCTCACCGGCCATGCAGCACTCTGCGATAACGTGGCCGTGATCGTGGGGCATCGTGACCTTGAAGGTGTTTTCGGTGAAAATCTCCTTGCCGCCGATTATCAGCGGAATCTTCACGACCTCTGCCGACTGGCGGGCGAGCTCCTCCTTGAGCTCGGCGCGCTCCTTCGAGCCTGGCATATAGCCGAGAAACGGGTCGTTTTCGGGGCGTTTGATGGTGAAATAAGCGTTTGCCATAGTATCTCCTTCATTTCGGCTCATGTACGCAAGCCGAGTATTTTTGATGCGTCACGGAAGCTTATCCGTAACATATAATATAACATACCGAGCGGTGTTTTGTCAACGCCGAAGATGGCGTGGTTATACGGTCTGAACAGTCGTTTGCAGATAGTTTACCGTTATCAATAGAATAGGGCGGCGGTAAGTAAGGATCGTATTGCCGCCGCCCCTTTTTCTTGATATTTTAATAGAGAGCGGCAGTTGAAGCTTGTTTATCTGTCGAATGCTTTTTTTATGCGAGCAAGCGCATCAGCGAGCTCTTCGTACGATACCGTTATAGGTGGAGCGAAGCGGATTGTGTTATCATGTGTCTCCTTGCATAGAACGCCCTCATGTATGCAAGCCTTAACATACTCGTATGCGCTTCCATGGAACTCAACACCGATAAGCAGACCGCGGCCGCGAATCTCCTTGATATCCGGATTGTTTATTTTTTTAAGCTCCGCCATGAAGTATTCGCCCTTCTCACGAGCAAGCCTTGGATAATCGTCACGCTGAAGAATCTCGAGCGCTTTAATGCCGCAGGCGCAGGCAAGAGGATTGCCGCCGAAGGTGGAACCGTGAGAGCCGGGCGTAAACAGGCCGAGAATATCCGCATTCGCAGCTATAGCTGAAAGAGGCATCACGCCGCCGCCCAGAGCCTTTCCCATGATATAGATATCGGGAACCACATTCTCGTGCCAGCAAGCGAACATATCGCCGGTGCGCGCAAAGCCGGTCTGCACCTCGTCCGCAAGGAAGAGGACGTTGTTCTTTGTGCAGATTTCACGCACCTCGCTCAGCCACCCCTCAGGAGGCATAATTATGCCCGCCTCGCCCTGGATGGGCTCTGCGAGGAAAGCAACGGTATTGGGAGTGATGGCTTCACGCAACGCTTGCGCGTCTCCGTATGGAACGGTTTTGAAGCCGGAGCAGTACGGGCCGTAGCCATCCTTTGCGAGCGGATCTGTGGAAAAGCTGATTATCGAAACGGTGCGCCCGTGGAAATTGTTTTCGCAGGTGATGATCTCCTGCTTCCCGTTCTCAACGCCCTTGATACGCGCCCCCCAGAGCCTTGCGGTTTTCAATGCCGTTTCAACGGCTTCAGCACCGGTGTTCATGGGCAGCACCATATCCTTGCCGGTGAGCTTGGCAAGGCTTTCGCAAAACTCGCCAAGGTTCTCGCTGTGGAACGCACGGCTGGTGAGCGTGCAGCTGTCGAGCTGTGCCTTGGCTGCCGCAACTATCTCAGGGTGACGGTGCCCGAAATTGTGCGCCGAGTATGCTGACAGCATGTCATAGTACCTCAAACCCTCGGGATCGGTAACAACGGTTCCCTCGGCGTTTGCTATGACGACGGGCTTCGGAGCGTAATTATGCGCGCCGTAACGGGTGGTTTTTTCGATGATTTGTGCAGATGAATACATGGCTTTCTCCTTTTTTGTTTTTTGCATGCTTCATCCTCGTAAGAAAAAAGAACCGCCTTCCGACCCGATCGGAAAACGGCACACCAAAATCACGCCCCAAAACGCCGAAAAAGCGTATTTGCGGCCGACCTCAGATGAGCTACTTTTCTCCGGAGGATACTCATCGTTCCGTCTGAGCAGGTTTCCTGACTTGCGGCGTAACGCCCGTTCGCGCCTTCTCACCTTGCGGCAATGGCATATTGCGAAGGACTATCCGTTCACAGTGACCGGTTCGTCCGGGATTTGCACCCGATTCCCTATTATCCCGCTGCGGCACAAGCCGAGCAGGCACTCAAACAGTAGACCCGTATATTTTAGCATATAACTCGAACGGTTTCAAGTGCGCGGCAGCTCTTTTTACGGTATTTCACATGGTTTAGGATGTCACCTTTTTAGGAAAATGAGTGGTTGTTTTTTAAAAATATGTATGGTTTTCAGATCGATCGCTTGACTTTTCATCTGAAAAAGCTTATGATTGTTAGCGCGGGCTAACCTGTTTGGTATTGCTGCTTTGATATAGGCTCGATTAGTTTACAAGCAAGGTTAGCGTTAGCTAATTATAGTTGATAATTGTATTTCGGTTTATCCGCGAAAGGAAACAAAGTGTTTGACAAAAGACTTATGAAGCTCTGCCCCGAGAGCAAAAAATACATTGTTTTGAATATCGTTTTGCAGCTTGTTGAGCTTGGCTGCAACGTGGTTATGATAGGCGCTGTTGCGCTTTCGGTTCAAAGGCTGTATGAGCGCTCATGGGGCTTGAAGGAGCTCGTTCTCCCTGCCGTTATTATAGCCGCAAGCATAGCCGTTCGTTTTCTCACAACGCGCTATGCGGTGCGCATGAGCTATCTTGCTTCACGCACGGTCAAGAGCGTTATGCGCGAAAAGATTTACGCCAAGCTTCTGAGGCTCGGAACGTCTTATCGTGAGCATGCCGCCACAGCCGAGCTCGTTCAGGAATCCACCGAGGGCGTGGAGCAGCTTGAGAGTTATTTCGGGCAGTATGTTCCCCAATTCTTCTATGCATTTATCGCGCCGATCGTGCTGTTTTTCCTTTTCGGCTTTTCGGGGAGCTGGCTCGTTGCGGCGGTACTGCTTATCTGCGTTCCGCTCATCCCGGGCGCGATAATCATGGTTCAGAAGATCGCAAAGAGGATACTCTCAAAGTATTGGGGGCAGTACACCAAGCTCGGCAGCACCTTCCTTGAGAATCTGCAGGGAATGACGACCCTCAAGATCTACCAGGCCGATGAATTCAAAAACGAGGAGATGAACCGCGAAAGCGAGCGTTTTCGCAAGGTGACGATGGCAGTGCTGACAATGCAGCTTAACTCGGTCACGATCATGGACTTCGTTGCCTACGGCGGCGCTGCGCTCGGCATTTTACTCGCCGGAAAAGCCTTCATAAACGGAACTCTGCCGCTTGCGAACTGCATTTTTATGATACTGCTTTCGGCGGAGTTCTTCCTTCCCATGCGCAGGCTCGGGAGCTATTTTCATGTGGCTATGAACGGCATGGCGGCAAGCGATAGAATATTCGAGTTTTTGAGCGTTGAAGAACCCGCCGAGAAAACGGAAAAGGTCGAAGGCTTTGATATTGCACTCCGTGACGTTCGTTTTTCATACGACAAGGAGCGCGAAATACTTCACGGCATAAGTCTTTCGATACCCGAAAACTCGTTCGTTGGCATCGTAGGCGAATCGGGAAGCGGAAAATCGACCGTGGCAAGGCTCATCTTGGGCAGAAACACGGTCGGTTCGGGAGTCATCACGGTCGGCAGGAAGGATATTTGCACGCTGAACGAAGAAAGCCTGATGAAGTTCATCACCTATATCGGCTTCAACTCGGTATTTTTTAAGGGCAGCGTGCGCGAGAATCTGCTGCTTGCAGATAGGAGCGCATCCGACGAAAGGCTTTGGAGCGTTCTTGAAAGCTGCGCACTCTCCGACTTCTTCAAAAGCGAAAACGGGCTTGAAACTTCGCTTCTTGAAAACGCCTCCAATCTTTCGGGCGGTCAGAAGCAGCGGCTCGCGCTTGCAAGGGCGCTTCTGCATGATTCGCCGATATATATTTTCGATGAGGCGACCAGCAATATAGATGTTGAGAGCGAGGAAGCGATCCTTGGCAGCATACTGCGCCTGCGCGGGCAAAAGACGATCATCATGATATCGCATCGGCTTATGAACGTTGTGAATGCCGACAGGATCTATTGCATGGAAAACGGCGAAATTGCGGAAGAAGGAACGCATAGCGAGCTTATCGATCGCGGCGGCATATATGCAAGGCTCCATAAAACCCAGCAAGCTCTTGAAAATTTCGGAAGGGAGGCGGTTTGAAATGAAGAACGGAAGCAAACTCAAAACGCTCCTTCGCATGCTTAAGCTCGTTAAGCCCTTGAGCGGCTTTATGCTTCTTGCGGTCGTAATGGGCACGCTCGGCTTTCTTTGCGCGCAGTTCATACCCATACTTGGCGGTTTCCTGGTGCTGCACGGGCTGAAAGTGACCGTTCCGCTGTCTGTGAAAACAGTTTCTGTCGCTCTTATAGTGATCGCTCTGCTTCGCGCCGTGCTTAAATACGCCGAGCAGCGCACCAATCACTATATCGCCTTCACGCTGCTTGCCATCATACGCGACAAGGTGTTCAAGGCGCTGCGCCGTCTCTGCCCCGCCAAGCTCGAGGGGCGCGACAAGGGCGATCTCATCTCACTTATAACGGGCGACGTGGAGCTGCTTGAAGTTTTCTACGCGCACACCATATCCCCGATAGCGATAGCCGTTTTGACCGAGCTTGTGATGGTCGTATTCATCGGCTCGTATCATCCGGCGCTCGGTCTGCTCGCATTCATCGCCTATATCTCCGTCGGCATTCTGCTTCCCCTGATAGTATCAAGGCGCAGCGGAACGCTCGGAGATGAGCTTAGAGAGGGTAACGGCGCGCTTTCCGCATTTATGCTCGAAAGCATACGCGGACTCGATGAAACCATACAGTACGGCGGAGGCAGCGAGCGGCTTTCAGAGCTTGATAAAAGAACGGAAGCGCTCTCAAAGAAGCAATCCGCGTTCAACAAACTCACCGGAGTAAACCTTGCGCTTGCAAACAGCATGGTGCTTGCGTTCGATCTTGCCATGCTCGCGCTTTGCGCCGCGCTCTACTCGGGCGGAATGATTGAAGTCGACGGGCTTATTATCCCGCTGATTGCGCTGATGTCCTCCTTCGGACCCGTTCTCGCACTCGCCGGACTCGGAACGACCCTGCAGGCGACCGCCGCATCGGGCGCAAGGGTGCTCTCGGTGCTGGACGAAAGCCCCGAAACAGAGGACGTTGTCGGACTGAAGCAGATAAGCTTTAACGGCGCCGAAGCCGAAGGTGTCTTTTTCTCCTACGGCGGAGAAAGCGTTTTGAACGGCGTTTCGTTAAGCTTTCCGCAGGATCGTATAATCGGAATAGTCGGCAGAAGCGGCTGCGGCAAATCCACCCTTTTAAAGCTCTTGATGCGGTTTTGGAAAACGGACGAGGGCAGCATTGAAATATCCGGAAGGAATATCGACTCGATAAACACCTCCGATCTGCGCCAAATGGAGGGCTATATGACTCAGGAAACCGTGCTGTTCAAGAGCACGGTTAAGGAGAATATCCGCATTGCAAAGCTCGATGCTTCGATGGAAGAGATAGAGCTTGCCTGCAAAAAAGCCTCTATTCACGACTTTATTACTACGCTTCCCAAGGGCTATGAAACCGACATTGGAGAGCTCGGAGAAACGCTCTCCGGCGGCGAACGCCAGCGCATAGGGCTTGCGCGCGCATTTCTGCACGATGCCCCCTTCCTTTTGCTCGATGAGCCGACCAGCAATTTAGACAGCCTCAACGAAGCCGAGATCCTGCGCTCGCTCAAGGAGGAAACCGCGGGCAAGACCGTCGTGCTTGTTTCCCACAGGAGCTCGACCGTGCGCATTGCAGACAGAACCGTGACGATGGATAACGGAAAGGTTCTATAATAGCCGATAAGGAGAATTCAAAATGAAGCTCAAAAGAATGATCTTTGCCGTGCTCGGCTGCGTATGCCTTGCTCTCGGCACCGTCGGTATCTTTCTTCCGATACTGCCCACAACGCCGTTTTTTCTCGCCACAGTATTTTTCTTCGCAAACAGCTCCGAGCGCCTTCACACATGGTTTATCGGCACGAAGCTCTATAAAAAGCACCTTGAAGATTTTGTGAAAAAGCGCGGAATGAAGCTTTCTGCCAAGCTGTCCATAATAATAACGGTCACGCTTCTGATTGGCTTCGGCTTCTATATGATGGCTCGAAAGAGCATCTGGGTACCATGCATCATACTCGGCATAGTCTGGATATCGCATATTGTTTACTTTGTTTTCTTTGTGAAAACAATAAAGAACGATACGGGCGTATCATGCCCTATTATGACGGAAAGCGAGGAATAATATGATAAAAACAACCGCTTGTATCGAAGGAATGATGTGCTCCATGTGCGAAGCGCATATAAACGACACCGTGCGAAGATCATTCCCGAACGCAAAAAAGATCAAGTCCTCCCATCGAAAAGGCAAGTTAGAGTTTCTATCCGATGAAGCTGTCGACGAGCGCATACTCAGAGAGGTCATAGCTGAAACGGGTTACGCCTGCCTTTCAGTCGAGTCGGCGCAGTATAAGAAAAAGGGACTGTTCGGCTGACGCGCGACAGAGCCCCGATGATAATTGCTTATATCGTTTAGCTTGTATGATTCTTTCCACCAAATGGAATAAGCGGCGTTACCTTATGGCAGCGCCGCTTATTCCGTTTATTGGGGTATCACTTCAATTGTCCGCTTTCGCAGAACAAACCACTGTTATTATTCGCCCATCTTGCTTTTGCGAACGGCAACGGCAGAGCCTGCGCCGACGAGCATCGCAATGCCCGCAATTATCGCACTTGCGCCGCCGGTTGCGGGAGCGCCGGGAGTGTCGCCGCCGGGAGCGGGCTGCTGAGTCGGTGCGGGAGCTTCGGTGGGCTCTGTGGGCGCTTCGGTGGGCTGCACGGGCGCTTCGGTGGGCTGCACGGGCGCTTCGGTGGGCTCGGCAGGCGCTGCGGTAGGCGCTACCGGAGGCTCTTCGCTCACAAAATGCGCGGAATACGGAATGAAATTGCCGTCCTCATCGGTGATGTTTATAACGGCCATTCCGAAGCCCATCGGGGTAACGAAGGTTATCGCATCGTCCGCAAAGGTGAAGCTGCTGCTCGTTGCCTGCGTGTGCTCGGTGTAGGTAACGGTGTAGATGCCGGTGGTCTCGTCGAATTCATAATGACCGAAGCCCTTGGGCGCAAGATCCTTGCCCTCGCGGCCGTCGCGGGTATCGAGGATCCTTTCCTCGGTGTTGATTATGATATAGGCGGGAACCTTCATCATAGCCTCCTCGGGGTAATCCTCAGCGCCGAGATAATAGGTTCCTGTTCTGAGAGAATCCTCGTAGGCTTCGCCAGTGCTTTTTGTGAGGGTGATGTCCTCCATAGCGCTCATCGCGGCAAAGCTGGAGATATAGCCGTGAACAGAAACGGTGTTTTCATCCACGATAACACCGGTATCAAAGCTGCCGCCGCTGAAGGCGATCGAGCTGCCGTCCACCTCGCAGCTGCCGCTCTCGGTCTCGGTAGCATCGTAGCCCTCGCCGAACATCGGGGAATCCGGGTTCGCAGGAATGAGGATATGCACGGAATAGGTATAGCCGCCGTTTCCGTCGAAGTCCATCTTGCAGGTGTAGGTGATGGGATTGCCCATGGCGCTTTTTTCCACGACAGCGGTATAGGAGCCGTTGAGCTCCGCATCGCAGACGGCGGCATTGGCGCTCACTGCGGCAACGCCGACGAGCAGCGCAAGCACGAGAAGCATGGGAAGTGCTTTTTTGAAGATCAATTTCATATTGTTCTTCTCCTTTCAAAAATGTTTCGGATATATGTAAAGCATTATTAGCGTTACATCAAAAGTGTTTATGGGTTGAAAACCACTTCAACGGTATCCTGCGATCCGGAAAAGCTCGAAAGATAGCCCGTCAGCGAGATAGTATTACCGCTTATCACACCGGCCGAAAGCCTGCCCGTGAGCGACATATTGCTGCTGTTCACGGTGTAATCGCCCGAAAAGCTTTCATCGGTTTCGTGGCTCATGCCGCCGGAAAGTGTTACGTGAACGCTGTAATCGTAATGCCCGCCGCCAAATACGATTGTTACCTCATAGCGAACGGTGCTGTTCATCGCCTCAACGAATTTTTCGATCTCGCCCGTGTATCTGCCCTCCCGCAAGCCCTGCGGCGCAGGTGTCGGGGCGGAAGTGGGAAAGGCTGTAGATGCCGCCGTCGGCTTTTGCGTTGGCGCGGTGGCTGGCGCATCCGTCGGCTTTGCTGACGGCGCTGCCGTCGGCTGCTGCGTAGGAGCGGGAGTCGGGCGCGCTGCCTGACTTGAGGTCGGTGCGCTTGAAGGCACCGCTGTTGGCGCGCCTGTCGGTGTACCGGTTGGCTGCACGGCCTCGGTCGGCGCCTCCGCCGCAGCTGTGGGCTCCGCGCTCGGCGTTGAGATCGGCGCATCGGTCGCCTGTTCATCTGTAGCGCCCGAGGGCTCTTCGGTCGGCTCAGCGGAAACGGGGTTCTCTGTCAAGACCTGCTCAGTCGGCGCTTCCGTTCGCTCCGGCGCGGGTTCGTTTCCCTTTGAGCACGAAGCAAGGGCGGCGAGCGCAAAAAGCGCAGCCAAGGCAAGCGAAACTGCTTTTGTTTTCATAGTGTTTTATCCTTTCCTTATCGGTTTGCCGCATACGGGCATTCGGTGTAATGATCGCTTTCGACTTTCTCAAGAGAGCATTTTATGCTTTCGCATTCGCTCCTTCCTATCGGGCAGCGGCGGCGGAAACCGCAGCCGCCATCATTCGATGCATAAAGGCCCTGCTCTTCCTGCAAAGCTTCATTTGCTTCAGGCGGCGCATTTATCGCGGTTTTGCCGCCGTCCAAGCTCAGAACCGAGTCTATCAGCATTCGTGTATAGGGATGCATCGGGTTTGCGAACACTTTTTCCGCATCTCCGTACTCAACGATCCTTCCGAGATACATAATCGCCAGCCTGTCCGCAAATTTACGCACGGAAGCGAGGTTATGCGAAATAAACATATACGTGATGCCGCGCTCCTTCTGAATATCCATCAAAAGATTGAGGATCTGCGCATGAACGGACACGTCCAGCGCGCTCACAGGCTCGTCGCAAACGATGTATTCTGCGCCGGAAACCAGCGCTCTTGCAATCGCTATTCGCTGCTGCTGACCTCCGGAAAACTCGCTCACAAATCGATCGAGATCGCCCGAGGAGAGACCAACACTTTCAATTGCTTCCGCCGTTTTTGAAAGTATGCGCTTTTCGCCGAGCTCCCTCCGTATCATGAGCGGCTCAGCCACCGCGCGAGCGACCGTGAAGCGAGGATTCATCGAGCTTGCCGGGTCCTGAAAAATCTTCTGCATGCTCCTTCGCTGCTGCTTGAGGCGTTTTTTATTGCGAATATCGAGCTTTTCGCCGTTGAAAAACACTTCGCCCGCCGACGGAGCAGCGAAACCGAGCGTTGCATCGGCAAGCGTTGTTTTTCCGCACCCCGATTCGCCCACAAGCGCAAAGGCTTCGCCCTTGAATATCTCTATGGACACGTCCGAAACGGCGTTTACATAGCGGCGCTTTGAAAACGGACTTTCCCTCTTGAGCGGGAAGCGGACGGACAGATGCTCCGTTTTAACAAGCGCTTCACTTTTCCTATTGCTCATTTCGCCCATCGCGCTCACCTCCATGCATAAAGCAGCGCACATAATGCGAGCCGCCTGTGTATGCGAGCTTCGGTCTGCATTTGCCGCATTTTTCGGCTGCTTCCGCGCATCTCGGCGCGAAATAGCAGCCTTCGGGCTTGTTCGCCGGATCAGGAAGCCCGCCGGGTATCTGCGTGAACCGCCCCTTTTTATCGTCTATACGCACAACTGCGCCCATCAGTCCCTTCGTGTACGGATGAAGCGGATTCCTTATAAGCTCCTCCGCCGGCGCTTCCTCAACTATCCTGCCGCTGTACATTACCGCGATTCGATCCGCCATGCTGTAAACGACACTCAGATCGTGCGAGATGAGCAAAAGCGCCGTGCCGTTTTTTCTCCGCATTTCGGAAAGCAGCGAGAGTATCTGCTTTTGAACCGTAACGTCGAGCGCGGTTGTAGGCTCGTCCGCGATTATCAGCGCCGGGTTCGATGCAAACGCCATCGCGATCAGCACCCTCTGCCGCATACCGCCGGAAAGCTCATGCGGGAATGCTCTGTATCTTGCCTCCGGGTTTTCTATCCCTACGCTTCTCAGCGCCTCGATCGAACGCGCTTTTGCTTCTCGCTTTTTTAAGTGAAAGTGAAGCGTGAATACCTCGTCGAGCTGCTTCCCTACACTCATAACAGGGTTCAAGGCGCTCAGCGCATCCTGAAAGATCATGCTTGCTTTTTTCCCGCGGATGCTCTCCATCTCGCGCTCGCCTTTATCAAGCATATTTTCACCCAAAATGGTATGCTCGTCCGCTTTTACGATGCTCACCGAGGGATCGAGCAGCTTCAGGCTCGCAAGGCTCGTTACGCTCTTACCGCAGCCGGATTCTCCGACAAGGGCAAGGCATTCGCCGCGCTCGATCGAAAGGTCTATCCCCTCCACCGCGCGAATTATGCCGCGTGGAGTCGGAAAGGCTACGCGAAGATTCTTTACCGAAAATACGTTCATTTCGCGCCGTCCTCCATGCTTTCAAGAACCTCGTCGAGATATCGGCCGCGTATATGCTTCAAAAGCCTTTTTGCATCGGAGCCGCCCTTCATACATGGATTGACTATGCCCTCGATGGCAAGCCCGAGGCGCATGAACGCGAAAACCGAGATAAAGATGCCGATGCCGGGTGCGATTATCGTCCACCACTGCCCAAAGAGCATCGAGCCTCCGCTCTGCGCATCGGCAAGCATCTTGCCCCAGCTTATCGCGGTCGGGTTGCCGAGTCCCAGGAAGCTCAGCCCTGCCTCGGCTATCATTATTCCGGCGCATGACAGCGCCGTGCTCATTATCACAAGGTGCGAAACAGCGGGAAGGATATGCGTTTTCATAACGTACCATCTGCCTGCACCTGCAAGCTCCGCCGATTTAACGTAGTCCGCATTTTTCAGCCGCAATACGAGCGAGCGCACGGTGCGCGCAAGCCCCGTCCAGCCGAATAATACGAAAACGAGCACTATCACAACATAGCTTTTGCCGAAAACGTTTGTGATAAGTATTGTCAGGGGCAGAGTCGGGATAACGATCATCACGTCCACTATACGCATCAGGAGCATGTCCACTGCGCCTCCGAGATAGCCCGCCGCAACGCCGAGCACGGAGCCGAGAAGCGCTATAGCGATACCGGTTATCAGCCCAACGAGCAGCGAAACGCGCGTTCCGTATACGAGCATGCTGAACACGTCCTGCCCCGTTGTGATGCTCGTTCCGAGGGGATGCTCAAGGCTCGGAGCAAGCCCCTTGTCCGCACGCTGAGTCACGTCATAGGGATCGTATGGCGCGATCAGCGGAGCAAAGATCGCAACAAGAGAAAGGAATATGAGCAGTATGAGCCCTATGCGCCCCTGCCTGTGCCGCCAGATACGCCCTATGAAGCCGGCTATGCCGCCGAAGGATTTTTGAAACAGCTTCATTGCTTTTCTCCGACAGTTACCCTCGGATCGAGCAAGCCGTAGCAAAGGTCGGTAACGAGGTTTGCCGCAAGCGCTATGCCCGAAATGAAGATCATTATGCCCATCATCAGCGGATAATCGTTCGTGTTGTTCGCTTCAAGATAGAGCGTGCCCATGCCATGCCAGTTGAATATCTGCTCTATCACGACCGAGCCGCCGATGAGCCCCGAGAGCGACATTCCAAAGCCCGTCACAACCGGCAGAAGCGCGTTTCTCAAAACGTGCCTGTAAAGCACTCGGCGCCGTCTTACTCCCTTTGCACGCGCAGTCACGATGAATTTTTCGCCCGTGACCGCGATAACACTGTTTCTGATGCCCTGTGCGTTGCCGATGATGCCGCCGATCGCGGTGCTGATTATCGGAAGCGCCGCATTGTAGGCAACTCTTCCAATACTTTTCAGGCTCCAATCGAAGGATGATACGAGATTCTGATCCGTATAAGCCGGAAAAAGCTCCAGCTTGAAGCCGAGAAAATACGCAAGCATCAGCGCAATAAAGAATGCCGGAAGCGCCGTTGTTACAGTGGAGGCGTTCATAAGCGCCCTATCCTGCCACGAGCCGCGCTTCATTGCGCAATGCGTTCCTATCACGATGCCGAAGAAAAGACAGATCAGCATTCCGGAAACGGATAGTACGAGTGTCCAAGGCAGGCGCTCCATCATAAGATCCCAAACCTTGGGCGAGCCTGCGCGATAGGAATTGCCGAGATCGCCGCGAATAAGTCCGCCGAGATAACGCGCATACTGCGAAAGCGTGGAGCCGTCCAGCCCGTACTGCTGCCGTGTCAGCTCCTTTATGAGCTCATAGCTTTCGTCGCTCATATTCCCCTGCGCGGGATAATACCTTGCCGCGGGGTCGTCAACGCCGAGCCTTGGAATGAAAAAGCAGAGCGTAACGACTACCGCAAATATGAAAAGCGTATAGAATATTCTTTTTATTACATAGTATTTGTTCATTTAAGGTCGATCCGCGATCCTTTTGAGGTTTTTAAGCGTATCCGAGCCGAACACACCGCCGCTTCCGCGCTCAAAGCCCGAAAAACGATCCGTGCGCGCTGCCGTTATGAGGTCGGCGCTGTAAAGCGGAAGCTTATAATATGCTTCGGCGATCTCGGTTTGCAGGCGTTTTATCATGCTTATCTTATAATCGCGGTTCAGCGAGGCGCGCATCTCGTCGATCAGATCGGTTATCGTATCGTCGTTGAACTTTCCGTAGTTGGACGAGCGCTCTTTCGTTACGAAATGCGCCCTGTACATAACGTCCGCATTCGCCATGGAAAGTATGACCGTTTGAAGCGTCATATCGAAATCGCTTCTGTAAAGATAGGTCGTTTCGGGTGCGGAGCCCGCCGCCTTGAAGCGCACCTCGAGCCCTATGCGTGCGAATTGGCGCTGAAGATACGCAACCGTGTCCTGTGCGCCCGGGGAAGCGAGTATTTCAAATGAGATGCGCTTGCCTTCGTGCAGCCGGTACCCATCCGAATCCCTTTCGGGCCGGAGCGTGTCGAGGAGCGCATTCGCCTCCGAAAGCCTTTCTTCGATCGGCGCGCCAAGGATATCAGAAGCCGTTTCATACAGAAGCGCATTGTCCTTTGAAACAAGCCCGCAGGAAGCCGTTTTTCCTGCACTGTCGAGCGTTTTTTCTATTAATTCACTCTGATCTATCGCAAGCGCAAGCGCACGGCGAAAATCCTTATTGCCAAGAAGCAGCTTCATGCCGTTATCGAAGGGCTCGGCCGGATTTACGTTCAAAACAAGGCAGGTGATACCGCTCCCGTCCGTATGGGAAAGATAAATATTTTCCTCGTTCTCCATCAGCTTCACGAAATTCGTGCTTATCGCCGCATCGAGAATATCGATATAGCCCTTTCTAAGCGCGAAAACCGCCGTATTGGAATCAAGATAGAGCAGTATCCTTATCCGTTCGATCTTGTAAAGCTCGCTCCCGTCATCGGCCTTTAAGTGATAGTTCGGATTGCGGTCGAGCACAATGGTCTGCGCGTTCGTTTCCTCGCGGTTCAGCATCCATGCGCCGCAGCCGACAGGATTCTGATACAGCTTCAAATACTCGCCCTTCGGGTTCTTGTTGTTCAACTGCTCCGATTCGCTGACGATCGGCTTGAAAAGATGCTCGGGCAATATCAGAATGGTATTGAAAAGCGTTGTAACCGCACCGAAAACCTTGCTTACGTGCAGATACATCACCGTATCCCTCTCGCTCTTGCTGATGGGATAGGTGCCGGAAAGGTCGGGGTGGTCGTAGGTGAACATTCCCTGCCTCACAAGCCTTCCGCCGCTTGATTCATGGCATAGATCGGCCGTCCATGCAAGCGCGCCCGCATGGTTTGAAAGCGCGTTGTCGGTGGCAACGTCGAAGGAATAGTAAACGTCCTCCACGGTCAGCTTTTCGCCGTCCGTCCAAAAAACGTTGTCGAAAAGCTCGATCCGCACCGCCATATAATCCTCTTTTGAACCCGAATAATATCGCTCAACCGCATCGTAATCGATATTGCCCGAATACGTGCCGTCAACGGTCAGCGGCTCGCCGTCAAGATCAACGTAGCACCAGCTTTTTGCAAGAAGCGGAGCAAAGCCGCCCGTTTCATCGTCGTAGGAAAAGAGCGTGTTATAAAGCATGCTCGCAACGGTCGGCGCGATGCCGTCGCGCGAGAGCCACGGCATGAACGAGGTCGGAAACGAAGAACCCACGTGTCCAACGTACAGCGTTGCGCTTTCGTCGTTTCTGCGCTGCGCTATTGAGGTGGAGCAGGCGCAGCCCGAAAGCACGGATACGGCAAAAGCCGCGCACAGCAGCATGCAAGCGCATCTTACGGTGCATTTAAAAAACCCTATCCTGCTTTTTGCTTCCCCGTTCATTCCATATCCGGCGCAGGGTAGATAAGCCTTTCGCCGAAGCCGTTTCTTGAAGCGGAATTATCGTAAATTTCCTCGATGCGGAATATGTACGCGGGGCGCTCCTTCCAGTGCTCCATGCCGCTTGGGGTATGATAAACATCGTGCTGGGCATTTATGAACTGCTGATACAGCTCCCGCCTCCCCGATGCTTGCTCATCGTAGATCTCGATGGTTCCCTTGAGTTTATAGGAGACCATCGGCGGCTGATGGAATATGAGCGCCGCCTCCTTGTTCACGAGATAATTCTGCCAGCTCTGCTTTTTTGCAAGCTCAAGGCTGCCGAGCTTTGAAAAATCGATGCGGCTTCTTGCATCGGAACCGTACATCTTCTCTATAAGCAGCTTGAGTCCGCGCTTGCTGTAGCTCTTATCCTCCGGATCGTACGAGGCGATATGCTTCAGGTACGCTTCAAGCGTTTCTTCAAGGTATTCGTCCTTCGGTAGAAACCCAACGCCCTTTACGCTTGCGTTGAGCCCTGCAGGACCGCAGGAAACGAAGGCGGGCTCATGCGAGCAGAACGAGATGAACATCTTTTCCATGCTCATCTCCTCTCCGCGATCGAGCTTCATCACGGTTTCGGCCCTCGAATCGAAGGCCCATTCAAAAAATTTCTTTGACGACTGCATTTTCTTTTCTCCGTTCACTATTTTTTAATACTCTATCGGTTCTCATTAAAATCGCATTTATCACGGGAAAGCTCGCTTGAGGTGCGAATGCGAAGCTCCGCGAGTGTCAGAGTGCCGTTTTCATCGAATGAAAGCTTACCCGATGGCACAGTGCCAACGAGAGAAATGCCCCGTTCGCCCGTTTCGGGATGGTCGGGATAGATCTTGAAGCTTCCTCCCTCCGTATCGAGCGCGATAAGCCCCTTCTCATTAAAGCCGCAGGCTTCGCTTTCAAAGCTGCCATCCGAGAAGATAATAAGGCTTGCTTCAAAGTTCTCGTCTGTGCCTGTTCTTTTGCCATCTCCGGCAAGGGTGAACAGCGCTTCGATCGAGCCCTCGTGCTTTGCGAATCGGTGCGTGCTTCTTTCGCCGCCGCTTTCGGGAACGCTGATATCAAGCGTTTTTTCGTCCACGACCTCGCAGGCGATGCGATCCCCTCCCTGCGGAGTAAGCGCAAGGCTCGTTGTGCTGACACCGTATCTTCCGACCTCTGATATAACGGCGGTTTTCTCCGCTTTCTTGTCAACAGCGAAGATCAGATAGGTATCATCGCCGAAAAAGCTTGCGAAAATGCTCTTGCTTCCTTCTGTGAAAGAATAAAAGCCCTTGGTGAATTGCGTTTCAGTCGAAGCCGCATTGTAGTTCTCCGTGATCCTTTTGCCTATCAGCTTGATGCTCGCATCCTCCTCGGAAACCGTTTTCGCGCCCGCGTTGCCGTAGTGAACGCGCTCGCAAACGCTGAAATCGAGCTCGCCCGCATCGTTCACTATGAATTTGCTCGTCAACCCATCCGCTGCCGTTTTCGGCTGACCGTTCACGGAGGAATAGACCATAAGATACCCGCCCTCTGCGCTTTGATAGGTTCCAGAGCTCTTGTCCACCTCAAACTCGGGCGTGTTTGAGAAGATGAACTCCCCGTTTTCCTTCAGGCGAAGATAGATGGTCAGCTTCATCCCAAGCTCGGTGAGATCGAGATAATAATCTCCGGCGACCGCCGCTCCCTCGCTCTGCTTTTCGCCTTCATTTTTATCGGCGCAGGCAAAAGCGGAAAATGCGAGCATACATGATAGCGCCAGGATAAGTGTTTTTCTGATCACGGCAATACCTCCGTTAAAAGTTTTTCAGTCTTATGGCCACATACGGTTAGCATAAACTAACTTCAAATGTCAAGAAAAAGCTTTTGCCGCACACGCTTCATAACCCCAAAGCGAGGCGCAGGCAAAAGCCATTCTATTTCACCTGCATATCAAGAGATCACGCAGATTGGAAACGCATAAGGTTAGCTTTAGCTAACCGATTATAGCATCGTTCATGTTCTTTGTCAATATTAAACAAATACTTTTTTTCATATATGTTTCCAAATAGAGCGCGGAAGGGATTTTGCATCCGGCTCATTGCATCAGCCCCAAAGCGAGCCTGAGGATGACGACCGCATCCGTTACCGACACTCTGCCGTCGCCATCCACATCCGCAGCGGTGAGCTGCGCATCATCAAGCTCAGCAATGTGCAAAACATTTCGCAGAGCAAGCAGCGCGTCCGCCGTTTCGACCGCTCCGTTAAGATCGACATCGCCCGGAACAAAGCCTCCGCCATTTTCAACGTAAAAATATGTTGTCAATATCGCTACTTCAACACGTTCGGGAAACATAAAGCGGACGTATTCTTCGGTGCCGTTGATAAGAAAAACCACCTCATCCGAGAAAAAATAACCATCCTCGGCAACCACGTTCATATACATATAATAGCCGAGGCTCTCATTGTCGAAAACGGCATCGGGGGGAAGCTCATCGTAATCGCCCTGCTCATCCTCCCAGTTCCAATCGTAGTAGGTGAGCGAGTAGTGCGCTCCTTCGGGCACGGAGATCTCATAATCGGGATGCTCTCCCCAAGCGGGAACGGTGAAGCCTTCGATTATTACTTCGGTTATCTCAAATGGATCATCGCACGGAGCGGCACCTTCAGCAAGGGAAGCCTTCGGCACAAGTGCAAGCAGCATCGCCAAAGCAAGCAAGAGTGAGATTCTTTTCATCATAGTATTTCTCCTTATGTGTTTATTCTTTTACAGTTATTCCGAAACACGGCTTTCGCCATCGCCGCAGCTTCTTCAGTTAAAATCCATTCGCACGATCCTCATCTTCATAAAGCCGTCGCCGAGCTTCCCGAGCAGACGGAAAAGCCGGGGAACCGAGTGATCGCGCAGGTCGTTATAGCCGAGCATATAGCCGCGCTCGGTTATCTTCGCAGTTTTCATCCACGGGGAGAGATCCTTTTCAACGCTTTCAACGCTGAAATAGTCCTCGATTGAAGTCACGCCCGCCGTCTTTACCCAGGTTTTCAGCATAAGCTTCACGGCGCGTTTATTTGCCGTATCGAAGCAAAGCCTGCCGCCGGGGAAGCGCTCGCTCATAGCGGCAAAGAGCTTCCGCACCTGCTCCTTTTTGAAGTAATAGAAAACTCCTGCCGCGATCAGGCACACGCCGTTTTCCACGGGTATCTCGTCAAACCATGCGGTATCGTTGAGATCGGCGCCGATGTTTTTGATCCTGTCCGTTTCAGGCAAAAGCTCGTTGCGCACCGAGATCACGTCCGGAAGATCGATATTATAGATGCGGCAGCGCCCGTTATCACAGTTTTCCATCGTTTGATCGAGTCCGCAGCCGAGATTCACCAGTGCGGCGTTTGGGTGAGACCGAAGATAATCCTTCGTTTCGATCATAAGATCACCCTCCCTCATTGCAACCTCGAGCGCACCGAAGCGATAGAGCGCGCTCCTGCTCTTTCGCTCAAACTCCGAAAAATCATAGTCGATACGGCTTATAAGCTCGACCGCCTTTTCATCACGAAAAACGCTCGGATACAGCTCGGTGCAGAGCTTTCTTCCGAAAAGCGGTATCAAAAGCGTTTCCTGCACGCTGTTTTTTTCGATCCTGTATTTTTCCATATTGTTTCCTCCTTCAAACTTTCCAGCTCGCGCTTGCGCTCTGAAGCTCCGCCATGCGTGCGAAGAGACCGTTTGCCTTATTGCGCAGCTCTAAAGGCGTTCCTTCCTCGGCAACCCGCCCATCCTTGAGCACGATTATCCTATCCGCCGCCTCGACGGTGCGCATCCTATGAGCAATAACGAGCACGGTTTTTCCGCGAAGCAGCCTTGAAAGCGCGCCCTGCACCTCGCTCTCATTCTCAACGTCCAGTGAAGCGGTCGCTTCATCAAGCAGCACTATCGGCGCATCCTTCAAAAGCGCCCTTGCAATCGAGATGCGCTGGCGTTCACCGCCCGAGAGCCTTGCGCCGTTTTCGCCGATCGGAGTTTGATAACCGTGCGGCAGCGCATTCACAAATCCGTCGCAGTTCGCAGCCCTTGCCGCCGCAAGCACATCTTCATCGCTCGCTCCGCGCCTGCCGAGGCGGATATTCTCCATCACCGTATCATCAAACAGCATAACGTCCTGAAAAACCATCGAATAATCGGTCAAAAGCGTTTCGGGCTCGACGGTTTTTATATCCATGCCGCCAACCTTTATGCTGCCGCCCGTCACATCCCAAAGCCGCGCCGCAAGCCGAGCGCAGGTACTCTTGCCGGAGCCCGACGGACCGACGAGCGCGGTGATCTCGCCCTCCTTGGCGGTAAAGCTCACGCCGCGAAGCACCTTTTTATCATCGTAGGCAAAGTCCACGTTTTCAAAAACTATATCGTGTCCTTTGGGAGAGAAACTGTCCGCACCCTCGGCGGTTCGCATCTCGTGGATCTCGTTTAGGCGGTTGGCGGAAACCTGCGACATCAGCATCTCGGCTATAAGCGCAAGGCTCTGATCGAAGGGCGCATAGATGCGCGTGATTATCAGAAGGAACATAAACAGCAGCATGAAATCTATTCTGCCGGAGAGTATCAGCGAAGCGCCCGTGAGTATAGTGGTTGCAACTCCGAGACGCATTATGACGCTTGCCGCGTTCACGAACAGCCCAGCCGCAAGTTCTCCGCCTATAAGCGTTTTCTCATGCCTGTCTATCTTTGTGCCGATCTCATCAAGATAAGCTTTTTCCCGGTTCAGCGAGCGGATCTCGCGAACGTTTTCTATGCCCTCCTGTATGCCGTCCGAAACCGTTACCGCAGTATGCTTCGCCTTTTCGGAGTGCCGCTTTGCGATGCTTCTGCTGCCGAAAAGAAGCAGGAACGCGACCGGAACTCCCCAAAGGCAGGCGAGCGCCATGCGCCAATCGATGATGAACAGCGCGATGGCAATTATGGCTGTGGAGATATACGCTCCGTAGAGATAGCCTATGCAATGCGACCAAACGTGCTCGAGCCTGTTCACATCGCCCATCAGCGTTTCGGTAAGATCGGCAAGATCGCGCTTTCCGAAGTAGCCAAGCGGCAGCTTTCGCAGCCTTTCGGCAAGCGAGATGCGCGTTTTCTTTATTTCGGTATAAACGAGTCCGTAAGTGGTGCGGTACTGCTCAAGATGCGTGATATACGAAAGCAGCGCAAAAGCCGCCGTAAGTCCGATGAAAAGCCACGGTGAAGGGAGCGCCGCGCCGTCTGTAAGCGTTTTAATGAAGCCGTTCATCAGCTTATAGAGGATTCCCGCGCCGAACATGGCGATGAGGTTGACTATCACCGTCCAAAACGCGCCCTTTCTCGCGTTTGAAAGCCCCTTGTCGGTCAAAGCATATTTCCT
The DNA here is from genome assembly GCA_017395105.1 of Clostridia bacterium. Lineage (GTDB taxonomy): Bacteria > Bacillota > Clostridia > Christensenellales > CAG-138 > PeH17. Next base: position 39,341 of record JAFPWD010000013.1, read on the forward strand.
TTTCAAGTTTTCGCCAAGCATTTACTTCGCCTCCTTTTCCGTTTTGAGCTTCCATTGGGCGGCTTCGTTGTAGTTTTTCCACATCCGCGAATACAGCCCGCCGCCCGAAGCAAGGCTTTCGTGTGTGCCGCTTTCGACCGCTTTTCCCTTGTCGAGCACGATTATCCTGTCCGCTCCAATAACTGTCGAAAGCCTGTGTGCTATCATAATGACCGTCTTGCCCTCGGTGAGCTTTTTCATCGCCTTTTGTATCAGCGCTTCGTTTTCGGGATCGGCAAACGCCGTAGCCTCATCGAGCACGATTATCGGCGCATCCTTGAGTATCGCCCGTGCAAGCGCTATTCGCTGCAGCTCACCGCCGGACAGATAGGTGCCTTTTGAACCGATGACGGTATCTATGCCGTTCGGCAGCTTTTCGATCATCTCGCCGCATTGTGCCGCATGAAGCGCCGCTTCGACCTCGTCCGGAGAAGCATCGGGGCGCGCCGCGCGAATGTTTTCGAGTATCGAGGTTTTAAACAGGCGGTTGTTCTGGAAAACGAACGCAACGCTGTTCATAAGCTCATGCTGATCGATATTGCGAACGTCAACGCCGCCGATCTCAACAGAGCCGGACGAAGCATCCCAAAATCTCGGGATCAGGCTTGCCGCCGTGGTCTTTCCGCCGCCGGAAGGGCCTACGAGCGCCACGGTCTGCCCGGGCTCTACCTTAAACGAAACGCCATCCAGCGCATAGGCATCCGAGCCGGGGTATTTGAAGCACACGTTTTTAAACTCGATCCGGCTGTCCTTCGGCTTTTCGGGATGCTCGGGCAGCTTGAGCGGCTCCGCGTTCATGATGGTATCTATCCTCGCAAGCGCGGTCTTTGCAAGCATCATTCCGCTCGAAGCGAACATGATTTTAGCAAGCGCGGTCGAGATGATCGCGGAAAACACCGCATAGAATGCGAAATTCGTGACAAACGAAGCAAAGCTGCCGCCCGAGAGCGCCGATGGCGCAAGAAGCAGCACCGCCGGTATCAAAAAGATGAAAGCCCCCTCGGTGAAGGTAAGGTTGATCGCCTGCGGCACGCGGCAAACGCCGTAAGTATATCGCTCGGCTTTTTCGCTGTATTCCTCTATCGATTTTTTGAACGCCTTGAAGGAATAGACCGTCTGCTGAAAAACCTTAACGACCGGTATTCCGCGCACGTATTCCGTGCCCGCCTTGCTCATGGCATCCTGCGCGCTTTGGTATTCGAGCATCAGATTTGCATTCTTGCCGCCCATCATCGTGAACATGGCGATAACCGAGATAACGGCGGCAAGCATACACGCCGCGCCCATTCGCCAGTCGAAAAGAAACATCAGCACTATCATCGAAACGAACATCGCCGCCGTGCCGACTATATCAGCAAGATTATGCGCGAGCAGGGTCTCGGTCTCCGAGGCCGCGCCATCCAGCCTGTTGCGAAGCAGACCCGAAGCGTTGCCGTTAAAGAAACCGAGCGGCAGCTTCATCATGCGCTCCATGCCCTTTTTGCGGATATTTGAAGCCGTTCGGAAGGCCGCAAGATGCGTACACATCAGCGCGGCAAAATACACGATTATCCCGCCGAAAGCGAACGCAAACGCCAGCCAGCCGTAGCGCGCGATGCCCGAAGCCTCGGTCCAGTTCGGTGCAGCGGCGATAAGGTCGCGTGCCGCAAGCCAGATGCAAACGTACGGTGCCATGCCGAGCACCATCGCGATCGCCGACAGCGCCAGCCCGATAAACGTAAGCGGCTTGTACTTTCCCGCATAGTCGAGCAGAACGGAGAGCTCGCTTTTCTTTTTTTCCTTCATATTAAATCATTTCCTTTCGGTTTAATCGTTTTTTATAATTCATGCGGTTTTACGCTTTGCTCCGTTTTCGGCATAACGCGCCTATAAAGAAGCGAAGCCGCCGCAACTCCTATTGAGCCTATGAAAATCGGCAGCCACACCCGTGTGGCGTCGTTAAGCACTCCGAAGATCATCTCTCCGACCGCTGCCGAAACGATGCTGACCATACGCATGGCGGCGGAAACACGACCCAAAATGCTTTTTTCAACTCCCGTTTGCAGCATTATTGCCGAGGTCATCTGCATGGGTATTGCCGCTGCTATAGTAAGACAGTCGAATACGGTTATCAGCACGACCGAAACCATTACCGGAAGCACCGCGTATATGCCGCATACAGCGCAGATACCAATAAGAAATATGCCGATTGCAATGGTCAGCGTTGCTGCGAAAAACAGCTTGTTTGCTGGATGTTTCTTGACCAGCGGAACAGCGAACAGCGGCACGATCATGCTCATCGCCGCAGTTACTGAGCAATATGCGCTGTAGACCCATGTATCAACGTCGTAGGTCTGTCGAAGCAGATATGCCACGCTTACTGAGAAGGTTGCGCCGAAAAAGGCGTTTACTATCGGCATCACCTTTATAAAGCCGCGCAGAAATCTGTCGCTGCGAATACAGCGTATTCCATCCAAAAACTCTTTGGAAACAGAGGTTTTTCCGTTCTTATCAGCATGCTCCGCTTCGTATTTGGGACGAATAAAGGCTTGAAGCAAGAAGGCGGCGAAGTTCAACCCGGCAATTACCGCAAAAGCTGCCGATATGCTCAAATTATCGTAAATAAGAGCGGCGATGAGCGGCGCGGCAACATGAACTATTCCGTCGTCCACCTTGGATATCGAGATTGCATCCTTCATCCTGTCCTCAGGAACAAGCTCCGGCAGTATCGCCGCCTCGCACCCCCCATAGAATATCTCTCCGACCTCAAGAGCTATGACAAGCAGATAGATAAGCGCAATTCCAATATCCGCTATCTGCCCGATAAGAAAATAAATAACGAGCACAGCCGCTTCTCCAAGCAATATCAGCGACATAAGGCGTATCTTCTTCACACGATCTGCCATAACGCCCGCAAGCGGCGTTAGCAAAAGCCGCGGGAAGATGATTATGGACAGCATGGATGCAAACAGCGTTGCCGAACCCGTCAAGTCCAGCACATACAGCGAGAGAATGTATTGCAGGATATTACTTGCGCCCATCCCGAGGGATGAGGCAAACCAGAAAAGCCAGTAATCCCTGTTCAAACCCTTTGCATTTTTCATAGGCTGCTCCTTCCGTTAATCTTAATAGTTTTGGGATGAGCATGAGGTTCACAGTCTGCTTGCGGTTAGCAAAAGCTAACTAATTCTGCTAAAATAATGGCTCCACCACCAACGAAGCCTTGTTTAATCTGCGCGTGAATTCACGATCACCGCGTCGAAGCTTTCATCATCAAAATCAAGCTTGGTAATGTCCGCAAAGCATACCTTTGCATTATCAAATCGCCTGAGCCGCCTTTTCGCCAGCTTTAGCATACCTTCGGAATAATCCGTGGCAGTAAGCTCGCGGCATTTAGGTGCAACGGCGGCGCTTATCATGCCCGTTCCGCAGGCGCATTCAAGCACGGAATCGCCCCCTCCAATCAACTCTGAAACAGCGGCGCAAAGCCTTTCGTTGACCTTGCCGTTATAAATATAGCCGAACAGATCGTAGAATATCGCTGCTCTGTCCCAAAACATAGCGCACCTCCCCCAGCTAATTTGTTATATCGGTTAGCTTGCGCTAACTATTGTATCACGCCAAGAAGATATTTGCAATAGGTCGTTAAATTTTCTGTTTCTATCTCTATCACTTCCCTGCTCGCCCAAGCCGAAGCGTGACCGAGCGGTATAAGACCGGCGATCAGCTCGGCTTGGTACAGGTGATGAACTCGTGCGGGGCAAGATAAGAATTGCGCTGTCAAGCCGCTCAAGTATGAACTGCCTCGCTCGAACGGACATCGACCCGGGTATGAGAACCGCGCCCTGTTTATGGGCTTGGATGCGGACGACCGCGATCGCCTGCGTGCGCATTTCGGCGAATACCTCACCGAATGCGCCGATCTTATCTCCGTTCTCGATACCGCCCGTGCAACCGGCTACTCCCAGAGCGCCGTGGTAAAATGGTGCGTTACCGGCCGAGTCAAAGCCTTCTATTCGTCAGGCAAATACCTAATTCCGAAGATCTGCCTGCTCGATTACCTTGTGAGCGATGAAGCGATGTGCGTGCGACAGAAATCGTTTAAGCATGAGCTGATGCTGAAGGAATTTTTGGATGAATACGGTTGTGATTAGACTGTGAATAATGAAAGCCTCGACTGCTGCTTTTGAGGTTATTAGAGCAAATGCCATAAAGGACTGATGGAAAAGAAAAAGGACGGGCAAATCAATTTCTCATAAAAGAGAATATGATTCATCCCGACCTTTGCAATGGGCATTGATAGAGTGTTAATCCTAAGTTACTCTAAGATACCTTTCCCCTCACATTCGTTCAAATAAACCAAACGGGGAGCTGGAGAATGTTTTCTCTTAACATTCCCGGCTGCGGGCAGCAGCAGATCACTGCGCCCATACCGCGCGTTTTATCGTTAACCCTATCAAGAACGGTGAATGCAGAAGTTGCATCCGCTGTCACATTTGCGCTCTGTTTGATCTCGATAGGATGCAGCACTCCGTTTTCCTCGATTATAAGATCGATCTCGCTTTCCTGTTCAAAGGTTTCGCCGTTTTTGCGTGTTCTTATCTTATCCTTACCTCGGTAGTACGAAACAGAGTAGCGGTAATCTATGCCTCGATTAGCGTAGGATTTGAGTATCTCAGAGATAACAAACGTTTCGAAGAACGCTCCGCTCATAGCACCCGCTGCGAGCGTTTCGGGAGTCAGCCAACGGGTAAGGTATGCGGCAAGTCCCGTATCTCTGAAATAGAGCTTAGGCGTTTTTATCGCTCGTTTCAGCACGCTTGGCGTATAAGGTTCAAGCATAAAGATTATTCCGGATGATTCAAGGATGGACATCCAAGATTTGACGGTTGCCTGATCCTTGCCGATCTCATCGGCTATATTGCTGTAGTTTACCATCTGCCCCGTTCTTGCAGCTACCGCCACCATAAAGCGGCGGAAATCATTCAGATCATGAACGGCTGTTAACTTGCGAACATCGCGTTCAAGGTAGGTCTTTACATAGCTTGAAAAGAAAATACCCCAATCGACTTCCGAATCCTGAAGTTCGGGATAACCGCCTCTATGAATGCGTTCCCAAAGATTCGAAGGCATCTTAGCGGTATTGTTGCGTTCTTGAACATACTCCATCGTTGGAATGAAGGGCCTATCAAAGGAGTCGCGGTCAATTTCGCGCTGCGAAAGAGGCAGCATTTCTATAATGCCTATGCGGCCCGAAAGCGACTCCGATGCTCTTTCCATAAGCTCCAAAGGCTGCGAACCTGATAGACAGAAAAGTCCCTTTTTTTCGGATGAATCGCAAGCAATCTTTATAAAGCGGAAAAGTTCCGGCGCTCTCTGAACCTCGTCAAAGATAACGAGAGGCTGATTCAGCATCATAAACATATTTGGATTGTTTATTGCCTGATCCTCAACAAAAGGATCGTCAATCGCCACATACTTTTTATCGGCAAAAAGAGTTCTGATCAACTTCGTCTTGCCTGTTTGCCGCGCACCGGTAATAAGAACGCTTTTGAAGGTCTTGTCGACACCGAGAACGATGTCCTCGATTGCTCTTTTGATGTACTCCATGCTGCACCTCCTTGCGACAAATTCGGATTTTGATTCTTGATCTTTCGTTATTATACCCCATAAGAACGAAAAGAGCAAGGCATGTTTGCGCCAAATTATGAAAATAATTCTGAATTTGTCGCAAGTCTGCTTCATCAATAGTTATTCAAACAAGTTCAAGCGGTCAAACCGATCATCGCAATCATCTTGCAGTTCAACATGAGCCCGTCCATTGCCCGCCCCTAACAGCATATAGGACGAACTTCCGCAGCAAGAGCGCGGAAGCTCAGATTGTCTTCGGAGGAATAATTCTTGATTGCTTTGTGTGTTGTCTATATGGATTCTTCGATCGTTGTAGTCGTTTGCAAATCGCATGATCACACCTTCTTTTATTCAGCAATTCACTTTTCCAAAAGATCCTCTATCGTGCAGGCAAGCACTTTGGAAATGCGATAGAGCGATTCAACGCTTGCCTTATTTATATCCTTACGGCGCTGCTCATACATTTGGATCGAGCGCAGGCTAACGCCCGATAGTTCGGCGAGCTCGGCCTGTGTGCATCCATACAGATTGCGAATACGCTTAAGATTTGTTTCCTTGAAGCATTCCCTAAGCCGCATATCGGCAATCTCAACAAACTTCGACACATCCGCCTCATGAAGCGTATAGTACAGCTTTTCAAGCTCTTCAAACGAAAGCGCAGAAAAGATTTGTGCGTAGCTTCTATCCGAAAACCATTGATAGTAAGCGACCGCCCAACCTATCCAATATTCCTTTGATCGGCTGAAGCTTTCCGTAGGCTCAGTATCCACGAGCTTACCGGTTGCTTCATAAACAACATCCATCGCAAGCTCAATACCGCTTTTTCCGGCAACAACAGCAGGTTCGCCGTTTTCCATTCGCTTGCTTATCGAGCCTACGACAAAGTACTTAACGAACTCGGAACCGGGAATTCCGCAGGTGTTTACTGCATAGTCAAAGGCATCGCCCAGCGCCGATTGCGCGTTACTCAGATATGTTTCTCGGTATGCGCGGGTCATCGTTTGCAATACCTCCTCTCATGATATCCTGGATATACAGACCATCGGTTTCTTCTTCCAGTATGCCCATATACATCCGTTTTGCTTCATCATCCCGTTCCTGTCTCAAAACAAAGTATGCATCCTTCTGCGCGATCTCAAAGCCCTCGTATTTGAGCTTTGAAAAGGCAAACTTGGATTTAAGAACGATCTGTTCTCCGAGTTTTCCAAGCTTCATCGCTCGCGCCAATTGATCGACCGTGATTCCGTTATTGAGAAAAGCTTCGGCATAATCAAAGTATGAATCGTCCGCTCTGTAGCCGACGATCAGATCGTATGCATTTACATTCACCCCAAAGTTGTCAATAAGGTACTGCTTTGCTCTGCGCGCAACAGGGGTTTTGATTGAGAATAAACGGTGCTCAACAAGAACGGCAACCCAATTCAGTATAGTGAAATCCGAACGGTTCAAACTCAAAACATTCAAGAACTCCGTATCCAGCGTGTATCGGTTTGAATACCCGTCATTAAGCGCGGATACTGCCCATTCCTTGGCAAGCTCATCGCTTTCGGTGCAATAAAAGCCAAGCCCGAAATCATTATTCTTCCTTCCTATGCCGAAAACAGGCTCCGCGATTATCCTGCTTGAGCCGTGAAACAGCGTTATCGTTTTCTCCATAAATAACACCTCCGTTTTGCAAATTATATCACCAAAGTGATATTGTGTCAATCATTTCAGCATAAACTCTGGTTTTTACATTTATTTCGCGCATGAGATCGCTGCTCTAAAAGCAACGTTTTGCTGTTCGTTGCCCGGGAAAGATATGCTCAGCCAAAACTATTGCTTTTTCCTTTGATAACGGGTAAGATAATAAGCAAGTCAAGCAGTCGAGAAAGAACGACTATCCCCGTCCAAAAATCTCACAAGGAGATAAATAAATATGATCGAAACAATTAAAGAAAAGCTTTATGAGATCGAGCAGCGCGAGAATGTGCGCATCATCCATTGCGTTGAATCCGGAAGCCGTGCATGGGGATTCGCTTCTCCGGACAGCGATTACGATGTGCGCTTCATTTATGTGCGTCCAGAGGGTTACTATCTCAGGCTTGAAAAAACGCGGGATGTTATCGAATGGCAGCTTGACGACACCCTCGACATCAACGGCTGGGATATTCAGAAGGCTTTGCGGCTGCTTCACAAATCAAATCCGACGCTGTTTGAATGGAACTCTTCGCCAATCATCTACAAAACCACCGACGAATGGAAGACCGTTTCTGCTGTTATAAACGATTATTTCGTGCAAAAGGCAGGTCTCTACCACTATCTCAGCACCGCGAAAGGCAATTACCGCGAGTATCTGCAGGGAGAAACAGTCCGCTTAAAGAAGTATTTTTATGTGCTTCGCCCCATCCTTGCCTGCAAGTGGATCATGAAATATGGCACACCGCCGCCGATGCTATTCGATGAGCTTGCAGCGGACTGCCTTGAGAGCGAGCTAAAGCCTTCTGTCAGCAGGCTGCTTGAGCTTAAGCGCGAGACACCCGAATTGGGCGAAGGCAAACGCATCGATGTCATCAACGACTATCTTGACAGAAACATTGAGGAGATTGGTTCACTCATTACCTCTATGCCGGATTATAAACCGTGTGGTTGGGAAGAATTGAACAAGCTGTTTTTGGATATTCTTCGGGCGGAATAATATGGAAAACGGCGAATACAAACCACCATATCAGAATGTGCAAGGACGATGAGATAACGATTGCCATAAGATATTTGAAAGATAAACCCGATTGAGGCGTGATTTGAACGCAAATTTGTGAACGAGCATCAATCCAACAGATCACGCCTCTTTCTCATCTTCATCGCAATACTCCGCAAGCTCGGTAAAGTCATTGACGGTTTCTGTATAACACCTGCGAAGATAATCAAGGCCGCCGTCAACCGCTACCCTGCCGCACTTGCAGAATTTGAAGTCATGGCGATGAACGCTTTCAATAATCTCTCCGCAGGAATTGCACTTGATCGCATTCCTTTTAAGCTTTTTCATGTCGTTCATAATGCGCTGCTCTCCTTTCAACAGTTAATCGGAATTTGCCCTATTATTGATGGCATATCAATTTATATCCGTTCCGGTGCCGTTAGGAAATTTTCTTACAAAGTGCTTATCATCACCTCTGCCAACAGCATGGATAAGCCCAAGTTCGCGCATTTCCTTCGTGAGTGTGAGTATTCGCGTTCTCTTGACTCCAAGCAATCTCCCTATCTCGTCTTCTGTGATCTTCCCATTTTCATCGATGTAGTCGAGTACCCGGCGCATTTGGTTTGTAACGCGGCTCGCGTTTTCCTCCACGGCAGTTTCGTTCATGTTCGGAAGAACAATCTTGAAAGCGCTTTGCGTGACCTCGATCTCCGGCTTAGCAGAGCAGCTTTCGTACAGCTTGAATATCCTCCTAATGCCTGTTCCATAGCTCTCGATCAGGCGCAGGCGATGGAAAATTTCAGCCAGCTTTTTGTTTCTGGGCTGTGATATACCGAGGCGGATATCCTCTGTGGTCAATCCCGGAACCAGCCCGCCTATTGAAATGAACTCCATCTTATCATCGTTCACATTGATGATTATGCTGCCGCTGAAACCGTAATCGCGATGAACAAGCGCATTAAGAAGCGCCTCGCGAATGGCTTCTTCAGGATAGTCGCGAGTATCAGTGCGAACAACGCCCTTTATAACAGAGCTGGTTTTGTTATCTCGCTTGAGTTTTTTAGTTGCTTTCAACCCCTCAGTCATCCTCGCTTTGCTCGGCTGACAGCTCCCCTTTGGCAATGGGAGCCAATGTGCTTTGTCATTCTTGGTGCAAAAAACGGCGGCTCCCCATACACAGGTAGCCGCAGAAAAATGTAATTATTATGTGCTTCACAGATTAGCAGGCAGCGATATTGGGCTGTGTATTGAGAACCATTCTGAGCATTATGAGCGCGTCGGTGAAGTTGACAACGCCATCGCCGTTCATATCGCAGTTGGCAAGCATCTCATCGGTAAGCTCCTCAAGCTCCATGACGGCACGCATTACTACGGCGCGTCTGCCGGAAGGTCTGCCGGAGGACGAAACCCTCTGCATCATCGTACTCGGCTATCAGCTCAACCCCGACGGCAGCATGCAGCCGGAACTGGTCGGACGCCTCCGGACTGCGCTCACCTGTGCAAAGCAGTATCCGGAAGCCATAGTGCTGTGTACCGGCGGCGGAACCGCCTACCTCAACCACAGCACCTCCGAAGCGCAGCAAATGGGGAAGTGGCTGACCGCACACGGACTGGATGAACGCCGGCTGATCCTTGAGGATCAGTCACTCACGACCGTAGAAAATGCGCGGTTTTCCGCCGGCATTCTCTATCGGGAGCAGCCGCAGATCACCAGCGCGGCGATTGTCACCAGCACCTACCACATCCCGTGGGGCGCACTGATGTTTGAAACAGAATTTCGGCTCTGTTCCGCAGAAGGCGGTGTGCCGGAGATTCATGTCGATGCCTGCTGTGCATATGAATGCAGCCGCGAGGGATTCGGCGATGCAGAAAATCTGTCCTGTCAGACCGCAGGCATGCTCTATCTGCTCAGTGAGCATGAGACCGCCGAAGCGGACGAAGCAGCATCCGTTCAAAAAACAAGGAGTTTACAATGATTCAGGATATTTTACCCAGCAGACTGAACAACAGCTGGCAGAACATACAGCCGCAGCCGGAGAGCTTTGTCATGTGCTTCCGGGAGGGCAGGCTGCTCGCGAAGATCGCAGACGGCGAACCGCAGTTCCCGCGGTACCGCGACCTTTCCGGTCACGGCAGCGCACCGGTCTACCTGTTCTCTATCAATCATGAAGCATTCTTTCTGGCGGATGCCGCAAAAATCAGCGGATTTCAGGATTACAGCCTGCGCGAACTGCGCGACCGCTGCGCCGGAAAATACCCCTATGCGGCATTCACAGCGTATCATCTGTATCAATGGTATGCCGATAACCGATACTGCGGCGTCTGCCGCGGCGCGATGCAGCACGACACCGCAGAGCGCGCACTGGTCTGCAAGGACTGCGGACACAAGATCTTCCCGCGCATCAATCCTGCGGTGATCGTCGGCGTCATCAGCCGCGGACGCATTCTCATCACCCGCTATGCCCGCGGCTATGCACATAACGCGCTCGTGGCAGGCTTCACGGAGATTGGTGAAACGCTGGAGGAATGCGTCGCCCGCGAGGTCATGGAGGTGACCGGACTGCGCGTCCGGAACTGCCGCTATTACAAATCGCAGCCGTGGGGCATGGCGCAGGATCTCCTCATGGGGTTCTTCTGCGAAGCCGACGGAGACGATACGATCCGCATGGACACCGGAGAACTGAAGTCTGCATGCTGGTGCAGACCCGACGAAATCGAATTGCAGCCGCAGCAGCACAGCCTGACAAACGAAATGATGAAGCTGTTCCGCGATACAAACGGGCAGCTCCCGCCGGAATTCGATCCGGCAGGGTCACACTGAACAACTGAATCCGCACAGCAGCATGCCTGACCGGTTCTTTCCGCCGGAACGGATGCTGCTTTTGTTTTTTGATATTCTCAAAAGCAGACGCATATTTTTGTCTTTTGTACGCAGGTTATGTCTTTTCCGCCTTGCGGGATCCGCTTCGATCTCTGCTGCGTCTGCATCGTTATTTTGCCGGATCGGGTGAGGTGAAGCGGCACTTCTATGCGCTGTTTTCATATATTTTGCACTTCTTGGAGAGAAGGCTCTACTCCCAAAATCGTAAAAAATGTGGTATACTCAACCACAAGGAAACACTAATCAAAGGGATACCGGAGTTATTCGGCAAGTCAATAGGGATCGAAGAGCCGTGGTACATCCGCAGCATAGAAACAAAGAACGACGAAGTTCATGTATATGTGGATGTACGGGATGGCGAAAAGCTGCCATG
>JAFPWD010000002.1 GCA_017395105.1 Clostridia bacterium
GATTAACAGTATGATCCAAGCCGCAAAAAGGAAAGCAAGAGGATATCACACCTTTGAGGGCTTCTCGTCTATGATCTACCTTGTCGCAGGCAAACTGAAGCTCGCTTGTCTGAATCCGTTACGATAATGGGAGTAGAGCCTCCTTTTGAAAAACACTTGACTATGTAACTCCAAAAGAGTATAATCCATCTTTGGTAAGCTATCCACTTTACGCGTCTGTTACATAGGAGGTGTATAATGAAAGATAACAGCAGACAACTGGTAAAAATCGTGAAAGAGATTTGTCATGAGAACGAGATTACTTTTCAAGGCTTCTCGTATGACTGGATTTTGCAATTAACCGCTAACAGCCGTACAATGTTTATTTACGGATATAAATTCCCTAATAACAATGCGGCTATTGAGCAAATCTGCAATGATAAATCCGCTCTTTCGGATATACTGTCCGCACACAAGATTCCGCATATTCCGCATAGTTATTTTATCTCCCCTAATAATAAGCAGTATACTCCCCTTCAAGGCAACTGGGAGAAAATGCAATCTCTTTTGCGGCAATACGGAAAAGTCGTCTGTAAACCTAACGCTGGCACAGGAGGTCATAACGTATTTAAGGTGTCATCTCAAAGGGATTTGGAATCCGCTACACATGAAATCTTCTCTAAGTCAAGGGCAATGTCCATATCTCCCTATAGAGAAATTAAAGCAGAATATCGGATTATTATCGTAAATTCCAATGTTGGTGTTATTTATGAGAAAAAAAGGCCGTCTGTTATAGGCAATGGTCTTGACTCGATAAAGCACCTGATTGAGAAAGACGCTACCTTGTCAGATGTTGAAATAGACGATGAACTGGATGTATCTCGCATTCCTAATGCTGATGAGATTGTTGAGGTTTCATGGAAGCATAATTTAGGTCAAGGGGCACACTCTGTCATCGTAACCGACATTTTGAGAAAGAAACTTCTGACCGAACTGGCCTTGTCATGCGTAGTGGCACTTGACGCTGAGTTCATGTCCATTGACATCGTTGAAGATGAATATGGCTTGGAAGTATTGGAAATCAATAGTGGCGTCATGATGGAGAACTTAGCCAAGAGTAATCCGCAAAACTATGCGATTGCTAAAGGCATCTACGAAAAGGCAATCCTTGGCTATCTGGGAATGGATAATCCCAAGTATAAATACTTTATCCAAAGGCCGAGGAATACGCGTTTCGTTCTGCCTGTTCTGGAAGAAATCGCGCAAGAGCGTGATGTTCAAATAATTCCTGACAGAGAGGAAGGAAACTTCGCTATATTTGTATTCAAGAACGGCAACCGATTTGTCGCTAAAGACTACCCCTTTAATATTAACTATGCGGGCAGTATTAGTCTTTGCACAAATAAAGCCGCTTGTGCCACTTTCCTGCGTGAAATGGGATTTCAAATCCCTAAGCAGAAATACTTTGTCAAGAAAGCAAATCTTGATATAACTCTTTTGGAATTAAGCAAACACTTTGAAAATCCTGATGAGTTATTAGGCTTTGGCTTTCCCATGATTTTGAAACCCAATGGATTGTCTCAGGGGACAGGCGTATTTAAGGTTTCAAATCTAAAAGACGGGTTACTCGCCGCTCGAAATGTTCTTACCTTGAAAGAGAAGCTATTTCTTTTACAAGAGTATTGTTCGGGCAGTGATTATCGCATTGTGGTACTCAACGGTCAGGTCATTCAAGCATATGAACGCATTCCATTTCACGTTGTCGGAAATGGACATGACACAATCGGTGCCTTGCTTCAAGAACAGGCAAGTGCTTTTGAAAAAGCGGGACGGGACAAGAAGGTTGACATTGGAGATAGTCGCATTTTGCGAAATATCATGAATCAGGGTTACACCCTCAATACGGTTCTGGAAACGGGTACTATTTGTAGACTTCAAGATATTGCAAACTTGTCATTAGGTGGAACTACCGAGGATAAGACAAGTCAAATAAGCCCGTACTATTCTGAATTGGCGATTAGAATTGCAGATAGTTTGAACCTGAAGCTCTGTGGCATTGATATTATTGCCAAAGACATTACTGACATGAATAATACGGATTATTCTGTGTTGGAGGTCAATAGCGCTCCGGGTCTTGACAACTATGTTTTCGACGGAAAGAAACAAGAGGATTATGTGAAAAAGCTCTATGGCATGGTTTTCGATTTCCTTGAATCGTTAGAATCATAAGCCTTGAATTTCTAATAATCCGTCATAGGCAATGCTCAATAAAGGAGCTGTTGCACAAGCAAGCAAATTGCGTGCAGTAGCCTCTTTCTTTTCGCGGTATTTGAGTTTGATTTGGAAAATTATCTTTCGGTGTGCGGAAATCAGCGGTATTTATAGGGTTGGATTGATTTTTGGGTACACTAAAAAGGGGTTGAGTTTGGGAAACGGTTTTTGCGCGGCTTTCAGCTCAAAGAGCGATTTCCCGAACCGTCCGCTTGCGACCCTTGCGCACAGCTTTTGTATGTTAAAAGCCATGGCAAGGATGAAGAGCCGCGTTTCGTTGTTCTTTTTACCTCTGGTCAGGAAGCGTCGGAAGCCATAATCCTGTTTTAAGACCCCGAAAGCGCCCTCGACCTGTATCGATCGGTTCACTCGGAGAAGTATGCCTTTTGGGGTCGAGATCCGTTCCTCGGCCTCTTCATTTTGGCGGCGCATTTTTTTGGAGAGCTCTATCTTTCGGTTCTCGTACTGTCCCTTGAAACACTGCTCCCTGTAAGGACAGCCCTCGCAGCTCTCGCAGATGTAATAGCTCTTTTTGACAGGATAGATCGAACGCGCAAAATAAACGCCTATGTTTGTAAAAATGCGTTTTCCAATTGATTAAACGCCGGAATAATGGTATACTGATTATGTAAGGAGATATGGCGTATGATCGATTTTGGCAATCTTAATATGTATAGAGAAAACAACAGGATCGAGGCGAAAAAGGCGCTCGGCGGGCTTCCGAACAGCATTTGGGAGACCTATTCCGCGTTTGCAAACACGCTCGGCGGGATCATTCTGCTTGGCGTTGCGGAAAGACCGGATCATTCGCTTGAAACGGTCGATCTGCCCGATCCCGATAAGCTTATCAAGGATTTCTGGGATTCGGTCAACAATCCGAACAAGGTCAGCATCAATATTCTTTCAAGCAAGGATGTTTATCCCCTCGAAGTGAACGGAGATCATATCGTGGTCATCAACGTTCCTCGCGCCGATCGCAGCTATCGCCCCGTTTATATCGACGGCAACCCGCTGAACACCTACCGCCGCAACGGCGAGGGCGACTACAAATGCACGCATGAAGAATACATGGCGATGGTGCGCGATGCTTCGGTCAAAACGCAGGATATGCTGGTGCTTTCCGAGATGGAGCTTTCGGTTTTTAATCAGGACAGCGTGCGCGGGTTTCGTCAGCGCATGAAGTTTTCGCGCCCTGGGCACGTTTGGGAACAGCTTGACGATGAGGCTTTCCTCCAAAAGCTCGGCGCTATAGGCATCGGCGAGGACGGCAAAAAGCATCCGACCTCCGCGGGGCTTCTGATGTTCGGAAATGAGTATGATATCGTTCGTGAATACAACGATTATTTCCTCGATTATCAGGAGCAGTACGATCCGCAGAACCGCTGGACGGACAGGATCATTTCTTCATCCGGCGATTGGAGCGGCAACGTTTACGACTTCTATTTCCGCGTGTACAATAAGCTCAAGCAGGATATTAAGACGCCATTCAAGCTTGACGGCATAACCCGAGTGGATGATACGCCCGTGCATCAAGCTCTGCGCGAAGCGCTTGCGAACTGCCTTGTGAACGCCGATTATTACGGCAGACGCGGCGTTGTGATAATCAAAAAGCCGGATGTGATAACGCTCTCCAACCCCGGCAATCTGCGCATCGAGCTTTCAACGGCGATAAGCGGCGGCGTTTCCGATCCGCGAAACAGCACCATGCTCAAAATGTTCAACTTCATCGATATCGGCGAGCGCGCAGGAAGCGGCATCCCGAATATCTTTAGAGTTTGGCGCGATCAGAAATGGAGCGCACCGATAATCAAAGAGGAGTTCGAACCGGGAAGGATAACATTGACTCTACCCCTTGATTTATCGCCGACCGTCGGCGATAAATCGGCGATAAAAATCGGCGATAAAACCGAGGCAAAGGACGGCATCATTGATTATCTTACCGATCATCCCGAAGGAAAAACTGCGGATATCGCCGAATACCTCGGCTTGAAGCTTTCGCGCACAAGGGATTATTTGAAGGAGCTCACCGATGATGGCATCATCGAAGCCATCGGCGGGAATAGGAACAGAAAGTACAGGCTGAAAAGATAGACTCTGATTTCAGCAGATCACTTTGTCAAACTTAAAACCAAATAGCTGACACTACTTGCTTAAAGCGCTCACGTCCGTGGGCGCTTTTTCCTATGCAATAAAAAAGAAAAGGAGAATACTGAATGAATTTAGATAAGGAAAAATCTTTTAAGAATATAAAGGAACTGAGCCTTGCGGAGCTCAAGCCGTTTGAGGGGCATCCGTACAAGGTGCGTGATGATGAAGAAATGGATGCGCTTATAGAGAGCATCCGCGAGCACAGGATAATGGTACCGCTGATGGTGCGCCCAATCGACGCGGGCTATGAGATCATAAGCGGACACCGCAGAGCACACGCAGCGATAAGCGCAGGGCTGAAAACCGTTCCCGTTGTGGGGCTCGACATCAGCCGCGACGAGGCCGCCGTTGCGCTTGTGGACAGCAATCTGCATAGAGAGCATATTTTGCCAAGCGAAAAGGCGTTTGCGTATAAGCTCAAGCTCGATGCGCTTTCAAGGCAGGGCAAGCGAACGGATCTCACTTCTACACAAGTTGTGGAGAAGTTGACGACAGCGCAGCTCGTTGGAGAATCAAATCTCGAAAGCCGCGAAACTGTTCGCCGCTACATTCGCCTTACCCATCTCAACCCCACCCTGCTCCGCCTTGTGGACGAAGGACGCATAGCGTTCACTCCCGCCGTGGAGCTTTCCTATCTTTCCGAGGAAGAGCAGGATATGCTTTCATTTGAGATCGCCGCTGCGGACTGTACGCCGTCGCTATATGAAAAACAGCAGATGTGTGTTATAATACAAGTGTATGAATTTGGGAATGTCTTCAAACTGCTTCACTTGTTGGATCTTGAAAGAAAGAATAGTTTGGAGGTTGCAATGTGTTATCGACCTAACAACGGTAATACGTCTTTTCGAATCATTAATCAAGCGGAGACGGATGCTTTACTGAATCTGGTTTGATTAAAACTTCGCATCTGGAATTTGGGAAAATCACGATCCCCCCGATGCAATCTGCTGACAAGTTTTTCGAGGTGATTAATATGAAAATACTGTACTCTAACATCCTCCCTGCTGGACTTGAAGAAGGCCAAGCGACCATAGCAGATACTATCAAGGAGCAAATTGCTGAAAGTGATAGAATAGAGATTGCCGTCGGATATGTATCTAAAGCATCTCTTGAGGAACTTGACGCATTGGTGGAAACTCATAATATTCAGCGTATCATTCTTGTTATTGGAATGTACTATGTTGAGGGGATGCCTGAAGGAACGTATAGAACAGCTCTGTCAATCAACGAGAGGTGGAGAAAAGCGGACATTGGTGAAATAAGAATGATACGTGCATTCAAGTATCATGGCAAACTGTATTCTTTTTTGAAGAATGGTGTTCCAAAGTCAGCCATTATTGGATCTGCGAATCTTGGAGTAATAAAGCAGGAAGCAAACAACATTCGGCAATATGAGGTGTCTGGCATAACCGAACACGTAACTGAATGCGCCGAGATTCTAAATCTAATCAGAAAAATGGAAGAACCGAAATGCTCCTCCAATATAGCGGATATAACAGATATGCCTATCATTCGAGAGACCAACACATCTCTCACCGGCGTAGATACTGTTGAGCAGATCCCTCAGACAGAGGTGGCCCTATATGACAGGCACAAGACGGAAGTATCTTTCATACTCCCGATCAAAGTTCCGGCATTTGCGGAGCGCCATCTGGATGACGGCAAGCACTATACAAAGTCGAATTTGAATGTCAGCTATGCCGCACCGCGGAGCGCTCGAAAGTCCCGCGACTGGTACGAAACTCAGTTCACGGTAAACAAGAGCATTACTCTGCTTCCCGGATATCCAGAAAAGAATGCTACATTCTTTGTCATCACCGATGATGGATATGTTTTCAAAGCACACACAACAAGTGACGGCAACAAGCAGTTCAGCGCTGTCGGCGATGAGCTTATCCTCGGCAGGTGGATTAAGGGAAGGCTTGCGGCAGCGGGTCTTGTTACGCCAGTAAATGACACCCAGCTTGATCAAGATCGACTTGGAATGATAACCAAGGAAATGCTTGAAGCCTATGGCTGTGACACATTGGTTCTCACAAAGACAGATCAAAAAATGGAGGATGAAGAAGGCCGCCTTCTTGATGTATGGTTCTTATCCTTTGAAGCGGCACAAGAACAGGAGGACGATGAGTAATTATGCAATATCTCAAGACATACCTAAAGACTATTTCAGAGCGCGGAAATGTCCGCCTTGCTGAATCCATTGCTAAGACCGCTGACGATGTTGGCAATCAATACATCCGCAATTTTTCCTTTTGTAGTCATGAGATCGGACTTCTGTTTGGCAATGTGCAGTCGGGTAAGACAGGTCAGATGTTCGGCATAATCTGCAAGGCCGCTGACCTTGGATTTCCGGCATTTGTCCTTATGACTACAGACAATGTCGTTCTTCAGCAGCAGACGCTGGATCGCGTAAAAGCGGATTTGTCCGGCTTTTGCATCTGTGGCGAAAATGACTCAGGCTTGTTTATACAAAACAGTTTGATGAAGCCGACCATCGTGGTGCTGAAGAAAAATGTCCGTATTCTCCGACTTTGGGCAAATGTCTTTGCATCAACGGGCTTTATGAAAGGCAATCCTCTTTTCATAGTTGATGATGAGGCTGACGCTGCATCGCTGAATACATTGGTGAACCGTGGACGCCAGTCTTCTATCAACAAGCATCTTGATTCAATCAAGAATGGCTCCTCCAGTAGCATATACCTCCAGGTGACAGGAACTCCGCAGGCTGTTCTTCTTCAAACGAAGGCCTCTGGGTGGCATCCGTATTTCACGTACTACTTTGAGCCAGGCAATGGCTACCTGGGCGGCGATTTCTTCTTTCCTAAAAATGAAAAAGCAGAGTGCATCAGCTATCTGGAAACTATTTCCAATCCCGAGCGAGCAGTTGTTCTTCATCATCTTGCGGCATCCAGCCAGATCCTTGCTTCAGGTGGACAGGTATGCAACTGCCTGCTCCATCCAAGTGTAAGGCAGGCTGTTCACAGCCGCTATGAAAAAGCGGTAAAGGATGAACTTGCATGGTGCTGTTCACATATTGATGGGGAGTTCAAATCAGAACTGGAAAAAGAATATGCTTCGCAAACTCCTCAAAAGGATCAGAAGGTTCCCTTTGAACAGGTATATTCCACCGCAAGAAGCTTTTTGGAGACTAACGCTGTTAAAGTACTTGTTATGAACGGGAAAAATGATATAGCAAGCGAAGAATACTCATCTGGCTCCAATATTGTAATCGGCGGCAACACCCTTGGGAGAGGGGTTACCTTTCCTTCTCTTCATACAATTTACTATACGAGAACGAGCAAAAAGCCGCAGGCAGACACTATGTGGCAGCACAGCCGCATGTTTGGATATGACAGAGATCCCGGCATGATGCGCGTATACATTGATGAACCGCTGTACAAGCTGTTTGCCGATATCAATGCCACGAACAACTCCATCATTTCTCAGATAGAGAGCGGAACGGAGCACATCAAGATATACTATCCGCAGGGCTTGAATCCAACTCGCGCAAATGTGCTTGACAATCAAAAAGTGTTCATGCTTTCCGGTGGGGCGAACTACTATCCGTTTGATCCCGAGAACGATTCGATAGAAGCGCTTGACAGGCTTCTCGCTCCATTCAGCGATACCGAGCCTACATATCAGGTCAATCTGCGCCTCATGAAAGAGATCTTCAGTCATATAACCTCGGGCGAGGATTTTGAGATAAAGAGCTTCGTGTCTGTGCTTGACACCATTCTCTCTGAGACGCCATCTGCTCAGGGCATTCTGATTGTTCGTCGAGGCAGAGATGTGGCAAAAGGAACCGGTGCCTTGCTGTCTCCGAATGATTGGAATCTTGGTGGCAGCTTCACGAATCAAGTGGTGCTCACAATGTATAAGGTTACCGGCAGAAAAGGCTGGAATGGGCGCGAGCTGTGGGTTCCGAATATCAAGCTTCCGAACAATGTGGTTTACTACGATGTAAAGGATACCGAAGAAACCGAGGTGTGATGCATGGCCGATGATTTAACGCCTGAACAGCGCAGGAAGAACATGCAGGCGATCAGGAGCAAAGACACCTGCATCGAGATTAAGCTGAGAAAGGCACTTTGGGCAAAAGGCATCCGCTACAGAAAAAACTACAAGAAAGTCATTGGAAAACCGGACATTGCCATAACAAAGTGCAAGATTGCTGTATTCTGTGATTCGGATTATTGGCATGGCTATGATTGGGAGAATAGGAATAAAAGGATTAAGTCCAATCGGGAATACTGGATTCCGAAGATCGAGCGGAATATGGAGAGAGATCGTCAGGTCACAAAAGCTCTCGAAGATGAGGGGTGGATTGTTCTTCGTTTTTGGGAGTGGCAGATAGAAAAGCAGTTGAACGAGTGTGTTGATGCTATTATTTCCGCGGTGCATCAACGATTGATAGAGAATTAAAAGGAGAATTGTTGAATGATTAACATGAAGTATATAAAACTCACACCTGAAGAACTGAAAATGTGCCATGAGTTCTCGGCTCGTAGCGCCCATACACAGCAGGATAAAGAGTTTGGACAAGATGACACAAAGCCTCGAACTCCGCAGGAGATTGCTCGTGATAATCTCATAGGCAAGATTGCGGAAGTTGCCTTTAGCAAGATGATGAAGGAGAACTATGGAATAGATGTCGCTCTTGATTTCAACTGTTATCCGCGTGGCAAGTGGGATAATCAGGATGCTGAAATAAATGGGTGGAGAATTGATGTTAAAGGAACGCGTCAAGGTGGAAGCTGGATGCTTATTGAGTGGAATAAGCTGAATTTTCGTCAGAAGGATAATAATCTCTCTCATCTATATGCCATGTTTACGGTTGGGTGGAATCACACAAATGACTCGCCTACTGGATATGTGAGTTACGAGGGGTCAGCTTTTTTAACTCAGCTTACCGATAGTTGCCCGATAACTGTCGTATTAAGAAGAGGAACGAAACTGCCAGCAACAAGGAAAGAAATCTATCTGCAGGCGGATAACTACGGGATACTTTTCAAAGATCTCAATAAGAACTTGAATCACCTCGTTAGTGATATTAAAAGAACTCCTCCATTAAGTTCAATGACAGACGATTATAAGAACCCATATAATGGGAAAACAACTTTGGAAATCATCCGTGAATCCAAATGAGTATTGGTTGATCTCGTCGCACTCGACAGTTATTGAACTATAAAGAGCGGATGAACGCAATATACGCCAAAAAGGAGGAACCGATTGATGCTTATACTTAACTGCGATCTTGCAAAAAGAGTTCTATTTGATCCGCTCGAGCAGGGTGCAAATGAACTTTTTATATTATCTGCTTACGCGACTCCGAATATGCTCTCGTGGTACATGAAAAACATCATTGATCACAAAGCAGCTGCGACAATTAGAATTCACCTTATCGTAGGAATGGTTCCATTTGACAATCTTAGTGTCAGCGTTCATGAAGGCTTTCGTCAGATTGTAGCATCGCAATATCCGGATGGAATCGGTTTGATTCGATGCAGCTATGTTACTGATAAGCCCGCAGAACATGGCAACTTATTTATTTGGTGCAATGATGGAAAACCAATCCTTGCATTTGAAGGGTCTGCAAACTTCGTGCAAAGCTCATTTGTAGGCAACCATCGCAATGAAATCATGTATGAATGCGATCCAGCGGAGGCGAAGCAGTACTATGAATCCGTTGAGCCTCGAACTATCTACTGTACGCATTCCGAGGTGGAAGAATACATAATTCTCCGACCAACTCATGATGTGTTAGATAGAGAGTGCAACCTTCTCCGTGAAGCAGATGACCTTGTTTCTGTGACACTCAGTCTTGTTACAAAAACTGGCGAGCCTGGAACACGGTCAGGGTTAAATTGGGGGCAACGAAAAGGAAGAGAGCCGAATCAGGCATATATCCATCTCCCAAGCAAGGTTGCGAAAAGCGGATTCTTTCCACTCGAAAAACAACACTTTACAGCTATCACTGATGATCATCATCAGCTGACATTACGCGTCGAACAGCAGAACAACAAGGCCATTACCACTCCTGTTCGAAACAGCGACCTAGGAGAGTATTTTCGAAACCGTCTCGGTTTGGCTAACGGCGCATATGTCACAAGAAGGGATCTCGACAGGTATGGAAGAACCGATGTGAAGTTTATGAAACTTGACGAAGAAACCTTCTATATGGACTTTTCTGTGCAGTAGTTATCCAAAACAGCAAGGATTCTTCTTAAAATAACTGGCTCTCTCTTGATGTTCAGTTTATCGCTGCAAAAACGCAGCAAATTCTAAAATTATATTGCAAAAATGCAGCAGATGTGTTATTATATCAAAGAGGTGTTTAAAAAGAGGTGTTTAAAATGAATACTATTGGTTCTTTGTTGAAAAACAGCCGCATGGGGTTGCATCTAAGCCTAAAAGAAGTTTGCGACCGTTGTGGAATAACAGATTCCAAATTAAGCAGGATTGAACGCGGTGAGAAGTTGCCAGATCCATTGGAACTGAATTTGCTTGCTGGTGTCTATGAATTGGACATTGTTTCACTGTTTGTTGCGGCTGGATATTTGACAACAGGTGTAGTTGCCGATCATCGCCTTGTCTTTCAAAACGCACGGCTATTAAGCGAGGATGAAAGGCAGGCCATCCAAAACCTAATAAACTTGATGACCAAAGGAAGGAGGAATACAAGTGCTGTTTAGACTTGGCGAGCTCTTTTGCGGTCCTGGAGGTTTGGCCTGGGGCGCGATTAATGCAGATATTGGAAATCCGGATTACAAAATCGTTCATCAATGGGCAAACGATTATGATGAAAGCACCTGTAAAACATACCGCAGAAACATTTGTCCAGAATCACCGGAGAGCGTATACTGCGCTGATATTAGAAAATTCGATACAACAAAACTCTCCGCAATTGATGCACTGGCATTTGGTTTTCCGTGCAATGACTTCAGTGTTGTAGGAGAACAGAAAGGCATAGATGGTGTCTATGGCCCTCTCTATTCATATGGCGTAAATGTGCTTAGGCAGTATAGGCCCAAATGGTTTCTTGCCGAGAATGTAGGCGGCCTTCGCAATGCAAATGACGGAAAGGCGTTTGCTAAGATATTGGACGAATTAAGGGGGGCTGGATACAAATTATACCCCAACCTCTATAAATTTGAAGAATATGGAATTCCCCAAGCGCGTCACCGCATCATTATTGTCGGAATACGCAATGATATTGATTTGGAATTCAAGATACCTTCAACTGCACCATATGAGGGATGCGACAACACCTGTAAAACGGCAATAGAAGTTCCGCCTATTCCCAAAGATGCGCCAAACAACGAATTGACTGTTCAATCATCAACCGTTGTTGAAAGATTGAAGTACATATTGCCTGGGCAGAATGCTTTCACGGCTGACCTGCCAGAAGAGCTGATGCTGCATGTTAAAGGTGCTAAAATCAGTCAAATATACAAAAGGCTGGATCCAACCAAGCCAGCTTATACAGTTACTGGCAGCGGAGGCGGTGGGACTCATATTTATCACTGGAGTGAACCTCGGGCATTGACAAACCGAGAACGTGCGCGCCTTCAGACCTTTCCTGATACATACATATTCGAAGGAAACAAGGAAAGCGTGAGGAAACAAATCGGAATGGCTGTACCTTGCAAAGGTGCTAAAATCATTTTTGAGGCGATTTTAAAAACCTTTGCACGCATTCCATATGAAGCTATGGAAGCAAACATAGAAGAATGATATGCGGCCTCGACTGCCTGTGCAATTCTTAGTACTATCGATGGTTGCGCGCGATTTGAAATTGTTATTGAAAGCTGACGATTAAGCGCATTTTGTGTAAGCGCTGTATAGCAAAACTATTAAGGTGGCTAGAGGTCGTGATGGATACATCCGTTCATCGCGACCTCCAATGCATCTTGAGAGCCGGATACTCCTCATAAATTGGAAGAGTTTACGCCATTATCACTCTGATGAGCACGATATTTTTGCCGACAAAGCCGATTGATTATTCAAATAAAACTTCAAACTGATAACACTAAAAATCAATCACAGTAATAGCATAGATATCATCAAACTTGATGATCTCGTCATCGAGTTTCAGTTTCCTATATGCGGTATTGAGCGCGGTTATCATTCCTCGCTTCACCACATCGTGAAACGCGCAGTAGTAACGTAGAGTACAAGAAGTATCGTTTGATACAAGGGTTCCTCCTCCTTTCATGCGATTGGATAGATCATGTGGTGCGGAGCGGCACCTAATACCAGGCTGCCGCTCCGATCAGCAATCAATCAAGGCAAATTTGCAAGGATCTGGTTTGCAAGATCTGATCAGCAATCAATCAAGGCAGTTTTGCAAGGATCTGATTCGCGAGATCTGATCTGCTATCGCAGATAATGACCTTGCGGTTTTGGCTCGCTATGGGATCATCTCCAACACCAGCGCCATAAATGTGGTAGGGATCCCCGGTGCACGCCAAGCCGACCGCGATGAGTCTAGCAGGATCCGCACCCATCAAAATCAACGCTTCGCGGACGCGCTCTGCCCTTTCCAGGGAAAGCGTCTTGGTTTTTTCAGAGTCGGTATCGCCTGCACACGCGCCCGCTATAATTAGCGATATGTCGTGCTCGATAAGGTGCTCCGCAATGGGCTTAAGCACGTTGTATGCGGCATCCTCGTTGGCAAATTCAGCTTTATCGCCAATAAATTTAACTTGCTCGTTACTAATCACGACTGGGTCGATAAAGGCCACATCGTCGTCACTATCGTCTCCGTTTACCAGTTCCTCGGGAACAAACGCCTTTAACCCTGAGCCTATTTTCTGGACCGCAACACAGGATACAGGAGTGTCATTGAATTGATAATAATCAGTTGCAAGCTCATCGATGAAGTTGATATCTACCTTTGCGCCAAGCTCTCGGAAAAGCTCTGAGTAAAACGCTTTCATCTTGGAGATCTCAAACTCAGATGCGGCTTCTTGGCTTCCGCCGAAAGAGCCTATGCTGTGCCAGATTATTTGATCTATGAACGATATGATGCAGAGCTGCTTACGGTTAAAGGCAATCTAAAAAAGGTGATGTATTGTAATAATATTAAACGCAGGATGCTTGCGGCATCCTGCGTTTGACTTTACCGAGCCCGCCTTGAAGCACCAAGTCGGACTCGGTTTTTATTCACTCCTGCGCCTTGAGCGCCTCTACCATATCGATTCTTTTGTTCTTTCTTGCTATCATCAGCCCAACGATCAGCGAAACACCGAACACGAGCGCGATACTGATGACGAATGAAAGCGTTGAAACGCTGATGCGCAATTCGTATTCCTTTGCAAGCTTTACGATAAGGAACTTGAGCACGCCCATCGCTGCTGGAATGCCGATGATTATGCCTGCGACGGTCAAAAGCATATTCTGCCCGATAAGGAGCTTGCCGATCTTTCTATCCTTGAAGCCGATAACCTTCAGCGTTGCCATCTCACGGAAGCGCTCGGTGTAGCTCATCACGCCGAGGTCATAGAGCACCACCACGCCGAGCACGGCGGCGGCGATAATCAGAAGCCATATCATCACGTGCATTATCTTCATAAAGGTGTCGAAGGAGTCGATGATGCTCTTCTTGGTTTGCGTATTGAGTATGCTTTCGCTCGGCTCGATCTCGGTTTGCTTTGAATAAAGCGTGTTTATCCTGTACTCAAGGCCGAGCTTGTCTGCGGCTTCCTCGCTCAAAGCTATGCTCTCGCTAAGCGAGCGCACTATGCCCGAAACCTTAACGCTATAGCTTTCGCTTGCGCCGAACGGGGAGAAGATGAAGCTGTCGCCGACCTTGAGCCCGTGATCCTTCGCGATGCGCTCGCAGATAAGCGCACCGTCATCGGGAAGCTCGGTAAACTCGTTGTTTTCGCCGATGAAGCGAAGCGTGTCGTTTTCGATGCCGTAAACCTCCAGCGCATAGGATTCGCCGTTCACCTGAACGCTCGATACCGCGCAGGTATCGGCGGCGTATTTTTCGGCGATTTTCCGCGCTTCGTCGTTCGTAACGTTCTCCGAATCGAGGTTTATGCGCAGCTCGTAGCGGATCGCCTTATCGTAGAAGGAGTCCACAAACTCGTTCATCGTGTCCTGCATACCAAGCGCGGCAAGAATGAGTATCGTGCAGCCGGCAACGCCGAAAAGCGTCATTGCGCTGCGGGTTTTGTGACGGAAGATATCGCGAAGATTCCACCTTTCGCCGAAGCGGAGCACCTTCCAAAGCCCCGTTTTTTCAAGTGCTATGCTGCGCATCTTCTTCGGTGTGTAGGGGCGAAGCGCATCGGCAGCCGTGCCGTGCAGCATTTTGCGAACCGATAAAAAGCCGATCAGAACGAGCAAAAGATTTATTAAAATAAGCACGATCCAAACGAACGGCGGTGCGGACAGCCTCCACGACGGCATATCCAGATACGTTCCCATCGCGCCATTTGGGTTCATTATGAACCAGCCGAGCAGCCAACCGAGCAGAAGACCGAAAGCCGTTCCGATAAGACCTATCGCAAGCGCATAGAAGGAATAATGGCGAAGGATGCGCCTGTCCTTGAAGCCGAGGGATTTCAGCGTTCCGATCTGCGTTTTTTCGGCGGCGCAGAGGCGGTGCATGGTCGTTACCATCGTCAAAACCGCTATCGCAAGGAACAGCACGGGCAGTATAAGCCCCATCGTTTTGCCCTCCTCGCTTTCGCCCATCGCCTCGGAATACTGGATGGTATCATCGCGGCTCACGATCAGCAGGGTCTCACCGAGCGCTTCGTCCGCTTTTTTTGCAAATTCCTTTTTATCAAGCTCGGTCAGCGCGTTTAAATTCGTGTAAAGCTCAGCGCCGAAAGCTTTTTTGAGAAGGGCGGGGGAGGCATAACAGAAGCCGTAGGTGCTGTAATCGGGCATTAGCTGCGTTTTGTCAGGCACGCAGACGAGGTATTCGCCTGCCTTTACGAGCCCGCGCACCTCGCCCTCAATCTCAAGGTTTTTATAAACGAGCGTGAGCCTGTCGCCAACGGAAAAATCGTTTTCCTTCGCATATCTGTCCGAGAGCCAGAGCCCGCTTTCATCCGCTTCGTCATAAGCTGCACCATCCATAACGGTAAAGCCCGAAACGGAGAAATTCTCGGTGAAGTTCAGCGCGATAACGTCCGAGCTCTCCTTCTCAAGCGTGTTCACGGCAAGAAAGCGCGAAACCTCGTCCACTCCGTCTATTGCGGCGATCTTCTCCGCCTCATCCTTGGAAAAGCCGCTCTCGCGCACGATACGCATATCCGCAAAGCCGGTGTCCTTGAGGAAGGAAAGCACGTCGTTTTCAAGCGAAAACCATTCAACGTTGAAGCCAACGAAGGTGCCGATGCCGATGGCGATCATTATCACCATCGAGATGAACTGCGCACGGTAAACGCCGAGCGTGCGCCAAAGCTTTCTAAGCAGCATTTACCATTCCACCTCCTCCACGGGAAGCGGCGCGGGATTATCCTCAAAGGAAACTATCCTGCCGTTTTTAACGCGCACCACGGTGTCCGCGATCTTCGCGATATTCTGATTGTGAGTAACAATAACGATCGTTTTGCCGTACTGCTTCGCCATATCCATCAAAACGCGCAGCACAGTTGCGCCCGTTTCCTGATCGAGTGCGCCGGTAGGCTCGTCGCATAAAAGTATCTCGGGGTTCTTTGCAAGCGCACGCGCTATCGAAACTCGCTGCTGCTCGCCGCCCGAAAGCTCCGAAGGGAACTTTTTAATATGATCCGCAAGACCGACCGAAGCAAGCATTTTTTCGGGGTCAAGCGCGTTCTTTGCTATCTCCCGAACGAGCGCAACGTTTTCATAGACCGTCAGCGTTGGGATAAGGTTGTAGGATTGGAACACGAAGCCCACCTTCTCCGCACGGTACTCGGCAAGCTCATCCGCCGTCAGGTGCGAAATGTCCTTGCCGTCCACCACGATTTTTCCGCTCGTGGGGCTGTCGAGTCCGCCGAGAAGGTTCAGCATCGTGCTCTTGC
The DNA here is from genome assembly GCA_017395105.1 of Clostridia bacterium. GTDB lineage: Bacteria > Bacillota > Clostridia > Christensenellales > CAG-138 > PeH17. The sequence goes on from JAFPWD010000002.1 coordinate 16,413, forward strand.
CCGCGCCGCTCGGTCCGAGTATGACGATAAGCTTGCCTTTTTCAAGCGCAAGGTCAACGCTGTCGAGCGCCCGCTGTTCGTGGTCGCCCACCCTGTATACGCGGCTCACCGCGCTGAATTCAACTATTCTCATAACTGCCTCCTTGATAAAACGATTCAAAACGGCATCAGTTAGCCTCTGCTAACCATAATAGCACTACGCATCTCGCTTTGCAATAGCGAGTGCGTTATTTTATAGATAAAGGACAAGAAGTTGCAGCAAGAAGAGCTTCAATGAACACGAAAAGAGCCCTTAGGCGGATACGCCCTACGGACTCTTTTGTTAAGGAGGGTATGTGGATAAATCAAAAAGCTCGCTCAGGCTTCCTCACTTATGTGCTTGTTCAGTTATTTTGAAAGCTCCGCGCCGATGGCGTTAAGGCTCTTTATCGTATCAGCCTCGGGCTCGCCGGAGCAGATAACGGGCTCGCAGGGCAGCTCTGCGCCAAGCGCTTTGCAGCTTTCCTCCCAGTTGCGCATCCACTCGCCGTCGCCCCAACCGTAGGAGCCGAAAAGCGCGATCCTTTTGCCGGAAAGCTTGCCCTTGACGCCTTCAAACATCGGCGCAAATTCGCTTTCCTCAAGCTCCTCGCTTCCCATCGAGGGGCAGCCGAACGCCACTGCATCAAACTCGTCCATCCTGCTTGCATTGAAATCGCCGCAAACGATGAGCTCTGCTGCGGCTCCTGCCGCGCTCGCGCCGTCTACAACGGCATTCGCCATGGCCTCGGTATTGCCCGTGCCGCTCCAGTAAACAACTGCTATCTTACTCATTTTAATTTTCTCCTTTTAACTTTTTATATGGCATCGCCGCAAGCGACCGTTAGCCGCTCGAGCGTTATCCCCTCGGAAAAGCACCTCTTATAAACCTCGGTGCATTTTTGAAACCTTGCAAAGAGCCGCTTTTTTTCGCTCTCGTTTGCGTAAACGCGCCAGCAGCCCGTGCATTTGCAGCCCTCGTTCGGATCGCGAATAAAGCATTTCACGTCATCGGGCGCATAACCCAGAAAAAGCCCTATCTCATGCGGGAAATCATCGCCCTGCTTGATCCTTTCGATGAGTCTGCCTATGCATCTGCCGCATGATGCGCAGTCATAGCCTCGCTCTGTTAAAAGCCGCTTTGAAAGCGGGTCGCGAAGATCGTTTTTAAGCTTATCGGGACGGTAAACGTAGATGAGCGCGCGTTCCTTTCCGTAGCGAAGAGGCATCATGCGCAGCCCTTTTTTGCCAAGCCTTTTGTTGAAGGCGCGAATAGCTCCGTTCAGCGTGTGCGTATCGTCATAACGGCAGCTGAACATATTCGCCGTCTTCAGCCCCGCAAGTGTTGGCGAGCAGTGGCGAATAATAAGCTCCTCACTCATCCCGTTTGCCTCCTTTCAGCCGTAATTCTGGAAATTTCAGCTTGTATGCGCCTCAAGTATCCCGCGAAGCGCTGCCATGGAGCTTGAATGCGAACGCGCAACCTTTGTTGCTTCGCTTTTTATCTCGCTAAGGGCGCATTTTACCATCTTGTGGCTCACGGTGCTCGTGAAAAGCACAAGAAGATCCGGCGAGCCGATGCTCTTCAGCGCCGTCGTCATCTTGGGATAGATCTTTGCCTTGAAATTGTATTCGCGGCACAGATCGCTGTATTGCCTCGTCATGCATTCGTTGCCGCCGACTATTACTACGCTCATATCGTCCGTCCTATATCATAGTGGTTTGCTGTGAGTTAGCACAAGCTAACTACAGCTGGCATTATAACACGCTCAAAGCAAAAACGCTACTAAAATCATGCACAGTATCTGTGTTATCTTGCTCTCGTTGCCGTCTGAAAAATGAATAAACGGCTTAAAATGCGTTCGTGGCTTGAATTCTTATGATTATCGATCGTCCGAGTCCTGATCGTTTTTCAAAGATGCCATGCTTTGCTTTTTATTTGCATTGAGTGCAGCTCTGTACTCAACGGGAGACTGCCCGATGCACTTTTTGAACACGGTTGAAAAATAGTTCGGTGTGGAAAAACCACAGTGCTCGGATATTTCATCTATCGAAAGACTGCCTGCGTGAAGCAGCTTGCAGCCAAGTGCGATGCGCTCGTCGCGAACATACTCGCAGAAGGTCTGCCCGTTGGCGGCGGAAAAGACACGGCTCAGATAGCTTGGGCTTATATTTATAGCGGAGGAAACGGATGCGAGTGTCAGCTTGTCCGAAATATGCTCCCTGATATAGCTGCGCGCGCGCTCAAGATGATCGCATTCGCTCTGCGCGGAGGCATAAGCCTTGCGATAGGCTTTCAAAACGTGTGTTCCGGCGGCTATTATATCGTCGCCTGATACCGGCGTGTTCGCGGGGTTCTCCGCTTCGTTGCTGTGGCAGCATTCGGCGAAGCTCATCTGAAGACAGAACCTGAAAAAACAATACAGACCTCGGTTGAGCGAGCTGAGCATCACGGCGGCATCCTCGTTTGAAATTGAGCCGCGGGAAAGCGCGGCGAGCTGCCTCACCCGCTCCGCAAAAAGCGCCGCAGCCGCCTCAAGGCTGTCATGGATCATCGCCTCGCAGACCGAGTGCATGTCATAGATGAGCTCGAGTTTTTCGGAGCTTGAGGCATTCGTGTAAGCAAACATCGGTTTCGCCTTTCGTGTGGATTATTTCGATCAAAGCCCGCTTTTGCGGCGGGGCATAGAGTGGAGCGGCGATCCGGCATTGCCCGCATAGGTTAGTGCACGCTAACTCCGTGCTGTCATTCTAACACCGAGTCGCTCATTTGTCAACATAACGAAGCGTTTTGCGGTGAAGTTAAAATAGCGGAGAAGCCGCGCTTAGCGGGCATATCCCGTTCATGGGCAGCGTTTCGCTGAGCTTTGAATACGGCAAGGATGCCTCGGGTGCTTCCGGCTCCGATATGAGAGCTGACGACAACGATCCGATTCCGCCAGCCCTCGTGATCTGCGTTCTGCGTGAAAACGCAATCATTCAATCCATATAGCTTTACAGCCCGATCGAGCATTTTATCCATCTTTACTCCTCTCTCGCAATAGCCCTGCTGTCAAATTGTTCAGAGCAGATTTGCCTATCGAAAAACAATGCGAGCAGCCGAAGCCGAATTGCCATGCGAACGCATTCGGTCTACTATATGTCCAAACGGCTAAACGGCAATAATTCGGTCTATCGTTCATCAAGCAGCGGCACGGAAAAGCATTTTGTAACCAAGATCGGAAACGAAGACGATGCAAAAATCATTGCCCGAGGGCTGAAGCTTCATGACGATCTATTTGCGCCAAGCCTGCACGAAACCATTCACCTGAATAAAAAGTTTGTTGATGAGAACGGCAGAATGATGGCGGGTATCGTTGCCGGTGTAGACGTCTGGGACGGCTGCTATATCGCCAATATGTACGTGGAGCAGGAGTATCGTGGTCGCGGGTTAGGCTCTTACTTGCTTCGAGAGGTCGAGCGGGAAGCGTGCGAAAAGGGCGCATATATGCTGATTGCGAATGCTCAAAATTGGAATGTCGGCTTTTTTAAAAAGAACGGCTGCGCTGAAGTTGGCGCTATTAAATATGAACCCAACGGGCATAGCTGCTATGAGCTTGCGAAAAGGCTATGATAAGGCTGTGAGTAGGTTTCCATACGTCACTAAAGTATTAGCATGTGCTTATGAAACTCAAAGACCGCATCTCAAACTTCGAAAACAAGCCCAATAAGCTGCACCTCGCAAAAAAACAATGATTTATTTATAAAAGCCGTTCGCCGATTTATGGATATGGACACGCTTACAGCTCCGCTGCTCAAAGAACGGATCAGCAGAATCGATGTCTCGGAAGTTCAATGCAAAGGAAAGAACCGCATCCAACGCGTAGTTATCCATTACCGATTTGTCGGCTATCCGGAGATGGAGCATGATTGCTTCGAGAAGAACGTCAAACAGGACACCCGCCAAGGTGTTGCTGTGGAGTATGTGCCGCAGGCGGCGAGTAAGTGAGAACAATAAGCTATTAACATTCGTACTGAAAATGAGCAAAATAAAAACGAGCATCGATTAAATCCGTTATCAATGCTCGCTATGTGTTATTCTGCCAAAAAAGATTTATTGTTTCAAACCTTGGAATTGAGCTTTCGCATTATATCAATAAGCGGATAAGAGGACTTGGTTTTTGAAGATGCATCTTGTGCTTGCTCACTCCGCCTCGCACTTCGCGCCTTCAAAAACCGGGGCGGGCGAAACATTCGCAGGATGTTTCGCTCATCCGCCCTTCACGTCCTTATGAATTATACGCAAAATAAGACAGAGCACCTACGGCACTCCGTCTTATTTTGGTGCGGATAAGAGGACTTGAACCTCCACGAAGTTGCCCCCATACGGACCTGAACCGTACGCGTCTGCCAATTCCGCCATATCCGCAAATAAAAATGGTGGACGGGGATGGATTCGAACCATCGTAGTCTGTGACAACGGATTTACAGTCCGCTCCCTTTGGCCGCTCGGGAACCCGTCCATATAAGAATCATAGCTGGAGCTGGTGATGGGACTCGAACCCGCAACCTGCTGATTACAAATCAGCTGCTCTGCCAATTGAGCTACACCAGCGTATGAATTTCTCGAGATTGGCGATCCGGAAGGGGCTCGAACCCTCGACCTCCAGCGTGACAGGCTGGCATTCTAACCAACTGAACTACCGGACCGCGATATGAAATTGTGGTGGGCCTTCAGGGACTCGAACCCCGGACCAATCGGTTATGAGCCGACCGCTCTAACCAACTGAGCTAAAGGCCCTAAAAAATGGTGACCCCTAGGAGACTCGAACTCCTGTTACCGCCGTGAAAGGGCGGTGTCTTGACCGCTTGACCAAGGGGCCACATATGGTCGGGGTGAAGGGATTTGAACCCTTGGCCCCATGCTCCCAAAGCACGTACGCTACCGAACTGCGCCACACCCCGTGAAGCGCCGCATTTTTGCGACGGCATCCATTATACCCCGATTGCTGCCTTTTGTCAATATGTTTTATTGGGAAAAATCATATATTGCTGAGGAACGCGGTGCGCAGGGGGCACTTTTGCTGCGAGCTTCGCTTTCATGCTTGACTCGGGCGGGGGAGGCATGTATTATAATGGCATGAAGAATGATAGTCAGAGCAAAACCTATGTTTGCATAATCGAATTCGGAGAGCTTGATCCGAATGGGTTTTCCGCGCTTTATACAAGATCGCGCCTTGCGCTGCTCGACAAGATCGCATTGGAGCATGCGCGGATGCAGAGCGCGGCGGCGGAGCTTGCTTATCTTGCCGCGGCAAGGGCGGCCTTGTTGGGCGGCATGCTCGGCGCGGAAAATGCGGCGGGCTCGGCGGATGAGCTGAAAAAACGCTTCGAGTATTCCTACGGTGAAAACGGCAAGCCGATCCTTGAATGCGCAAGCATGAGCCTTTCACATTCGTCCGGCACTGCGATGGCTGCGGTTGCTCAGCTTGCGGTTGGCGTTGATATAGAGCGCAAAAGGCGCGTTTCTTGGCGCGCTGCAAAAAGGATAATGAACGCGAAGGAGTATGAAGACTTCATATCCCTGCCCGATGAGGATAAAAACTGCCGCCTGCTCGAGGTGTGGACGGCCAAGGAGAGCTTTTTGAAGCTGACGGGCGAGGGAATCGCGGCGGGGCTCGATAAGCTGCATTATGACCGCGAAAAAGAGAAGGTGAGCCGCGAGACGACGGGGGAGAGTGCGTATGTTACCCGGTTCGACAGCGAGGCGCTTTGCGCGTGCAGCTGTTCCTTTAATAAAGCCGAACCGAAGCTTCTGCGCTTTTCGTGCGCGGAGTCGGCGGCTGAGTTTATTGGATCGTGAAAATGTTTTTTTTAAACGGTTCGAGCAAAACGGTTGATTATTGGGCAAAAAAACGATAGAATATTCATAACAGCGTATATATGCGCTGCACATTTATCAAAAAACGAAAGGATGGTATCATTATGCGTTATCAGATCAGCGGAGAGCCGCTGCCGGTAGTTATCTGCGAGCTCGAGTCGGGCGAGAGGATGATTTCGGAGGCGGGCGCAATGAGTTGGATGACCCCCAATATGGATATGAAAACCGTGGGCGGTGGCGTGAGCAAGGTAATCGGAAGGATGTTTTCGGGCGAAAGCATGTTCCAAAATCATTATACCGCGCAGGGCGGCCCGGGCAAGATCGCGTTTGCATCGAGCTTTCCCGGCTCCATCCGCGCCGTGCAGATAACACCGGATAAGCCGATAGTCGTTCAAAAATCCGGATTTCTTGCATCCGAGGAGAGCGTTGAGCTTTCGGTATTCTTCCAAAAGAAGATAGCCGCGGGCTTCTTTGGCGGCGAGGGCTTCATAATGCAGAAGCTTTCGGGACACGGCCTTGCGTTCATTGAGATAGACGGCTCAACGGTGGAATACGACCTTGCTCCGGGCGAGCAGATGGTGGTGGACACCGGCTATCTTGCGATGATGGATGCAAGCTGCACCATGGACGTTAAAGCCGTTTCAGGCGTTAAGAACGTGCTGTTCGGCGGCGAAAGCCTGTTCAACACGATCGTTACCGGCCCCGGCAGGATCGTGCTTCAAACTATGCCAATGAATAATTTCACCGCAGCGATCGCAAAGATGCTTCCCGGAAAATAAGAGGGCAAATTTGCTCCGCTATGAAAATACCGCTCGCTCGGCTTAGCCGCGGGCGGTATTTGCTGTTTTATCGGTTTATCCTTCGGGCAGAATATCCACCGTTACGATCTCGGGCGGGTTGAAGATACGCGGGATAACGCCCATATAGCCGTCGATGCCAGCGCCGATGATAAGCTCGCCGCCGCCAAGCTCGTATAGTCCTCTGTCGTACTTGGGAAAGAAGCTGCTCGATGCCCAAAGCGCACCGAGTCCGAAGGGAAGCGCGATAACGCCGTTATGCGTGTGGCCGCACAGCACCAGATCGATATCCCAATGCTCGCCGGATCGGTTCAGCACGAAGCTTTTCGGCCTGTGGGAGAGCATAACGGTGTAACGCTCGGTATCACAGAAATCGCAAAGAAACGAGCTTATCGGAAGCTGCTGCCGCTCGGAATATAATTCATTTTCATAGGCTATGGCATAGAGCCCGCCGATGCGCAGGCTTGCCCCATTCAACTCCACGTCAACCTGATCCCGCTCAAGAAACCTTGCGCCGGTGCTCTCAAGGCGAGAAACGACCGAAGAGGCTTTTATACCGCGAAGATACTCGCCCTTTTCGCCAAGCTCGTATTCCGAAAAAAACGCTCTGAAATCATGGTTTCCAACGGAAAAATACACCGGCGCGATGGATACGAGCCGCTCGAGCAGGAAGGCAAAGGCCTCGACCTCATCATCGGTACAGTCGCGCTCGAGCATATCGCCGTTCACAACGATAATATCGGGCGCTTCAAGTGCGGCCGCATCCACGACACGCTGATTGGTTTCATCCAGCTTTCTGCGATGCAGATCGCTTATCATAACGAGGCGGATCGATGCGCCGTTGAGCTTGGCGCTTTTGATCTCGTATCTTACGGTCTCGAGCGAGCCGTTTGAGATCATGGACAGAAGCGCGGCCGCAATAAAAGGAGCCGCGATGAAAAATATCATCGCAGCGATCTTAAAAAATATGTTGAAACGGCGGGTATTATTCATCGGCGGATTTCGGCTCGCTGTAGGTCTTTACGATGCGCTTCACCTCATCGCGTATGCGCGGAGAGTTCTCCTCACACAGATCGTGAAGCCGCTTAAGCCCGGCCATGAACTCCTGCTCGTTCACCTCGATGGGGTGGCCGATATAGATAAGCTCGTTATCGGTCTTGGTCATGCCCTCCTCATCCATCAAAAGCTCCTCAAAGAGCTTTTCGCCGGGGCGAAGGCCGGTGTAGCGAATCTGAATGTCCACGTCGGGCTCAAAGCCGGATAGCTTTATCATGTTTCTTGCAAGATCGTCTATGCGAACGGGCTTGCCCATGTCCAGAACGAAGATCTCGCCGCCCTTTGCGTATGCGCCCGCCTGAAGCACGAGCGAAACCGCCTCGGGGATGGTCATGAAGTAGCGGATTATGTCGCGATGAGTAACGGTCACGGGGCCGCCGTTTTCGATCTGCTTTTTGAAAAGCGGGATGACCGAGCCGTTGGAGCCGAGCACGTTTCCGAAACGCACCGCAACGTATTCGGTTTCGGAGTGATTGTTCATGGTTTGAACTATCATCTCGCAGATGCGCTTGCTTGCGCCCATAACGTTTGTGGGGTTGACGGCCTTATCGGTGCTGATAAGGAGCATGCGCTTGGCCTTGTATTTATCGGCGGCGCGCGCCACGTTCAGCGTTCCGAAAACGTTGTTTTTTATAGCCTCGTTGGGGCTCGTTTCCATGAGGGGAACGTGCTTGTGCGCGGCGGCATGGAATATGTAGTCGGGATGATAGGTCTCAAACACCATGTCGAGCCTGTCGCGGTCGCGAACGGAGCCGATGAGCGCCACGAGATCGAGCGCGGGATACCTGCGCTTGAGCTCCATCTGGATGTCGTAGGCGTTGTTTTCGTAGATGTCGAAAATGATCAGCGTCTTGGGTTCGTTTGCGGCGATCTGACGGCAAAGCTCGCTTCCTATGGAGCCGCCTCCGCCGGTAACGAGGATGGTGCTGCCCTTAACGTAGTCCATGATGTCCGAAAGATCGACCTTGACCGAGTCGCGCCCGAGAAGATCCTCTATCTGAACGTTTCTTATCTGGCTGATGCTGACCTCGCCGTTTGAAAGCTGAAGGAGGCTCGGAAGGATGCGCAGCTTGCATTCGGTGTCGCGGCAAACCTCTATAATCTCCCTGCGCTGGATATTGGTGGCGGAGGGGATCGCGATGATTATTTCTTCGATGGAGTATTTTTTAACGGTCTCGGCTATTTTATCACGGCCTCCGACGATCTTGACACCGAGCATGCGCTGCCCCCATTTTGCGGGGTCATCATCCACTATGGCCATGATCTTGTTGTCGGAATTCTTGCTTGCCTGAATATCCGTAAGCGTGATAAGACCGCTTCTGCCCGCGCCAACGAGCAGTGTACGCCTGCCGCCTCGGCTTGCGTGCAGCCAATTGCGGCGAATCAGACGGTAGGAGAAGCGGATGGCAAGGATCATCATTGCAAGCAGGATGCCGTTCAGCACGTGATAGCTCATCGGCATTCTGAGCTTGAACAGCTTCATAAGCAAAAAGCTTAAAACGTCTACAACCGCGCAGGCGGCAACGATCCGCAGACCCTCGTCGAAGGAGGCGTATTCCCAAAGACTGTTGTAAAGCTTGAAGAGAGCGAAAATGCCGATGCCTATAACGACGTACAGAGGGGTGAACCTGATGGCATTTGCAAGATAGGAGCTTTTGGCAAGAGCAACGAAATCCAAATTGGAATCGAGAACGAGTGCCGCAAACGACGCAGCGGCAAGCGCTATCACGTCGGCGAAAATGAGAAGCAGAACGCGCCAGGTTTTGATGGTGACCCTATGCTTTACCGCCTTGTACGTAATGGCCGGAGATTTATACTCTTTCATTATTTCATTAACCTCAAATATAGACCGATCATTTATAAGCGGACGGATACAACAAGAAAAACATAGAAAAACCCGCACGAAATACGTCGGGAAGTCCCGATCCCGAAAAGTTAGCCGCCACTTCTCAGCATACATTATAAATTAACGGCGTTCGGCTTGTCAATAATTATTGACAAAGTTTTGCGTTTGCAATATAATAAGGAAAATGCCGCACGCTGTGCTTTTGCTCGGCTGCGGCTCCATAGTATGCTTTGATCGGGACAGGATGCGCATTTATTTGCTCAAAGAGAGCCGCCGGGCGGTGCGAGGCGGCAGCGGAAAAGGCGAGGTCATCACCCGTGAGCTCCGCTTGCGAAGTCCGCCTTTTGCGGATGCGTAGCCTGCGGCGGCGGCCGCCGTTATCGGTCTTGAGTGCAGGGGAAGGCTGTGCATATTCGTCTTTGCTTCCTCTGAATTCGGGTGGTACCGCGGTCAAGATCGCCCCGAGAATGGGGCGGGCTTTATTTTTTTAGTGAATACTGAATAGTGAATAGTGAAGAGTTGAGGATGAAATTCCTTCGGAATTTCTTACAATAATAGAATTTATTTCATTGGAGGATAACAAAGTGTACAAAAAGGTTTCCACTTCTCTTGACTTCGTGCCGAGAGAGAAAGAGATACTGGAGTTTTGGAAGCAGAACGGCATCTTCGAGAAATCCGTGAAGCAGTCCGAGGGCAAGCCTGCCTATACCTTCTACGACGGCCCGCCGACCGCAAACGGAAGGCCGCATATAGGTCACGTTCTGACCCGCGCCATGAAGGATATCATCCCGCGCTATCGCACGATGAAGGGCTTCGACGTGCTCCGTAAGGCGGGCTGGGATACCCACGGTCTGCCCGTTGAGCTGGAGGTTGAAAAGGCGCTGGGGCTGGACGGCAAGGAGCAGATCGAGGGCTACGGCGTGCTTCCGTTCATCGAAAAATGCAAGGAATCCGTTTGGAAATATAAGGGCGAATGGGAAGAGATGAGCGACGAGGTGGCGTATTGGGCGGATATGGAGAACCCCTACGTTACCTATCACGACAACTATATCGAGTCCGTTTGGTGGGCGCTCAAAACCATCGATGAAAAGGGTCTTCTCTACAAGGGTCATAAGATAGTTCCCTATTGCCCGCGCTGCGGCACCGCGCTCTCGAGCCACGAGGTCGCACAGGGCTATAAGGACGTTAAAGAGGTTTCCATATTCGTTACCTTCCCCGTCAAGCCCGATGAAGCGCATCCCGCCTTCGACGGAAGCGAGGAGCTGATCGCTTGGACGACCACGCCCTGGACGCTTCCCTCAAATGTCGCTCTCTGCGTAAATGCGGACGAGGACTACGTTATAGTTAAGAAGGATGAAAGAAAGTTCGTGCTCGCAAAGGCGCTCGTTGAAAGCGTTCTCGGTGAGGAGACCACCGAGCTTGCCTGCATGAAGGGCTCGGAGCTTGTCGGACTCAATTATGAGCCGCTCTTTGATTTCCAGGTGAACCACAGGGGCAAGAAGGGCTGGCGCATTGTTTCCGATCCCTACGTCACTCTGACCGACGGCGCGGGTATAGTCCATATCGCGCCCGCGTTCGGTGAGGACGACGGCAGGGTCGGCAGGGAATGGGAGCTTCCGTTCGTTCAGCTCGTGGATGCGCGCGGCAGACTCGCCGGCGGCACCCCCTGGGACGGCATCTTCGTTAAGAAGGCGGATAAGCCCATAATCGAGGATCTGCGTGAGCACGGCAAGCTGCTCAAGGAGCTTTCCTATGAGCACAGCTATCCGTTCTGCTGGCGCTGCGACACTCCGCTTATCTATTATGCAAGGGAAAGCTGGTTCGTTAAGACCACCGCCGTCAAGGACAGGATGATCGAAAACAACCGCAAGATAAACTGGATCCCCGAGTCAATCGGCGAAGGAAGAATGGGCAATTTCCTTGAAAACGTCATCGACTGGGGTATCAGCCGCGAAAGGTATTGGGGCACTCCGCTTCCCGTTTGGATGTGCGATTGCGGCCATTACCACGTCATGGGCAGCCGCGAGGAGCTTAGAAAGTACGCGCCCGAGGTTCCCGAGGATATCGAGCTGCATAAGCCGATGCTCGACCCCATCACCTTCAAATGCGAAAAATGCGGCGGCACGATGCGCCGCGAGCCCGTGGTTATCGACTGCTGGTTCGACAGCGGCTCAATGCCGTTTGCCCAGTGGCATTATCCCTTTGAAAATAAAGAAGAATTCGAGCGCCGCTTCCCTGCGGACTATATCAGCGAGGCAGTCGATCAGACCCGCGGCTGGTTCTACACGCTTTCGGCGCTTTCAACCATACTGTTTGACAAGCCCGCATTCAAAAACTGCATCGTGCTCGGCCTCGTTTGCGATAAGGACGGCAAGAAGATGAGCAAGCACGTTGGAAACGTCGTCGCCCCTGCGGACGTGCTCACCAAGCAGGGCGCGGATGCCGTGCGCTGGTATTTCTACACCGCTTCGAGCCCCTGGCTGCCCAGCAGATTCTCGGGAGATGCCGTAAGCGAGCAGCAGCGCAAATATATGGGAACGCTCTGGAATACCTATGCGTTCTACATCCTCTATGCGGATATAGACGAGTTCGATCCCACCAAGCATCAGCTCAAGCGCGAGAATCTATCCGTTATGGATAAATGGCTGCTCTCAAGGCTCAACACGCTCGTTAAGACCGTGGACACGAACCTTGAAAAGCTCAGAATAACCGAGGCGGGCAGGGAGCTGAACCGCTTTGTGGACGATCTCTCGAATTGGTACGTCCGTCAGGGTCGCGAAAGGTATTGGGGCAAGGAGATGACCGCCGATAAGGAGGCCGCCTATATGACCCTGTACACCGCGCTTGAAACGCTTGCAAAGCTCACCGCGCCGTTCACCCCGTTCATGGCGGAGCAGATCTATCAGAACATCGTGCGCACCGTGGATAAGACCGCGCCCGAGAGCGTGCATCTTTGCGATTTCCCCGTTTGCGATGAAAGCTTCATCGATGCGGAGCTTGAAAAGGGCATGGACGATATTCTGCGCGTGGTCACGCTCGGCAGAGCCGCAAGGAGCCTTGCAAATATCAAGAACCGTCAGCCCCTCTCCGAAATGTTCGTGCAGGGCGTGGACGAGCTTCCCGAAATGTACACGAGCATCATCGCGGGCGAGCTGAACGTTAAAACCGTTCGCTACGTCAACGATGCTTCCGAGTTCATCAGCTACCGCGTGAAGCCCCAGCTCAAAACGCTCGGGCCGCGCTACGGCAAGGTTCTGCCGAAGATCAATCAGCATCTTTCTCAGGACGGCGTTGGCAATCAGGTCGTTGCCGCGCATGCAGCGGGCAAGCCCTATGAGTTCGAGGTCGAGGGCGAGAAGGTATCGCTTTCACCCGAGGACGTGCTTGTGGACACCGTTAAGAAGGAAGGCTTCTCTTCGGCGGGCGACAACGGCGTTACCGTCGTTCTGAACACGCAGCTCACCGAGGAGCTGATCGAGGAGGGCTACGTTCGCGAGCTTATAAGCAAGGTGCAGACCATGCGCAAGGAGGCCGATTTCGAGGTAACGGACAAGATCGAGCTCTCCGTTTCCTGCGGCGAAAAGCTGCTTGCTTCGCTTGATAAGCATAGTGACGAGATCTGCACCGCGACCCTTTCATCCTTGCTGCGCTTCGGCGAGCCCGAGGGCGTTGTCAAGGAATGGGATCTCAACGGCGAGGCCGTGGTCATAGGCATCAAGCGATAAATTAAACGATAACAAACGCTGCCGTGCATACTCCGCGCAAATTGGGGTATGCACGGCAAAACGACGAACACAGCAAAGGTTCGATCTTGAGGATGAAGCCGAAAACGAAACAAGATATGAAAATGGAAAAAAGAACGGTGCGCGGCGGTGCGGCGCTCATTCTGGCGCTTCTTTTCGCGCTGCTCGCTTGCTCCTGCTCGAAAACCGATTCGGCAGCGGCGCAGAAAGCCTTCGATCGCGGTGCGGCTGCCTACGAAGCATTGGATATGGAGGCAGCGAAGCAGGCGTTTGCAGAGTGCTGCAAGCTGGATGGCGGTCTGTATGCCGATGCAAAGCAGTATCTTGATGCGATCGGCGAATACGAGCGGCTCTACATGCAGGGCGTTGCCGCGTTTGGAAACGGCGATCACAGCACGGCGGCTTCGTGCTTTCTCGGAATAAAGGGCTATCTGAACAGCGAGGAGTATCTTGAGCGTATCGACGGCATCAAGGCGGAGTACGAAAGCGCCGTTGCGCTCTATGAATCGGGCGAGTATCTAAGAGCGAGGGAAGCGTTTATGCAGCTCGGCGATTATCAGCGCTGCGCCGCTTATATTGCAAACGTGGACTCCATGATAGGGCTCTACAACGAGGGCGTTCAGCTAATGAACCGCAGAAGCTTCATGAATGCCGCCCGCGCTTTCCGCGCCATAAACACACTGTTTCTCAATTCGGACGAGCTCATAGCACTCTGCGAAAACAGGCAGAGCAGCGAAACCGTCAAGCTTGGCGAGTATATCTACAGCTACAACGCCGAGTACGGCGGCGATATCAAGATAGTAAGCGGAAATCCCGGCATTCTCTTCGATATGAAGGATAGCCGGGGGCTCATTATCTGCGGCGCGATGGACGAAAGCGGCATAGTGCGCTATATCTCGTTCTGCGCTCCGCCTGCGCTTCAAAGCAGCCTCGGCGAGGCCGAATTGAGCTCTGCGTTTGCGCATTGCATTCGCGCGCTCAACCCTGAGCTTTCGGAGCATTCCGCAATAATCGAGGGCATAGCAGATTATTTCACCGAAACGGGCAGGCTCTACGGCTGTATGCGTGTGCACGCGGGCGCGGGTGCTGATGGAATTCGGGTGCTGACGGCGGAATATGAGCCAAACGCGGCGAATTGATTTTTTCAAAGCGCGGGTTTACAAAATTGCAAAAAAATGCTATCATATCAGAAAAACAGGAGGCGATAGAATGAATTTGCAGGAATCGGGCGAAATGTATCTCGAAACGATACTCAGGCTCTCACAGAAAATGGATAAGGTTCGCAGCATCGATATTGCGGACGAAATGGGTTATTCCAAGCCGAGCATCAGCCGTGCTATGCGCATATTGAAGGAAAACGGCTTTGTTTCGATAGATTCCCTCGGTGCGGTAACGCTCACCGAAAAGGGGCGTGCTTCCGCTGAAAAGACTTACGAGCGCCATCAGGTGCTCACGAGCCTTTTCATCGGTCTTGGCGTGAATGAAACCGTTGCGGCGGACGATGCTTGCAAGATCGAGCACGTTATCTCCGATGAAACCTTCGAAGCAATGAAAAAGCATATCGTTCAAATGAAGGGCGTGAACTCGGAAGAGTGAGCTTGCGGCTTTGGGATCATGCCGCAATAAAGGTGTGAAACAAACTGAATTATTACCGAAAATAATGAAGTAATATATCAAAAACTAATGAGCATATTGCTTTAAAGGAGCTGCCGCGCACTGCGGCAGCTCCTTTGCTTATAACAGTTTTAAATTTTATTTTATAAACAGCTTGCTTTGAATATAAACGTCGCCGCTGCCGAGTGTCAGCACAAGGTCGCCCTCTCGCGCGTTCTTTTTGAGGTAGTCGTTTATCTCCTCAAAGGTGGCGATGTACTTGGCGTTGTTTGATTCGCGGTTGATAGCATCCACCATATCCCTTGCGTGAACGCTGCCGTCGTTCTTCTCCCTTCCGGGGTAGATGTCGGGAACGAGCACCTCATTCGCGGTCTTGAAGCAGTCCACGTCCTTAAGAAACAGCGTTTTGGCGCGGGTGTAGCTGTTGCACTGGAACACAACGAACACGCGCCCATCGGTGCAGGTGCGCACGGCGCTGTCCATCGCGGCGCGTATCTCGGCGGGATGGTGCGCATAGTCGTGGAAAACCTTAACGCCGCCGCGTTCGCCGTAGTATTCAAAGCGGCGCTTGACCGAATGAAACTCGGGCAGTGCGCGGGCAATATCTTCAAAGCTTACGCCGTGCGAAAGCGCAACGGTCGCCGCGGCAACGGCATTGAGCATATTATGCCTTCCGGGAACGTTCAGCTCGATCCTGCCGAGCCTCTCACCGCGGTGCATAAGATCGAACGCGGGGCAGCCGAGCCCGTTGTATTCGATGCTTGCGGGATAATAGTCGGGGCAGAACGCAGTATCGATGCCGTAGGTCAGCTTTTTAAGAGCGAATTCATCGAGAAGCGCGCGAACGTGCTCGTCGTCCGTGCAGCCGATAAGCAGTCCGTTTTCGGGCATGCGCAGCACGAACTTGCGGAAAGCGTTTACGATATTATCAAAGGTCTTGAAATAATCAAGATGGTCGTTGTCGATATTGTTTATCAGAACAACGGTGGGATGCAGTGTCAGAAAGCTCTCAACGTATTCGCAGGCCTCGGTTATGAAAAGCTCGTCCGAGCCGAGGCGGATGCCGCCGCCGAGAAAATCCACCATGCCGCCAACGTGAACTGTGGCGTTTGAATCCGCTATCTCGGAGATAAGCGCAAGCATGGAGGTGATGGTGGTTTTGCCGTGGCAGCCGGCGATGCCGATAACGTCCGCATAGCGCTCGCTGATCATGCCGAGAGCTTCCGAGCGTTCTATCTCGGGTATGCCCAACTCGCGCGCACGAACGCGCTCCGGATTGTCCGCCGGGATGGCGGCGGAGTAGATAACCGTGCCGCAGCCCTCAACGTTTTTGACGTCATGCCCGATGAAAACGGGAACGCCGAGCTCCGTAAGCCTCTCGGTGAAGGGGGAAACGTTTCGGTCGGAGCCCTGAACCTCAAAGCCCCTGTCCCTTAGTATCTGCGCAAGGCCGTTCATGGAGCATCCGCCAATGCCGATGAAATGGACCCTGCCGGCGATCTTTTTTTCAGTTTGCAAGTTTTCGGAATTAGTCATTGTAGACCCCTTTTGCCTCCGAACGGAAGCGGAATATCTTATTGAAGCTTTTGCGAAGAATACGCCAAAGCATGCTTGCCAATCAGTGTATTATACTCCAATCGGCGCTTTTTGGCAACTTTTGATGCAAGAAAAGCTTTTTGGGATTTAATATTACAAAAAATGCGCGAAAAATGCGTTTGTGTGCAAAGGGATGGGGTGATGGGGGGAGGGGGAGAGGCGGTCGAAGCTCAGAGCGGGTGCCGAGTAATAACGCTTACCACGGATGCGACGAGCTTAAAAACAGGCGGATATATCTTTTGCTTTCATATAATATAAACACATTTGCTCCAAAACTTCAATTGACAAATGCTTGAAACATGATAAAATAATAGTGTAATGCGGATGCTGCAAAAGGTTCGCATGCTCATTCGCAGAGCCCCGGATACGGGAAAATCTTATCATTATGGAGGAAACCAAATGAAGATTCGTAAACTCCTCGCCGCAGCGCTTGCGGTAATGATGGTCCTTGCGGCCGTCCCCGTCCTCTCCCTTGCGGAAGGAACCGCGGCAATCGCCGGCGAAGCTAACGCTATGCGTAAGCTCGACACCACCTGGGCAGCGCTTGAAAGGGCCGAGCAGGAAGCCATCGCTTCCGGCAAGGATCGCAATCAGGTCATCAACGCCGTTTACCAGGCAGCCATCAATCTCCCCAACGTTGATAAGGCAGGCTTCTCCGATTTCACTGCGGACGGCTTCTTCTTCACCGTTGACGGTATGTACTGCTCCTACAACTTCCGCCTCAGGAACGAGCTCGACACCAACGTTGCTCCCGTTCCCGAGACCGAGAAGGTAGTTCTCGTTAAGGGCAGCGGCGCAGCCTCCAAGGACGCCGAGTCCCCCAACGTATTCCTCGTAGCTCCTTACTACGGCCATGACGGCAGCTTCACCAACCAGTACAAGGAAGAAGCTCAGTCCATCGCCGAAGCTACCGGCGGTGACTACCTGCTCATCCAGAGCACCGCAGCCACCGGCCCCGCTATCGCAGAGAACTACACCGACAAGGGCGTTGTTATCTACGACAGCCACGGTACCCAGAGCGGCACCTCTTCCTACCTCTGCCTGACCACCAATTCGGGTATCACCCAGCAGGACTACAACAACGGTTGGGCGGTCAACGCGGGCTCCGCCGCTTACATCGACGGCCGCTACATTGAGAACCACGCCAACGGCACCCTCTCCAACTGCATTGTTTGGATGGCTATCTGCGAAGGTATGAAGCGTCAGGGCCAGGGCACCACCGGCTACGCACTTCTCCGTGCGGGCGCAGGCGTTGTTTACGGCTACTCCCAGAACGTTACCTTCCGCGGTGACTACGAGTACGAGGCCGAGTTCTGGACCCACATGAAGGACGGCGAGACCGTTGCCGAGGCTTACGACGCAATGGTCGCCCGCTATGGTGTCCCGGATCCCTACGGCGATGCTTACCCCATCGTTATGAGTCCCGACGATCCCTTCCCCTCCAACCCCGATGCGGCTCAGGTCGTCAACTGCGACTGGATCCTTTACGGCAATGCCGAGCCCGTTGAGCTCGTCAACTTCAGCCTCGACAAGGATTCCGTTCAGATCTACCTTGGCATGAGCGAGCAGGTCAACTTCCTCCGCGTTCCCGACAATGCAAACCAGTACGAGCTTGCTTGGTCCAGCGCGAACAACTCCGTTGCCACCGTAACCGGCAACAACCGCAAGGGCACCATCAACGGCATGGGCATCGGTGCCACCACCGTTACCTGCACCGTTAATAATGCAAACGGTCAGCTCGTCGGCACCGCGACCGTTGAGGTCGACGTTGTTGAGGATACCTCCCTCCGCGATGCTCTGAACGTTGAGGGCGGCACCATCGCTTTCTCCAGCGCCGGCAACTATCCCTTCTTCGCAGAGCAGGGCGACGGCAGGTTCTATGTAAGGAGCGGCAATGCCGGTCAGAACAGCAGCGCCTCCGCGCTCACCACCGTTATCGAGATGGAAGCGGGCGAGACCCTTGTGTTCGATTATAAGAACAGCTCCGAGACCAACTACGACTTCTTCAACTTCATTGTAAACGATCAGCAGATCCTGCATCTGTCCGGTACCAACAACAGCAACTGGACTACCTACACCTACACCGCTGCTTCCGCCGGCACCTACACCTTCAAGTGGGAGTTCACCAAGGATGTCAGCGTGAACGGCGGCGACGACTGCGTCAAGATCGACAACGTCGTTTACTCCGGCGATCCCGGCCCTGCGGCTCCCTCCGAGCCCGGTGACGGCGACGTTGACGGCAACGGCATCGTTGCGGTTTCGGATGCGCTTATCGCAATGCGCATCGCTATGGGCACTCTGGATGGCACCGCTGAACAGATCGCTCGCGGCGACCTCGACGGCGACGGCATCATCAACATGGCCGAGGCTCTCCAGATCATGCGTATCGCTATGATGGACTAAAGATCCAATGCTTAAACAGGCGAACTCTGTTCGCAGCGAGTCGGATCCCGTAAGGGATCCGGCTTTTTTGCTTTTACCATAGCCTGCTTGACGGATAATTGACCGTGAATGCTCAATAAAGCAGGGCAAAACGGCAAATATAAACACGCTTTCTTTGCCGCAGACTCGATTTAAATGCACTTCTGCCGCTCAGCCTTGATTTTTCTTGATTTTTGCATTGAAAAATCCGCGATGCTTGATTATAATATAAGCACGCTCCGCAGCGGGCTTTGAAATGCCGCTGCTCCGCGGCGGACGATACAGGAAAACCATCGAGGTACTCTTTTATGGAGAAGGAAACCGAAAACAAAAACAACATAACCGCATTGAGCGCCAACGTCGAGCGCGTATTCAGCGAGGCCTATTACATCGGCAGGGCTTCGACCGCCAAGGGTGTCGTTGCCTCCTATATCCCCGAGCTTGCCAAGGCCGATCCAACCGCATTCGGACTGTTTATGCTGGATAATAACGGAAACAGCCTCTGCTTCGGAGATTTTGAAACCCGATTTTCAATCCAGTCGATATGCAAGGTAGTGATACTCGCAGCCGCTCTAAAATACAGGGGATTTCGCGGCACCTTCGATCACGTTATGATGGAGCCCTCGGGCGATGCCTTCAACTCCATCCTTAAGCTGGACATGCGAAGCAATCTTCCGTTCAATCCCATGATAAATGCGGGAGCGATACAGACAGTCAGCCTGCTTGCCGACCTGCTCAGCTTTGATGAGCTCGTATCCTTTGCGCGTGAGCTCTGTCATGACGAGGGCATAGTGCTCGATGAAGCGGTTTATAAGAGCGAATTCGATTCGGGCGACAGGAACCGCGCAATAGTCTATCTTTTAAAGAGCAAGGGCGTTTTGATGGCAGATCCCGATAAAACGGTCGATCTTTATTTCAAAATGTGTTCTCTCTCGGTAACGGCTCGCTCGCTCGCCTCGCTCGGTCTGGTTATTTCAAACGGCGGCATCGATCCCGTAAGCGGCATGCGGCTTATAGAAGCCGAGCACGTTCGCACGGTAAAGAGCCTCATGTTTACCTGCGGAATGTATGACTTTTCGGGCGAATTCGGCGTTCGAGTCGGCGTTCCCGCCAAGAGCGGTGTTGGCGGAGGTCTGGTTTGCGCCGCGCCGGGCATGGGCATCGGGCTATACGGCCCTGCGCTCGATCCTTTCGGAAACAGCATCGCGGCGGTCAAGTCGATGGAGCATATCTCCGAAAAACTCGGACTGCATGTTTTTGACTATTAAAATAATATGTAAAAAGGAATAACAGCATGGATAAAAACGCGGCAATTTCGCTCATAGGCGAGCTTTCAAACGCCTTCGGCCCATCGGGCTTCGAGGATGATGCGGTGGAGGTGCTCAAAAAGCATTGCGCCCCGCTCGGAAGAATTGAGGAGGATTCGCTCCGCAATCTCTATGTTTACCGAAACGAGAACACGGGGGATAAGCCCGTTCTGATGCTCGATGCGCATAGCGACGAGGTTGGCGCGATAGTTCAGGCGATTCGCCCGAACGGAACCATACGCTTCCTTCTGCTCGGCGGCTGGGGCAAAGCTGCGCTTCCTTCGAGCAAGGTGCTCGTTCGAAACCGCCTTGGCGAATACCTGCCGGGCATCGTGGCGGCAAAGCCCGTGCATTTTATGAGCAATTCGGAGAGGGCGGGCGCGAGCTATGAGGTTACCGATCTGAGCATAGATATAGGAGCTTCCTCGAAGGAGGAGGCTGAAAAGGTGTTCCATATCGGCGTGGGGGAGCCCATCGTTCCCGCCGTGGATTTTGAATGCGATGAGGTGCATGGCCTTCTTTTCGGCAAGGCGTTCGACTGCCGCATAGGCTGTGCTGCGCTTGTTGAAACTCTGAAAAACCTTGCCGGGAAGGAGCTCCCCTTCGATATCGTGGGCGTTTTCTCATCGCAGGAGGAGGTGGGCGAGCGCGGCGCGCAGGTCGCGGTAAATAAAGTGCGCCCCGATATCGCGCTCTGCTTTGAGGGCGCACCGGCGGACGATACCTTCACCGAGCCATGGCTGGCGCAGACAGTGCTCGGTAAGGGCGCGATGCTCCGCTACATGGATAAGTCCATCATCTGCAATCCACGTTATATGCGCCATGCCGTTGAGCTGGCGGAGGGGGAGAATATCCCCGTCCAATGCGCTGTGCGCGAGGGCGGTGGAAACAACGGCGCCATGATAAACCTTGCGGGAAACGGCATCCCCGTCATAGTTGCGGGCGTTCCCGTAAGATACATCCATTCATCGAACTGCATCGCCAAATATGAGGACTTTGAATCCACCGTTCGCTTTGCCGCCAAGCTGGCGGAAAGCATGAGCGAGGCGCTTCTTGGTTCTCTGTAGCGGGATAAAATGATGGAATTTTACAGAAGGAATATGAAAAACATGAGCAAATTCATTGAAAATAGCGCGGCTCTTCGCGCAATGGATACCCCGCATTACAACTGCGCGCAGTCGGTCGTTATGCCCTTTGCCGAGGCAGCGGGAATAAGCATCGAAGCCGCAAGGCGCATAAGCTCGAACTTCGGCGGCGGCATGAAGCGCGGCTCGGTCTGCGGCGCGGTAACGGGCGGTCTGATGGCGCTCGGGCTCTTCGGCTTGGACGATGCCGAAACGGTCGGAGCCTATTATGAAAGGCTGAATGCGCATAAAAGCCTCGACTGTGCGGAGCTTCTTAGGGAAAATGAAGAAGCGGGCGGAGAGAAAAAGCCCTTCTGCGACTGCTTGGTGCTTGAATGCGTGAAGCTCGCTGAAGCCATATTAAGGGAAAAGGGCAGGCTGTTAGCATGAAGGCTTTCGTGATGGATGCCTTTTCCGAAAAAGCTTTTTCGGGCAATCAGGCGGGCGTTGTGCTCGTTGATCGACCGCTTTCGGATGATCTGATGCAGGCGATAGCGGCCGAGTTCAAGCATTCCGAGACTGCATTCATCCACCTGCTGGATTTCATCGAGGATACGGTCAAAATACGCTACTTTACGCCAACGGGCGAGGTGGAGCTCTGCGGTCATGCCACGGTCGCAAGCTTCGCGCTGCTTCGCAGGATGGAACTGATAGGGGATGGCAATGTCTTTGCCGACACAAAGGCGGGCAGGCTGAATATCACCGTAAACGGCGATCATGTTTGGATGGATATGGCGGAGCCGAGGCTCGTAAAAACGCTTGAAGAAGCCGAGGCGCTCGAGCTGTATTCTGCATACGGGCTGCATCCGGAGGACGGCATTGAGGGCTTTATGCCGCAGATCGTTTCCACAGGGCTTTCGGACATTATAATGCCCGTTCGCGACAGAAAAACCCTGCTTGGCGCGGTTCAAAACGAAGCCGCCGTTTCCGCGCTCTCAAAAAAGCTCGATTGCGTGGGCGTGCACATGTTTGCTCCGGGCGGGGAAGACTGCACCGCGTTCTGCGGCAATTTTGCGCCGCTTTTCGGCATTCCCGAGGAATGCGCCACGGGCACCGCGAACGGCGCGCTGACCTATTATCTTTATCTCAAGGGGCTGATCGCGCCCGAGAGAGAAAATGTTTTCGTTCAGGGCGAGCGCATGAACAGGCCGTCGAAGGTTTTGAGCAGGCTTTATAAAAGCGGCGAAAGCGTGAAGATACGCATAGGCGGCAGCGCTGTGATGAGCATGGAATGCGATATTAGGCTTTGATATGGTGCGGCGAATGCTCCGCTTTTGGCGCTCGCTGTCGATCCATGCAGCAGCGATATTCTGAATAAAACATATATTTGCAAATAGTGTAATTTTTTGACAGAATGCAAACTGCGGTTCGTTGAGCGCAGGGGCTTGACGCGCCGTAATTTCGTAGTGAGGGATACGGAATGCAAGCATACAGCTTCTTCGATTATAAGTACAATATCGAGGGCTTCGACAGCGATCTGTTCAGTCCGATGCATATTGTTTACATCATCGTGGTATACGTGCTCGGCTTCGCGCTTTCGTTTCTTTTCAGAAACACGAAGCGTGAAAGCAGCTCCCGCGGCTTAAAGGCGCTTTCGCTGATAATGCCGATTCTTGAGATAAGCAAGATCACATGGGAAAGCTATTTCGATATAACCACGGGGCAGGGCTTCAACTACGGCGGGCTCCTTCCGCTCTACACCTGCTCGCTGTTTATGTATGCGCTGATCGGCGCGGCGTGGGGCAGGGGAAGGCTGCGCGAATACTGCCTTTCATTCATAACCACGATCGGGCTTTTGTACGGCGCGGTCGGCGTAGTGTACTGCAACGGGCTCAATTATTACCCGTTCTGGACCTTCGGTGCGTTCTATTCGCTGTTTTTCCACTCGGCGATGTTTATAACGGGCGTTTTCCTGCTCGTTTCGGGCTATAAAAGGCTCGAATGGGCGGACTGCCTGCGCGCTATGATCCCAATACTTGCTCTTGCCGCGATAGCCGTGCCGTTCAACTACGTCTACAACCACCTTGCCCACTCCAATGCGGACTATATGCTTCTGTATTCGGGCGGGGGAGTGCCGATCTATCAAGACCTTTCAGAAAAGCTCGCTCAAAAGGGTCTGCGCTTCGTCTATACGATAATAATGCTTCTAACGCATATCCCGCTCGCCGCGCTCATAACAGGTGCGTATAAGCTGATAAATAGCGCATCGGCGCGAAATAAAAAAAGCAAAAGCGCGATCAAGAGCTGAAAAATGCATTATTGAAGAGCATAAGAGGGGACTGCTGCACAAGCAAGCAAATTCTGTGCAGCAGCCTCTTTCTTTTCGTGGTATTTGAGTTTATCTGAGGGGGCCGGCGAAAGGAGCGGATCAAAGATGACCTTGAGCCACAAAGCTGCCATAATATTTTAAGAAAGTTTTAAGATTTTTTTAAGAGTTTCATTGAAATTGTTGAGCATTCAAATGTCATTTCACAAACACAGGCAGAATAAGGTTGCAATTTTTGAATACTTATTATTCAAAATAAGAAACCTCATAATAATAAAATATATTTGATAAATGTGATAATTTAGCTTGACGATGATAGTATACAATGTTAGAATATAAATATGGTAGCATCGGAGTCGTAATATATATGATCCTCCGATGCAAAAACCCCAATATATTTTTTGGAATAATTGTGTTCTGGATAGTGAGGTGTTGTAAAAAGAACAAGTATCAAAACCGCCGCAGTAATGGCGTTTGGCTTCGCGTATATACCGAAATCGGTAATACCGCGCATTGCCGTTCTGCACCGCTGCCTGTATCAAGAGCCCCGTTTATAAAGCTCTATCGGCAGTGCAGCATGGTGAATACAACGGCATTTCACCCTCGCGTGATCGGCGTCATTTCGGTTAGCGTTCGGCGATGAGCGCTTTGACGTCGACAACAGTCACTCGCATCCTGAAAACAGGGTATAAAAGCTCTCGATATACGGTATCCGAGAGTTGAATCGATACCCGTGCCGGCAAGTGTCATCGCAGCGCGCGCACTCGGATCGCAGGAACAAGAACCTCGCTTATTCCTTATCATGATCCGAGGAGATGAATCGACTTGGTTTATGCACTCGCCTGGCAGCAGACGTTTTTTGTGCACACAAGCAATATGGAGGTCGTTTATTATGAAAAAGACATTGTCACTTTTTTTGGCGATTATGACCGTCGTGTCTCTGATACTCGGCGTCGCCCCCGCCGCTAAAGTAAATGCAGACTCCGATGTTGTTGCCGTCTACGAGGTCAAGGTGCCGGCAAAATCGGAAGGAGAAGCAACCCGCGGCAATCCGACAGGCAGGAGTATTTCGTCAATGAACACGAAAAATCTTGCCAATACGGTAACTTATACGGGATCAATTTTCCAAGAGGCGAAAGTTACCATACTCAATTACTGGGGAACTTGGTGTGGCGTATGCACCAGCGAAATGCCTCAGGTAAAGCAGTTCTATCAGTATTTGCAGAATAATCCCAGCTACAACGTCAAGCTTTACGGCGTTGTATCGCAGGGCAATGAATCAAGTGCGCAGTCGTATTTGAGCCAGAACGGTTATAACTGGCCCAACATGAGAACCGACAGCGTGCTTCAGTCTGCTTTCTACGGCTCCGGTTCAAACGCAGGCGACGGTTCCGCACCCCAGTGGGCAGCGGTTGACTGCAACGGAAAGATCATTAAGTATCTGAACCAGAGCGTTACCTACTCATCTCTTAAGTCATTTGCAGATCAGGCGCTCGCGATAGCTCCCGATAACGGCGGCGGCAATCCCACTCCCAGCCCCACCCCCGGCGGCAGCGGCACTACCTACAGCGGCACCGCGACAGTTCAGGGCTACAATTATTCCGTTACCGTTTCCGTAACCAAGAGTAACGGAATGATCACCGATGTAAACGTCACCGGCAATAGCGTTGGCAACAATTCATATTACTATAATCTTGCAGTAAACGGCAGCGGCAGCAGGCCGGGCATTCCTCAGCAGATCATAAATAATCAGGGCACAAGCAACATAAACGTGATCTCAGGCGCAACGCGCACCTGCAATGCGATAGTTCAGGGTGCAAATACTGCGCTGTCCTACTTCTCGTCCACAACCCCCACTCCCGCTCCCACGGCGACTCCCGCTCCTATCAGCGCACCCACGGTCAGCGTGAGCATTGTGGACGGAAAGCCCCATCTTACTTGGAACTCCGTAAGCGGCGCAACGAGATATAAAGTTAAGCGCGGAACCGGAAACGGCACCATGGGTGTTATCGCAACCATTACCGCAACAAACTATACCGATATCGCGTACCTTGTTCAGGGACAGACCTATCGCTATGCGGTATGCGGAGTAAGCTCGAATGGCAGCGACGGAAACTACAGTAATCCCGTGAGCATAACCATCCCCACTCCGATCGTAACGCCGATCCCCACTGCGGTTCCCACGGCGATCCCCACTGCGATCCCCACTGCGGTTCCCACGGCGATTCCCACGGCGGCGCCCACGGCGACTCCCGCGCCGATCTCGGCACCTTCTATAAACGTCACCCTCAACGGTAGCAATCAGCCTGTTATCACTTGGAACGCCGTTAGCGGCGCTGCAAACTACAAGGTCAAGCGTGCTGCGCTTGGCAGCGGCACACCGAGCGTTATCGCGACCGTTACCGGCACCGACTACACGGATACCGATAATCTCAGCATGGGTCAGACCTACACCTACGTTGTGTGCGGCGTTGGCTCGAACGGCACCGAGGGAGCTTGCAGCGCTCCCAAGAACATCACTATCTCCGCGCCTCTCAGCGCTCCGACCCTCTCCGTTTCTCTTTTGAGCAGCGGCAGACCCAAGCTCACTTGGACTGCGGTCAGCGGCGCTTCGAAGTATCAGCTCAGGCGTGCGATAGGAGACGGCGAATTCGCGCTTGTTTCAAGCACGACCGGTACTGCCTACATTGACAACTCAGCCTCTATACCCGGGCAGACCTACAACTACATAGTCTGCGCCGTTACACCGAACGGCAGTGCCGGTGCTTACAGCGATCCCGTCAGCATTACGATAGTCGGACAGCTCGAAGCTCCTTCTGTAAGCATTTCTCTCAACAGCAATGACCAGCCCGTTATCACCTGGAATGCGGTTACCGGTGCGGCCAAATACAAGGTTAAGCGTGCTGTTGGAAACGGCACTCCGAGCGTTATCGGAACCACTGCCGATACCTCTTATACCGATGCTGCGGCTCTTACCCCGGGTCAGACCTATACCTACGTGGTATGCGGAGCCCCCGTCAGCGGCATGGAGGGCGTATGCAGTGCTCCCCAGACCGTAACCATCCCCGAACCGCTTGCAGCTCCTTCTATAACGGTTACAATCAACGGCAACAATCAGCCCGTTATCAGTTGGAACGACGTCAGCGGCGCGATGAACTACAAAGTGAAGCGTACACTCGGCAGCGGCACCCAGTACGTTATCGCTACCGTTAACAGCACCAACTATACCGACAACTCGGCCCTCATCCCCGGTGAGACCTATACCTACGTGGTATGCTCGGTGGGATTTAACGGCGCTGAGGGCGCATGCAGCGCTCCCCAGACCGTAACCATCCCCGTTCCGACTGCGGCACCTTCGATAACAGTTACCATCGCAGGCGGAAAGCCGGTTATCACTTGGAATGAAGTAAGCGGAGCTGCGCAATACAAGGTTAAGCGCGCACTTGGCAACGGCACTCCCAGCGTTATCAGGACCGTTACCGCCACCACCTATACCGACGGAGCAAGCCTCACCGCAGGCAAGACCTACACCTACACCGTTTGCGCCGTTGATGCGAGCGGAAACGAAGGTGGATGCAGCGCTCCCAAGTCCATCACCATAATAGGCAAGCCGGCGAACCTCACCGCGGGCATCGTCAATGGCAAGCCCAACCTCACCTGGACCGCAGCACAGGGTGCATCCGGCTACCAGATCTACCGCAGCACAAAGAAGAGCAGCGGCTATAAGCTCGTGGCCACCGTGAACGGAACCACCTTCACCGATGCTGCATCGCTTACCGCGCTTAAGACCTACTACTATAAGGTTCGCGCGATAGACAACAATACCAATACCGGCGCATTCAGCACGGCAGTCGGTATCGTTGCATACGGCGTGGGCAAGCCCGAGAACTTTGCCGTGAGCTTGGTTGACCGCTTGCCTCATCTCACCTGGAGCGCTTCGCAGAACGCAACGCAGTATCAGATCTACCGCAGCACAAAGAAGAGCAGCGGCTATAAGCTCATTGCTGCCGTGGACGGAACCTCCTTCACCGATACCGCAGCGCTCACAGGTCTTAAGACCTACTACTACAAGATTCGCGCTACCGACGATCACGACACCTTGAGCGAATACAGCTCGGTGGTCAGCATCGTTGCATACGGCATTGGCAAACCTGCGGGGCTCGTCATTGACACCATCGACGGTATGCCGTTGCTCTGCTGGGATCCCGCTGCCAATGCAGCATATTATAACGTTTACCGCAGCACCAAGAGCTCCAGCGGCTACAAGCTGGTGAGCTCGGTAATGGATCCCGCTTTTGTCGACACGGATACGCTTACGGTTGGCAAAACGTACTACTACAAGATCCGCGCTTATGACGATCAGGACATGGCAGGCGCGATGAGCGCTTATGTTTCCATCGTTATTTCCGAATCCGACATCAAGGGTGAAGCTACAAGGGGCGGCGTTATCGGCGACAAGAGTACTGCACCCGTGGTAACGATTACTCTTACAAGCAACAACAGGCCCAAGCTTACCTGGAATGCGGTCAGCGGTGCAGCGAAGTATAAGGTAAACCGTGCAATAGGTGAAGGCAGTTTCGCGACTATCTCGACCTTAACGGGCACAACCTATATCGACCTCGCGGCATCCACGCCCGGTCAGACCTACATCTACACGGTATGCACGTTAGCAGCGAACGGTGATGAAATTGCATGCAGCGTGCCCAAGAGCATAACTATTCCCGGCGGCACTCCCGCTCCCGGCGCACCCAGCATCACCGTTACCCTTAACGGCAGCAATCAGCCCGTTATCAGCTGGAACGCTGTCACCTATGCGGTGAGCTACAAGATCAGTCGCGCTCTCGGCAACGGCACACCGACTGTTCTCACCACAATTAACGGCACCTCATATACCGACACCTCGGCTCTTATCCCCGGGCAAACCTACAACTACACGGTATGCTCGTTAGGAGCTAACGGCGTTGAAGGTGCATGCAGCGTACCCAAGAGTATAACCATTCCCAGCGCTCCCGGCGCACCCAGCATCACCGTTACCCTTAACGGCAGCAATCAGCCCGTTATCAGCTGGAACGCGGTAAGCGGCGCATCGAGCTATAAGGTAAAGCGCGGACTCGGCAATGCCGAACCGAGCCTTATCGCTACCGTTACCGGCACCACCCATACCGACACCGCAGCCCTTATCCCGGGGCAGACCTACACCTACGTGGTATGCTCGGTAGGAGCGAACGGTGCTGAGAGCAACTGCAGCGCACCCAAGACTGTGACCATTCCTGCAGGCGGTCCGCTTCCCGCACCCGCCAACGTAAGTGCGAGCTGTGTCAACGGCAAGCCCGTCATCACCTGGAGCGCGGTCAGCGGAGCGGTCAACTACAGGGTATACCGCGCCACCAAGGCATCCGGTTCGTATTCCGGTGTAGGCACCGCAAACGGAACCTCCTTCACCGATGATGATGCACTGACCGTAGGCAAGACCTACTACTACAAGGTTCGTGCAGTCGATGCAAGCGGCACCCTCGGCACGACCAGCACCTATGCGAGCGTAACCGTTACCACAGGCACCGCCACTCCGACTCCCGCCCCCGGCGGTCCGCTTCCCGCACCCGCCAACGTAAGTGCGAGCTGTGTCAACGGCAAGCCCGTCATCACCTGGAGCGCGGTCAGCGGAGCGGTCAACTACAGGGTATACCGCGCCACCAAGGCATCCGGTTCGTATGCCGGTGTAGGCACCGCAAACGGAACATCCTTCACTGATGATGATGCACTTACCGTAGGCAAGACCTACTACTACAAGGTTCGTGCAGTCGATGCAAGCGGCACCCTCGGCACGACCAGCGCCTATGCGAGCGTAACCGTTACCGCAGATACCGCCACTCCGACTCCCGCTCCCAGCGGCACCACCTACAGCGGAACTGCGAACGTTGTGGGCTTCAACTACACCGTTACCGTTTATGTTACCAAGAACAACGGCACGATCACCAATGTAAGCGTAACCGCCAATAACCTTGGCGACAGTGCACCTTATTATAATCTTGCTATCAACGGCAGCGGCAGCAGGCCGGGTATCCCGCAGCAGATCATCAACAATCAGGGCACGAGCAACATTGATGTGATCTCCGGCGCGACCGTCACCTGTGACGCTATCGTTCAGGGCGCAAACGCCGCCCTTGCAAACTTCCCGCCCAGCGGTCCGCTTCCGGCGCCAGCTAACGTAGGTGCGAGCTGTGTCAACGGCAAGCCCGTCATAACCTGGAGTGCAGTGAGTGGAGCGGTCAACTACAGGGTATACCGCGCCACCAAGGCATCCGGTTCGTATGCCGGCGTAGGCACCGCAAACGGAACCTCCTTCACCGATGATGATGCACTGACCGTAGGCAAGACCTACTACTACAAGGTTCGTGCGGTCGATGCAAGCGGCACTCTCGGCACGACCAGCACCTATACAAGCGTTACCGTTGCCGCAGCCAATGCCCTGCCTGCGCCCACCGGCGTGAATGTGAGCATTGTTAATTCCAAGCCCGTAATAAGCTGGAATGCTGTAAACGGCGCGCTGCACTATAATGTTTTTCGCGAGAGCGACATCAAGACATACGCTCTGGTAGGCATCACGAACGAAGAGGTATTCACCGACAACAACGTTATTGAACACGGAAAATACTCCTACAAGGTTCAGGCTGTGAACGGTGAGATCGTGAGTGAATTCAGCGTGGTAGTCAGCGTTGAGGTCTACGGAGATGAACTCGATGCGCCCACCGGTGTGCGCGCGACCATCGTTGATTTCAAGCCCGTCATCACCTGGAATGCTGTGGCCGGCGCGACTCACTATGAGGTCTACCGCGAAGCCGATATCAAGACTTACACCCTCGTTGCCAGCCTGACCGAAACGAGCTTCACCGACAACACTCTGCTCGAGCCCGGAGTTTACTGCTACAAGATCCGTGCTGTGAATGAGCATTCCGTGAGCGGATACAGCGAAGTTGTCAGCGTTGAAGTCAGCGATATCAAGCAAATGTACCTGACTGTAAACGTGCTCAAAATGCAGCAGCTCGCGCTTATTGAGCAGAAGTATGCGGCGTAACCGCGTTACCCATCGGAAACCTAAGCGTTCCCGATCAACATTAGCCAATCCCCGGAGCTTTTCAAAAAGCTCCGGGATGGTATAAAAAACCTCGCTTCCCCAGCATCATGGGTATGATGCAAAAAAAAACGCAAAGGAGATACCTCACATGAAGCACTCGTTTAAAAAAATTGTGTCGCTGCTTATCGCGGCGATCATGGTCTTCGGCGTATTGCCGTTGTCCGCTCTCGGCGCCTCCGAAGGAGTGATCGAGATTCCCGTTGAGGAAGTTATAACTTCTGATACAGTCAATGAAGCTTCCTTCGACAGCGCAATGAGCACTGACGGAAGAACCTTCGGCCACGTACACACCGAACGAACCGGCGGACATGCTCTCACCGAAGCCTATCTGAAGGGCGAACTTGAAGACACCCGCGATCCCCTCCCCGCAAAGTACGACAGCCGCGATTACGGCTACATTTCCTCCGTTAAGAACCAGAACCCCTACGGAACCTGCTGGGCGCACGCTTCCGTTGCCGCTGTTGAGGCATACATGGTCAAGCACGGCATCATCAACGCTCAGACCGGCGCTGCCGCAACCACCAGCATGAACCTTTCCGAGTATCATCTTGCATGGTTCAACTACACCAGCGCTTATGACAAGCTCGGAATGCTCACCGGCGATAAGACCACACCTTCCTCCAGCTACCTTAACCTCGGCGGAACGGCGTATCATTCCACCTATACCTTCCTGCGCGGCACCGGCCCCGCTGCCGAAAGCACCTCTGCGCTTGCTTACAGCGCGGCTTCCTCCTCCGGTCTCAACTCGCAGTACGCATACAACTACAACGTTGCCCGCGTTACCGACGTTGTGTGGATCCCCACCTCCAACAAGGATGCGGTCAAGAGAGCCATTATGGAATACGGCGCGGGCTACATTGCCTACTACCATTCCGACAGCTACGTATCCAGTGCCGGCGGCTATTGCTACAAGGGCAACCAGTATGCTAACCACGCCGTTACCGTTGTTGGCTGGGACGACAACTACGCAACCAGCAACTTCAATTCCAGCGCAAGACCCAGCTCTCCCGGCGCATGGA
Organism: Clostridia bacterium; assembly: GCA_017395105.1. Classification (GTDB taxonomy): domain Bacteria; phylum Bacillota; class Clostridia; order Christensenellales; family CAG-138; genus PeH17. The sequence goes on from JAFPWD010000002.1 coordinate 48,215, forward strand.
TCATCAAAAACTCCTGGGGCTCCAGCTGGGGCAGAAGCGGCTACTTCTACCTCTCCTATGAGGACGTTCCCTCCCGCAACGAAGACTGCGCGTTCTACAAGGCTGTAAACTCCGATGTTTACACCAACTGCTATCAGTACGACGGCACCACCAACGACACCAGCAGCAGGACGCTTGGCAACAATGCTTCCGTAGCAAACATCTTCACCGCAAAGGCCAGCGAGACCATCACCGCGGTTGCGTTTGCTCCCGGCGATGAGGGCACCAGCTACACCATCAAGGTTTACAAGAACCTCTCAAGCTCCACCAACCCCACCTCGGGTACCCTGATGTCCACCAAGACCGGCTCCGTGGACTTCCCCGGTTATCACACCGCCGTTCTCGACACCCCCGTTTCGATCAGCAATGGCGAAACCTTCTCCGTAGTGGTCACCCTCAGTGTCCGCTCCGGCTCCGTCCACATGCCCTACGATGCTTCTGCAAATTACTCTTGGGTTACCTGGACTCATAAGAACAACGGCAACACCTCCTACTACAAGGAATCAAGCAGCAGCTCATGGACCGATTGCCCCAGCAACGGTGACTTCCGTATCAAGGCTTTCACCGGCGTTGCTCAGGCTTCATACAGCGTAAACGCTCAGGTAAACAACAGCTCCTACGGTTACGTTCAGGTAAGCGGCAACACCATCACCGCCAATCCGTACAGCGGCTACTATCTTGCTGATGCATACATCGTTTCCGGCGACGGCACTCTGAATGTCAGCGGCAACACCATCACCGTAGCTCCCTCCTCCGATTGCACCGTAATGGTAGTTTTTGCTCCGAGGCAGCTCGTTACGATCAACCTCTACGCCTGCGGTATGCCCGAGAGCTACATCAACGCATACAGCGGTGATACCGTCCAGCTTCCCGATGGCGTAAGCTTCATTCCCGACGGTTGGAACTTCATCGGCTGGTGCGAGACCACGATCAATGACAGCGGCGAAGATGACGATATCAAATCCGCTCCCAACTACTATCGCCCCGGCAGCTCCTACGTTGTCGGCAACTCCTACGCGCTCTATGCACTTTACTCCATGGTTGAAGGCGGCGGCACCGGTGAAACCGTTTACCAGCTTGTAGCCGGCAGCAGCGACGAACGCGGCGAATACGACGGCCGCTACGTCATCACCTCCGGCGCGGACAGCAACCTCACCGTGCTCAAGTCTCCCGGAACCACGGTTTCGCTCGAGAGCGCAAGCGCTGGCGGCGCCATCCCCTATGCAAGCACCGGCATGCAGCTTGACGGCAATATGCTCCGCAATGTTTCCGATGAGTACGTATTCGACATTACGAGCACCGGCTCAACCTACACCATCATCAATGAAGCGACCGGTTGCTACATCGGTGCATACACGGACACCCTTTGGAATCTCGATTCGGATTACAGCGCTTCCCAGTGGATCAACTGGAATATCGAATACGATAGTGCTTATGGCTGCATGAAGCTTGAGAACAATGTTGGCGGCGAATCGTATCCCTACCTCGTGTTGGGCAACAATTCGTACTTCATCATGAGCAACACCTACACCAACAACAAGACCTATCTGTGGAAGGAGACCGGCGCAGGAACGATCAGCTACAGCACCAACCCCTACGGTCCCATCGTGCCCGATCCCACTCCCGAACCCACCCCCGTACCCACTGCAGTTCCCACCGCGGTACCCACTGCTGTTCCCACCGCAGTTCCCACCGCAGTTCCCACCGCGGCTCCCACTGCGGCTCCCACTCAGACTCCCACGGCTCCTTCCGCTCCCACCGGCGTTACCGCAGGTCTTGTAGACCGCAAGCCCTACATTGCATGGAATGCTTCTGCCAATGCGATGACCTATCAGATCTATCGCAGCGCTAAGAAGACCTCCGGCTTCAAGCTTGTCAGCACCGTGTACGACACCTCGTTTGTAGACACCGCTCAGCTCACCGGCTTTAAGACCTATTACTACAAGGTAAAGGCTGTGGATGAGTTCGCAAGAGAAAGCGCCTTCAGCGCAGTGGTCAACGTAACAACGTTTGGCCTTAACGCTCCGATAAGCATAAGCACATACCTTATCGATAATATGCCCACCATTGAGTGGTCCGCTTCCGATAATGCGACGAACTATCAGGTTTATCGCAGTAAGTCGATTTCCAGCGGATATACGCTCATCGGAACGGTGTATGATACTTGCTTCACCGATTGCGATACGCTGACCCCTCTTACGACTTATTACTACAAGGTTCGCGCACTTGACGATTTCGGCACCATCAGCGCATACAGCGATGCCACAAGCGTGCTTTCGTACGGCGTAGCAACTCCCTTGAACATCACCGCAGATCTTGTTGACCGCCTCCCCGCGATAACCTGGAGTCCCGCCAGCAACGCAACGAACTATCAGGTTTATCGCAGCGCGAAGCAGACCAGTGGCTACATGCTTATTGCAACGGTATACGATACCTCCTTTGTGGACACCGAGTCGCTTACCGGCAACAAGAAGTATTACTACAAGGTCCGCGCGGTTGATGATTATGGTGTAGTCAGCTCGTTCAGCGACATAGTAAGCGTTGTAACGTTTGCTCTGCTTCGCCCGGAAAATGTGAATGCGACCCTCTCCGACCGTAAGCCCACGATCTCATGGAATCCTTCGCAGTATGCTTCGGGCTATGAGGTTTACCGCAGCACCAAGTCCTCAAGCGGCTTCAAGCTTGTCGGTCTTGTGGAAGACACGGTCTTTGTCGATAATGCGGCGCTCACCGGCCTCAAGAAGTATTACTACAAGGTTCGCGCGATCGACGAATACAATAACACCAGCTCGTTCAGCCCCGTTGTTTCCGTAGAAACTTATGGAATTGGCAATACGACTGGTGTTAACGCAGGTGTCTTTGATGGTATTCCCCATATTTCATGGAACGAAGCCACGAATGCCGTTGGTTATCAGATCTACCGCAGCACCAAGAGCGCAAGCGGCTACAAACTTATCGGCACCGTATACGACACTTCCTTCACCGACCTTGCACTCCTGAGCGAAGGCAAGACCTACTACTACAAGGTCCGCGCGTTTGACGAATTCGGAACGAACGGAGCTTGGAGCTCGGTAGTTTCGGTACGGATCGAAAGCGATATCAAATGATCGCCGCTCGATCATACCCGATCCATAACCGATAATTAAAACAGAAAAAGGGGCTGCTGCACAAGCAAATAGCTTGCGTGCAGCAGCCTCTTTCTTTTTGGGCTCAATGTCAATAGTTGGGGTTCAATGTGGAATTTACTTTGGAAACTCACCATGAATAAATATTATTTTAAACAAAAGATTAAACGATAAGGTACAATAAGTTACGCAAATTCAGAATCCGTCCGGCGGGCGGATAAAAGAATAGGCATGGTTCTGACCGATTGGTAAAATAGAGTTACCACAACAAAACTTACCGGGAGGTCAGAACTACCGCATAGATGAAGCGCAAAAGCGCATCACGGTTGCGCGTGTTGTTTATGGCGGCAGAACCCACTCGCTTCTGCTTGAAAAGGATACAGAAGCTTTAAACGAGCGATAGGTACTTGCAAAGCCTGTCGTTCACCGTTTCACGCACCATTTCCGCAATTCCCCTTGCGCGCGATTCCTTTATTCCGGCCTTCTTTGCAACGGCAAGGATATCCTTCGTTGTGGGGTTTCGACCTTCTCCTGCAACTGTCGTTGCGTGTTCGCCTCCGATTGAGTTTGAGTATGTAAGATCGTAAGCCGGGGAAAGCCGCCAATTTCCTTTATGGTAAAGAAAACTGAAATTATTGGAATGATCGTCCCTGTTGTGTGCAAACACATTGAAGCACATCAGTGTAAACAGCTTCTCAAGCTCGGCGGCTTCCCTTGTAAGCTGCCAAGTGAGCGCCATGAGCGAGGTGTAATCAAGCGAAGGAATACGGTGCGAAACCTCGAGCAGAGCCGAGGCGGATGCCATGTGGAGCTTACGCACATCGGTTCCGTCATTCACCCTGTCAAAGCGCTTGCTGCCGAAATAGCCGGCGCATTTTGAAGAGGGAAACAGCTTTACATCGGGCACGTCGATCCCGCAGGCTTTGGCGCACAGGTTGTATTCGTATTCCATGAGCCCAATATCGTCCGGGTCGGCGGATGAGGGGAATTTGATTATCCAGTCGCCGTCATCGAGCGTGAGCATTACCTTCGGTCGAGCACCACCTGATGAGCCGCCAAGCGCGAAAAGCGTGTCCAGATCGTCTGATTCTTCAGAACGCAAAATCTTTTTGCATTCATCGGCAAGCCGATCCAGATCGTTGATCTCATCGGGTGCTTTCAAATCGTAAACAGGCTTGTATTCAAGTGCTCCCATGCCTGATTTACCGACAATGGAAAGCCTAAACAGGGGATCGGTCTTCGAAGGGTCGATTCCTTGCTTTCGGAGCATTCGGTCAACGAGCAGTCTGCCCCAACCATCGGGAAGGGAATCGAAAAAGATACCGAACAAGCCATTGAACGGATCGGGCTTTGCTATTTTCACGCCATCCTCAAGCGGAAGCGAGAAGGGGCTTATGGAGAAGCCGTCATGAAGCCACTCGCGGGAGTATTCAAAGGCAGTCATGTATCTTTTGTACGGAGCCATAGAACCTACATGACGACCCGAATAGTAAACTTGCAATCTTTCGACACTATTTACGGTTTCCACGGATTACCTCCTCGATCGATGCGGGAACGCTCTCAGCGAAAAGCGCGGTTATTTGCCCGTCCTCCCCGAGGGCGGATGCAAGCTTAACGAGTGAAACAAATGATATTTCGCCGCTGCTTTCAAACCGCCTTATTGTTGAGTATGGAACTCCGCTTTTCTCGCTCAAAGCCTTCAGCGTTATATTCTTTGCCTTTCGGACGCGCCTGAAACGCGCGGCAGCATCCACAACAAGTTCGTATGGAGTTTTAAGAAGCATTCTCTTCACCACCTAACGCTAATATTTTAGCACTATTTTATTTATATGTCAATTAAATGTTAATATGTTAGCCCTTGTTGAACAAAAAGCCGCCGTATAGTTTTGCTGGCGGCCAATGTTAGGCATACGAAAGAAATGAATTCGTTAGAATACACGAGTGGTAAAGCGCATGTGGCGCTTGCCTAAGAGCCGGAGCATGATCGTACAGCTCTACCCTTCGTTTTGCTTTAGCACCTGCTCTGTTGATATAAACTGCAGGGATAGCATTGTTTAGATTTAAAACGATTATCCGCTCTTCGTTCTTAAAGTGTTGCAATCATAACGATGGCACGATGACGGTTTATTCATTATCAGCGGTTTGCGGGCAGTTGTTTCATAGTGTTGTAAAGAAAATGTGGTAAAATGTGGTAAAATTGTCTGATGAGGCATGAAAAAAGACCGTTTAATTTGTTCAAAAGGGTTTGAAAAATGAGGATGTCGGCTTTTTGAAAGCGAAAACTGTGGTATAAATGTGGTAGTAAAACGGACTAACAATTATAAAACGAAATCCCGAAAATCTGATGATTAACGGGATTATTTGGCGTACCTGCCGAGATTCGAACTCGGGACCTTCAGAGTCGGAGTCTGACACTCTATCCAGCTGAGCTACAGGTACATATTCGGTTTTGCGCTTAAAGCGAATAAAAGGGGCTTGCCTGCGTTTTCGGCGAAACAAGCCCTTTGGTTTTGCCGCATTCATGGGGCGAGGGCTATAGACCCCTTCGCGAATCAGTTCTTGCAGCCGCAGTCGCAGCCTTCGCCGCACTCGTCGCCGCATTCTTCACAGTCGCAGTCCTCTTCATCGAAGCGAGCCTGAACGATCTCGATCAGCGCGTCCATGTCCTCATCGGCGGGGGAAACGAATTCCTCGGTGTCCTCGGCCTCGTTCACAACGATCTGCATGATGTAAACATCGGTCTCATGCTCGCAGTCGCAGTCCTCATCCTCGCAATCGCAATCCGCGTTTGCATCGATAAGCACGGCGTATTCCTTGCCGTTGTAGTCGAAATAGTCGATAACGTCAAGCTCGAAATCGTTGCCGTCGTCATCAGTGAAGGTTACAAAATCTCTTTCCTCGTTCATTGTGTGAACACTCCTTTCGTTTGGTGGAAAATCCATTCCTTAGCATTTTACATCATCTTGACACGAATTGCAACCGTTTTTTATGTCTCATTCATCCGAAAGATACCAATTTTTGATGCCGCGCAGCAGATAGGGCTCGCGAAGCGCGGTTATCCCCTTGAGCTTGGCGGTGCAAACCACGCTGTTCAGCCTGAAATAGAGCACCAAAAACGGAAGCTGCTCGGTGAATTTGACCTCGAGCAGGCGGAATGCCTCGCGCAGGCTCTCCTCATCATCGGCGATGCGTATTGCCCTCAGCTCCTCGGCGAACACAACGCCCGAAAACCTGCCGAAGTTGTTGCTGCCGTCGGTGGTGAGATAGGAGCGCATATCGTTGGAGGCGGAAAGGTTGAAGCCCACGAGCGCAATATCCCAATCCATTGAGAGGAGCGCCTGCATAAATTCGCTTTCCGCTTCGCCGTAGCCGTGCGGCGCGGTGATGACCTTCACGGTTATGCCAAACTCACGAAGCTGAGAAGCGATCACGCTTGCCGCATCGGAGCGAGTGGTGTTGTCCGTGGTGCCGCTCGTCAGCAGCGTGAGCTCAACTGGCGTGACCCCGTTCATCAAAAGCCCTTCGTCGTTTTTGGTATAGCCGAGCTGCGCAAACAGCGCTTCTGCCGCGGCGGGGTCGTGGCTTATGAGGCTGCCGCCGCTGTAGAGCCATGAATCGGGGGGAACGGGCACGTCGCAGGCGCGGACGCGGTTCATATAGATATTGGTGATTATGGGGCTGCGGTTTATCGCGCGGGAGAGCGCCTTTCGGAAATCCGCATCCATCGTGGGATGGCGGCGGTGGTTGAAAAGAAGCGTTTCCATGCCCTGCGTCATGTGGTCGATAACGTTCGTAACGCCGTTTTCACCGAAGCGGCTTGCGGATAGCTGCGCCGTTGGCACCAGATCGAGCTGACCCGCCGAATACGAGGCGAGCGCGGTGTCGTTGTTTTCACGCGCCAAGAATTCTATCGAGGAGATATACGGCGTTCTGTCCCACCAGCTTGCGTTGGCGCGAAGCATGATCCGTTCGTCGCTGTATTGGGTGACTGAGTACGGCCCCGTGCCGTTGAGAATAGAGCCGTCCGCCTTCTTGATCGGGAAATCGAGGGCGTACAGCTCAAGAATTCCTGCACTGCTCATGGTTATGCGAACGGTGAACTCGTCCACCTTGACCACGGATGCAACGGCTGAAAGCGTTTGCACATAATAGCTCTCCGCGCTGTGGCGCTTCAGGCTGTTGAAGGAATAGACCACGTCGTCCGCACAGAGCCTCTCGCCAGAGTGGAAAACTGCGCTCTCGCGCAGGCTGATGAGCCAGCTTCGCTCATCACCCGCAAAGCGGCTCCATTTCGCGGCAAGGCAGGGCGTGAGCTCGCCCGATTCGTTTACCGCGATAAGCGGCTCGTAAACGAGCGAAAAGAGCGCGAGCGATTCCTCGGTGCGAGCAAGCAGCGGATCGTAGCTTTCGTTTCCAACGCTCAGGTTTTCGGGCATCGCCATGCGAAGCAGTCCGCCGGAAACGGGAGAAAGCGATGCGGAGGGGGAGGGAGTGGACCCGGAATCATCGGGTGACTCGGTATCGCCCGAGCAGGCGCAGAAAACAAGCGCGAAGAACAGTGCCGCCAACATGGCGCATAGAGCTCTTTTTAGGGGGAACGCTCTATTATCCGCGCTTGAGTTTGTATTTTTCATAGGAATCGAGCACCTTTTCAACATAATTCTTCGTTTCTGCGTAGGGAATATCCAGGCTCTCCCCGTTGCTTGCTTCGCTTTTTTCAAGCCACCCGTCCACGCTGCTCGCGCCCGCGTTGTAGGCGGCAACGGCGAGGATCAGATCGTTCTTGTAATAATCGAGCAGGTATGAGAGCAGATAGCAGCCCATATCGATATTGTACGCGGGCTCAAAAACCTTCTCGCGCTCGTGCGTATAGCCCCTGCGCCACGCGATCCATTCGGCGGTCACGGGCATTATCTGCATAAGTCCCTCCGCGCCCGCATGGGAAACGGCCTTTGGTTCGAAATGGCTCTCGGTGCGTATCACGGCAAAAACAAGATCGGGATCGAGCCCGTATTCGCGGCTCGCAGTCAGCACCTCCTGCTCGAATTGGCGGGGGTAGGTCAGCCTTGAGCCGTATTTTGAGATGGCGGCTATAGAAAAAGCAAGCAGCAGCACGGCGAGAACGGAAAACAGCACCGCAGGGCGCGAACTCTTTTTCTTTTTTGAATTGTCAGCGGATTTTCTTAGCATTTATTTATATAATACCGTTTTATTCAATTATCGTAATCATCGGTAAGATAGCTTTCAAGCTCGGTTTGGTTCAACCGATCTTCGGCTTCGGGCGAAATGCCGATATGCTCAAGCGCCTTCATCACCGCTTCTTCAAGCTCTGCGCCCGTGCCGTTATTGACTATAACCGCATCCGAACACGCCGCCTTTTCCTCCTGCGACATCTGCTTGGCGAGTCGGGCGGCGGCTTCCTCTCGGCTCAAACCGTCCCGAAGCATTATGCGCGTATAGCGCGTTTCGTCGTCTGCAATAACGCATAAAAGCCTAGCGCAATAGCGTTCAAAGCCCGTTTCAAACAGCAGCGGAACGTCGAAAACAATATGCTCCCGCCCGCTCGCTTCGGCCTCATCGGCTTCACGGAGCATCGCCTCAAAAACATGCGGATGAACGATGGAATTCAGCGCAGCGGTGTTTTCGTCTGAAGCGAAGGCGATTTTTGCAAGCGCTTTTCGATCCACGCCGCCGCGCTCCTCGAGAATGTCGCTGCCGAAAGCGGAGGAAAGCTCCGCGATCACCTCGGGAAAAGCGAGCGCCCCATGCGCGGTTTTATCCGCATCCACGATATAAAAGCCGAGACCGCGAAGGATGGCGGAAACGGTCGATTTTCCCGCCGCCATACTGCCCGTCAGACCAATTCTCATACGGGAAACCTCCGAAGAAAAAACAGTTTTTATTATTTCGTGTCGAACCAGCTATGCCCGAATTCAACGTCCGCACGAAGCGGAACGGAGAGCTTCATCACGTTTATCATGCACTCGGCTAAAAGCGCCTTCACGCGCTCAAGCTCATCCTCGGGCGTGTCGATTATCAGCTCATCGTGAATCTGGAGCACAAGCTTTGCCTTCAAGCCCTCGTCGAAAAGCCTCTTATGTACGGCGACCATCGCCGCCTTGATGATATCAGCCGCGGTGCCCTGAATGGGCATATTCATCGCCACGCGCTCGCCGAAGGAGCGGGTGTTGAAATTGCTCGATTTAAGCTCGGGCAGCTCGCGCCTGCGGTTGAAAAGGGTGGCAGCGTAGCCGCGCTCCTTTCCGCGCTCAACGGAGGAGTGCATATAATCGCGAACCCCGGGAAGCCGCTCAAGATATTTTTCTATGTATGAAGCCGCTTTTTTCTGCGGGATCCCGAGCTGCTCGGACAGGCCGAACGCACTTATTCCGTACACTATTCCGAAGTTGACCGCCTTCGCGCTCGAGCGCATCTCGCGGGTTACTTCATCTGTTGAAACGCCGAAGATCTCCGAAGCGGTGCGGGTGTGGATATCCTCACCGGAATTGAACGCCGAGATAAAGGTTGGATCGCCGCTTATATGCGCCAGAACCCGCAGCTCGATCTGCGAATAATCCGCGCCAACAAGAAGATTTCCCTCGCTTGCAACGAAAGCCCTTCGTATCTGCCGCCCAAGCTCGGTGCGAACGGGAATATTCTGAAGGTTCGGCTCTGTGGATGAGATGCGCCCCGTTGCGGTCACGGTTTGGTTGAAGGTGGTGTGTATCCTTCCGTCCGCTCCCGTTTTTTCAAGCATCGCATCGATAAAGGTGGATTTGAGCTTGGTGAGGAAACGGTATTCGGTAACTGCGCCCACGATCGGGTGCAGGGGCTTTAGGGCTTCGAGCACGTCGCTGTCCGTCGAATAGCCGGTCTTTGTCTTTTTCTTCGGAGGCAGGCCGAGCTTTTCAAATAAAATTTGCCCGAGCTGCTTGGTGGAGAGGATGTTGAAGCTTTCGCCCGCAAGCTCGAAGATCTCCTCGGCAAGCGCGTTTATGCGCTTCTCCATCTCGCTTCCAAGCTCCGTCAGCACGGCCTTATCTATCGGGAAACCCGTTTTTTCCATGTCGAAGAGCACGCCCGCGAGCGGCAGCTCGATATCGCGGAAAAGCGCAAGCATCTCGTTTTCGCGAAGCTTTTCGAGCATACGCGAGCGCAGGATCGCAAGCGCGGCGGGCGCGGGGATATGCGAAAGTCCGCTTTCGGAAACGAGCGTTATCGTGTCCTTGGCGGGGTGGAGCGCGTTCAGAAGATAGTCCGCGATCATCGCATCGAACTCAAGCCCCGAAAGCGCCGAGCCGTAGTCGTGAAGCAGCCACATAAGGCGCTTTGCATCGAAAACGATCTTAAAAACGCGCTCGTTTTCGAGTATCGGCTTGAGCGCGGCTATCACCTCGCCAGGCTCAAAGCCCGGATCGAGCAGCGTTCCGCCGAGGCTGAGCGCATAGCAGGGGAGGGGCTTTTCCTTGGAAGCGGCTTGCAGCTCCTTTTCATCGAAGCCCGCAAAGCATATCGAGGCTTCGGCGATATCGAAGGCGAAAAAGCCTTTATTCATAAGGCTTTTGATTGCGCCTTCAAGCTGCGCCGGATCGGTCAAAGCTGTGCTTTCAAAAGCGGCGGCATCTATCGCCTCATCGGATTTAAGCGAGAAAACCTCGTTTTCCTCAGCGCCGGAAAGCTCGCGCACGCGCTTTAAAACGGCGCGAAGCTCCAGCTCGGTCAGCTCGCCTATCGCGTTCTTCATATTCGCGGGATCGAAGCGGCAGCTTTCGAGCGTTTCCGCTACGGGCGCGTTCGTGTCGATCGTGCCGAGCCTTTGGCTAAGCTCCGCGCTCTCCCTGCCGCCGAGCAGCTTTTCACGAAGAGCACCCTTCTCCAATTCCGCGCTGTCGAGCACCGAGGCGAGGCTGCCGTATTTTTCAAGCAGCTTGAGCGCGGTCTTTTCGCCGATGCCCTTTATCCCGGGCAGATTATCAGAGCTGTCGCCCATCAAGCCCTTGAGATCGACCATTCGCGCGGGTTCGAGGCCGTATTCGTCAAAAAGCGTTTTTTTATCATATTCAACGGTCTCGCTTATGCCCTTCTTAGTCATAAGAACGTGAACGCTGTCCGTAACTAGCTGCAAAGCATCCCTATCGCCCGTAACCAGAAGGGACTCAACGCCCGCTTCTTGTGCTCTGCGCGAAAAGGTGCCGAGAATGTCGTCCGCTTCGTAGCGTTCGCATTCGATCACGGCAATGCCCATCTTTTTAAGCAGCTCGCGCAGCATCGGGAACTGCTCGCGCAGCTCAACAGGCGTTTCGCGCCTTCCCGCCTTGTACTCGGTATACTGCTCGTGGCGGAAGGTGGGTGTACTCATATCAAACGCCGCAAGAAGGTAATCGGGCTTGAGCTCGATAAGCTTCATCAGCATCGAAAGAAAGCCGTGCAGCGCACCGGTGGGCGTTCCCTTTCTATTGGTCATATTCGGCAGAGCGTAGAACGCCCTGAACATAAGCGAGTTGCCGTCTATCGCGATAAGCTTCATTTAAAACTCCTTTTTGCGCACGGTTTTTCGGGGGAAACGGCGTTCAACGATCCGAAAAAAGCCGCGCTAAATACATCTATTCATCCAAATTAATATTATACCATTAAAAGGGCGGTTTAACAATGATTCGCGCTGAAAAAATGGGAGAAAACAAAGAAAAAAGCCCCGAATGAACGGGGCGAAATATCAGCCGAGCGCCTTTATGGCGGCGATTATCTTATCAAGATAGCAAACGTAGTTGCTTCTTCGCGGAATATCGTTCCAAATTTCGTCCGCCCGCCTCAATTCATCAAGGCAGCTTTCGCGAAGCTTGATGTCCGCAGCTATGCTTTTTGCAACGCCGGGCAGCACGCCGTTTGCAAACATACTTTCCCTTGGGAGAAGAAATTTTTGACCCGATTCGAGGGTAACGATATCCGAAACGGTATAGGACGAGCCGCCGATAAAATAGGAGTTATTCGGCAGGTTTAGATGCTCTTTCGTATAATCACCGCATTTTTTCAAGAATAGAAGCAGCTCGTTTCCGGCGGTGAAAAGGGGAAAATCCGGAATCGTGCCGGTGCTCGATCCGTCCTGAAGCAGCACGGAACCCTCGGGCAGCTCGCCCCTGATGAGCTCGACCGTCTCAAATTCATACATAGCGTAAACATCATCCGTATCACCGAGCCAATCGCCGATGCGAACGTAAGCGACGGCATCCGCATTTTCGACGGCATCCGCCATCCTTTCCTCAATGCTTGTGGAGTAATCGATAAGCAACTTGCCTGTCATGCGCACGGGCGGCACAACGGGCTCCTTTTTGTTTCCGTCGCAGGAAACAAGCAGCGCACCCGCGAGTATGCTAAGTATCAGAGCGGCGGCGGTGAAAAAACGGGGGAACGAAGTTCTTTTTTTTATTGCTCATAAATCCTTTCCAAAGCTTTTAACTTTCATAGGTTTGCTCCTCAGTCGGCATTCAGCCCGCTTTTACCATTGACAGAAGCTGATCGAGTTTGTAAACGTGATAACGATTCTGCATCGTATCGACGTTTTCCCAAATGCTGTCCGAACGGATAAGCTCATCAACGGCTTTTTTCAAAAACGTTTCGTCTTGTGCAAAATTGCGTACGGAGCTCGGCATGGTCTCAAGTAGCGCATAGTTGCGGGGAAAAGCGTATTTTTCGCCGTCTATGGCAATAACGTCAAAAGTTGTTATATGAGCACAGGTTATAATATATGAGTCGTCCGGAAGATTATTGCGTTCTCTGCCTTCATCGGAAAGCTTGTTAAGAAAAAGCAACAGCTCGTTGCCCGCCGTGAACAGCGGATGACCTTCAAGGGTAAATCTGCTTGAGCCATCCTGAATAAGCGTGAACTTTGAGGGAAGGTTGCCTTTTGCGGTTTCAATGACTTCGGCGCTAAAAAGGGTGCTGTACATATCATCGGTATAGCCAAGCCAATCACCGATACGTATGTAAGCAATCGCATCGGATTCCTCTACGGCATCGGCTACTGAAGCAGGAGCATACCCAAAACTTGCATGAGAAGGATACTCCGTCATACGAACAGGAGGCACAACGACTTGCTTTTTGCTGCCTGTGCATGAGGCAAGAAGCAGCCCTAAGAGCATGCTCGCCATCAGCACGGCGGCGGTGAAAAAACGGGGGAACGAAGTTCTTTTTTTCATTGCTCATAAATCCTTTCCAAAGCTTTTAACTTTCATAGGTTTGCTCCTCAGTCGGCGTTCAGCCCGCTTTTACCATTGAAACAAGCTCATCGAGCTTATACACGTGCGCATACGCTATATTGACTTTGCTCAAAACGCTGTCGGAGCGCTTAAGCTCATCTACGGCTCTTTTCAAAAAGGCTTCATCCTTTGCAAGATTCTTCACGGACTCCGGCATATTCTCAAGCAGCGCATAGTCTCGCGGGATAACGTATTTTTCGCCGTCAAGCTCGATCAGATGCATAACGCTGGTGTAGGTGCCGGTTATCTTATAAGTGTTCTCCGGGAATTTTAAGAATTCTCTGTTCTCATCCGATATCTTGGTCAGGAACAGAAACAGCTCGTTGCCGTATGTAAACAGAGGGTAGTCCCTGTAAGTAAACTCGCTCGAGCCACCCTGAAGGAGCGTGAATTTTGCGGGAAGCTCGCCCTTTATCGTCTCAATGACTTCGGCATTGAAAAGTGTAGTCAGCTTATCGGTCGTTTCACCGAGCCAATCGCCAACGCGAACCATGGCGACGGCATCGGATCGCTCGATTGCCTCCTGTACCGTGCCGGGAACGTTTCCAAGGGAGCTGTCGGCCGGATACTCGGCCATCCGCATTGGCGGCACAACGGGCTCCTTTTTATTTCCCGCGCAGGAAACAAGCAGCGCACCCGCGAGTATGCTAAGTATCATAGCGGCGGCGGTGAAAAAACGGGGGAACGAGGTTCTTTTTTTCATTGCTCATAAATCCTTTCAAAAGCTTTCTTTTACGGGAACAGATGCAGACGAGCCGGGATAGCTTCGATAGCGGCAGACACGATATGCATCAGAGAATTCCCATTAATTACATTATAAAAAAATAAATGTCAATACCTAAATCGGGATTTTTTCGAAAAATACTGCGAAAGATTTTTCGACCGCTTTGCGGGCGTTTTTCGGGGAAATGGTGTTCAACGATCCGAAAAAAGCCGCACGAAATACATCTATTCTTCCGAAATAATATTATACCATTAAAAGGGCGGTTTAACAATGATTCTTGGTGGAAAAACGCTTATTTGATGTTCTTTGTGTTTCTGCAAAGTATGTAATCGGTTGAAACACCGTAATAATCGGCAAGCTTAACAAGATGGCGTATCGGAAGCTCGCTTGCTCCGCGTTCATAACGCGCATACATGGTCTGCGATGTGCCGAGCATAATTGCTATTTCTGCTTGAGTTTTATCGTGATCCTCTCTCAGATCGCGTATTCTGCGTTGATAGTTCATACTGAATACTGCACCTCCGTACAGTATTTTATTCAGTAAATAAGTTTACTATTGACTTTAGTAAATAAATTTACTATAATGTGCGTGGAAGCAATGGTTCGTAATTCAAGAGCATCGGATTTATGCAAATGCTTCTGTTGAAAAGAATTCATTGAAAATGCTAAATAAACCATTATTGAATTTTAAGCTTGGGAGGTTGTTATGGAGTATAGGGGAGTTCTTACGCTAACGATTATTGCTTCGGGAATAATCCTGTTGATAGCAATATGCTTCTTGCTTGTAATGTTAGCCAATCGCTCGAAAAGAGCCTCGTTTTCCAAAACGCCGGATTTCATATTTAAGAGGTATTGTGCATATTATTCCTCTTTTATTGCATGGACAATTGTACAGTATGCATTAATGCTTGTTCCTCTTTTTACATCAACGGCAACGGTTTACTTTACAGCCGACTTTTTGCAGAGTGCAGGGAGTCAAAGCGCGGTTTGGATGGCGATAATGTCATTTTTATCGGCATTGCTCCCCGTAATCAATTCAAGAGTTTTATCTAAAACACACGCAGATGGCTTTTATCGTGCTTTTACGGAATTGGAGCAGGGAATGCTGAAATATGAACACGGAGTTATTACAGAAATAAAAGACCTTATAAATATCGCTGCCGATGCAGAAAAGCATTCAAACCCTTTGGCGCACTGCGACATTAAAGATGTCGTTGATCGGGAACGCGATAAGTGAGCCCTGGTAAAGCCAACACTAACCTGAGTTTAGGTTTTTAGGAAACAATGATGCGTAAAAGCAGAAAACCGGGCGGTTTGATTCGCCCGGTTTTTCTGATGAAGGCTGAATTGCTTTCATAATGGAAGAAAAACGCATGGAATAGTATTCGCTTTTACGGCGTATTATTGCCGCTATTCATGCCGCCCGCGCCCGTTGCCGCGGCAAGCGCCAGCTCAAGCGCCTTTGCCTTCATAAGCTGCACGGCCTGATCCTTGCCGTCGAAGATAAGCAGCTGCAAGCCCACGTCCGGCGTTATCATCCCCGCCGAAACGAGGCGGAAAACGGTTTCGTTGTTGTTCAGCACCGAGAAGGCGTTTTCCTTTACCACCTTGACCGTTACCCGAAACTCGGCAGGCAGATTTTCAAGCCTGTCGAGGGCTTTTTCTATTGCGGAAAGCTTTGCGATATTCGCGGCTCTTTGATCCATGCCCATCTCGGAGCCTATCGCGGCGAGGCTCTTTTCGCAGCGCTCACGAAGCGTGAATTCGCGCTCGATCTCTATCTCCTGACAGACCGCTTTTCTGAATGAGGAGTGGATATTCCTCGCCGCCATTCTCGAGCGCTTGCTCGAGGCTTCCTGCAGCGCGGCAATAGCCGTTCCGCTCGTTACGCCCGCATGGGTCATGCCGCGCGCAAATTCGTTTGCGCCCGATTCCTCCTTGATGGAGTTTCGCATCTCGGCGATGTAGTGCAGCATATACGAGGGCAGGGGAGCGGTGGCAAACCACGAGATGCCGTTCAGGTTGTCGCCCTGATGCACCTCCTTCGACCAATCGCGCAGATCGGCGGGATCGAAGCCGCTTGCTCCAGTGATAAGAAGCTTGTTGTGGCTTGCAAGCAGCGCATTCTTCATCACGATCTGATCGAGCTTATCCGAATTGCGCTGGCTTGTTTCAAACATATCCACGAAGCCGTAGCCGAGGCAGCTTCCCTTGCGCTCAAACAGCTTTGTTATCACGAACGGATACTCGCCGTGCGAAAAATACCCATCGGGGCGCGTGTCGCGGCTGTCCTCAAGCATCATGCCGCCAGCAAGCAGCATCATGTGAACGGCGTACTTTTCGCGCTTTGCATCGTACACCCTGCGCCAGCATTCGATCAGAAGAATGGTCTTTTCGCAGTCTGCGGTCAGAAGCTGCTCCTCGGGCGTGTCGAACATGAAGCCGTCCTCGCGAAGCTCCGAAGCCTTGTCGGGGTAGTGCTGAGTGAACCAGTCGCGCGTGTGGTGGGTGAATTTGAAAACCGCCCTGCCGTCCTGAAGGTCGCTTGCAAGCGGATCGAACAGCACGCTTCGCGCATCCACGTGGCGAATGTACGCGCCGCCCATGCCGCCGTTCGCGCTTTCGTCGAAGCCTATCTGCTGAACGCCGTAGCCGCCCACGAGCAGATCGTGAGTCATGTTCAGATACTCCTCGTCGTAGGCGCAGCGCAGATGGTTTTCGTGGATTATATGGGTGAATATCTCCGAAAGCGCATCGTATTCGGGAGCATCGGAGCTTACTATCGCCTCGGGCAGATAGTCCACAAGGTCGGCGCGAACGTTCTCGATCGTGCTCTGAAGAACCGGCGTAACGGGGCGCGGCTCGCCCTTTTCGCCCATCGGCACATCGTACCAATGCTCGCCCCGATACATTCGTTCGCATTTATCGAGCCTTGCGCGTTCGCCCGCGTATGCGGTGTAGAATTCGTTGAAAAGCGCGTAAAGCGCCTCGGTCTCCTCGGCCTTGCCGCTCGACCGCGTGGGTTGCGCCACCGCTCCGTAAGCGGGGCTGAAGCTTTTGTTTGTTTCGTTTCTCATATCTGTTCCTTTCTTTCGCTTGTGGTTGCCGACAAGATATCAACTCGAATACCAGCTCGCTCCCGTTTCGGGAAGGCTTAGAGGATCATAGGCTTTTTTCTTGACTATCACGGGCTCGCGGCTTCCGTGCGGGCGGCTCATCAGGCCGTAGCGCAGCGCCTCGGGTGCGTGGTCGTTGCCGTCGGCGGCATCCTCGCGGTTCAGCCTGTCGAACTCGAGCATCGGAAGCTGGCGGATAAGGTTCGTGCAGTTTTCAAAGCATTGCCACATCGGTTTTTCGCCGCCAAAGCCGTCGGGCTTCGGTGCAAGGTATTCGCGGATGCGGTTCCAGCCCGAAATGCGCGAATTATCCGCAGGCGTGAGCGCAAGCCCCGCACTCATAAACAGCTCCGCAAGCGTTTCGCCCTCGAAGCCGCCGCTTGAAGCGAGCATCGCGCCGCGCTTTTGCCACATATCGGGCGAAGCCACGGTGTAGGCGATATGCTCGCCCTCGGAAAGCTTCTTTACCTCGCCTGCCACGAGGTCGGCGCGCATATAGCGAACGTAGAGCTCGCGGTAGGTGAACACCCTTCCCTCGCCGTCCACCGCATGCCAGAGCACGCAGCAGGGATCGTTGTAGCCCCAGTCCATCGAGCGGAAGCGCCGCCAGCTTTTCGGTATCTCAAACGGCTGTATAACGTGCTTTTCCCTTGAAAATTCGCGGAAATACTGCCCTGCGTGCACGTCCCAATCCCCCTCAAGATGCGCCCGCCGCAGATCCTCGGGCAGCGCCATGAGCTGGCGCACATAGCCGGGATCGGCGTTCATAAGCGCGGCATTGTCGTAGATTCGCGCGGGGATAAAAAGATAGTCCTCGGGGTTCTCCGAGGCGTTGTACTGCCTGTCGATAAAAAGGCGCTTCACCCATGCGTGACCGACGTTGCCGGGGTTGCAGGTATAGTACATCCTCGGGGAAAAATCCTTGCGCGTGGTGCGGTTGCAGGTGGTCAGAAAGCGCATCTGCTCCTCGGTGAAATGCGTTGCCTCCTCCATGCCCACCACCGCATATTCCTGCCCCTGATATTGGTAAACATCCTGCGCGCTGTCGCAGTAGCCGAGCTTTATTCGCGAGCCGTTCGGGAAGCGGAAAACGCGCTCGGTGCCGTTGTACTCCGCCGCGCCGTAAAGCTCCCTTTGAAGCGGCACGATATGGTTTTCGCGCAGCTCGGGCAGGGTGCGGCGCAATAACAGCAGGTTCAGATTCGGGTAGCGGAGCGCAAGCAGCACGAATTTTCTTCGCATAGCCCAGCTCTTGCCGCCGCCGCGCGCACCTCCATAGGCGGTGTGCCTTGCGCGGGAGAGGAAGAATTCCTTCTGCCGCTCGTTCGGTTCGCCGTGCAGGATAAGATTCATAAGCTTTATCACCTGTTCTTTTGTGTTCTATCGGGGTTTAGTGCCGCGCTGCTTGCGGCACGGATTTGCCGCGCCTTCGCACCGCCCGTGCGCGAAAAGACCGGGTGTGGCAACTTGCTGAGATAAGTGCGTTCAAAATGCTTTGCTGTTTTTTATATCCTGCCGCCGAATGGGGCTCGGCGAAAGGAAGAACGTGACACACGGGCGGCGAAAAGCGCTTGCGTTGGCATATTAAGTTTTTGAAGGGGGCAAAACTGCCTCCCTAATAATATTTTATCATTTTTCATAGAGCGCGTACAAGGAACAGAGAGCGCTTTGTTATACATAAAAGCGTACAGGCAACGTATTGACTTTTGAACTTGAAAATGGTATTGCAGGGTCGCGGAAGTCGTTTTTATGCCGCTTTTTGCTTTGAAAGGGTGCGCCGTTTCATGGTATAATAAATATGGGGCAGCGCCGAGGAAAGGAGCGAGGTGAAGGGGAAGATGATCCCTGAAAGCGAGCATACCGAGGCAAAAAGGAAGCGAAGAAGCCCGTCGAGCGAAAAGCGGCTCAGAAAGCTTGCGCTGGACACCATAATTTCCATGGTGAACGACACGGAGCTCAAGCCGTCCGATCGGCTCAGCGCGGTCAAAGCGCTTCTTGACTACATCAAATCGCAGCCCGAAAAGGCGGAGGACAGCGCTATTCGCGTTATCTTCGAGAATATGCCCGAGGGCTTTGCGGATTGAAAGAAAAAACGCTCTCCCGATTTTCGGTCGGGGGAGCGTTTTGCCGTTTCTTAAAGAAATCTTACAGTCGGAACAGTATCCTTCTGAGCAGGAAGCGCTTGAGCGGCTTTTTCTTGAAAGCCGAGCGGCGCACGCCGTCACAGCGCTCGATGAGCCGCTTCTGCTTGGAGCTCATGGAGTGGTTGGAGAATGCGGCCTCCTCGCCCAGCTCCTTGGCATCGGGCTCGGGGGGCAGTCCGTAGCGTTCAAGCCTTCTCAAGTAGCGAAGCATGCACAGTACAGCGGCGTTCGGATCGCTCTGCTCGAAGCGATGCTTGCGTATCCTGTCCACAATGAAGCCGATAAGCAGCCTGAGTGCAATGATGCCGAGCGGTATAATCAGCCACAGCAGCGAATTATCCTTGGCTCTGCCGCTTCCTCCGCCGCTGCCTCCGTTTGCGGGGGTGGGGGAGGGACTGGGCCTCGGAGTTGCGGATGCGCGCGGATTGCGCGAGGGCTTCACGATCTCGTCGGGCTCGTCGGTCACTGGAGGCCTGGTTTCGCGCTCATCGGGATCCTGCGATGGCTCGGGAGTGGGCTCCGGCGTGGGAGTGGGCTCGGCGTAATTGCCATGAGCCGGGGTATAACTGTTAGTTCCGGGGAAGCCGGGGGTGCATTCAAGCGGCACCCAGCCAACGCCCTTTATGTATATCTCCACCCATGCATGGGAGGCTTCCTTGGTGATATCCTGCCAGGTATCCGCTTCGGCAACGTCCACGCGGTAGCCTATCGTGAAGCGGGCGGGAATGTCCAATGCCTGAAGGAACGCCGTTGCTGCGGATGCGTAGTGTACGCAGTAGCCCTGCTTATTATCCGAAATGAAGTATTCAACAAAACTCCTGCCCCTCGGCGTTGCGCCCGGGGTGAGCGTGTAGGAACCGAAGCTGCGAACCTTATCGACAACTGCAAGCGAAGCGCCGTATACGTCTGTCTTTTTAAGATACTTAACGTATTCCGAGAGCGTGGGGGCGATGCCGAGAACAACGGGGAAGCTTTCGTCCATGAGCTTGATAAGCTCGTCCTTCTGCTTGCCGGCGGGCATGGTGTAGTTATTGAGCGCAAAGAGATAGTATTCGCTCTCCGCCTTGCCGCCGTTTACCGGTGTAAAGCGCAGATCGGGAATGAAGTGCCATGTATACGAGGTTTCGCCGTATGAGCGAACGAAGCCCTCCTCCACCTTAACGTATGCATCCGGCCGGAATGCGTAAGGCACCACACGCTCGTTTGTGAACGCGCCCTGAACGGAGATTGTTGCGGAGTCGCCCTGCTGTGTGCTTCCGAGCTCATGCATGGAGCGCCAATCGCCGCCGTATTCGGGCGATACGGCGAAGCCGTTGTTTTTATACAGACCGTAGGAGTGGGTACGCATAAGGAAGGAGCCCGCCGCCGTGGAGCTGACGGAGAAAGCCTTGGAGTCGCTCACAAGGCGGTCGTTTATCGAGTCGAGCCCGTACTCCTTCGGGTTGCTTGAAAACAGCGAGAGCACGCCGTCCTGAACACGCCCGAAGCGTTCACCCAGAACGTACTGCCTTTGCTCGTATGGGATGGGAATGTATCTCTTCTCGGGCGAAAGCGCACGAAGCGCAAAAGCCAGCGCCGTTAGCAGCAGCAGGAACACGAGCCTTGCCATCGCGTGCTTCTTGGTGCTGCCCTTGATGCCGTGCCCGAGCAGAACGCCGCCGAAGTAAACAACGAGGAGTATCACCGAGTACAGCACGGGCGAGCAGTCCGTATAGACCATGCTCAAAAACACGGAGGGGAGCAGCACGAGTATCGCGGGAAGGGGGGAACTGCTCTTTATCACCGCGAGCGAAATAAGCACCGCCACGATCGCCTCGATCGCGATCAAAAACGAGGTAACGCGGGAGGCAACGAATATATGAGGCAAGTTCGGTTCCTTGGGAACGGGAAGGAACGGGAAGATAGAGGAAGGGGGCCGCATTAACGCGTAATAAAAAATTTTAATGCCCGATTTAATATGCGCCCAATCCAAGATCACGTAGACCGAAACTGCCAAAAGGAAAAGCAGCATCGGGAAGAGCGGTCTTTTAGCAAGATGAAGGATCGCGCAAAGGAGCAGGGAAAACAGAAGTGCAATGTAGATGAGCGTGGGAAGCTCGAATTCAACGCCGTATGAGCTTGGAACGGTCAGCACGGCCGCAAGCACGCCGCAGCAAACGAGCAGGGCGTTCACGAATATGCTCCAATAGGGCTTTTTCATGCGGCTGTTCATGCTTCCACCCCCTTTGAAGGACGGATGCGGTAGATAAGCGTATCCCCTCCGAGGGGAACGCCGGGTGCGTAGCGGGCATTCATGGGATTTGAGAGCTTTTCCTTTATGAACTCGTTGAATTCGTCGTTGGAGGTGATATCGAGCATATCCGGACCGAAAACGAGCCTATACGGAATTTCCTTTTCGATCAGCTCCTCGCTCAGATACCTGAGCTGCTCTATAACGCTCTGCTGATCCGAATAATTGGCGGGAAGATCGGCGGAAAGCAAGATCTTTTTTCTTATAACCTCCTGAGGCTCGCGGATTATAAGCTCGTCCATCTTGCCCGAGAGCTTCCAATGAACAAGGTTCAGCGGATCGCCCGCGCGGTATTCCCTAAGCTCGTGCTCCTCGGAGAAGCCGAGGGGCTTGGGCTTGAAATGAAGCGTTGAGGGGTCGTCGAGCTCGGGCTCGGGATTCGGGCGCTCGATATTGGGCAAAACGGTGAATTCCGCCGCGCCGCTGCGCCGAACGGGTATGGGAAACAGCCCGAGATAGTCGTATACCCGAGCTTTTTTTATGCGGTAGCGTATGGTGCCGAGGCGCGTGGTGTCGGGATGGAAGCTCTTGGTGAGCGTGTTCATTCCGCCTGTTTTGATGGTCTGCGGCGAGCCGGCTTGATTTGTGAAAAGATTCTTTTCCTCAACCGTGATGCTCCATGCCTCGGGAGGAAGGAAAAACTTGCAGTTGAGCTCGAGCAGAACGCTGCCCTCGGAATTCCTGTGCACGTCCAAGCCGCCCACAAGGGAGGCCTTTGAGGTTAGTGCAGCGGGCAGGCTCACGAGCAGAGAAAGCAGGGGAAGACATAAGAAAAATATCAGTATGTAATGCGTTGCATACTGTCCGTAAGCGAAATGATAGAGCGCGGCAAGTGCAAGCAGCGCTATGTAGATTATGCGCCGAACCGCCATTATTTTACGGAGGGAGCGGGGGTTCTTGAAAGGATCTCATCGAGCACGGACTGCTGCGTTTTGCCGGAGGACTTCGCTTCGGGCGTAAGCACGAGTCTGTGCGCAACGGTGCAGGGGTAGATCAGCTCCACGTCGTCGGGAACGACGTAATCGCGGTTCTGCACCCATGCCGCCGCCTTTGCCATGGCGATGACCGCCAGCGAAGCGCGGGGGCTTGCGCCGTGGATGAGGGATTCGTGGGAGCGGGAGGTGCTTGAAAGCCTTATGGTGTAGTCGAGGATCTTTTTATCGGTATAGACCCTGTCCACCTCGCGCCTCATATCGGCAAGCTCCTGCCTGTTTGCAACGCAGTTGACGGTCTCAAGCGGATTGCCGAGCTGCTTGCGCGTTAGAAGATCGAGCTCGTGATTGTGCTCGGGGTAGCCGAGCGAAAGCTTGACCATGAAGCGGTCGAGCTGGGATTCGGGCAGAAGCTGCGTTCCGCTCGAGCCGACGGGGTTCTGTGTTGCGATAACGATGAACGGATCGGGCACGGGATGGGTCTCGCCGTCAACCGTGACGCTGCCCTCCTCCATCGCCTCAAGAAGCGCACTCTGGGTGCGGCTCGTGGCGCGGTTCAGCTCGTCCGCAAGGAAAAGGTTGCAGAGGATGGCGCCGGGCTTATAGACCATCTTGCCGGACTGCTTGTCGAAAAGGGAGAAGCCCACGATATCCGAGGGCAGAACGTCCGGCGTGAACTGCACACGCTGATAGTCTAAGCCGAGCGCCTTGCTGAACGCAAGCGCCATGGTGGTTTTGCCAACGCCCGGAATATCTTCAATGAGGATATGGCCGCGTGCGAGGATGGAAATAAGCGCCATCGTAAGCACTTCGTCCTTGCCCACAACCGCTTTTTTGAGTTCCTTGAGTATGGATACGGGATCGGTCATTTGTTGCCTCCGAACTATATGTATGCATAAGGAAGTATACTATAGTTTACATGGTTTGTAAAGCCGTAAAATGTGTACTTTTTATTAACGCGAACAAGGCGGCGCAAGCTAAACCGCCGAAGTCGTATCCCGGGCGGGATAAAGCTTCGGCGGTCTGCTTTTCGTTATAAAGCCGTGCGGATGCGCCCTATGGCTTATTTTTTAAACTCCAGATCGGTCTTTTCCCAAGGGAAGCCGCAGTCCTCCCTGCCGAAGTGACCGTATGCGGCGGTCTTGGCATAGATGGGACGGCGCAGGCCGAGATGGCGGATTATCGCGGCGGGGCGGAAGTCGAAGCTTCTTGAAAGCATCTCTTCAAGCTCGCTGTCGGGCATGATGCCGGTGCCGAAGGTGTCCACCCTCAGGGAAACGGGCTTTGCAACGCCGATCGCGTAGGCAAGCTGTATCTCGCAGCGCTTGGCATAGCCCTGAGCCACGATATTCTTTGCGGCATAGCGGGCGGCATACGCGGCGGAACGGTCAACCTTGGTGGGATCCTTGCCTGAGAAGCTGCCGCCGCCGTGACGGCCGTAGCCGCCGTAGGTATCGACGATTATTTTCCTGCCCGTGAGACCGGAATCGCCCTGAGGACCGCCGATAACGAAGCGGCCGGTCGGGTTCACATAGATCTTGGTGTGCTCATCCATGAGCTCAGCGGGGATCACGGCCTTGATGACCTTCCCGGTTATCTCGGCGCGAAGCTGTTCCATATCGACCTCGGGATCGTGCTGGGTGGAGATCACGACCGTGTCAACGCGCACGGGTCGGTTTTCGTCGTCGTATTCGACAGTTACCTGGCTCTTGCCGTCCGGGCGAAGATTTGAAACGATGCCGCTTTTGCGAACCTCGGTGAGCCTCTTGGTAAGTCTGTGCGCAAGGCTGATGGGAAGAGGCATGCATTCGGGAGTTTCATCGCAGGCAAAACCAAACATCATGCCCTGATCGCCAGCGCCGATGTCGAGTGCATCGCCCGTTTCGCCGTTTTTCGCTTCAAGGCTCTTATCAACGCCCATCGCGATATCGGCGGACTGGCTGTTGAGCGCGCTGATAACGGCGAGCGCATTGCCGTCGAAGCCGTATTCGGGCTTGTCGTAGCCAATGTCGAGCACAACGTCGCGAACGAGCCTCGGAATGTCGATGTAGCAATCCGTAGTTACCTCGCCCATGACCATCACCATGCCGGTGGTGGCGCAGCATTCGCAGGCAACGCGGGAATTGGGGTCGTTCTTGAGCATTTCGTCAAGAACCGTGTCCGCGATCCTGTCGCAGACCTTGTCGGGATGTCCCTCCGTAACGGATTCGGAGGTAAAAAGTCTTTTCTGTTTTTCCATTTTAATTATACCGATTCTTTCGATTGAATTTTTTATATCAACGCTTATTGCGCAGCGTGAATGGATTTAAAGCTCCGCGCCCTCGTCCTCGCTCTTAACGATGCCGTGGCCGTGGCGGTACAAAAGACGATTATCGAGCGCCCACTGTCTGTCGGAGAAGCCGCCGATCTGAACGCTTGCAAGAACGTCGAACATTTCGTAGAGCTTCGCATCGAGCGTGTCCACCGTGGAAACGATCTCCGCCTCGGGAAACATCGGGGGCTTGGGCGAACCGAATTCGGGAACGCCGTGGTGGGAGAGCAGGATATGCGCGAGCAGCATCGCCTTTTCGTTTGGAATGCCGAGCTCCATTGCCGCAAGCTCGATCATGTTCACGCCCATGGTGATATGCCCAAGCAGCTGACCCTCGGGCGAATACGCAGTCGCAAGCCCGAGCGGGCCCACGTCCAGCTCGGTGGTTTTTGCGATATCGTGCAGGATAACGCCCGCGTAAACAAGGTCGCTCGAAAGCTCGGGATAGATGGGGGAGTAGACCTCCACCATCTTCTTTGCCACCTCGAGCATCGTGTGCGTGTGGAACACGAGGCCGCCCTTGTGCGCATGGTGCAGGCGCAGTGCGGCGGGGTATTTCGCGATGCGATCCTTATTCGCGGCAAGCAGATAGCGGGTCAGCGTTGCGATATCGGGGTCATCGAAGGTGCCCGCGAAATCGTAAAGCGCCTTGTAGAGCAGCTCGCCGTCGATGGGCGGCTCGGCAACTATGGTGGAGATATCCACTTCGTCGCCGTCGTTCATCTTGCGGATGCGGTCTATCTTGAGCTGCTCCTGATCGCGGTAAACGTTGATCGTGCCGCGAATCTTGATTATCTCGCCTGCGGAATAGGTGCCGTGAACGGTGCTCTGGTAATCCCAAAGCTTTGCGTTGATCTCGCCGTCGGCATCCGCAAGCATGAAATCAAGATACTCCGCACCCTTGACGTTCAGCTTGAGCTGAACGGATTTGATAATGCAGAAGCCCTCCACCTGACCGGAGGCGCTGTTTATAACGTTTGAAAGAAGTCTCATCCTTCCCATGGTTCACCTCAAAAAGCTTTTTGCGGGTAATGCTTCGCCGTGCACGGCAAAGACTTTTATTTTTCATCGTATCTTGTGCAGGAGAGCACGAGTGTATCATCGCCCTCGAGCTTGAAAACGAAGTCAAGCTCCACGCGCGCATCGTCCGCGCAAACGGCCTTAACGAGAACCTCGCGGTTGCCGTTCTCGTTAAGCTTAACGGAGGCTATCTCGGCGGAGGTCACAACGGGCGAATTGGTTTTAACAAAGTAGGTTCCGTTCGCATAATAGAAATCCTGATCCCCGGAATTCTTCTGCGTGTGGAGCAGGTTTGCGATTCCGAAATACATTTTAAGGCGCTCGGCGGAATCCGTGCCGGAAACCTTTGCGTAGCCGTCCGATTCGGGCTTGAGCTCGTCATTATAAAGGTAATAGATGAACTGCTCTATCTCCCTAACGGTGAGCGCGTATTCGCTGTTGTAGACCTTGCCGCTTTCGATGAAGGCCTCGCTTATCGCAAGTATATTCGCCCGCTGCGCTTCACTCAGCTCGGAGCCGCCGTCGGGCTTGGGAGTGTTGCCGCCGCCGTCCTTATTGCATGCGGAGAAAACAGCGAGGGAAAACAGCGCGGATGCGCAAACAAGAAGGGCGGCTATGCGCCGAAGGTTCGCTTTCATGGACGTAATTCGCTTTCTTAAAAGTATTGCTCTTTCGGCTCCGCATCGGCGCAAACCAAACGCTTCAAGCGATGCCGTTATCATATTATTTTATCATAGCGCATGGGTTAAAGCAAGAGCAAATCGGCAGCGTTTCAGGATTTTAAAAAAATAGCGCGAATGTTCGCAACACAAAAAGGCACCGTTTCTGAATTCCTGCTGCAAGTAAAAAACGGACTATAAAGATATAGTCCACAAAGAATTCTGACTTATTCCCACATAGCTTGCTTAGCTATGACCGCATACGAAGCAACAGTTATTTGAACTGTCCCAAGTGTCACTATGTTTTTGTAAAACATAGAAGCCGCAAAGAGTACATATACATTTGTGGTAGGTTGCATTATAATCAACGTATGCATAGGAATGCGGATGAGGATAAAGCGAAAAACCGGCGTTCATGGCCAAATGGATGGGGGAATAAAAAAATTTAATAGTAGTACTGCCATTATCTAACCCACCGCTAAGCACTCCGTAAAAGGTATTGTCGTTTATACAAGCACCGCCACTATCTCCGGATAAAGCCCTTCCGGAGGTCGTGTTAACGATATTCAAACCATTCACAGTGTAGTATATATTATTACCCATATCATAATCAACAGCAACGTTTGAATTTACAACTTGTCCTTTTCCATTTAAATAGTTGCTGCCTTTAACCGTTACGGTCTGACCGTTATGATTAGTAGCCGTATAAGCCTTATACATCGGGATATTACGCACATTATAGGTAGGGGAAAACAAATTGTTATTGATCTTGACAATGGAATAGTCACCAATGCCGCCGTTTTGAAAAACATTCTTTACAATAGTGCCGACGGTTCTTCCGCCAAGATCATACCGAATCGGATCTCCGTTATTCAAACCGTGACCGCAGGTGATAACGCATTGTAGCCATTGTACTTTCCGCACACACCGAGAGAGAAACGGTTAGAGTAGGTGGAATCATAAAGTTTGATCCCGCCGCACAAGCTTGTAGTTGATTTGGTTTCTTAGCGCTCGATATCATCGAATTCATAGGGCAAGCGGGCACTCTCATGAACTTCACCGGGAAGTAAAATCGGTTTGCCGTACATACAATCCAGCGTTATAAAATCAAGATGCTCTATGCCGGAGGTCTCAAGATACGCCTTTGCCGCCTCATAATCCTCATGGAATACGTCTATAGCAGCCTTGTGATTTATTTCGTCAGTACCGTAGGTCAATACTTCATAGCCTGCGGCGCTGAGCAGGCAAGCAGTGTTTTGCGCAAGCGAGAGAAGCTCATTCAGGTTTAGCTCGGCTTCAAGGAATATAACGCAATCCTTATACTCGCCGAGAGTTTTCTCAAGCTTCGAACGCATGGAGATATCGGTAAGATATACATACAGAGTATCCTTGTCCGGTTCAAAATAGGCACCGCCATAAAAGTCGGGATATATAGGGCAGGTATAACTGGCGTGATGACCTTCCACGGTTTTATAGCCGCGCATCTTAAGCGGACCGTTTTCAAGCAAAAGCATCGCCTTGGTAGAGCGCTCCCAACTAAAGAGCACGGGATCCGCATTTTCATCGGGCAGACACTCGCTTGGCGCAGCATCAACAGCATCATCAGCGGCTTCGGACGCGGATACAGCGGCAGGGGCAGCCGGCTCGGGGGAATTTTGCTCCGCAGAACCGACCGCAGCAATGGCGACCGTAAAGCAAAGACAGATAACGAGCGCGGCGGCGATAAACATCCGCAGGAGCTTTAGGGAAGCTTGTTTCATAGTTGGCTCCTCCAATCATAAATAAAAATCATTTTGAGTGCAGCATACCCAAATGAGCATACCTTAATCAGTAGTAGTATACCATACTTTCGCGAGTTATCAATACCATACGCAGTGCGAAATAATATACAACAATGATTGGTGCATTTCAGGATTTTATTGCGTTTTTTATGAAGGTGCCTGCTATTGCCGTAAATGCGTGAAAAAAGCGGGAACTTATGGAAAAGATATGTGTTGCCTGTGACATTTTTTTGAAGAGCGAATAATTCTTCATATTTAATTTTTTCGCCTGCGGTATTGCGGGGCGGCCGGGTGCAAAAACTGTTGAAAACGCCATGGCGGAATGGTATAATCAGCATGGGAGAGGATGCGGGCTTTTCCAAGCCCGAGCTCCCGCGCCGCATCCCTCGGGATGCGAACAAATGTATGGATCGTTTTATCGATATGAAAGGAGCAGAAATGGCCGAAATGCACAGGACTGTTGAAAAACGGATCAAAAGCGCGATGCCGCTTTGGATAACCGCGGCGCTCGTGATAATCTGCGGGCTTATCTTCCCGCTCTATCGAATTTGGGGCATACTCGTATCGGCAGCCGTCTGCCTCATCGGGTATCTTATTGCAAAAGGAATTTTCAAGGATAAGGTCGTTCAGCTTGAGATCGCGCCCGAGTATAAAACCGGCGTTCCCGAGCTCGACAAGTCGCTCTCGGAGGCGGATGCGCATATCGTTGCCCTTCGCAAGCTCAACGAGCGAATCCCCGATGAAAACGTAACCGCAGCGATCGATCGAATGGTCAAGGCGGGGGACGGCATCCTTGCGGAGCTCTCCAAGAACCCCACCAAGGCGCGCAGCATGAGAAGGTTTTTGACCTATTATCTGCCCACCTCGGTCAAGCTCATGGAGGGCTACGCCATGCAGCAGGAAGCGGGCTATCAGGGCGAGAACCTCAAGGAGATAAAGGAACGCATCGAAACCAACGCCGAAACCATAGCAAGAAGCTTTGAAACGAGCCTTGATTCGCTCTATGCGGGCGAAGCCATCGACATCAGCTCCGATATCGCCGTGCTCGATTCGATGGTGAACGGCAAATCCATCAAGAATCAGTGATCCTAATAAAATAATTATTTGCAATTATGAAAGGATAACCCAAAATGGAAGAAAAGACCACCAACATCCCCGTTCTTACCCTCGATCCGACCCCCGTTGAGGAGGAGAAGGCGCAGCCCGCCGAGCCCGTTAAGTCGGTCGAGGAGCTGATCGTTGCAAACTCCCAGCTTTCCCCCGAGGAGATCGCGGCAGTCGATAACTTTGCAAAGCAGATCGACATTACCAACGCCTCGCAGATAATGATGTACGGCTCTCAAAGCCAGCAGAAGCTCTCCCAGTTCTCCGAAAGTGCCTTGAGCGCCGTTCGCACCAAGGATCTTGGCGAAACCGGCGTTATGATAGCCGATCTTATCGGCGAGCTCAAGGGCTTCAGCTCCGAGGAGGATAAAAAGGGTCTGCTCGGCATCTTCAAAAAGAAGGCTGCCCAGATCGAGGCGCTCAAGCTTCGCTACGATAAAGCCGAGGTAAACGTTGAGCGCATCGCCGCCAAGCTCGACGAGCATCAGGTCGTGCTTCTCAAGGATATTGCGATGCTCGACGATATGTATCAGCGCAACCTTGACTATTTCAAGGAGCTTTCCATGTATATACTCGCGGGCAAGAAAAAGCTTGAGAACGAGCGCGCCACCACGCTGCCCGAGCTGCTCAAGAAGGCAGAGGAGACCAAGCTTCCCGAGGATGCGCAGAAGGCACGCGATTTCGCGGATATGTGCACCCGCTTCGAAAAGAAGATCTACGACCTGGAGCTGACGAGGAATATCAGCCTTCAGATGGCGCCCCAGATTCGCCTCATTCAGAACAACGACACCATGATGGCGGAGAAGATCCAAACCTCCATCATGAACACCATCCCCCTTTGGAAGAGTCAGATGGTGCTCTCCCTCGGACTTGCCCATGCACAGGAGGCTATTGCGGCGCAGCATGCCGTTACCGATATGACGAACGAACTTCTTAAAAAGAACGCCGAAGCGCTCCACACCGCCACCGTCGCCGCCGCCAAGGAGAGCGAGAGGGGCATCGTGGATATCGAAACCCTGACCGAGACCAATCAGAAGCTCATCACCACCATGGATGAGGTGCTTCAGATTCAGCAGGAGGGTCACACCAAGCGCATCGCCGCCGAAGCCGAGCTCTCCAGGATCGAGGACGAGCTCAAGAGGAAGCTCGTGGAGGTATCCGGCATCCGTCCGCAGTAGTGAACCGAAACGGCGCATAAACCGTTATATTGACGAAGAAAGTTTCAATAAACCGTCCGTGCCCAGAAAAGGGGCATGGACGAAACGAAAAAAGCTCCAAACTCGGATAAAAGGAGGGTAAAGGAATGAAGAAGTTGTCCGAATCAAGAACGCTCGCACTGATAATTTTGATCGTTGCAGCGTTGATCGTGATACCGCTTCTCGGAGGTCTGGGACTAAAGATAAGCGAGCGCCGAGCGGCAAAGGAGTTTTCGTCGATCGCCGCCAAAACAGATGAGCAAGGCAACGATCTGTTTTCCGATACCGATGAGCTGATCTATGCAGCAAGCTCCTTGCTCAGTGAGGGCAAAAAGCTTAACCCTGACGGCGGAAGCGAATTCGAAAAATGGGCGAGTGAGCTTGAAAATTCGATTGAAGCTTGCCGAACGCAGAAGGATGCGATCGGCAGATACAATAGCTGCGAATCTCTGCTTTTGACAGCAAAGCGGTTTTACAACAGGGTTAAGAACACCGAGGCTGCCGATCTTGAAGCTTGTATGTCCAAGGTAGAGGAAAGAAGCAAAAGTATAGCGCGAACCTATCGCTATGAACTGAATGATTACCGCGCAAAGTGTGATTCGCTTGTTTCGCGCTGGCCCGGAAGCTTATTCGCAAAGCTTTACGGCATCGGAGGCGATGAGTGATGAAAGCGCATATCAAGCTCGCTGCGCTCATCGTTGCGATCCTCCTTGCGCTTGGGTTTGCTTCAAGACCGATGACTGCCGCAGCATATCGCGATGGTGAGTTGATGGTGGACAAAGCACAAATTTTGAGCGAGGACACCAAAGAATATATCGCGAGCAGAAACCGAAATCTTGAGATAAACTGTCATGGTGCACAGATCGCGGTAATTACTTTGGCCACCATAGGCAGTGGTGCGATCGAGGAATATGCTCAAATGCGGTTTAAAAAGCTTGATATAGGTCGAGACGAGGATAACGGCGTTTTGCTCCTTGTAGCGGTAGAGGATAAGGACTATTATATTGTCACGGGAAACGACCTTTCTTCGGTTTTTACAACCGATACGCTTTCAAGCATTGTCAGAAACCATCTCGAACCCGCCTTTGGTGAGGGTGATTATGAGCGTGCGGTCAAGAACACTTTTGCCAAGCTGAACGAGACCGTGTGCCGATATTACGATGCTGATCCGGATGCAGCTGATTTCGCATACGATAGCTTTGCCTGCAATTCCTGCAGCTGTTCACGGTTCTCTTGCGGTTCTTGCGCCGGATTGATGCTTTTCAGTTGTGCCGCCGGGCTATGAACTTTTCTCTTCAACAGGAGGAGTTGATTGATGAAAAACAGGATAAAACTTATTGCGTTGATTATCGGCATATTCATAGTTTTTGCTTTTCCGCTTTTCGGCGCGAACGCCGTGAATAATCTCGGCGGAGCAAGCGCCGTGGTTGATTCGAAAGGAGAGTACTGCGATGATCGGGTAGAAGGGATCACGGCAGACACCGAAAAATACATCGCAAAGCGCAATCAAAATCTTGAAAAGAACTGCAAGGGTGCTCAAATATGTGTATTGGTTCTTGATACCATAGGAAGCCAGCGCATAGAGGATTATTCTGCGATGGTTTTTGAAAAGTGGAAGATCGGTCGAAACGGCGAAAACAACGGCGTACTGCTTCTTATGGCGACTGAGGATAAGGACTATTACATAATCGCCGGAAGTGGGCTTTCATCGGTTCTCTCCACGAAAATTCTTTCCGATATAAGCAGAAATGCGATCGAGCCCTACTTCAGCGAGGGAGAATATGATAAGGCGGTAGAAACGGGCTTCAAAAGGCTGAACGAGGCCGTTTGCAATCACTATAAAGTGGATCCGTTTGCCAGTGTTGAGGGGAACAACTTCTTCTCGGGCGGCGGCTCCGGTATATTCGGAACCGGCAGCGGGCTATCGTGCGCTGATATTGAGCTTTCCACAAGCCCCATACTCGACTGCGCTTCATGTTTATTCTGCGGAAGCTGCGGAGCATGCGGAAGCTGTGCCGGTTCAGGAAGCCTTATCTTCGGACTGCTTGTTGCTTATGTTATTCTGCAAGTGCTCAAATACATCGGCAAGAGCAAATCGTGAGTTGCGGCCAAAATACCGATCGCCGCTTGGCTTTCTTTGAAGGAACCCGCGGCGGCGCGGGAAGAACGAAACATTGATATCTTTTGGAGCGGGCTTCGGCTCGCTCCTTTTTTGCTCCGTTATCATGCCCAAAGTATTTCCTTTCCGCTCGTTTTGTGGTATGATATAGCAGAAGAAAAGAAACGGAGTTACGGAGCGGTGAATATGGAAAACAATTCTAAAATAAACCCTATAGAAAAAGATAATATCCTTGCGGAAAACGCGGATGCGCTAATCGGCGGGAAAGAGGAGAGGGCGTTTGAAAAGGCTGCCGAGGCGCTGCATAAAAAGCATAAGGATTTGAATAAAACCTTCTCACTTTCCTTTTTGCTTACGCTTGCCTGCGTGATCCTTGCCGCGCTTGCCCTTCGGCAGTTCATCGCCGAGCCCACGCGCGTGAAGGGCGACTCCATGCAGTACACGCTTTTGCATAAAGAGGGTCTGCTGGTCGAAAAGGTAAGCTATTGGTTCGGCGCGCCCGAGCGTGGGGATATTGTTATCGTTAAGTATCCGAACAGCGCCGATCGCTATGTCAAGCGCATCATCGCGCTGCCGGGCGAAACGATCGAGATAAGGGAGGATCGCTTCGTTTATATCAACGGAGAAAGGCTCGATGAGAGCGCCT
The DNA here is from genome assembly GCA_017395105.1 of Clostridia bacterium. GTDB lineage: Bacteria > Bacillota > Clostridia > Christensenellales > CAG-138 > PeH17. Next base: position 81,674 of record JAFPWD010000002.1, read on the forward strand.
ATGCGGGCGACTGGTACGGCAAAATCGATCTGCCGATGGAAACAAAGGGCAGCAAAAACGGCAAATACACCGTGCCCGAGGGGCATTACTTCGTGATGGGCGATAACCGCAACGATTCGACCGACAGCCGCCATAAATTGGTCGGCGCAATTCCCGAGGATAAGGTGCTCGGCAGGGTGCGCGCTGTGGTTTGGCCGCTTAATAAGATCAGAAGAGCTGATTGACGGCAAGCGCAATTCGCTTGAAGCAGAAAGCATTATAACGCGCCGAATCAAAACGGCGCGTTTTTATGTGTTCCATTTTTCTTTGGTTTGTGGTATAATGCAGTTTGAGGTTTTATCGGCATCGGAGGAAATATGCTCGAGGTATTCGGCATTGGCGACCGTGTGCAGATGCGCAAAAAGCATGCCTGCGGCGCAAATGAATGGGAAATAACGCGCAACGGCGCGGATATCCGCATAAAATGCGTGAACTGCGGCCGAAGCATCATGCTCGACAGGCTGGATTTCATGCGCGCGGCAAAGAAACGTACCTTTATCGCAAGTGAAGCGAAAAAGGTCGAGCCGCAATCGAGCAATAGCGCCGAAATCGCCTTAGAATAAGCTTAAAATTTAACGGTGAAATATGGAAAACAACGAAATGATAAAAGAAAATTACGGCAAAGCTTACGATGATGGAAGGAAAGCGGGCGGTCTGCCCGTTATCGACAGAAAAACCGAGGGAGCCTTCGCTAAAGCCGCCGAAACGCTGCATAAAAAGCATACGGAAATAAATCGAACCTTCACTCTGCCTTTCTTTTTGATGCTCGCCTGCGTGGTCGTGGCGGCGTTTGCGCTCAGGCAGTTTATCGCCGAGCCCACGATGGTGGACGGCGACTCCATGCAATACACGCTCTTGGACCGCGAGCGCGTGTTCGTTGAAAAGGTCAGCTATTGGCTGCATGAGCCCAAGCGCGGCGATATCGTTATCGTCAAATATCCCGATAGAGTGGAGCGCTTCGTTAAGCGCATTATCGCAATGCCGGGCGAAACGATCGAGATAAAGGAAGACGGCTTCGTTTATATAAACGATGAAAGGCTCGATGAAAGTGCATACGCGGGCGATTGGTACGGCAGAATCTCCACAATGGTTGAAACCGTGGGCAGCGTGGACGGCCGCTACACCGTGCCGAAAGGTCATTACTTTGTTATAGGCGACAACCGCAATGAGTCGAACGACAGCCGCGCCAAAGCTGTTGGCCCCATTCCCGCAGAGGACGTGCTCGGCAGGGTGCGCGCCGTTATCTGGCCCATAAATAAGCTTAGGAGCGTGAGCAAATGAATAATCAAGCCTCGGCTATGCGGCCGCGAAGCGGTCAAAAAAGAAATTTCGGCTATAAGCTGCTCGATTGGCTCACGATCGCCGTGATAAGCCTCGGTCTTGCGGCGTTTCTGCTGTTCGTGGTGTTCAGCCCCGTCAAGATAGAGGACACGGGCGTGGGAGGCTTCGATAACGGCGACCTCATCTTTGCGGACAGGTTCTCAAAATACATCGTCGGCTTCGATCGCGGCGATGCGCTCGTTCTTAAAAAGATAACCGTTGGCGGCGATGCAAGCGGAAGAAGGCTCGTTCGCGCCATCGCCTTTGCGGGCGAAAAGGTAACGGTCACGGGCGGCAGGGTCTATATAGACGGCGCTCTGCTCGATGAAAGCGCATACACCTATGAAATGTACGAAGGCATAAACGAGGAGTTCATAGTGCCGACCGGCAGCGTTTTCGTGCTTCCGGACGATCGAATGATGGTATCAAAGGATGATATCCGTCAGCTCATCGTTGAGCTTCCGCAGATACTCGGCGAGGTGCGCTTTATCGCGTATCCGTTCGACAGGCTGCAGGCATTCAAATGATGAGATCTCACCGAAAACGGGCAAAAACAACTATTTCGCCAAAGGAAGAAAAATATGGGTATTCTATCGGTTCTGTATATGCTGGCCTTCGCCGCCTGCGGCATCCTTATCGCAAGGGAGGTTTTTTCGCGCGATGACACGGTGAAAAGGCTGACCTTTGGGCTTGCCATCGGGCTTTTGATGCTTATTTGGCTGCCCACGCTGTTTGCGTTCGTTATCAGCTTCAATCTTGCATCGCAGCTTCTTGCGCTCGCTGCGGCGATAGCCATAGCGGGCTTCTTCACGCTTAAATCGCTCAAACGCACGAAAAACGGCGCTTTTATCTATAAGCGCACGGAAAAAGAAAAGCTCCTGCCGATGCTGCTTACGGTGGTGCCGATAACGCTCATCCTTTTCATTCTTCATTTGAACCACACGATCGTTTCCTCTTCAAACGGCTCTCTGCACGTGGGTCAATGCACCTACGGCGATCTGTGCATGCATCTTGGCTTCATCTCGTCCATAAGCGTTCAGCAGACCTTCCCGCCCGAGTACTCGCTGCTTCCCGGAACGCCTCTCGGCTATCCCTTCCTTTGCGACAGCGTAAGCTCAACCTTCTACACCCTCGGCGCTTCGCTGCGACTTTCTGCGCTGCTTCCCGCGCTGTATGCCTGCCTGGTCGTAACGCTGGGCGTATACTGCCTTTTCGACACGTGGTTCAAGCGCAATAAGACCTCGGTGATAGCAACCTATATGTTCTTCATCGGCGGCGGTCTCGGCTTTGCCTACATTTTAAACAACAAGCTGCTGCTTGCGGGCGAAGGAGTGGACAGGCTCAAGGACATGATGCAGGGCTTCTATCAGGCTCCCACGAACATTCCCGCTCAGGGACTGCGCTGGGTGAACGCCATCGCCGATATGCTCGTGCCTCAGCGGGCAACTCTCTTCGGCTGGGCGCTGCTGTTTCCTGCGCTGACGATGCTCTACCGCGCCGCCATCGAGAAGGAAAACAGGCTCTTTATCCCGCTCGGCATCTTCGCGGGTGCGATGCCGCTGGTGCATACGCATTCCTTCGTTGCGCTCGGCATCATCTCTGCTTATCTGTTCGTAACCGCCTGCTTCGAGCGCATAGTCGAGCGCAGGCCGGGCGAAAACAGCCGCTTGCTCGTTAAAATGATGGGCGTTTTCCTCGCCATGCTGATACTCGGCGCGCTTCGGATGCTCAAGCTTGCGGAGAACCCTGCGGGCGTTGCGGCAACGATAACCGCCGCCGCCGTAATCGCGATCGGCTTCATAGCGCTTATCATTCTCGCGGTGGAGCTTATCAAGGCAAATAAAAATAAAAAGCCCGCATCGCTTATCGCTCCGCTGATGGCTATGACCGTTGCCGTGAGCGCGATCTCCGCATTTGCTGCGAATAAGAAGTCCGTGCTGTTCGTTCTTGCGCCCCTTGCGGCGCTTGCCGCCACCTTCGCTCTTGCTTGGATGCAGAAGCCGCAAAGCGATGCAGTGCCGGATGAGCACACTTTGAAGAGCGGCCGCAGCCATATTCTGTATTTCATCCTCTTCGGCGTTATCGCCGTTGCGCTCGCTTCTCCGCAGCTCTTCGGCTTCACCTTCAAGCAGTCGGCGGACAGCGCATCCTTCCTGCGCTGGAATTTCAATTGGGACAATGAGAGCGATTCTTGGCTTTGGTTCTACATCAAAAACCTTGGGCTCATCTTCATCCTGATGCCGATCGCGTTCATCCTTATCAAAAAGGAACATCGCCGCTTCTACGCGGGCTCGCTCGTTATCTGGGCGATCTGCGAGATGCTGCTTTTCCAGCCGAACCCGTACGACAACAACAAGCTGCTGTTTATATGGTTCGCGCTCACCTGCGGCATCGTTTCGGAGCTTATCGCATCAAGGCTCGCCGAAAAAGCCTATAAGGAGGGCGCAACGCCCGATGCTTCGGGCAGAAGGATCGTGGACACGCAGCGTACCGCCGCAAGGTATCTGCTCTGCGCCTTCGTGCTGACGGCGATCATGCTTTCTGGCGTTATGACGCTCGCAAGGGAATACGTTTCGGGCGACCATTACGACATAAGCGCCGATGAAAACGGCAAAAAGCGCCTTACGCTCGTTGAATCGGGCTATGAGGCGGTGCCCGCAGAGCTTGTTTCCGTGACGGAATGGATCAAGGAAAACACCGAGAAGGATGCCGTGTTCCTAACGCACAACAACCACAACAACGCTGTTGCGATGCTGACCGGCCGCAATATCTTCTGCGGCTCGGGAACCTTCCTGCATTGGCACGGCGTGGACTACGGCTCGAGGCAGAAGCTGATCTCCGGAATGTACTCCGACCCCGCGAATAATCTTCTCAGATATGCCGAGGAATACGGCATAGACTACGTGCTCGTGAGCCAATATGAGCGCGGGAGCTACACCGTGGATATGAACTGGCTCAACGCAAATCTTCAGAAGGTGTATTCTAATGGGAACGTAATGCTGTTCAAAATCGGGCGCTGAGCTTGATATTATTTTGAATTCGTGATAAACTAAATTAATACGGTTTTAAAGCCGCGTTTGAAAGGTAGAGCTTTATGAGCGAAACTAATACCTCTGCAAAAAAGAAAAAGGCACAGCTCGAGGAGAATCAAAGCCCCGTTGGCGTTGCAAGGCGTTCGCTTTGGTACATCATTCGGTTGCTTCTCGTTATAACTCTCGTGGTCGCGCTTTGCTATTTTGCGCTTGTGCAGGCGATGTATATGAGCAATATCTATATCATCGTTACCGAGGGCCTTGAGCGCCGCGCCGACTGCATACTCGGAAACAGGTCGTCCGCAGAGCTGACCGAGTATTTCACAAAGGACTGGATAATCCGCGATGAAGCCATAGATAGCGGCAAATATGATGCCTTCCGAGTTGATTCCAACGACTACCGCCTAACCATCGAAAAGATGAGCGTTTCCCCCTGGTCGAAGGAGGCCTCGATCCGCGTGCTCGAGCAGGTGGTGAATATCCAGGCCACGCCGTACAACGATTCCAATAAGGATCCCCTGCCCAAGTGGGAGGATTCCAGAATGGATATCCGCCTTGAAAAGATCGACGGCCGCTGGTACATTTCGGTTATCTCGCTGCTGCAGGCGAACCCCGAGATAGAGCCGGGCGCAACGCCGGACTATTCGCAGCTTGAAACGGATATTCCGCATTATTGATGATGAGCGGCTTTAAAGCGTAGTAAGCCGCATATAAGAGGCGTTGTATGAAATATCATATTGTTGCAGATTCAAGCTGCGATTTATTCACCCTGCCGGAGTGCCCGCCGGATGCCGATTTTTCGACCGTGCCGTTTTCAATAACCATTGGTGAGAAAACCTTTATTGACGATGAAACAATGTCGGTGTCCATGCTGCTTGATGCAAACGAGCAGCGCGGCGTGTCTGCGCATACGGCTTGTCCCTCGGCCCATGATTGGGTGGAGCGGTTCTCCGTGCCCGGTCCCGTGATCGCATTCACGATATCGAGCGAGCTTTCGGGCAGCTATAACAGCGCCTGCGCTGCGAAGCAGATGATACTTGAAAAGGAACCCGAAAAGCAGATCGCCATTATAGACACAAAGGCGACGGGACCTGAAACCGTTTTGCTGATGCGCAAGGTTTGCAGTTTTATACGCGAGGGGCTTTCGGTAAAGAGCATCGAAAAAAAGCTCGTTGAAGCGGCGGAAAAAACGCATATCCTGTTTGCGCTTGCCTCCTATTGCAATCTTGTTCGTGCAGGCCGAGTGAGCCGATTTGTCGGGTTGATAGCAAGCGGCTTGCATCTTTGGGGCATAGGCATGGGCAGCGATGAAGGCAAAATCGAAATGTGCTGCAAAACACGCGGCAGTCAGGGAATGATCCGCTCCATGGCCGAAGAAATAAAACGGATAGGCCTGAGTGGCAAGGAAGTCGTGATCTCCCATTGCCAAAATCTTGAAGCCGCGATCGGATTGAAGGAAAAGCTTTGTGAGATGGTGCATGACCTCAAGGTGGATATCATTCCGACACGGGGACTCGACAGCTTCTACGCCGAAAGAAACGGCTTGATCGTCGGCTTTTGACGGCTGCTGTAAACGGAATACAAGGAACAATATAAGTAAAAAGCAGAGCCCGCGGGTTCTGCTTTTAAGTTTGCGTTTATTAAAGGATTGCCGCGCATCGGGCGGTCTCAGATCTCGCGTTTATAAAAATACGGGCCGCAGAGATCGCCTTCGTGCGTTTTGATGTAGGTCCAGCTCTCATCGGCCGAGAGCGCGTAACATTCGATAAGTTCGTCAAGCTCCGCGGCGGAAGGGGAATCGTAGCTCGGTTCGTGCTCCCCGTTTTCGGGAAAGGGCTCGTAATAACGCGCACCGCTTTTATCGGCTCTGTCGAACGCTTCCTGCGCCGCATCACCTACAAGGTACGAGCCTTTGGGCTTGAGCTCCCAGGAAAAAACGTGCCAAATATAGTTACCGTACGATACGACGTATTTTTCGATATCCTTTTCCGATATTTCGGAAGCAAAAAGCTTCAGCCAACGCTTCTCAAAATCGCTCAGCTTTCTGCGCATATAATTCTCCTTGATATTAAAAGCAACCTGCCGCGCCTCAAAGAGTTATTATCTTCGCGCGCAGCTTGCCGCCGTCTATCTCAAGCACGGCGCAGGCGGGCTTTGCTCCCGCGCGGGGTCTTGCGGGGCTGCCCGGGTTCAGAACTATTATCCCGTCGCGCTGAACGAGCTGCGGGATATGCGTATGCCCGTAGATGAGCGCGCCGCAGCCAAGCTCTATCGCACGCTGCCTTGCGGCGTAGGTGGTGTACATATCGATCTCGTGCCTATGCCCGTGAACCAGCAAAAGCCTTGCGCCCTCGATCTCGAGCACGCGCTCCACGGGCTGATCCTTTTCAGAGAAGGAGAGCGTGTCGCAATTGCCGCGCACGGCATGAACGGGCTTGCCCGTTTCCTTTGCAATGCGCTCCGCATCGGAAACAACGTCCCCAAGGTGCAGATATCCGTCCACCTCGCCGATGGCACGCAGCGCGGCATCGATGGCGGGGGAAACGCCGTGTGTATCGCTTATAACGCCGAATCTGAGCATATTATTTCGCATTCAGCGCAGCAAGCAGCATCATAAGCGCGTTGCTCCTGTGGCTGACCGCGTTCTTCTTTTCGGAATCTATCTCGGCAAAGCTCTGCTCAAAGGGCGGATAATAGAATAAGGAATCGTAGCCGAAGCCGTTTTCACCGCGCTCCTTGAAAAGAATGCTGCCATGCACCCTTCCGACCGCCTCGACAATGCTCTTATTGCCTTGAGCGAGCACCATGGCGCAGGCAAAATATGCGCCGCGCTCCTCCGCGGGAACGCCTGAAAGCTCCTCAAGCAGCTTTTTGCGGTTCATGGCATCGTCGTGCCCTTCGCCAGCGTATCTTGCGGAGTATACGCCCGGAGCACCGCCGAGCGCATCCACGCACAGCCCGGAATCATCGGCAAGCACCGCATCGCCGGGAAGCAGCGCAGCAGCTTCAAGCGCCTTCTTGCGAGCGTTTCCGAGGAAACTGTCTGCGTCCTCAACGGTGTTGAGCTCGATGCCCGCTTCGCGCAGGGAGAGGATCTCGCTGAATCGTTCGCCGAGTATCTGCCTGATCTCGTCGATCTTGTTTTTGTTGTTGGATGCAATAATAAGTCTCATTCTTTATCTCCTAAACGCTCAAAAACCGAGCGATGTAATTTGTGGATGGATGTTAAAGCTCGCCGCGGATCGCCGCATCGAGATACCCGTCCAGCCCGTCGCGCAGGCTCGAGGTGACGGAGTCGAGCATAAGCACGTCCATAGCCCGCGCAAGCAGCGCCGCGCCGTAGAGGATAACGTCGTGTCTGACGGCCAGAATGCCGACGGCGGCTCGCCCGCTGCCGAGTCGGTCGAGCGCAAATATTAGCGATTCGAGCCTATCCCTTGTAAGCACTGCGCCTTCGCCGACCTTCTTGCTTGCGGCATTGGGATCGACCGAGAGCGCACAAAGGGTGGTGATGGTGCCGCCAACGCCCGTGCACGGGGCGAAGCGGGCGCACTTGATTTTGTCAAGATGGGGCTCGAGAAGCCCGTCGAGATAACCCGCAAGCGCGGTGCGCTGAACGGAATAATTGCCCGCATCCGTTTCGTTTTTAACGAGCTCGAGAGCAATATCCTTTCCGCGAACGCAGCCCACGGGAAAGCTCTTTTTAAAGCTGTCCGAAACAAGCTGCATCGAAGCGCCGCCGATATCCATAAGCCCGCCCTTTCCGCTGCAAGCGCCGAGATGCGCATAAAGCGCCTCCCTTTCGCCGCTCAAAACGTCTATATCGATGCCCGTATAAAGCTTGGTCAGCTCCAAAAACTCGTCCCTGTTTTCGGCATCGCGAACGGCGCTGGTGGCGTACGCAAGCGGAATAAGCCCGCGCTTCTTCGCTTCGCGCACATAGGAAGCGATGGCGGATAAGCTGTGCTTTGCCCGCGCGGTATCAAGCTTGCCTGTATGCGCAAGATTCGTTCCAAGGCGGGTCGTAGCGCTGTATTTCCTTTCATCGCCCTGAAAAAGTGCGCGGATAGAATTGGAGCCTATATCGATAACTGCGTATTTATTGCTCATTTAAACAGCACCTTTCGCTCTGCGGCAGTATGGATCAATTCTCGGAGGGGACGGGGGTGGGGATGACCGCTTCCGGGTCCGCAAGATCGAGCCTGATATCGCCCTTGAGGATATAGCCCTGCGTTTCCCTGAGGTAGCGGACAAGAAACTCCCTGCTCTCGCTGAGAGAGGAGAGCTCCTGCAAAAATTCTTTTTGAAGCGTCAGCTCGTCGAGCTCCTGCTTCTTGAGAGCGCGCTCCTCTTCAAGCTGCCTCTGCCTGCGGCTCAGCCCCGGTATGACGAGCGAGAAGGCGATGAATGCAACGATGAGCACGATCGAGGTGCCTATGAGCGCGACGGCGGCGAAGGACAGCTTTCCGTCCTTATCGCGCAGAGCGGATGCTGCGGTTTTCAGCAGGGGCTTTTTCATAACTGTCTCCTTTACGGCAAATAACATGCCTATAATATTATGCCGCAAAATGAAGCCGTTTTCAAGCCCCTTTGATGAAAAAACGGCAAATAATAATGGTTTTGCGCTGCCTATTTTAGTGCCGACGGGATGTTGGAGCGGATTTTATACTTCCATTTCAGAGCGGTTTGTGCTATAATTTATACGTTGCACATCAGGAGTGCAAACGAAATTTACGGAGGATATCAAAAATGAAAAAGCTTCTGGCAATCGTTCTTGCCGCGCTGATGCTCGTTCCCGTTCTGGCAGCTTGCCAGCCGGCTAACAACAATGGCGACAACAGCGGCAAAATCGACGATGGCGGCAAAACCGACGGTACCTACAAAGTCGCGATGATCACCGACTACGGCGATATCACCGACGAGTCCTTCAACCAGACCACTTACGAGGCTTGCAAGGAGTACTGCGAAGCCAACAAGATCAGCTTCAAGTACTACAAGCCCGCAGGCGACTCCACCCCCGAGCGTGTTGACAAGGTCGAAGAGGCCATCGACGCCGGTTACAACGTGATCGTTATGCCCGGCTTCGCTTTCGCCGAAACCGTATACGCGGTTCAGGACAAGGAAGAGTATAAGGACGTTAAGTTCATCGCTCTCGACGTTTCCAAAGACGACGTATTCAGCAAGTTCTACACCGAGGGCGATATGGAAAAGCCCCTCATCGACGAGAACAACAAGCCCCACGTTGGCAAGAACGTCTACTGCGCGGTCTACAAGGAAGAGCTCTGCGGCTACATGGCGGGCTACGCTGCCGTTAAGCTCGGCTACAAGCACCTCGGCTTCCTCGGCGGTATGGCTGTTCCCGCGGTTATCCGCTATGGCTACGGCTTCGTTCAGGGCTGCGATGCGGCTGCTGCCGAGATGGGCATTGCCGATCAGGTTTCCGTTGAATACGTATACGGCAACAAGTTCGCAGGCGATCCCGCTATCGCGGCTTATATGGACATCTGGTATCAGACCAAGGGCGTTGAAGTAGTCTTCGCTTGCGGCGGCGGCATCTACACCTCCGCTGTTGAGGCTGCTAAGAAGGCAAACGGCAAGGTCATCGGCGTTGACGTTGACCAGGCTGCTATCATCAAGACTCTCTCCAAAGTTGACGGCATGACCGTTACCTCCGCTATGAAGGGCCTTGGTGCGACCGTTAAGAACGTTCTTAACGAGACCATCAAGAACGACAAGTGGGCAAGCTTCGGCGGCAATGTTGAGGAACTCGGCCTCGTTTCCGGCACCGATCCCGAGCTGAACTACGTTCAGATCCCGATGAAGTCCACCCAGTGGAAGGACGGCGCGTTCACCATTGAGAACTACAAGGAGCTTGTAAGCAAGATGTTCAAGGGCGAGATCAAGGTCTCCAGCGAGATCGGCGATATGCCCGGCACCACGATCACCGTAAATAAGTACGACGACATTCTCTAATCGAATAGCTTTAAGGGACGGGCGAGCCCGTCCCTTTTTGCATTCAAAACCTACGCTTGCTGCAAGGCCGCCCCGATAGACGGAGCGGCCGTTTTGCTTATAAATTCAGTTGATGAAGCATCGGGCTTATTCGCCGTAGACCCTTGCCTCCTCCTCGCCGCAGAGCACGCGGATAGCGCCGCCAACCAGCGCCTCAAGCTCGCTCTCACCGGGGTAGACCACGACGGGGGCGATGAAGCCGACCATCTCCTTGATGTATTCGCAGAGGGGCTTGGAGTACGCAAGTCCGCCGGTGAGGATTATCGCCTCGGCGGTGCCCTTGAGCACGGTCGCCATCTCGCCGATGGTTTTTGCAACGTTATAGCCGAGAGCATCGAAGATCGCCTTCGCCTTCTCATCGCCCGCGAGCATCGCATTTTCAACGTCCAGAGCGGAGTTGGTGTTCATGTGGGCAACGAAGCCGCCCGCCTTGGAGCAGAAGCCGTAGAGCTGCTCCTTGGTGTATTCGCCGCTGTAGCACATATCAAGAACCAGCTTCATCGGAATGCTGCCGGTGCGCTCGGGGCTGAAGGGACCCTCGCCCGCGATGCCGTCGTTTACGTCGATAACAACGCCCTTTTCGTGCGCTCCAACGGTGATGCCGCCGCCCATGTGCGCCACGATCAGGTTCACCTCGTTATACTTCTTGCCGTGCTCCTTGCAGTATGCGCGTGCGCTTGCCTTCTGATTGAGGCAATGGAAAACGCAGGTGCGCTCCACCTGGGGAAGTCCCGTGATCTTCGCGATATCGTTGCGCTCGTCCACAACAACGGGATCGGCGATGAAGCAGGGCTTGTTGAACTCATCGCCGAGCTGACGGGCGAAGATGCCGCCGAGCGCGGAGGCGTGGCGCTGCGCACTGGGAAGATTCTTGAGATCGTCCAAGAGCTTGTCGTTCACGGTGTAAACGCCGCTCCTCATCGGGCGAACGATGCCGCCGCGGCCGATAAACGCATCCACGGTGGCAAGATCCACATCGTGCTCTTTAAGCAGATTCTTTATAAGCTCCATGCGCATGGGAGCCTGCTCGATGATCGAGCCGCACTTTGCAAGCTCCTCGGCGGTGTGGCGAACAACGCCCTCAAAGACCTTTTTTTCGCCGTCGTAAACGCCCACCTTGGTGGAGGTGGAGCCCGGATTGATAGCAAGAATACGGTATGCCATGATAGTTCTCCTTCTGTTGTTAAACTTGTTTTTTGTTATTCTTTGCGGCAAAAAAGCCGCTTGGCTTACTTTCATTATTATAATGTATTGCCCAATGGAGTTCAAGTATATTTGAAAACGGCCGCACCTTTCGGAACGGCCGTTTGGAATGACGTGAGCTTGTATCGCTCTTATCTCGTGCTCTTGTCGTACGGTATGCCCTCTGCCTTCGGAGCATGGGAGTTCTTGGAGGTGAAGGCAAGCACGATAAGCGAGATTATGTAGGGCAGCATGTTGTAAACGGGCTGCGGCAGGTTCAGCGCAGTCAGGAAGTCGAAGCCGTTGTTGACGTTCGCAAGCGCCCTGAACACGCCGAAGAGCAGCGCCGCAAGCACTATGCGATGCGGTTTCCACTGGCCGAAGATCATAACCGCGAGAGCAAGGAAGCCGAAGCCCGCAACGCCGACCTCGAAATTCGCCTTACTCACGCCCGCCGTGATGTACACAAGGCCGCCTATTCCGCCGAGCGCACCCGAGATCAGCACGCCCGCATAGCGCATCTTGGAAACGCTGATGCCGACCGAGTTCGCCGCCTGCGGATGCTCGCCGCAAGCCATGAGCCTGAGGCCGAAGCGGGTTTTATAAAGAAGGATATAGGCTGCCACGAGTATTATGAGAGTGAGCACAAGGAACATGTTGAACTCCGTGCCCTGTGCGAGCAGCAGCTTTTCGCGGGTGGCGGTGAACACGATCTCGGCGGAGTTGTTTGAGCCCCCGGAGGAAGCGATGTTCAGCGCCTTGACTATAACGGTCGCAAGCGCGAGGCCGAGCATATTCATCGCGGTTCCCGCAAGGGTCTGATCCGCCTTGAAGTTTATCGCCGCAACGCCGAGCAGCAGCGAAAACAGCATTCCGAACACTATCGCCGCAAGCACCGCCGCAAGGAAGATCACAATGCCCGGAAGGTCGGGCGAGATGCGTCCGAGCACGAGTGCGCCGCCGAGCGCGCCCATTACCATGATGCCCTCAAGACCGATGTTGATAACGCCCGAGCGTTCGGAATAGCAGCCGCCGAGTGCAACGAGGGTGAGAACCGAAGCGTAAACGAGCGTGTACTGGATAAGAAGCATTATCTGCTGCATTACTTGTCGCCTCCCTTCTTATTTTCGGCATCATGCTTGATATCGGCCTCCATATCGGGGCGCTTCTGCGGTATGCCGCCAGATGCCTTGAGCATCTTGAGCTTGATGAACAGCACGAAGCCGCAGAGATAGATGATTATTGCCGAGATAAGATCCGCGATCTGAACGGGGTAGAACCTCGTGTCGAGCGAGGCACCGCCGTCGGTTATATGCTGGATAAAATAGGAGGAGAAGATCGCGCCGAGCGGATGCAGACCGCCGAGGAAGGAAGCTGCGATGCCGTTGAAGCCCATTGTGGGAACGGAGCTTTGGTTGATATCCCATTGTGAAAAATCAGAAAGGAACAGCAGCGCCGCCGCAAGACCCGCGAGCGAGCCCGCGATGACCATGGTGAGGATTATGTTCTGCTTTTCGCGCATACCGCAGTACTTCGCCGCGTTGCGGTTATAGCCCGTTGCCTTGATCTCGTAGCCGAACTTGGTTTTGGTAAGGATTATCCATATCGCAATGGCGATGAGTATGGAGATCGGTATTGCGATCGTGACGCTCGAATTTCCGAAGATGCCGTCCAAACCGAGCGTGGGCAGCATAGCGGAGGGGTTTTTGGAAACGAGGGTGAAGGTGTCCTTGTAGCCGACGGGGCAGAAATCCTTTAGCACGGAGTTCACGGTGTAAAGGCTTATCCAGTTCAGCATTATGCAGGATATGACCTCGTTTACGTTCAGATACGCCTTGAGTGCGCCCGAGATCGCGCCGAAAACAGCGCCCGCGAGCACCGCAGCGAGCAGGCAGACGTACCAGGGCATGTTAAGCGCAAGTGCGCAGTAGAGCGCAGCGCCCGCACCCAGAACGTACTGACCCGCAGCGCCGATGTTGAAGAGGCCGGCCTTGTACGCAAAGAGTATCGAGAGGCTGCAAAGAAGCAGCGGCGCGGTCTTAACGAGCGTGTTGCCGAGCGACTTTAAGCGCAGCTTCTCGGAGTTTCTTGTCATGAAGTTCTTGAGTACCGTGCTCATGCCCTCGCCGGCGTGCGATGGGTTTATGATAAGAAGCACGATATAGCCTATCAAAAGGCCGATGAGTATGCAGGCAAGCGCCGCGGCAAACGAGCGGAAGCCGGGGTGCGCAAGCAGCTTTTGAAAGAAATTCTTATCTTTTTGAACGCTTTTTGTTTCCATATCAGTTTGCCTCCCCGTTCTTTTCGCGCTTTGCGCCCGCCATGTAGAGGCCGAGCTCCTGCACGGTGGTGGTCTTGGGATCGGGCTGACCCACGATCTCGCCCTCGTACATAACGAGTATGCGGTCGGAGAGGTTCATAACCTCATCGAGCTCAAGCGAGATCAGAAGCACTGCGTTGCCCGCATCCCTCTGCTCGATCAGCCTTCTGTGAACGCCCTCGATCGCGCCAACGTCGAGACCGCGCGCGGGCTGAACCGCAACGAGCAGCTTCGGCCGCTTGTCCACCTCGCGGGCGATGATCGCCTTCTGCTGGTTGCCGCCGGACATGCTTCTCGTGGTGGTTATCGCGCCCTGACCGGATCTGACGTCGAACTGCTCGATAAGCCCGTCCGCATATTCGCGGATAGCCTTGGTTTTAAGGAAGCCCGCGCCGCTTGTGAAGCGCGGCTCGAAATAGGTTTGAAGAATGAAATTGTATTCAAGCGAATAGTCGAGCACGAGGCCGTGCTTATGCCTGTCCTCGGGGATATGGCTCATGCCGAGCTTGGAGCGCTTTCTTATAGGAAGATGGGTTATCTCGGAAAGCGGAATATCCTTTCCGTTTTTATCCTTGCCCGCCATAAAGAGCTTTCCGCTCTCAAGCGGCTCAAGCCCCGTGATGCCGTAAACAAGCTCGGTTTGGCCGTTGCCGTCGATGCCCGCGATGCACACTATCTCGCCCGCGCGCACCTCGAAGCTTACGTTTTTGACCGCAAGCCCTTTATGCGATTTTGATGCGACCGAGATATTCTCCGCCTTGAACAGCACCTCGCCCGGAGTTGCTTCCTTTTTGGGAACAACGAATTCAACGTCCCTTCCCACCATCATTCGGGAGAGCTCCTCCTTCGTGATGCCCTTTATATCCACAGTGCCGATGTATTTGCCCTTTCTCAGAACCGTGCAGCGGTCGGCAACGGCAAGGATCTCGTTCAGCTTATGCGATATGAAGAGAATGCTCTTGCCCTCGGCGGCGAGATTGCGCATTATCTGCATCAATTCGTCGATCTCCTGCGGGGTGAGCACCGCCGTGGGCTCGTCGAATATAAGTATCTCGTTGTCACGGTAGAGCATCTTGAGGATCTCGGTGCGCTGCTGCATACCGACCGTTATATCGGCGATCTTCGCATCGGGATCGATCCTAAGGCCGTATCTTTCGCTGAGTGCGACCACCTTCTCGCGCGCCTCCTTCTTTTTAAGGAAGCCGGCCGTGTTCGGCTCAACGCCGAGAATGATGTTGTCGAGCACGGAGAAGATCTCAACCAGCTTGAAATGCTGATGCACCATGCCGATGCCGAGCGCGTTGGCATCGTTCGGATCGTTGATCTTGACCTCTTTACCGTCCTTTTTGATAACGCCCTCCTCGGGCTGATAAAGCCCGAAAAGCACACTCATAAGGGTGGATTTGCCCGCGCCGTTCTCGCCGAGAAGCGCGTGTATCTCGCCCTTTTTGAGGCGCAGCATTATGTTGTCGTTTGCAACGATGCCGGGAAAGCGCTTCGTGATGTTAAGCATCTCGATAGCGTATTCGCTTGCGTTCGTCTTTGCTTCGCTGCCTGAAGAAGTTTTGAGCTCCAAAAAAGATTACCCCCTGTTCTGTAGTTTGACCGATAATGCCAAAGCGGATGTTTGGAAGAATCATGACATATATTATTTTACCATATTCACTGCGGCTAATCAACAGAATTTGCGGAATGAATCAAAAATAATGGGCAAGCATATAAAAACTTGACAAGAATCACCGCATATAATACAATATTTTCAGAATAAATACGGAGGTAGACACATGAGTACAACCGATAAAAGCATGAGCACCGCGGCGGAACAGCCGGGCGAAGTGAAGCAGGAAGCCGCGAAGCAGGAAGCATCGAAGCAGGAATATAAAGGCAGGTATGCGGCGTTCATCAATGCAATGACGGACAAAACTGCGAAAAATTACCTTGTTGAACGTATCGTTCCGCAGATGGATTACTACAGCAAAAACAGCGCAAAAAATCGAAAGCTGTATTATAGGTTTGCGGTCATATCCATAATACTGAATGCCGTGATCCCGATAATCGTGCTTTTCGACCATTTTACCGCGATTCAGTTTTGGCTTAAGGTAGCTATTGCATCCGTCAGCGCTGCGGCCGGAGTGCTGACGGCGGTTTCCGTATTGAAAAACTATCGCGAGCTTTGGATCGAGTACAGGGTAACGCTTGAAAAGCTCAAATGCGCGTTGGACAGCTATTTTCTTAAATCGGGTGAGTTTTTCGGAAAGAGCGATGATGATGAATGCACTGCGCTCCTCGAAGCTGTTTGCAGCAGTATAATGGGCAATGAGCATGAGCTTTGGAGGCAGATGCATACCGCGGAAAAAAAGGAAAAATGATTTGAAACGAATTCCTGCGTGAACTATCCGATTATGATACGGGGGGAGCAAAATTATGCCGAAAAGTAAAGGGATTGAACTATTCGGGGGAATAGCCAAAAGGTTTTTGGCTGCGCTTGAGGAAGGTGACAGATTCGCCTGCCAAGTTGCCGGGGTTTCATCTTTGACTGAGATAATGAGTCTTGTCCTGCCGAGCGACTATGCATTCGAGCTTCCTGTCTGAGATAGGCGGGCTGAGCAATCTGCAGAGCTTGGATTTGAGTGGTACAAGCATATCTTCGCTTCCTGCTGAGATAGGCAGGCTGAGCAATCTGCAGATCTTGGATTTGAGTGGTACAAGCATATCTTCGCTTCCGTCTGAGATAGGCGGGCTGAGCAATCTGCAGCGCTTGGATTTGAGTGGTACAAGCATATCTTCGCTTCCTGCTGCGATAGGCAGGCTGAGCGATCTGTGGAGCTTGGATTTGAGTGATACAAGCATATCTTCGCTTCCTGCTGCGATAGGCAGGCTGAGCGATCTGTGGAGCTTGGATTTGAGTGATACAAGCATATCTTCGCTTCCTGCTGAGATAGGCGGGCTGAGTAATCTGCAGAGCTTGGATTTGAGTGGTACAAGCATATCTTCGCTTCCGGCTGAGATAGGCGGGCTGAGCAATCTGCGGAGCTTGTATTTGGGTGGGACAAGCATATCTTCGCTTCCGTCGGAGCTTGCCGATCTCAAGGCGTTGAAGCGCATCAATCTATCCCATATGATGCTTGATGAGATACCCGCTTGGCTTTTTGAAAAGGGACTGCCATTTGTTAAAGAAGTAATTTCCTTCGCTGATGAAGGTATCAACATTTTTGAAACAAAGCTTCGCAATCAGCCTATTGAAATATTCGAGCGAGACAGGGAGTTTATTGCAGCGTATTATGCGAAGCAGGCGGCTGATTCAATCGAGCGCGAGGCGAAGGTGATCTTCCTCGGGTACGGAAACGCGGGGAAGACACATACCGTGGAGCGATTGCTGAATGAATGCAACGATATAAGCTTCGATCCGTCCCAAACGCAGGGCATAGTGATCAAGCCATGGCATCCAAAGCTTGAGGACGGCAGCATAAGGATCAATTTTTGGGATTTCGGCGGTCAGGAGATACTGCATTCGATGCACCGCTGTTTCCTGACGAACCGCAGCCTCTATGTTGTGGTTCTGCGCGACAGGCCGAACAGCCCCTATGATGATTTTACGAATCAGGCAAAGTATTGGCTTGAAAACATCAATAGCTTTGCGCCAAACAGCCCCGTGATAATCGCCCTGAACCGAGAGAAAAACGGCTTTGGTTTAAACGGCATACGCAGGAAGCAGCTTAATGATCTTTTTGGCGGCATGATAGTGGATGTTGTTGAATATTGCGCCAAGGAGGATGAACGCGATCACTTTTCGGATATTTATAATGCCATACTCAAGCAGGTCAAAGCGCTCGTCGGAACAGGGGCAAGGATACCGCCAAGCTGGATGCTCATAAGGCGGGAGCTTGAGAGCCTGAGTACCCGCGCCGCAAAAGGTGAAAAGCCCTATATTGATAAGAATGAGTATTATAGAATATGCGGAAGGCATGGGGTGAATGATCCGACTGAGATAAGCGAGCTTCTTCAATGGTTCATCGATCTTGGCGTGTGTTTCAGCTATCATAAGGAGAATGAAAAGGAGCTTGGGAATTATAAGGTGCTTAATCCCGAATGGCTTACAAACGCCGTTTACGCCATAATAGTAATCGCCGGCAATCCTGAGCATGATTTGAGCAGCGAGGGGATAATTACCAAAACCGAGATTGAAGAAATACTTAAGGATCCGGAAAAGTACAAGGAAAGCATGGTAAAGCCCATAAAATACAAAAAGTCCGAATGCGGCTATGTTACCGATGTTATGAAGCTTTTCCGCCTCTGCTATGCAAGAAATAAAAGGGAATTTTTCATTCCGGCGCTTTGCCCGGTCGAAAAACCCAAGGGCTTCGATCCCGATGCAAATGAATACTCAAACAAATTCAGCTTCTTGATGAAGTTCGGCTTCCTTCCAAACAGCGTTGTTCACCGCCTTATGATCGATTGCTGCGAAGGTAGTTTCGGAAGCACGAAGTTTTATTCAAACGGTATCCGAATCGATTTCAGCCATGAAGATATCGCGATAGTTGCGGATATGGGATTGACGATGGATACTTTGAGCATCGACATTTACTATAAAAACGAGCATGCCGATATTCGATCAAAGCTTCGGTGGCTGAGAGCGCATATCAAAAAGATTTGCGATGTAATGGGATTGCGCGCAGGCGAGGAGCTGATAAGGCTTAAGCAGAATGATAAAACGGCGGATATTCATATGCCGTCGCTGTATGAGCTGTTCTTGGAAAATGTGAATGATTATCCATGTTCCGGCCGAAAGGGATTAATCAGATGTAATATTCCAAAGCTTATGAATGCGCTTTATACGGACGAGGAGATTGATAAGGCAAAAAAGGTATTGCGTGATGGAGCATACGGCATCGGAAGCTTTGCGGATGCGATGGCTTTGGTTCAGTCCGATGATTACAAACCGAGCGAGAGCTCCGATAAGCGCTTCAGGCTTGCGTTTTCGGTTGCGGGCGAGCAGAGCGATCTTATCGAGGCAGTCTGCAAAAAGCTTGAGCAAAGCGGGTATTTGCGCAATGAGATATTCTTTCATAGGTATAATCCCGAATATGCAAACGGGAGAGGGGGCGCGGACAAGCTTGCAAATATGTATAAAAATGAAGCGGAGCGCGTGATCGTTGTGCTATCGCAGGCATATTTGGCTAAGAAAATAACGAGAGATATCGAATGGGGCGCAATCAGCTCGAGGATCGAATCAAAGCGTGGCGGTGAGGTATGCTTGCTTAAATACGGCAGCTTCGAGTGGCCGGATTATCTCGGCATTAGCAGCAAAGACATTACTGAGAATATTACCGATATGGATGCGGAGAGTATAGCGAGTTTTATACTCAATTGGATCGCGGAATACGCTGAGAACTGATCGGCTGCTTGATGCCTGCTGGAAGCAGAGACGGGAAAATTATTCCTTGCTTTTTTCCTTTAATTGTTATATACTGATTTTATGGGCGCTTCGCCCGATACACTATCATTATTATTCCCCGCAAAGCGGGAAACGGAGGTCAAATAAATGAGAGAAATCTATGTAGTAAACTGCTGCCGTACTGCGATCGGCTCCTTCGGCGGCTCCCTCAAGGACGTTTCCGCCGCAAAGCTCGGCTCCATCGTTGTTAAAGAGGCTCTCAACCGTGCGGGCGTTAAACCCGAAAATGTTGACGAAGTCATGTTCGGCTGCATCCTCACCGCGGGACTTGGTCAGAACGTTGCCCGTCAGGTCAGCCTCGGCGCGGGTCTGCCCGTTGAGGTTCCCGCATACACCGTCGGCATGGTCTGCGGCAGCGGCATGAAGTCCGTTATCGAGGGCGCTCGTGCGATCGCTTGCGGCGATGCGGAGATCGTTGTTGCGGGCGGCACCGAGAATATGTCCCAGGCTCCCTATGCTCTCCCCGCAGCTCGTTGGGGCGCGAGGATGGGCAACCACACCCTTGTGGACACCATGATTTCGGACGGCCTTTGGGATGTTTACAACAACTACCACATGGGCACCACCGCAGAGAACGTTTGCGATAAATGGGAGCTGACTCGTGAAGAGCTCGATGCGTTCGCGCTCGCTTCCCAGCTCAAGACCGAGATCGCGCAGAACAACAACCGCTTCGATGATGAGATCGTTCCCGTAACCATCAAGGTCAAGAAGCAGGACGTTGAGTTCAAGAAGGACGAGTTCCCCCGCGCAGGCTCCACCATCGAGGGTCTGCAGAAGCTTCGCGGCGCATTCGCCACCGCCGATGGCGGCAAGGGCGAGCGCGTTACAGCGGGCAACGCTTCGGGCATCAACGACGGCGCTGCGGCGATCGTGCTTGCTTCCAAGGAAGCCGTTGAAAAGTACGGCCTCAAGCCCATGGCGAAGCTCGTTAGCTGGGGTCAGGGCGGCGTAGATCCCGCGATCATGGGCGTTGGCCCCGTTCCCGCCACCCGTCAGGCGCTTGAAAAGGCGAATATGAAGATTCACGATATCGACCTCGTCGAAGCAAACGAAGCATTCGCGGCTCAGAGCTGCGCAGTTGCCAAGGATCTCGGCTTCGATATGGAGAAGGTAAACGTCAACGGCGGCGCGATCTCCATCGGTCACCCCGTCGGCGCGAGCGGAGCCCGCATCATCGTTACCCTGCTGCACGAGATGCTCAAGCGCGACGAAGCCAAGCACGGCCTCGCTACCCTCTGCATCGGCGGCGGCATGGGCGTTGCAACCATCTTTGAAAAGTGCTGATAAAAAGGGAGAAAAGCTATGCCTAAATTTGTTTCGATAGAAGAAGCCGTAAAGCTCATCCCGAACGGCGCAAGCGTTATGTTCGGCGGCTTCATGGGCTGCGGCAACGCGCATCGCTTCATCGATGCGCTCTCAAAGAGCGGCGTTAAGGATCTCACTATGATCTGCAACGATGCATCCATGCCGGGCGGTCCGATGGGCGAGGAATTCTACGGAGTTGCAAAGCTTGTCCATAATAAGCAGATCAAAAAGCTGATCGCCACCCATGTCGGTCTTAACCCCGAGGTTGCGACTCAGAGCATGGTGGACGGAACCCTCGAGGTCATCCTCGTTCCCCAGGGCTCGCTTGCGGAGATGATCCGCGCGGGCGGCGCAGGTCTCGGCGGCGTTCTGACTCCCGCGGGAGTTGGCACCATCGTTGAGGAAAACCCGCTCTGCCTCGGCAAGCAAAATATAAATGGAAGGGATTACCTGCTCATGGCTCCCGTCCATGCCGATTTCGCGGTCATCGCAGGAGCGAAGATCGATAAGGCGGGCAACGTTTGGTACAAGGGCAACACTTCAAACTTCAACCTCGTTATGGCAACCGCGGCGGACACCGTTATTGCCGAGGCCGAGGAGGTCGTCGAAGTAGGCTGCATCGAGCCCGAGAACGTGCGCACCTACGGCGTATTCGTGGACTATGTTGTTGAGGGAGGAAAATACAATGGATAAGGCTCTGATCAAAGGTTTTATCGCGGCTCGCGTAGCTAAGGAGCTTAAGGACGGCGACGTTGTCAATCTCGGCATCGGTCTGCCCACGCTCGTTCCCGCATATCTTCCCGAGGGCGTTCGCGTAATTCTCCAGAGTGAGAACGGAACCATCGGCGTTGGACAGGTAACGGATGAAAACCGCGATCCGTTCCACGTTGTTGATGCTGGCGGAAGCCCCTCCGCTGCCGCTCCCGGCGCCTGCTTTATCGACAGCGCATCCTCGTTCGCACTCATTCGCGGCGGCCACGTCGATGCTACCATCCTCGGCGGCCTCGAGGTCGATGAGGAAGGCTCCCTTGCAAACTGGATCATCCCCGGCAAGAAGATGCCCGGCATGGGCGGCGCAATGGACCTGCTCGTTGGCGCGAAGAATGTAATCGTCGCCATGGAGCACACCGCGAAGGGCAACCCGAAGATACTCAAAAAATGCCGTCTGCCCTATACCGCCGTCAAGTGCATCACCAAGATCATTACCGAGATGGGCGTTATGGAGGTTACTCCCAAGGGTCTGCTTCTGACCGAGTATAACCCCGAGTTCACCGTTGAGGAGATTCAGGCCGTCACCGAGGCGCAGCTCATCATCTCCCCCGAGCTCAAGAAGATGGTATAATGAAACAGCCGCTCGTTCGAGCAGAGCTGCATAGTAAATAATATGATGATATAAGCGTCCCGAGCCGTATAAGCCCGGGATGCTTGTTTTAGAGCTTGCTCACGAAATAACAGGGGAATGTGGAGCGTATAATTCGGGCTAAACGAATTAATATAAAAAATATTTAAGAGCAAATAGCGGCGATCGTTGCCGAAAAGTGACAAAAAAACCCAATGTTTAAAAAGAAAAATGCGGAACTCGGCGCACGTGCGAAAAAATTGGCTTTTTTTAAAAATAAAGCTTGACAAAGGCACTTAAAAGAGGTATAATGGCCAGGCTCTCGAAAAGAGCGTAGCACCTTGAAAACCGTATAGTGAGACCAAGAACCGTTATTCGGTCGAGAGATCGGATAACACGCAAAAAAAGTAATTTTGAGACGACCGGCGGTCTGTGGAAGCATCCGAGAGGGTGCTGGACAACAGACGCACAAATAAAGTAAATGAGTAGTCGGAGACGACTAACAGGATATGAACTCAAGAGTTTGATCCTGGCTCAGGACGAACGCTGGC
>JAFPWD010000014.1 GCA_017395105.1 Clostridia bacterium
AAGCCGCTCTTAATTTGATAAAACAGTATAAATCCACAGCCGGCTCCAAAAAAGCTCTGTCCAAAATCATGTTCGATTGCCTCTTGGAGCCTGCGAATATTCTGAAGGTGTTGGGTCAAAACCAAAATTGATTTCCGTGGGCGAGCCGTTTTTCTTGTTTACTTTTTCCCCCTTTCCTGCTATAATGTAAATTGTGATTTTGTGTGCATTTGCCACAGGCTTTTTTGCGGCGATGCAGTCAGCGATAAACAATAATGCTATCCGGCAGCGGGCAAAGCAGGGCTTTCTGCCGTCAGAGGAGGAAAACATGGAAACCAAACTGATCTTCGTCACGGGAGGCGTCGTTTCGAGCCTCGGCAAGGGCATCACTGCGGCCGCGCTCGGCAGGCTTCTCAAGGCGAGGGGCTACAGCGTTTCGATAATGAAGCTCGATCCGTATCTGAACGTCGACCCGGGTACGATGAACCCCTATCAGCACGGCGAGGTGTTCGTAACCGACGACGGCGCGGAGACCGACCTTGACATCGGCCACTACGAGCGCTTTATAAACGAGGAGCTCACCAAGCTGAACAACACCACAACCGGCCAGATCTATTCCGCCGTTATCGAGCGCGAGCGCAGCGGCGGCTACAACGGCGGCACGGTGCAGGTCATTCCGCATATTACGGACGAGATAAAGCTTAGGATACGCCGCGCTATGAATACGCTCAAGCCCGACGTTATGCTCGTTGAGATCGGCGGCACCGTGGGCGATATCGAGAGTCAGCCCTTCCTTGAGGCGATCCGTCAGCTTAAAACGCAGCTCGGCTCCGGCGATTGCTGCTTTATCCACGTTACCCTCGTTCCCTATCTCTCCGCTTCGGGCGAATTAAAAACAAAGCCCACCCAGCATTCGGTCAAGGAGCTTCAGAGCATCGGCATTCAGCCCGATATCATCGTTTTAAGAAGCGATTACCCGATCGATCGCAGCATCCGCGCCAAGATCGGCCTTTTCTGCAACACTGCGGTGGAGAACGTTATCGAAAATCTCAACGCGCGCTCGCTGTATGAGGTGCCCCTCATGCTCGAGGAGCAGGGTCTTTGCACCGCCGTTATTAAGCATCTCGGCCTTGAGGAGCGCAAGCCCGACCTCGCCGAATGGAAGGCGATGGTCGAGGCCGATCTCTCTCCCGAGAAGGAATGTACGATCGGTCTTGTTGGCAAATACGTTGAGCTGCACGACGCGTATCTTTCGGTCGCCGAGGCGCTGCACCACAGCGGCATCGCAAACAACGCCCGCGTAAACATCAAATGGATCGCGGCGGAGAGCCTTGAGAGCGGCGATCCCGAGAGCATCCTTTCGGATGTGGACGGCATCCTCGTGCCCGGCGGCTTCGGCGAAAGGGGACTTGAGGGCATGATGATCGCTGCCCGCTTTGCGCGCGAAAAGGGCATTCCCTATTTCGGAATCTGCCTCGGCATGCAGATAGCGGTCGTGGAATTTGCGCGAAACGTGCTCGGCTGGAAGGATGCGCATTCCAGCGAGGTGAATTTCAACACCAAGCATCCCGTGGTCGCTTTGATGGAGGATCAGATCAATAATCTCGACCGAATCGGCGGAACGCTCCGCCTCGGCAGCTATACCTGCCGCCTTGAAAAGGGCAGCCGCTCCATGGAGCACTACGGCGCGGAGGAGATCCACGAGCGCCATAGGCACCGCTACGAATTCAACAACGAATACACCGAGGACTTCAGGCGCGGCGGGCTCATGTTTGCGGGCTGGAACCCGAGGCGCGGCCTTGCCGAGATAGTCGAGCTTCCGACCCATCCGTGGTTCGTGGGCGTTCAGTTTCACCCAGAGTTCAAGTCCAGACCCGATAACGCGCACCCGCTGTTCAAGGGGTTTGTGGCGGCGAGCCTGAAAAAGGATTGATGCGCACTCCGCGCATGGTGCTTGTCTTCGGAACGATGAAGAACTCGGGAAGATGAGTGCCGCAACCCGCAGAGCTTAGGAATACCGAAAAGGAAAAGACGATGGAGAAAAAAATTATCGCAAAAAAAACCGCAAGGGAATCGGGCGTTGAGCTGCTCAGGATACTTGCTGCCATTGGAGTTGTGCTCCTTCACTATAACGACGGCAAGGCGTTCACCCTTGTTCAAAACGGATCCGCTCAGCAGTACACCCTGTATCTGCTTGAGAGCATTGCGATATGCGCCGTCGATCTGTTTATTCTGATTTCGGGCTTCTTCCTTTCGGGCACTCAGAAGCGAAGCAATATAAAGCCGCTTGAGCTGATTATTCAGGTCATATTATTCCATGAGGCGATCTACCTTGTGAACGGCCTGCTGCTGCACAAGGGCTTCTCGCTTCAGGGGCTTCTGATCGAGCTTGTGCCGAATAATTACTTTGCCATACTTTATATCGCGCTGTACTTCATTTCGCCGTATATAAATGCGGTGTTGAAAAGGCTCGATCAAAAGCAGTGGAAAACGCTGCTCATCATAGTGATAGGCCTGTTTTCGGTTTGGAATACGGCGGTGGATCTCGGCAAAGAGTTCATTGGTCAGGAGATACTCGGCCTCAGCACCGTTTCAAGAACGGGCAGCCATCAGGGCTTTACCATCGTTAATTTCTGCACGGCATACGTTATCGGAGCATGGCTCCGATACGGAAGCGTTCCCAAATGGATGCAGAAAAAATCCACCGTCGCAATCGCGTGGGCTGGTACTGTGCTCGTTATACTTTTGTGGTCGATCGCAAATCAAAAGCTGACCTCCATCGGCCTCAGAAGCGCGTGGGTGTATCATAACCCCTTTGTTCTGCTCAGCGCCGCACTGCTGTTTCAGCTCTTCCGCTCGCTTCATTTCAGAAGCAGCGCGATAAACAGGCTTGCCGGCGCATCCTTTACCTGCTTCCTTGTTCATGGCGAACTTCTCGGCTATGCCGGCATTAAAAGCGCTGTTGCTGGCTCCCCGATAACCATAGTTGGTCATGTGCTGCTTGTGTTGATCGCCGTATACCTGATATCGTGGATAATTCACGAGCTCTATACCTTCGCAACGGCGTGGATATTCAAGCGCCTCGGCAAGCTGAAGCTGTTTGGACAGTGGAGCGTGGATATCTGATCGCAGGCGGTAAGCGGAATTTGCAGCGGTAATCGCAACCGAAATACAGCTTCGTTCGTTACATATCGGGAACCAAAAAGCCCGATACTACAATATCGGCCATAGCGGCCGAAAACGAAAAAACAACGATCAACCGAAAGGAGATACAATCATGGAGATCAACAAGAAAATGACCATCGAAGAGATCATCAACGTCGATAAGAGGATCGCAAACGTCCTCATGGCCAGCGGCATGCACTGCCTCGGCTGTGTTATGGCAAGCGGCGAGAATCTCGAGCAGGCCTGCGGCGTGCACGGCATCAACTGCGATGAGCTCGTTGAGCGCATCAACACCATGCTTGCCGAGTAAGCGGCTTGGTGAAAACCGTACCATATCAGAAAGGGCGCTTTCCAAACGGGGAGCGCCTTTTTGGTTCCAAATTATAGCACGCGCAAATATATTCGCATTATCCGCGCCCGCCGTGGATAGATGCGCCGAAGAATCCGTCATATAAGCGTAGGGTTGGCGCGCAGACCCCGAAGGCTATCAGTGAATAGTGAATGATGAAGAATGAATAATGAATAATTGCGGTTGAAATTCCTGCGGAATTATTCGTGAAAGCGTTTTCAAAGCAAATTCGCCGTTCACCCCAAAACCAAACTCAAGGACTTTCAATCAATGGATCAAAGGACTTACGACCGCTTTTTCAGCAGCATAACCGACCTTCGGGGCGACCTTTTCGCCTACGCTTTTTCGATAACGAAAACGCGCGAGGATGCCGAGGATGCCGTGCATAACGCGATGGTCAAGGCATTTGACGGGCTTTCCGGGCTTCGCAGCCAAAATAAGCTCAAGCCGTGGCTGTTTCGCATACTTAAAAACGAGTGCATCTCCATTTTGCGGCAGAAGAAGCGGTTCGCCCCTCTCCCCGAGGATATCCCCGCAGCGGAAAAGCGCGATGAGAGCGGGCTCGACCTTGCAAACTGCGTTGCCGCGCTCGGCACGGAGCTTCGCGAGGCGGTGGTGCTGTACTATAAGCTTGGGTACTCGACCGCCGAGATAGCCAAGCTGACGGGAGTGCCCAGAAGCACGGTCATGAGCAGGCTTGCCCGCGCAAGGGAATTGATAAGAAAACAGCTTGAAGGAGAAAATTATGATGGATAATATGGAAAAACTTATGAAGGAGCAAACGGAGGCCTTCGTTCCTTCCTTGCCCGAAAGCTATTCGAAAATGTTTGAAGCCACCGTTTCAAATCTCAAGCGGAGAGCTGCCGACAGCGAAAAAAACAAGCCCGCAAGGGGCGAAAGATCTTTCGCTAAGCCCCTGTTGGCCGCTGCCGCCGCGCTTGTGCTGCTGTTTGCCGCCGCCATAGGCATACTGTTTGCCCGTCCCGCGCTCGCGGCGGAGATACCCGGCGTAAGCGGGCTGGTTTACTCGGTCGCGCCCACGAAGGAGGCGAGCGAAGCGGATGCAGAGCGAATAAAAGAGCTGATCGAAGAGGCGTTTCATTCGCTTATATTTGCGGACTACGATAGGGCAGAGCGCTGCTTCCGCGATGGATATATGACACAGCGCGAAAACTATCTTGCGGCGCTGTATCTTTATTCGGCATTCAACGATTATGGCGATTTTACCTCCGATGTTCGGGCGGAAGTGGGAGAGGCCGCTCAGCTTGAGCTCGGAGAGCTTAGGATGGAGCAGAAGGCGTTCAGCTATACGGTGCGCTTTACTTTGGATATTATGTCCGTATATGCGCAATGGGGCGGCGGGGAGGATACCGAGATGATCGGCTCCAAGGAATGCGTGGTTTCCATTTGGGAAAACACGGAAGGAATGTTTATTGAGCGCATCGAGATACTTGCCGAGGATCATCAATACATTATCGAAGATGGACAGCCGCTTATCGAAAATATTCCTTCCACGAACGAAGGCTTTGCACTTGTGCCGATAGATGAGGCTATCCGCGATTATATTTTGTTTTATTCACGGCATTATGGTCTGAATTACGGGATCGATATGCTGAACGGCATAATCGCAGAGCTTGAAGCGATCCCTGCCGCACCCGAGGATAAGGCTGTGCGCCTCAATATTCTTCAAACGGAGCTTGAAAAGGCGGAGGGCAAGGTCGTGCAGAAATATCTGCCCTATGAGCAGATCGCATCGGAGCTTATTCACCGCTTCTATCTCGGAGAAAAAAACGGCGAAATGAGCGAGTTTTCGGATATTCTGGAGCATAATGAGGACACAGATCTCTTCCTTGTGGAGGCGTACCACAACGCGGAATCGACGGCGCTCGGATTACGAACACGCTGCGATTCGGTAAAGGTCATAGTGCAGCTCAACGAGCTACTTGAGGAAACGGACGAATTCATCAAGGCGAAATTCGGATACCATTATGAGCTTCCGTACCGTTTTGTGCCCGATGAAGCCGATGAGGAGATCATAGTAATGTCAGGCAGCCGAACCGTCACTTTGACGATCGAAAAGGGCAAAAACGGATTGCTCATCGTTGCCGTTGAGCCGGAGTATGAGAAGGAGCTTTACTCGATGATAAGGGCTGCGGCGGAGAAGTATAAGCAGCAGGGCTATTCATGGCAGGAGGCGGGGCAGATGGTTGCCGATGAACTGCATCAGAAGAACCTTCGCTATTTGGAATGGCTTGAGAATGAGGCTAAGAAAACGCCGGAGGAGCGCGCGCGGGAAACGGCCATAGGTCTGGCAGGCGAGCTGATGTATCAATACTGGCACAGCAGCCGGGGCATTCCGGATTCCGCTGTAAATCATTTTACGGAGCGTACCGAACAGACCGACCTGTTTTTGTGGGATACGCTTCTTGCGGCGGAAAGCGTGCTGCTTGGCGTGCGCGAGCCGCTGTTTGAGAAGGTTGAGTGCGGAACCGAGGAGCTTGTAGAGATACTCGAAGAAACCGATGAGATAATAAAAGCTCTTATCCATACAAGCGTTGAGGTAAAGGGCGACGGTATAAAGCACATAGAGCAGGATATAATTCTGACCGTCCGCAAGGATGAGCCGGAGTTTAAGATCATCGGCTTTGAAAACCCGTCCGAGGACTGTCTGTTCTTGAAAGAGCTTGAACAGATAGCCGAGCGATATAAAGCTCAAGGCTGTTCATGGCAGGATGCGGGGCGCATGGCCTATGAAGAAGTGCATGAAAGGCTTGAGAATCTTGCAAACGGGGGCTGATAAAGCTCATTTTAGAGAATAAAGCGATTCGATATTGAGAAGGGGTCTGCTGCACAGGCAAAATTGCGTGCAGCAGACCCCCTTCATTTTAACTGATTTTTCACATCTGCTCAAAGCCTTCGAGGAACTATCGGGCAATCCCAATAAAGAAGCTTGCCGCCGTGCTCCTCGGCAAGACGGATCGCGTGAACGGTAACGGCATCCACATCCCATTTTTTCATGGCGCAGATGCGGTGAACGACCACGCCGCAGGGCAGCTCGCCGTCCGAAACGTCCTTATATTCGCCCGTGGCAAAGCCCTCGTCAAGCGCCTTGGCGGCAAATGCGCCGCAGTCCGCCTCGGTGGGAAAGGCAAGCAGCAGATTCAGCCTGCGCGGAGCTTCCGAATCGCCGCTTTTAAAGAGCTCGTCGATGATCTCGCCGTTGCGGATGGTCTGCATCTTGGCCTCGTCGGGATAGAGCACGCTGAAATAGCTGTCCCAATCGGGCTCGCTGCGGCCGCCGACCATGATCTCCACGCCGTCCGCACCCTTTATTTCGCCCGCAAGCGCCTTCATGCGCTCGTATTCGGCGGTGGACGGCAGATAGATATAGTACTGAAGCTCGGCATCGGTTTCGATATAGCCGGCGATAACCGCGTTCAGATCCTTTGTGCAGCTTTTAACGAAGGCAAGCGCCTTCTTCAGCATAGCGGCAGTCGATTTTGCTTCGGCTCCATCGGGATACGCGCAGGAAGCGAAGGCCAGCACGGGATGGGAGCGCATAGGAGCGTGCGCGGAAAGATGCAGGTCAACGCCGAACTCAGCGGCGCGGCCGTCGAGCCTCCAGTCGTATGCAAGAAGCCGCCATTCTATCGCATTGCCCGCGGACGGAGCGGAGAAAAGGCCTGAAAACAGTTTTTTTGCCATAAATATCACCTCGCAAAATCGGATAGCGAATTCAAATATTATGAAATTCCGAAGGAATTTCTACATCAACTATTCACTAAAAACTCGGGCGCTTGGTAAAACCGAAGCGCCCGAAAAAAGCTTATGCGTTGGGGATCAGCACAGCCTTGATCCTGCGAACGCCCGCGCTTGAGGCCTCTTCCTTCTTTATTTTGAAGGTGCCGAGCTCGCCGGTGTTGCCCGCATGGGGGCCGCCGCAGATCTCGCAGCTGTATTCGCCCATGGTGTAGACCTTTACGCGCTCGCCGTACTTGTCGCCAAACAGACCGATAGCGCCCTTTTCGCGCGCTTCGGGAACGGTCATCTCCTCGCAGGTTATCTCGGCGTTCGCCGCGATAGCCTCGTTTACAAGCTTTTCAACCTCTGCGATCTCCTCGGGGGTCATCTTGCGCGGGAATGAGAAATCAAAGCGAAGCCTTTCGGTGGTGATGTTCGAGCCCTTCTGAGCGACCTCGTCGCCAAGAACCTTTTTAAGCGCCGCCTGCATCAGATGCGTTGCGGTGTGCAGCTTCGCGGTCTCCTCGCTTGCATCGGCAAGGCCGCCCTTGAACTTCTGCTCCGAGCCCGCCTTGGACTTCTGCTGATGCTCGGCGAATTTCTCATGGAAGCCGGCAACGTCCACCGTCAGGCCGTTTTCGCGCGCCATCTCCTCGGTGAATTCGATCGGAAAACCGAAGGTGTCGAAAAGGCGGAAGGCGTTCGTGCCGTCGATAACGCCGTTTTCGAATTTATTCTTGATGCGCTCGAATTCGCGCATGCCGTTCGTAAGGGTGCGCTGGAACTTGAGCTCCTCGGCATCGAGTTCCTTCTTGATATGCTCCGCGTTCTCGTTAAGCTCGGGGTATACCTCGCCGTAGTCCGCGATAACGGTTTCAGCAACCTTAGAAAGCGCATTTTCGCCCATCTCAAGCTGCATGGCGTAGCGAAGAGCGCGGCGAATAAGCCTTCTTAAAATATAGCCCTGATCCACGTTCGAGGGGGTAACGCCGCGCGGATCGCCGAGCATGAAGGTGGCGGTGCGGATATGATCCGCGATTATGCGGAACGCCTTAACGGTGTCCGCATTGTCCTTATAATTTTTGCCCGAAAGCTCCGCGATGCGTGCAAGGATATTCGTGAAAGCATCGGTGTCGTAAACGCTCTGTGCGCCCTGAAGCGTTGCCACGGTGCGCTCAAGGCCCATGCCCGTGTCCACATTCTTCTTGCTGAGCTGGCTCATCTTTCCGTCCGGCGCTTTGTAGTACTGCATGAAAACATTGTTCCATATCTCAAGGTACTTGCCGCAGGAGCAGGAGGGATCGCAGTGATCCGAGCAGGCGGGCTTGCCCGTGTCGAAGAAGATCTCGGTGTCGGGGCCGCAGGGACCGCTCGTGCCGGGGATCCACCAGTTGTGCTTCGCGTTCAGATAGAAGATATGCGAGGGATCGACGCCCATCTCCACCCAGCGATCGTGGGAAAACTCGTCCTTAGGCGCGTTCTCGTCGCCCTCAAAGCATGAAAAATACAGCCTGTCCTTATCGATGCCGAGCCATTTTTCGTCGGTCAGAAACTCCCAGCTCCACGCGATGGACTCGCTCTTGAAATAATCACCGAGAGACCAGTTGCCGAGCATCTCGAAGAAGGTGAGGTGGCTCGCGTCGCCCACCTCGTCGATATCGCCGGTGCGAACGCATTTCTGAACGTCACAAAGGCGGGTTCCGGCGGGGTGCTCCGCGCCCATAAGATAGGGCATCAGCGGGTGCATGCCGGCGGTGGTGAACAGAACCGAGGGATCGTTTTCGGGGATCAGCGAAGCGGACGGTATCACCGCATGACCGCGCTCGGAGAAGAACTGAAGAAAGAGCCTGCGAAGCTCGTGCGTGTTGAGTTTTTTCATTGGAATATCTACCTCGTGTAGTTTTGGTCGGTGCGGCTTTTGCTTTGCCTGCAACCTTTTTACCTATTTTATATTATAGTGCAGGATGGGCGGAGTTGTCAAGGTGAAAAGGACAGCAATGAAGCCGCTCCGCTAATGAAGCAAAAATAAGTTGAATTCGCTTCGCGAGCTGAATTTGCCTTCGGCAGACTAAGGGGAAGCGAAGTTCTTAAATGAATGCGACAGGCCGATAGCCGCGGTGCTCAAGCTGCGCGTTAATAAAATTGCCATATTTCCGCTGAATAACAAATGAAATATACAGCAAATCAATAAAAATAAAGAAAGTCAGAACGTAAGTGTTGCAATATTTGAATAAAATTTTTGCTAAAAATGTAAACCTATAATAGAAAAATATACTTAAAATACTTGAATTTTTTATCTTGACAAAAATATATCAACTTGCTAAAATGCAAGAACAAGGTCAAAGGCGGCAACTTCCCGAACAATACCTTCAGCTTCAACTCCAACACCGCTTGGAGCGTTTCGCTGAACCCCGATAAGTACACGGTGAACTCCAAGAACGATCTCACCGTTACCCTCAGGAGCACTGCGAGCGGCAAGAGCCGGACGTTCAGGGGCAACTACAGTCCCTCGCTGACCGGCGCATACTTCAACTACGATCTTGATGCCGGCAACTATATGTTTACCCCAACCATCATCTTCCGCCCCAACGGTGTGGGTCAGTACAACGGCGAATACACCGTTTCCATCAGCGGCATCAAGAATAAGTCCGGTCAGGCGGTCGACTTCAACTACCGCGTAAACTTCTTCAACCCCGCGAACGTTTCTGCGGAGCCCATCGAGCCCGCACCCGCTCCCGGCACCGTAAATATCAGCCTTACGAACCGCTTCACCGGCATGGATAACGACAGCGAGTGGGGCAACGGTCAGGATAAATACATCCCCCGCACGATCAGCTATCAGCTTCTTGCAAACGGTCAGCCCACCGGCAGCGTTCAGACCTTCTCGAACCCCTTCGGCGGCAATAAGAATTGGGACGATCAGGCAAGCTGGAGCGTTCCCGCGAAGGATGCAAACGGCGACGCGATCAACTTGAGCAGCGCTATATCACGCTTCAGCTCAAGAATGCCGCATACGTCGGCAGGTACGAGTATCAGCCCAATGTCGGCGGCGCAAACGGCCGTGTTAATCAGTACAGGATCTCCGTCAGCATGGACGGCATCAATTGGAGGGTCGTAAGCAGCGGAAGCTGGGCAAACGACGGCTCCCTCAAAACGGCGGAATTCGCACCCGTTTTAGCGAAGTTCGTTCGCCTTGAAGGTGTATCCACCTACGGCTCAAGACCCAACGTGTTCATGACTGCCGCAGAGATCAGGCTTGCCGCTCTGAACAATAACTGAGGCGAACTGAAGCTCAATGCACAACGCATTGATAACAAAGGATCATTAGTGCGCAGACCAAAGGTCTCGCCTTTTGATAACAACTTAATATTTTTCTGAAACCCCGAAGGTCGCTCGAGCTCAGCTTGGGCGATTTTCGGTTTTGGCTTTACGCGCAAGGCTTTGTTTGGTATAATGGAAAATGGAAGGATATCCCGATAGCTTTGAAAGGAGAGCTTGCATGAAAAGACTTATTGCACTGCTTCTTATCGCGGCGTTTGCTGCAGCCGTTCCCTGTTTTTTATCCTGCGATAAGCCCGAGGAAGCTTCACTCACGGAAGCAAGCGCCGAGACCCGCGAGCTTGTGCGCACCGTGCTTCAAAAGCTTAACGAAAGCTATGTGGATTTTTGGGGCTTCCTTTACGCAACCCCCGCTTCCTCCGAGAGAATCTATGACGATGCCTGCGCGCTCGTTCCCGAGATAAGGGAGCTTGATTCGCGAAATGACGGCGCGCTCGCGCTGCTCGAGGAGTATGAGAGCTTGCTTGAAAGGGCGGAGTCAAGCCTTGGCTTCCAAAACCCGCTCAGCAGCTCGAGGCTTCCCGTCGATCGCGAGAAAACCGATAAAGAGCTGAAGCGCCGAGCCGAGCCCATAGAGGGGCTTTTTGCACGAAGATTCTATGAAAAGCTCGATGAAAGCGGGAGAGAGCGCTTTCTCAAAACGCTTTCCTCGATTTATAACGACCATACCCTGCCGCTTGAAAGCTACGAGGATAAGGAGCGCTGCCATGCGTATTTCTTTTTATGCGGCGGCGAGAAGCTGATAACCGACCATGAAACGGTCATGGTGAACGGCGAGGTGTACTTCAAAAAGGGCAAATGACCGCTCGGAGCACGAAAAACGACCTAATATGAATATTATCGAGATAAAAAGCATTGAAAACGAAGCGCTTGCGCCCTATGCGAGGCTGACCGAAGCGCAGCTCAAGAGGGCGGGCGAGGGCGAGGGGCTGTTCATAGCCGAAAGCCCGAACGTGGCGCTTGCCGCGATGGAGGCGGGGTATGAGCCGGTTTCGATTCTGACCGAGGCGGGGCTTCTTCGCCAAACCGAGGCGAGCCTTGGCGGCATTATCGGAGAAACGCCCGTTTTCGTTGCGGATACGGCGGTTTTTGAGGGCATAACGGGCTTTCACCTCTCGCGCGGAATGCTTGCGGCGATGAAAAGGAAGGCTCTGCCCGAGGTAAGGGAGCTCGTTTCGGGCATGGAGCGCATAGCCGTTATGGAGGGCGTGAGCGATGCTTCGAATATCGGCTCGATCTTCCGCTCCGCCGCCGCGCTCGGAATGGATGCGGTTCTAGTTGGCGCAAACTGCTGCGATCCGCTGAATCGCAGAGCCGCGCGAGTCAGCATGGGCACGGTGTTTCAAATTCCTTGGACGGTGCTGCCCTGCATGGAAACGGCCAAAAACCGCGCCGATATTTCTGTTTTGCAGGCTCTCGGCTTCAAGGTGGCGGCGATGGCGCTCGATGATAACTCCGTTTCGGTTTCAGATGCCGCGCTGAAAAACGAGAAAAAGCTCGCCGTGCTGCTCGGCGCGGAAGGGCCGGGACTCGATAAGGAAACTATAAAAGCCTGCGATTATACCGTTAAAATACCGATGTTCCACGGCGTGGACTCGCTGAACGTTGCATCAGCGAGCGCCGTGGCGTTTTGGGAGATCAGCGGAAAAATGAGGGAATGATGCTCAACAGGCAGAATAGCACGAAATTTGTTTTTTATATTGCATGCTTTTTTGAGGCATGATATAATGTGAATACTTGATTTTATGAGGTGAGAATATGAAATACGCAACCAATATTCGGGAAATTCCAAATGCTTTTATGCCGGAGGCGCTTGAGGCGGATGACATGCAGGAGTTTTACGAGGAAACGATGGAGATTCGCACGGGCGATAAGGGCAATAATCCCATCGAAAATATTTATGATGACTGCAGGAAGCCAAAGAGCCGCAATGCCTTTCTTTTGCTTGGTCATAGAGGCTGCGGAAAAAGCACGGAATTGAACAGAATGGCATGCAGGCTGAATAATGAAGGCTATCCCACAAAAGTAATCAGATGCGATATGGAGATAAACGCTCAAAACATTGATTACACCGATGTGCTCATTCTTATGGGCGATGCTCTTGTGAGCATAGCAAATGAAAAGGGCTGCGGCGATTCTGATATCATTGAGCTTATCTACAGTTTTTGGCGAACATCGATAGAGAAAGAAGAGAAGATCGGTGATGAGCTTTCAGCAGAGATTGAAGCGGGAGCGAAGGCTGAAACGCCGAAATTGTTGAAGCTGCTTCATTTCTTTGGCGGAGTAAAATCAAATTTAAAATACAACGATGAAAAAAGAACGGTGTACAGGGAGGTTGTCAGAAAAAACAGCAGCGAATGGCTGCAAGCAATGAGGCTTCTTGCGGACAGCATAACCGATAGCAATTCAGGAAAGCAGCCGATATTGATCTTTGAGGATTTGGATAAGGGCAATAAATGGACTGTTTTTTCGGGACACGGCGAGCAGCTCACCGGTGTCAGCTTTCCCGTTATCTATACCTTCCCCATCGCATATTTTTATAAGCCGGAGTTTGCGGAGATGAACGCATTTTTCAAAGAGGTTCGCATGCCGATGGTCAAGCTGAAGAATTACGATGGAACGGACTGTAGGAAAGGTTTTGCCTCAGTAAAAGAAATAATTAAAAAGCGCGCAGACGAATCGCTTTTTGCAAAGGGCGTGATAAATCTGCTCATTGAAAAAACGGGCGGTTCACTGCGAAACCTGTTTACCGCCATAAACACGGCATCACGAATCTCAAGCCGTAGAGGAAATGAAAAAATAAACAAGGATGTTGCTCTGATAGCGCTTGGTGAAAAAAAGAGCGCGATAATCGACCGCATAGAGGGCGATGATTATGCTTTTTTGTCCGATATTCTGAAAGGAAATAGAGTGGCCATCAAAAACAGAGCGAAGCTGCTTAAAATGATGCAGGCGGGTGCGGTGCTCGAGTATAAGGATAAGGACAGGGTATGGAGAGAGGTTCATCCCCTTGTTGCCGACTTTATGAAGGATCACCCCGAGCTTGCGGAATGGAATCGGGAAAATGAACAGGAGTTCGAAACAAATGAAGGATAATATTCTCGGTTTTGAAAGCCTGAACTGGATACTAAGCGATTCCGAATACGGCTTTTTCATAGTTACCGCTTCCTCGCGAATGCAGCGAGAAATAGCAAGGCGGTATGATTATTCAAATATCCTTGTTTATGATTACAGCAGGGAGGAAAAGCCTTATTCATATTCAAAGCTTGCTTTGGCTATAGAGAATGCGCCCGATAAAAGGGCGTATTTTCTGCTTAATTTCCAGCTTGCGATCCCCGAAAACGAGGATATTGAGAATCTTAATTTCAGCCGCGATATGCTTGCCCGCGAAAAGAAGAACATCGTTTTTTTCATGACAGAGGATGCGCAAAGAAGGCTGAACCGAGGTGCACTTGACTTTATTTCTTATGTGCGCCTGAGCCTTTCATTTGAGGATGAGCTGCCCGATCAAGAGTATTTGATAGAAGAGCTGAATATGCCCTTTGACATGAGCGAGGGCGTTGAGCCGCCTCAAATTGATTTTTCGGAATCAAAAACACGGCTTCTCGCGAGGGCGATTTCTTTTTCAAACAGAGCAAAAGGCTATTATGCTGCAGCAAGGTATTCCGATGCGCTGACGCTGCTCAAGGCCGCGCTGAAAATACAGCGCAAGCTTCTTGATGCGGAGCATCCGGATATAGGCGAGTTGTATAGCAATATAGCATTGGCGTATCAGGCTATGGGCGATTACAAGCAGGCGCTTGATTATTATGAAAAGGCGTTGGCGATAGCAGAAAAGGTGCACGGCAAGGAGCATCCTTCTACCGCAACTACCTACAATAATATCGCCGTATTGTATAGCGATATGGGCGATTACAAGCAGGAGCTTGATTATTATGAAAAGGCGTTGGCGATAGACGAAAAGGTGCTCGGCAAGGAGCATCCCGATACCGCAACGACCTATAATAATGTCGCCCTATTGTATAGCGATATGGGCGATTACAAGCAGGCGCTTGATTATTATGAAAAGGCGCTGGCGATAAAAGAAAAGGTGCACGGCAAGGAGCATCCCGATACAGCAACGATCTACAATAATATCGCCGGATTGTATCAGGCTATGGGCGATTACAAGCAGGCGCTTGATTATTATGAAAAGGATTTGGCGATAAGTGAAAAGGTGCTCGGCAAGGAGCATCCTTCTACCGCAGTGACCTATAATAATATCGCCGTATTGTATAGCGATATGGGCGATTACAAGCAGGAGCTTGATTATTATGAAAAGGCGTTGGCGATAGACGAAAAGGTGCTCGGCAAGGAGCATCCCGATACCGCAGCGACCTATGATAATATCGCCGGATTGTATAGCGATATGGGCGATTACAAGCAGGCGCTTGATTATTATGAAAAGGCGCTGGCGATAAAAGAAAAGGTGCTCGGCAAGGAGCATCCTTCTACCGCAGC
>JAFPWD010000015.1 GCA_017395105.1 Clostridia bacterium
AGAACGTCGTGAGACAGTTCGGTCCCTATCCATCGTGGGCGCAGGAGATTTGAGAAGAGCTGTCCTCAGTACGAGAGGACCGGGATGGACGTACCAAGGGTGTATCAGTTGTCGTGCCAACGGCATAGCTGGGTAGCCAAGTACGGATCGGATAAACGCTGAAGGCATCTAAGCGTGAAGCCGACTTCAAGATTAGATCTCCCATCCGCAAGGAGTAAGACCCCATGAAGACCACATGGTTGATAGGCCGCAGGTGGAAGTGCAGTAATGTACGCAGCTGAGCGGTACTAATAGGTCGAGGGCTTGATCTGAGTGAATTTACGATCAACATTCTTTATGCAGTTATCAAGGTGCTGAAAGTAAGCCTTGAGCTTACGGTACCACATATTTCCGGTGGTTAAGCTGTGGGGTCCCACCTGTTCTCATTCCGAACACAGAAGTTAAGCCCACATACACCGACAGTACTGTGCTGGAGACGGCATGGGAGGATAGGCAGCTGCCGGATCCCAAAGGGGAAGATGTTAATGCATCTTCCCTTTTATTGATAAGGCAAAAAGGTGTTTATGGTAAAAATCTTTACAACGGCATTATCGGTTGTTCTCGCAACGGTTTCGCTTGTTAATGCGAATCCGATTTATTCTGAAGCTCATCATCAAGAGAATGGGAATCTCAGCTCATGCTATATTGAAAAAGACTTAATGTATAGCGCTGAAGTGTCTGAAGCTATTTTGACTCCAAATGCTCTGACTAAGTCTAAGGACACCCGCTCGCGGATTCGAATCAGCTCTGATAAAACAGAAGCGGAACTAAACATGAACTATGACGGCGAGGATATATCTGTTATTCTCTGCGGGCAGGCCGAGCGCATTTTAGCTGATAAGGGAGTTTCCGGATATTACGGCACGTATGAGGGCGAGATTTATATTACCGATAATGGTGAAGTCTTTGATGTTGGGCAACACCGCAGAATTAATGTTGACGAGTGTCATAAGCATACAATTATTGCGGAGATTACATTCACGGAATCGGATATGTTTGCTTCGATTTCTTTTTCGTGCGGAAGTGGAATGCATGATTATGACTTCTTCTTTTGCGGCGATATCACTGAAAATATTGAAGCTGTTTTAAATAAGATTTCTGAGAACCTTCCGGATACATCTGAAACTTCAGATTATTCCTATGGCAGTTTTTGAGAGGTCATGAATCTGCTCCGATAGACGGCGGTAGGAGCGTTGGAAACGGTTCGACAGTATGATGCTGTTGACTATAAGATACGTACTGTTCTTGGAAGAGTTGACGTTCACACCACAGTAAAAACTCCGGGCGGATCTGTGCCCACAAATATAAGAATATGTCCATAAATAAATCATCAAAACTAACTGTTCGCGAGCAAGTGTTGATCATTGTGATTTTCGTTCTTTGTTTGATAATTGCGATGCTTAGCTTTGCAGCCATTAGGTTTTACAATCAGCTCTACTTCAAGCCGCGGCCCAAAGGCTATTCCTACTATGCAGATGCTATGAAGGAAGCGCGTTGCGCTGTGTTTGAGAAGAACGGTGCTGACAAATCAATCCTTTTGAAATATGATTTGCAGTTTCTTCCCACTGCCATTGCAGTTCTGCCTTTAGTTCCTGCTGCGAGTTCATTAGATGAGCGCAATCCTGACAGTTGGATTTACCGCCTTGTTTTCAACGATGAAGAAGTTTTCCTCGGGGGAACTGAAGTTGAAATTATAGTTTATGATGATCTTCTCTTTGTTAACGGTCAAGCTTTTGGAGAGGCAGAGGGCACACCCTTTCATTATTACATAGCTGCCTTTGAAACGCAGTTTGATAAGTATTATCAGCTTAGTTACGGCGTTAAGCCATAGTATTCATTACTCCAAGGTTTGGGAGCGACTCAAAGGGGTCGCTCTTTTGCTTTGCTGTAAAGGCAGAAAATGCTGAGCAAGCCGTAGTTTTTACCGAACATAAGGAGAAATATGCGAAGTTGATCTAAGCATATTTCTCTTAAGTTTCCGCGGTGATTTGCAGGGAATTCAGCGCTTTATGCAATTCCTGTAATGTAACTATGCATGGATGCCAAACCTGCAATGTTTGTATGTTAGATTTGGATATTACTTGAGGTAAAAAATATATTGCCGAAATTGTTCGTTTTTTGTTGACAACGCTCTTCTGAGGTGATATATTGATTTTGTTGCGGCAGTAAGCTACCGTATTAAATGCCATCTCCTCGCTTGGTATACTATTCGTGTTTTCTGTTGTCAACAAAATTCATAAGGAGGTCTTTAGATGAAGATCCGCAAATTCCTCGCCGCAGCTCTTGTCATCATTATGTTGATTGCAGCTGTGCCCGTACTCTCCCTCGCAGACGGTGCGCGTGCCGTGACACGTGAAGCACGGCAGATGCACAAGCTCGACTATGTTTGGGCAGCTCTTGATTCCGCTGAAGCCAAAGCGCTCGCAGTCCGTAAAGTTTCCAAGCCGGATGTTATTCAGTATGTTTATCAGACGGCTCTCAATCTTGACTCTGTGGATAAAGACAGCTTCTCAGATTTTTCCGAGGATGGCTTCTTTTTCACCGTTGACGGTATGGCCTGTTCCTACAACTACCGTTTGCGCAACGAGCTGACGCAGGGCGCCGACGCAATTCCCGAAAATGAATGCTTTGTTTTCGTTAAGGGAAACGGCGAAGCTACCCGCGCTCCCCAGTCTCCCAACGTTCTTCTTATCGGACCTTACTACGGATTTGACGCCTCCTTCACCGACCAGTACAGGCTTGAGGCTCAATCCATCGCAAACGTTACCGGCGGCAATTTCACCCTCGTTCAGGGTGTTGGCGCGACGGGACCCGCTATTGCGCGCAACTTCACCAACAAGGGCGTTGTTCTCGTCGACAGCCACGGTGTTATGAACGGCAATTCGACCTATATCTGTCTCACCACTTCCAACGGCATAACCGTAAACGATTACAACAACGGCTGGGCTGTCAGATCGGGTAACTCCGCTTATATCGATGGCCGCTATATTCAGAATCATGTCAACCGCAATCTCGGCGATTGCTTCGTTTGGCTGGCCATGTGTGAAGGCATGAGGGCTGAGGGCGGCGGTACGACCGGTACTGCGCTTCTCAACGCCGGTGCAGCGGCCGTTTACGGCTATTCTCAGGCAGTTACCTTCGTGGCGGAGGGACGCTACGGCGCCACTTTCTGGACTGAGATGAAGGAAGGCGCAACCGTTGCCGAAGCCATGCGCACCATGAAAAATATCTGCGGTGAAGCTGACCCCTTCGGTGATCCGCCGGCATGGCCCATCCTCATGAGCGCCGTTGACGCTTTCCCCGAGAATCCCGACGGCCCGCAGGAGGTCAACTGTGGTTGGACGCTTATCGACCCGCCGGATGCCGCAGCGATAACCGCCGTTACCCTCGACAATGCGGAAATTGAGCAGTATGATATCCAGTCGAATCTTCTTACCGTTCAGCCCGCAGATGCCGATTACACCGTCACTTGGAACACCGAAGACCCTTCCATCGCAATCGTTGATGAAGCCGGAACCGTGGTCGCACTTGGAGTCGGAACCACGACCCTGTTCGCAACTGTTCATGACAATGTTGCGAACATTGACTATAACAGAAGTTCAACTATAACCGTTATTTCCAACGGCTTCGGCGGCTGGGAAGACGAAGAGAACGAAATCATGCTTGAACCTGCTGAATATATTGAAGACGGCGGCGAGTACATCATCGTTGCTGACAACTCCATCAACGGCACAATGGGCTATGCCGTAGGCAATACCATGGTGTCGAACAACCGTTATCTCACCCCTGTTGCTGTCACAATGAGTGGCAGCCGCATCGTGCTTACAAGGTCCGATATCAGCGATATATCATGGATCGCATCGGGAAACGCCTACAGCGGCTATACCTTCAAGAACGTAAGCAACAGCAAGAACATGGGTCTTGATCAGGCGGAGTATCTCTATCCGTCCAATCAGGGCGTTTCGTGGAAATACACCTCAGCAGGTGCGCTCGATAATCAGATTGACTCTGCGGGCTACTACTACCTTTCCTATTCCTACGGAAAATACACCACTTCAAAGAATTCCGGCTCAGTCAGCCTGTACAAGGTTTCGAATGATGCGGCA
The DNA here is from genome assembly GCA_017395105.1 of Clostridia bacterium. Taxonomy (GTDB): domain Bacteria; phylum Bacillota; class Clostridia; order Christensenellales; family CAG-138; genus PeH17. The sequence goes on from JAFPWD010000015.1 coordinate 4,146, forward strand.
CCTAACCCGCAGCCTACCTACACCGTGACTTTCAAGGATTGGGACGGCAGGATCCTCAAAACGCAGCAGGTCGCCTACGGCAAGGCGGCGACAGCTCCAGCAAATCCCACCCGCTACGGCTATACCTTCGCCGGTTGGGACAGATCGTTCAACTATATCGTCGCAAACACCTATGTTTTAGCGACATACACTCAAAACTACAACCCCAATCCCACCCCCGTTCCCACGCCCACTCCCGCACCCGCTCCGACCGTTTCCTATGAGCTGGCATCCTACATCACGCCCGGCGAAAAGTACGTCATCGTTGCGGAAAACTCCATCTCCGGCAGCACCGGCTATGCGGTCGGCAACAGCGTTGTTTCAAGCAACCGTTACCTCAACCCCGTTAAGGTTACAGTGAACAGCAATGGCACACTCACAATGCCTTCGGGAACAAGCATTGCTTCCATCACCTGGTATGCGGACGGCAGCTCGTACTACGGCTATACCTTCAGAAGCACCGGAAACAACAGGTATATGGGACTCGATTCCGCGCAGTACCTTGCACCCACCACATCAAGCGTTGCATGGAAGTATTCCGGCGGCGCGCTCGACAACCAGGTCGACAGCGACGGTTATTTCTTCCTTTCCTACAGCAACGGAAGATACACCACTTCAAAGAGCCAGGGCAATATAAGGCTGTACAGGGTCGTTGAAGGCTGAGCGCTCGGCTGACGCAACCAAACAAGATCAAAGAATCGATGCTTCAAATACGGTTCAAAAAGAGACCGGTATTTGGGGCATCGGTTTTTATATCGCAGTATAAAAATGAAGGCTTCGTCCTTTGACATCCGCCGAAGATATGCTAAAATAACAATTGCACCCGCAGGTTGCGCAATTTCAAGCCAAACTTGGTGGTGCGCAACCGCTGTTTTTTGTAAAATCATGCCAACGGACGAAGTTCCGTGAAGAATATCGGAGATGAAACCGAAAGGAGGATCGCTATGATATTAGCGGATAAGATCATTGAACTGAGAAAGAAGAACGGCTGGTCGCAGGAGGAGCTTGCCGACAAGCTCGGAGTGAGCAGGCAGGCTGTTTCAAAATGGGAGAGCGCACAGGCCGTGCCCGATATGAACAGGGTGCTGAAGCTCTCGGAGATATTCGGCGTTTCCACCGACTTTCTGCTGAAGGATGAGCTCGAGCTTTCAACTGCCGTTCCCGCCGAGCTCCAAGAAAGCAGCGAGGGCGGCAGCGTTCGCTCCGTTTCAATGGAGGAAGCCGCTGCATTTCTTGAGCATCGGGAGCGCTCGTCGCGCAGGGTCGCGCTTGGCGTTTTGATGTGTATTCTTTCGCCAATACTGCTGATCGTGCTTTCTTCGGCGCAGGAACACGGCTTGATCGCGCTTTCGGAGCAGCAGGTAACGGGAATCGGGCTTGCCGCAATGCTGCTTTTGATCGGCGGGGCGGTTGCTCTGTTTATAATTCAAGGTCTTCGTGCTTCGAAATTCGAGTATCTTTCAAAGGAAAGTATCGAAACGAGTTACGGCGTGGACGGCATCGTGCGCGATCGCCGCGAAAAGTTTCGCCATAGCTTCAATACGCATATCGCGCTCGGCGTTGTGCTTTGCGTTGTCGCCGCTCTGCCGCTTTTCATCGCTATGTTTTTCTTCGGCGGCGAGGATAAATCGGCAAACGAATTCCCACATGCCGTTGCAGCCGCCTGTTTGCTGCTTTTCGTTGCCCTGGGCGTTTACTTGATCGTTCGCGCCTCGATCGTTTGGGGCAGTTTCCAAATATTGCTTGAGGACGGCGATTATACGCGCCAAAAGAAGGCCGAGAACAGGCAAAATGACCTGCTTTCAAGCATCTATTGGGGCTCTGTTACCGCGATCTTCCTCGCATACAGCTTCATTACGGGGCGCTGGCATCGAAGCTGGATAATCTGGCCCGTAGCCGGTGTTGCGTTCGGCGTTGTTATCGCCGTTGCAAATGCGCTGAGGAAACGCGGATAGTATCAATCGGGTACATAGCGTAATAACCGCCATGTCGATTTACCCCGTGGCGAACAAAAGGCAGGAAATGCAAAACCACCTTTGCATTTCCTGCATTAATCCATGTTGTACAAGAGAAAAAAGTGAAGTTGATCGCAGCTTTTTTCTCAGGAGCCCCCGCGGCGAGCGGCGTAGTTAATCGAAGCATTTTTCTCAAGATGCCCTCCGCAGGAGCCCTTACGGCGAGGAGAGGCGATCGGCCTCATCCATCTTTCCGCTCGAGAGCGCGTGCTCGATCCATATCCGCATATCCGATATCGTGCGGTCGAGCGAAACGAGCTTTTCAAGTATCGCATCGAACCGCTCCCGCTCAAAGGCGTTCACCCTGCCGTCGCGGGCAATATCGATGATATTGCGCTCCTCGTCCTCCATATCGTGCAGCGCAGCCAAAAGCTCCACCGTCAGCTGCGGCAGGGGCTTGAGCTTCGCCCTTGGAACGTATTTTTTGCCTATCGGACATTCGTTGGTGCAGTAATAATTGGATAGCTCGTGATTCTTATAGCCCTGCTCCATAGCAAGCACCTCGTCCGGGTGCGGCATACTTCTGCCGCTCTCGATGCGCTCTATGCGGTCAGCCGAAACAAAGCCGAGCACCTCCTCCGCCGACTCGCGCGAAAGCCCCGCCGTTTCGCGGCTCGTTTGATAAATGTTCTTATTCTCCTTCGTGGAACGCTTGCCCATTTTGACCTCCGGCTTCATATTATTATAAGTAGATTATACACTACCCGTGCGATTTTGGGAAGAAGCGGGCGCGAATTAGCGCGCTTTATTTCGCACCAAATGCGGAAATAGGAAGGCGTTTCACCGTTCGGCTTCCCTCGAAAAAGCGCGGTATTTGCGGTAAGATATAGGCATAAACATAAGGAGTGAGCGCGCAAAACTCTTGTGTTAAACCATTCAGAACAAGGAGAGAAAACTATGAACAGCATTCTTATGTACGGTGCGAGCGCAGCTGCGGCTGTCGGCGTTGTTTCAATTCTCGTCAGCGGCTATGTTAAAGCGCCGCCGGACAAGGCATACATCATCTCGGGCGTTAAGAAGAATCCGAAGATCTTGATCGGCCGCTCCGGCATCAAGCTGCCCTTCCTTGAGAGGAAGGATACGCTGGTTCTAAAGCAGATCAGCATCGATATCAAGACCAACGGCTATGTGCCCACGCTCGACTTCATCGGCGTGGACATCGATGCGGTTGCCAAGGTGCGCCTCAAGACCGATCCCGAGGGCATCAAGATCGCCATGAAAAACTTCCTCAATATGTCCGAAGCCGCGATTGCCGAGGCGCTGACCGACTCGCTTCAGGGTAATATGCGCGAGATCATCGGCACCGTTAAGCTCAAGGAGCTGAACACCGATAGAAAGAAATTCGGCGACGAGGTTCAGGAGAAGGCGCAGACCGATATGAACGCGCTTGGCGTGGAGATCATCTCCTGCAATATCCAGAAGATCGAGGATGAAAAGGGCTTGATCGTGGCTCTCGGTCAGGACAATATGAGCCAGATCCAGAAGGATGCCTCCATCGCAAAGGCGCAGGCCGAGCGCGACGTGGCGATAGCAGAAGCCGAGGCAAAGCGCGTTGCAAACGAGGCTCAGGTTGCGGCACAGACCGAGATCGCTTCCCGCCGGAACGAGCTTCGCATCCGTGAAGCCGAGCTCAAGAGGGCAAGCGATATCAAGCAGGCCGAGGCCGATGCCGCTTATGAAATTCAGCAGCAGGAGCAGCGCAAGAGCATCGAGGTCGCATCCGCGAACGCAAACATCGCCCGCCAGGAGCGCGAGATCGAGCTGAAGCGCAAGGACGTTGAGGTGACCGAGCAAACGCTCGAAGCGGAGATCAAAAAGAAGGCTGAGGCGGAGAAGTTCGCCCGTCAGCAGAAGGCGGAAGCGGAGCTCTTCGAGCGTCAGCGCCGCGCAGAAGCGGAGAAATTCGAGCGCGAGAAGGAAGCCGAAGCCCGCAAGGTGCAGGCCGAAGCGGATCTGTTTGCAAAAACACAGGAAGCGGCGGGTATCCGCGCCGTTGGCGAAGCCGAGGCAAAGGCCATCGAAGCCCGCGGCATAGCGGAGGCCGAGGCGCTTGAGAGGAAGGCGGATGCCATGCAGAAGTACGGCAAGGCGGCGATGATGGAAATGATCGTTAAGGCTCTGCCCGAAATGGCGGCTTCCATCGCCAAGCCCCTTGAGTCCATCGATAAGGTCACGATCATCGACGGCGGCCACGGCAAGAGCGGCGTGGACAGCATGGGCGGCTTCGTGCCGAGCGTGCTTGCCCGCACCATCGAAACCATGAAGGAGGTCACCGGCCTCGACCTTGTGGACGTTATGAAGGCCGAAACCTACGATGCGAAGGTAAATCGCAATCTGACAGTTCAGGGCGATGCGAAGGCGGCCGTGGAAACGGTGCTCGAAGCTGAACCCGCAGCAACGGGCGAGAACGCCCCAACGGAGGAATAAAAAATGCTTGAATATAAGGTGATTCATCCGAAGGTCAAGGAGCTGGAGGATGCCATTAACGAAGCCGCCCGCGATGGCTGGCGCGTGGTATCCGTTATAACCGACTTCGTGACACTATCGGGAAGCTTTAAAGGTACGCTCATTGTTACGCTTGAGCGCGAGAAAAACGGCACGGCGCTCTGAAGCCGAATTGAACCCCGAAGCGTGTCCGTCCTCCGCCGGAGCGCGGGGGACGGATCGGGCGCATAATGGTTTTGACTGAATGCCGAAAGCATGGTATACTGATTGGAAAAACATTTCCAGCGAGAAGGGGAGGAAGCATTATGCTGAACAATGCAGCACATTTTCTCTTTGATTCCGAGCATTTGAACGCCATTGAACCGCGCCTGTACGGCTTCTGTGTAACGAGCGAGGGCATGTTTACCGGCGATTGCCCGAGCTTTGACATTCAAAATGCGACGGGAGCCTGGGTTTTGGTTCGGCGCACGCCGCACGGAATGGAGATTTCCCAGGATTCCATCGGCTGCTTCGGACTCTATCTCTATCAAAACGGCGATTATTGGGCGCTTTCAAACAGCTTCAATAAGCTTCTTGACTATCTGAAGACCGATCATAAGCTCAGCTTGAATGAGGGGTATGCAAAAGCCTTCCTTGCAGATGGCATCGGCGCCTATACGTACGGGGAGACGATCATCCGCGAGATCAGGCTGCTTGACAGGCGCGTTACGGTGCTCATCGAACCTGACGGTTCCGCGCCGAAGCTGAGAATGCGAAGCTTGAATGAGGGCATAATCCGCGTTGACTCGGAGGCGGGGCTTTTGATCCTTGACGCATGGCATGATAAGTGGGCGTCGTTCATTGCCCGCGCCGCCCGAACCTGGCCCGGCATCCTCGCAGCGGATCTGAGCGGAGGCTTTGATACGCGCATGGTGCTCGCTCCGATCCTGAGCGCGTGTATCGGCGATCGAATGAGCTATCGCTCCAACGTTGAGCACGAAGAGGATTACCGAATCGCCTCCGGAATCGCAAATGAATTCGGATTTGCTCTGAATGAAAAACCGGAACGGAATAAGCATCGGAGATGCCCGACTGTTGAAAGCAGATCGGAAAGAGCGCTGGAAACCATTTTCTTTGAGAAAATAATATATAAATCAGGCGGGAAAAAGGTGGTTCCGTGCCTGCAGTTTTGCGGATTTGGCGGAGAAGCGATCAGGAATTACGGCATTGGAAAGAGCTGCAGCACGTATTCCTCATGGCTGATCCGCAGATTGCCCAAGGAGCTGCAAAGCATAAAAAACGCAGCGGCCATTGATTCTATTTTTAAGCGCAGCTATAACGCCATTTTTGCGATGCTGGCGCAAACCGAGGGCAAAAACAGCTATCGGGGATGGCCGAGCTATTACATGGAAACCCGCGCCCGAATGCACTTCGGAACAAGAGTTGCCGCCGACTGTCTTTCGCAAAACTATTATCAGGCGATTCTGTTCGATCCGCTTCTTTTAAAGCTGCGCGCACCTAAAGAGCATCCGTTTCTTATCACTGCGCTTATCCTCACCCGCTATCATAAGGCGCTTGCGGCGTTTCCCTTTGATCACGGACGCATCATTCCGGAGAAGTCGCTCCGGCTTGCAGAGCAGATAAACGAGCTCTACCCTCGCGCCGCAGCCGAAAAGAGTGCGGGAGGCGATTTGGAAAGACCGATCTCATGGTCACTTCTTCAGCCGCAGGATGAGGGTTCGGATGACTGCCTTGCTCCGGACGAGAGGCAAAGCATCGCGGATCTGGTCATTGCCGCCTATGATTCACCGAGGGTCCAAAAGCTGTTTGGGGATCAATTCGGGGAAGCTCCGGCGCTTTGGACAGAGCTTACCGCAAAGCAGATTCAGCCGAACAGAAACCGAAATGCGATTGCTGCAATCGCAAAAGTGATCTGCGATATAAAAATGGGAAAGGACGCCCCGAAGGATATTTCAGCCTTTATCGCCGAGTGCTTAAGCGAGGCTCCGGCGGCGGAGTGACGCGGATGCGGGGATATGGCAATTGCCGGAATAATAAACAGTAATATTGACAGGATGAAAACTATGTTTGAGTATAAGGTGATTCAGCCGAAGGTCAAGGAGCTGGAGGATGCCATTAACGAAGCTGCCCGCGAAGGCTGGCGCGTGGTATCCGTTATCACCGACTTCGTAACACTATCGGGAAGCGTTAAAGGTGCGCTCATTGTTACGCTGGAGCGGCAGAGCGCGAGAGCGATTTAAAAGGGCTTTACCGATAATATGACCGTTCCCCCTGCGATAAATGAGGATCGCGGGGGAGCGGCTTAAAGGGGCAGCTTCAATAAAACAGCTTTTTTATTGACGGGCGATTTTATTTATGTTACAATTTGTTTTGCGGGCGGTGAGCGGCGGCGGATAATGCCGCGCCGAACACGAATATGGAAAATACTTTTCGGAGGTAATTATGGGCTTTGGCGGCTGCAATTCTTTTGCCGTATTTGAAACGATCTTTTTCATCGCTTTCTTCTCCATACTTGGCGTAGTGGTCTTTGCCGCGATCAGGGGGATCGCGCAATGGAATAAAAACAATCATTCCCCGCGCCTGACTGTTCCCGCTTCGGTGGTTTCAAAGCGCACGAACGTTTCTTCGCACATGCACAATACCGGCAGCGGCGCGATGCATCACACAAGCCACCACACCACCTATTATGTTACATTCGAGGTGGAGAGCGGCGATAGGATGGAGCTGCACGTTGACGGGCGCGAGTTCGGAATGCTCGCCGAGGGCGATATCGGTATGCTCACCTTCCAGGGCACGAGGTATCTTGGGTTTGAAAGGGGTTAAGCTTCCTTTTTGACTCTTGCTGCCTTGCCGCGCTTTGGCAAGCTGAAAACTGCGCACACCGAGCCTTGGGCGCAGTATAGCATTACAAAAAAACACTAAAAAAGAGCGACGATCCACGGTCGCTCTTTTATTCGTTAATTCTGTTTTTCTCCCTCAGAGCTTCAACGGTCATAAGTATCAGCTTTATATCGGCTTCGCTTAGGCCGGAAACGTCTACGACCTTCCTTTGCTCTATCCCAAGGAGGTAGTCGGTGGAAACGTGGAAGATGTCGGCAAGCTTTATCAGCACGTCCGGCGAAGGTGTGCGCTCGTGCAGCTCGTAGTAGCTTACCACTGATTTTGTTACACGCAAACGCGAGGCAAGCTCTGATTGCGTCATGCCGAATGAGGTTCGCAATTCGCGCAGCTTTTCTCCGAAGTTGACCATAATAATACCTCCGTTAGGGTTTAGTTTATACCAAAAGCATATCATTATGGTTGAATTGAGTATTAAAATAGTTGACAAAAGAATGGGTAAATGATATAATCCTTTTATAAGGCTTGATTCCTTGAATCATTGCCTTAAAAATCAATGCTGATTGCAGAAAGGACAAAAACTATGAAGAACTATCGTTGCCTGAGCACTAATGCTCGAAGAATCAGAAAAGGCGTTCGCTGTTCCGCTGATTATCGGATTCCTTCCGGAAGGTTTGGTTCGTTCTTTGGCGCTTGGACGCGTTGTGGCTCATGTAGTCGCTGGGGCGAGTGGGATGCTCAACGCGAGCAGGTGTGGTGTAATAAGCGCAAGCACTATTATGAACCCGATGACGGATGTCGTGATGCGGACGATTAAGAGAGCACTTCAATGGCTCGCAGCTTCGCTTTATGTGGAGCCTGAGCTTCGAAACGGAACTCCGCAAATGCTGCTTCGCAGAGAATCGCTTACCGGAAAGTGCGAATCATGCTGCGGCAATTGCTTGCACGGCAGGTGGAGGCCTGATTTGCATTTGGTATTTTGTCAATACCGTGATGACTGTTTTGAGCCCGATGAGGCTTGCATACACTATTTACACGAATGACCAACAGAAGAGAATGGCTTAAAAAGGCAAGGAAAGCCCTTACGGATGCCGAGTATCTTAGTCATATATGCAATTCCTTCGCCCGATGTAACTGTGAGCAGGGCGGTATTCTCGGATTTGGCAGTTCACCTGTTTTTATCCGCGATGCCTCCCCGCTTTTTTCCGGTTATTCCGAATATGTGCCGAATATCGATTACTTGAACCACGTGGTTCATGATTGGAGACAGGCGGGAATACGCTTTTGCGGCTTTGTGCACACTCATCCAAACGGCGAAAAATCGCTTTCAGAGCTTGATATAGATTATGCTAGAGAAATCCTACCGCATTTTCATTCATCTGCGATTTTTATGTTTGTTGTTGCGTTCAGTGAGGATATTAAAAGTATTTTTTGCTACTTAGTTACGCGAAATAATATTGAATCCATAGGCGAAGGGCATTTCCAGATCGAATAAAAAAACAATTCCCCGCGCCTCACCGTGCCTGCGGCGGTGGTTTCTAAGCGCACGAGCGTTTATGCGCGCGGGAACCCTGCCGTAAGCGGCGCGATGCATACCCACAGCTCCACAAGCTATTACGTTACCTTTGAGGTGGAGAGCTGCAAATAAAACCGCTTTGCCATAGAAAAAATGCAAAGCCGGAGTTTTGCTCATGACTGCGTGGTATATACTGAACTTTTTTCAACACAAACAATATAGAATAAGAACGTATCAAAAAGGACTTTTTAAAAGCCGCTGTTTATGATAAAATGAAACCTATCAAAATTTTTTAAGAGGGAAATACGAAATTTAAATATGAAAAAGAAGATCTCAGGCATATCATACGTGTTCGTTTTGCTCGTTACTGCCGCAGCGCTCACATTTTTAGCGTTTCAAGCCTTCAGTATGTATGATTTCGGCGATTATATAACGGTCAAGATCTTCTGCCGGGTCGCCGCGGCCCTGCCCCTTGTGATTGCCCTGCTCTCGCTCGTGCTTGCGGCAATAAACAGGAAAAAGGCGTTTATAAATAAAACCGTTCTGTTTGCGTTTCCAGTTGTGTTCGCCGCAGCGGAGGGCATTTCCTATCTTGCTCTGCGGCTGATCGGAGTTATTCGCTGGCGAAGGCTCGGCAATTTCTTTGAAACCGGCTTTGCGCCGCTCATGGCTTTTATGGCGGCCTCGGCCGTTATAGCCCTGCTTTTGAGCTTTATTATCGCGGAGGCGATGGAGCGCTGCGGCGAAAAAGGCAAAAAAAGGCTGACGGGCATTCTGGGCCTGATTGCAATAGCGCTCTTTTCGGTGGCGTTCACCTATCTTGTGTGCGACCGTCTGAATGTGTACGGCTTTAGATACAGCGTGTCCACCAAAGCGTTTTTCGCTCTTGCGCTCGGCTTCGTGCTGATGATCGCCGTGATTGCCGTTCCGCTTGCGCTTCGCAATATTAATAGGAAGGAGGCTTCCTTAAGCAGCGCGGTTCTTTTCGCGTTTCCCGTTGTGTTCGCCGCAGCGGAGGGCATTTCGTATCTTGTATTGAAGCTTTTAGGTGTAATTGAGTGGACAAGGTTTGGGCAAACGGAGGTTTTCGTAACGGGCATTTCGCCCCTAATGATATTCACCGCGGCGTCCGTATGCCTTTGCCTGCCGCTGAGCATGGCGGTTATGGAGGCGGCAGAGCGCGGGGGCAAAAAGTAATAGGGCTTATATAAAAAATGCAATTTTAAAGGGCGAACGGAATGCTCCGTGCCGCCCTTTTTGCTTGGTGCTACGTGCCGTTTACACCACCAGCAGCACCTTATCCCCGCCGCGCAGGCCGTCCTTGAGCTGCGGGTTCAATTCGAGTATGCGCGAGGAGGGGATGCGGAAGTGCTTGGCGATATCGAACACGCTGTCGCCCTCCGCCGCGGTATGCACGATAAGCCCGCTCGGGATCGGCTCGGCCGCCTCGTCCGCGCTCCTCTCCGCAAGCCCCACCGCCGTATCGATTTTTGCGGTGCCGAAAAACTCCGCGCAAACGGCGATATTATAGGTGATCTGGGCGCTTCTGGCGCTGCCCCCCGTTACGGAGGCGGTGCAGCCGAGGCGGATATTCGCGCCCGAGGCATCCGAAGGCGCGCCCGTGCGAACGGAAAAGGGAACGTCCTCGTTGAAGGCGTAGAGCCTGCCGCTCGCGGCGCGATAGATCAGGCGAGTCAGGAGTATGCCCTCAAGGTTCGCTTCGCCGCCATGCACGCTCTTGGAGGTCAGGATCGGCAGCGCCTGCGCCGAAACAGCGCTGAAGATATCCGAAAGCCCCTCGGGAACGGTCAGATTCTCGCGAACGGTATGCGCCGAATCCGAGCCGCCAAGGCAGGAGATAAGCTCGATCTCCCTTCTGATGCAGGAAAAATTGATGCTTGGAGAGAAGGCATCGAGCGGAAGGGTGAGCCTTCCTCTGCGGAGCGCGAATACATGCAGCTCTATATCCGCATCCACCGATATAAGCGAAAACTCCGTGCCAAGCGCGCGAACGTCCGAGGAGCGAAGCTCGGCAACGGCGAAAACCTCGTCCGCAGAGCCGTCGGTGGCGATATTCTCGCGGAAGGGGATGCTTCGCGTTATCTGCACGGGCTCGCCCTCGCTCGATTTGGCGATGATGCTTATTTCGGCTATGCCGCCGACGGTTACGCCGCCGTTTTCAAACGCCGTATCGCGAACGCTCAAAACTATGCCGTGCGAAAGCACCGTTTCCGCGCCGCTCTCGGAAAGCTCCTCGGAAAGATGGAGCATGCTCGAGCCAAGCTCCACTTTGCGCGAATGCTCGAGCGTTTCGGTTTTTATCTCCATATCCGAAACGCCCGCAACGCCCGAAAGCACCCGCAGCGGCGCGGTGGTGGTGACGGAATAATCCATATCCACGGCGGCGGATAGCAGTATGCGCCCGTCCGTTGCCCGCCGCACCGAAAGCTCCGCAAGCCGCGCGGAAACCGCGGCGCTCATGCCCGATTCGATCGCGCCGTCCGCCACGGTGTGCGAAAACGAGGATTCCGAGGTGAAGGCGTAGCGGTCGCCCGCCTCGTCCGCGGCGATGAGCCTTGCGGTGATCCGCCCGCCTATGCTCAGCTTCCCGTCCTCGGCGCGGCAGGAATCCACGCCCACCTCGGCGCTGTAGTCCAATATCTCGGCAACGCTCCTGCCCTGCGGCGGAGGCAGCGCGCCCTCAAGCTCGCTCTGCTCGGTTCCCATTGCGGCAAGACGAACCGCGTTTATTTCGTTCCATATAAGTTCCATAACCTCTCCTTACTCTCTGCTTGCGCTAATTCTTTCGGTTTGCCGTGCTTGGCGGGGGATGCCCACCAAAGGCACTGCGGAATATCGCTAAATGGTATGCACAATAGGATAATAAAATTACAGCGTATTAACGCCCCGTTTGCGGTTTTTTTGGAGCGCAAAACGGGAGTTATCAACATTTTCAATAAAGTTTTCCACATGGCAAGGAAAAAGTTATCCACATATTCCACAAAGTTATCCACTTTTTTAAGCTATAAGTGCATTTTTGAGTGTTGATAAGTTTTGTTGAAAAAAAGTGAAAAATGCAATATATTTGGACTTGAGTGGGGCTTCGAGGTTGACTTTTGGGTGTTTTTTTGCATAAAGTGGCGAAATAGTTCGCAAATTCGGCGTTTTGAGGAAGAAAAACGGGGTGAAAGAAAAAATGCCCGAAGTCCGATTTTTCCACAGCAGGGAGAATTGCGGAGGGCGGCGGGGTAGTGCTGCGATTATTTGGATCGGCACGGCTGGATTGGTCACCTTGCTCGCAGCGCTTTCCGAATTTCTTTATGTGCGAAGCCCGCATCATAAAAATTTCGGGCGCGCCGTGAAGGGGGGAGATCGGCGCGCCCTATGCCGAGCGGGCTTGCGTGGGGGTTCGCTTGCCCGCGATTGGCCACTCGCCGTGGGGGCGTTTTGAGAAAAACACTTCGATCAACTTCGTGTTTTTCTCTTTTGGGTATCGAAAAATGCTTCGATTTACTTCGCATTTTTCTCCTGCGGAGGGCGTGAGAGTGAATGATGAATAGTGAATAGTTGAGGTTGGAACGCCGTGGGCGTTGCTTTAAATTATATTTGAAATCCCAGCGGGATTTCTTCCTCAACCCGGCGCAGCCGGATTTCACTTGCCGCAGGCAAAGTTCACCTGCATCAGGCAGATTTCACTTGCCGCAAGGCGAATTTCACTGCGCGCGATCGGCGCGCACTCCCCTACCTTCCCGCCGCCTTGGGCATCTCGCCGCCCCGTCCGTCCTCGATTATCAGCTTGTCCGCAACGAGGGCGATAAACTCCCCGTTCGTGGGCTTATCGTTCTTGCCGTAAACGCTGAAGCCGAAGAGCTTGTTCATATTTTCGATCTTGCCGCGCATCCAGCTCACCTCTATCGCGTGCCGTATCGCTCGCTCCACCTTGCTCGGCGTGGTGTTGAATCTTTTGGCTATGCCCGGGTAGAGCTCCTTTGTGATGCGGCTGATGAGCTCGGGATTGTAGTAGACCATGCGTATGGCCTCCCTAAGGAAATGATAGCCCTTGATATGCGCGGGTATGCCCACGGTCAGAAAAACCGAGGTTATCTTCTCATCAAGGCTCTTTGCAGCCGATGGCGCGGCAAAGGAGAGCTCCCGCTCCGACGATTCGCCGCCCGATTCAAGCAGATCCTTCATCCTGCGGTGCAGAAACTCCGGCTCAACGGGCTTGAGCATAACGTAGCTTGCGCCCTTGGAAAACGAGCGCTGAAGCAGGCTGTCGTTTCGCATATAGGAAACCATGATGATTGTGCCGGGGCGGCTCGTGCTCTCCTGGCGGAGCTGATCGAGAAGATCAAGCCCGTCCAGCTTCGGCATAACAAGCTCGGTGATGAGAACGTCGAAGCGCTCCTCCCGCAGCTTTTCAAGCGCGATCTGCCCGTCCGCCGCCTCCTCGACCCTTATAAGCTCCTTATCGGTGCGGAAAAATTCGGCGGTCTGCCTTCTGAACTGCGCGTTGCCGTCCGCTATCAAAACTCGGTATTCTGCCATAAAATTTCATCCTCCTTGGTGTTTCCCCGTATTCGGTTGAAATAATTGTAACAGCGCAAATTTCGCATTTCCACAGCGAAAATGCGCTCGTTTTGTCGTAAGCTGTTGAACGCGGCGGAATCTTTTGGCGATATTTGTTTTGCGCCATGTTTTTGTGAAGCATTGTGCGCGAGCGTTCGGTATACGAGCGAAGAAAAGCGCGGATATCCGCCGAAGGATGAGCGCACAACGCCGCGTTTTTACGCACTTTGCGGCATTTGAAATAAAGCTTCACGCTCGCTTGTAAGAGCTGCGGTTATTCAACAAAACGGGAAAAAGCGCGGGGAATTCGCGGTGCGGATAACTCGGACGGGAGTGGATAATTTGTGGAAAAACGGCTTGAAAAACGATATATTTTAGGCTATAATAGGCGTATAAAACCGCGCCGCAAAGGGCTTTTTGAAGCTGCTTCGGCGCAAAAGGGGTATAAAATGCGCGGTAAGGATACCTGCAAAACCTTAAAGGAAATAAGGAAAAATATAGCTGAAAAGAACGGCATTCAGCTTGAGATCGAGGAATGCACCTACGAGGGCGATTGCAGCGGCACATGCCCGAAATGCGAGGCGGAGCTTCGTGAACTTGAGCGCGCGCTCGATGAAAAGGAAGCGCGTGGCGAAAGGGTGGACAGAATGGCGAAGATCGAGCCGCCGAAGCAAAAGCCCGCTCCCGAGATAGGCATAGGCGAAAAGCCTCCGTTCCCCGAGCCGCTGAGCGGGCTTGTGATGCCGCCGCCGGAGGAGCCGAGGGGCGAAAGGAATGAACCCAAGGACAGCGTCGATATTCCCGAGCCGCTTATGGGCGAGGTTGCGGTGGAATACCATCAGGCGGACGATGAGGAGATGCCGATGGGCAAGGTTGCACCGCCCAAGGATGAGAGCGCCGGCGATCCCGAGCCGCTCAACGATTTGCAGGGCTATATTCCCTCGCCGAAGAGAATGAGATTTTTTGATAAGCTGCGGTCACTTTTCCGCCGCAGAAGATGATGTTTGAAAGCAAAATAAAGCTTACGAAACGCTTTAGCGGCGGTAAAACCGAAACCCCGACCTACCCCCTTCTTGCGCTTGCACGGCACAGGCTTTTTATCGACGGCAAGGGCGTTACCACGCTCGTTGCGGGCGCAGGATGTCCGCTTTCGTGTGCCTACTGCATAAATCGCGAGCTGCTTACGCGAACGCCGAAGCCCATCACCCCGAAGGAGCTGATTGAGAAGGTGCGCGTGGACGATCTGTATTTCAGAGCAACGGGCGGCGGGCTGACCTTCGGAGGCGGCGAGGCGCTACTTCATATTGATTTTTACGAGGCGCTGCGCCCGCTCTGCCCGAATTGGAGGCTGACCGCCGAAACCTGTTTAAACGTTCCGAGGGAAACAGCAGTTCGCGCGGCAAGCGTTTTCGATGCCTTCATCATCGATATAAAATCGCTCGCTCCCGATATCTATCTGCGCTACACGGGGCGCGAGATGGGCGAAACGCTCGGCAATCTTGAATACTTGATCGAAGCCGTGGGCGCACAAAGGCTTACAGTGCGAGTGCCTTTGATTCCAAGCTTCAACGATGAAGCGGACAGGGAAAAAACGCGAAGAACGCTTGAAAAATTAGGCGTGAAGGATATGGATTTTTTTGAATACGCTGTAAAAAGACCAACCGATAAATGAGAGGACTATGAACAAAAAAGAGTTTAAACGCGCAATGCTCTGCGGGCTTGGACGGTGCATACTTGCCTGTCAAAACGATCCCGAACGATACCGCGCCGAGGTGATGTGGGGCTGCACCCATCAGCTTGCATACGATGCTCAATGCGAGGCTCGCGCTTTTGCAGCTAAATCAGGTGTTATCCCCATCAGCTTGCATACGATGCTCAATGCGAGGGCTCAAGAGCTTGGTTTTTGCATGAGCTTGTTTCCTGCTACCCCGATGCCGCGCCGTTCAGGGATGCTTTGACGGCGGCGCTCGCTCGAAAAAGTATATGGGGCTGGCGGCTGCTTCAGATAGAGGAGCTGCTTATCTATATGGCGGACGGCGGCGACGGGGAAGCCGAAAAGGCGCTTTGGGATAGGTATGAGCAAACTTATTTGCGGCTTCGAGCGAGGAAACGCTTACCCGATCATTATTTTTATCTGATAGATGATTTTGAGTTTTTGGCGATCGACCTTTGCCGCAATGAGGAGGATACGCTTCGCATACTTTCCGATATAGGGCGGCTGATACTCGAAAACCCAATCTATGATGCGCTGGATTTTGAGCATCTTCATTCGCATCTTACGGAGTGGGGCAGAAAGCGCACAGCCGTTCGCCGCAAATATGCGAAAAAGGATGGGTACGCCGCGCATTTTTTCGCGGAATTGGAAAGGCTGCAAAAGGAAAGAGAGGCTTTATACGGGGGAAGCACCGAAAATAACGAGCAGATCAGGCAGCGATCCCCGTTTCTATTTTCAAAAAATGCAGATAGCGAAGCCCTTCGCCTTCGCGCCGAAGCTTACTTAAACGAAACCGATGCGGAAAAGCGAGCGGAGCTTCTTCGGGCATTTTGGTGGCGGCGGTTCCCGCTTGAGCCCGATCCGATAATAAACGATGCGACAGCGGCGCATGAGCCGCTGCGGGATGCCGCGTGGGAGGCGCTCGGCATAATTCGCAGCCCGAAGGTAAGGGCGTTTGCGCTAAGCTCGCTTGAAGCGGAGGCGGATAAGCTCATTCCCCTGCTCATCATGAATTGTGAAGATGGGGATAGGGGGCTGATCGAAAAGCTGCTTGCAGAGGCTTTAGAAGATAAGGATGGGGATGATATTATCCACAGCATCGGGCTTAATTTGAATTATCAGCGCGATGTGGGCTTCAAGGTGCCCGCATGGATACTGCATTGGTTTTATGAAACCAATCGCTGCTCCAACTGCCGCGAGGATATCGTGCGCGAGCTGGGCAGAAGAAGGCTGCTGAGTGATGAAATGCTCCGCGAATGCCTGTACGATTCAAATGACGATATAAGAAAATATGCGGAGAAGAGGCTTGAAAAACAAGCCGCCGCCGATGGGCGATATGCGAATGAAAATGAATGAAGCGGAGATTTCGAAAGAAACAAATAAAACCGCGGCTAAGGCAGATTTGCCGAAGCCGCGGTTTTTTACATTAGCTTACATGATCTTATCGGGTTCGGGAAGCTCGATTCCCTCGATGGTGATGGTCTTTATAACGACCGGGGTAACGGGACGATCGTTCATGCCGGTTTCAACCGCCGCGATCTCGTCCACAACGTCCATTCCCTCGATGACCCTGCCGAAAGCGGCGTAGGAGCCGTCGAGATGGGGAGCATCCTTATGCATGATGAAGAACTGGCTGCCCGCGCTGTCGTTCGGGCGGCTCTTTCTTGCCCAGGAGATAACGCCGCGGGTGTGCTTCAGCTCGTTATTAAAGCCGTTTGCCGCAAATTCGCCCTTGATGCAGTAGCCGGGGCCGCCGGTGCCGTCGCCATCGGGGTCGCCGCCCTGGATCATAAAGCCGGGGATGATGCGGTGGAAGGTGAGGCCGTCGTAGAAGCCCTGACGGGCGAGGTAGCAGAAATTGCGAACGCTCTGGGGCGCGAGATCGGGGTAGAGCTCAAGCTTGATAACTCCGCCGTTCTCCATGGTGATGGTTGCGTTGATCTTGTTCATAAATTTTTCTCCTTCGGAAGTATTATCGGGTTTTTCATCGGGCGAGGGCGTGGGTACGGCGGTGGGAGCGGCGGTCGTTTTGCCCGCATTTCCCGCAGGGGCCGCCGTGTTTTCGTGTGTAAACTCACCGTTTTTGGGAGTGCAGGCAGTCGCCCCGAGCGCAAGAAACGCGCCGCAAAGCAATATGGCAAGAAGCTTTTTCATTTTTGATTCTCCGTTCTTTTCGGTTTTTCGTGTTTGCCGCAGATTGCGACAGATACAGTATAATGATTTTTTGCGCCTTTGTCAACTTAAACGGCGCTTTTCGCGGAGTGATACCAATTCCGCCGAAACGCTCTCAAGCCCGCCTATCGCGCAAAGCATGATTATCGGCACATAGCTTGAAAAATACCGCCACCGCGCTTCCCAGATAAGGAAGAACAGGAAAACGCCGAAAAGCGCAAGCCTTGGGGCAAGTATGCGCATCGTTGCACCCTTGCAGAAGCTATCCGCAAAGCAGGAGGCTATCAGCAGCAGATACATCGCGGCGAGCACGGCGGTGCAGATATGCTTGTAAGCCTCTCTTGGAGCGCCGTCCCGCTTGGCGAGGAATTCATGCAGGAAATTATCCGAATCGTGCGGGCAGCCGAGGCAGTCCGAAAGGCCGTAGGTGCCGTCGTTCCAAACGAGATCGAGCTTGCTGTCGAAAAGCTCGAAAAACCCGGTTGCGCCAAGGTTCTTAACGCGCTCCGCTATTCGCTTTTCGATCGCATCGGAGCGCTCGGAGGGATCTTCAAGCGACTTGGTGAATTTATAATCCGCGCCGTTGTAGCCGCCCCAGCCTTCAAGCCCCATCATTATCCAATGCGTTAGGGGAATCTGCTTTTTCTGCGCCTCATCGCGGCCGATGTGGAAGCAAACTATGCTGCTTACAGCCAGCGACACGCAAACCGTCAGCGCGGCGGCGATGGCGGCGAGGGGCAGCCAAGTTTTCCAACTGTCATAGAGCATCCCCTCGATCACCACGGCGATAAGCATTATCAAAACCGTTGCCTTTATGCCATAGCCGAGAGCAAGAGCTATCCCCATCAAAACGAAGCAGGCGAGCTTTTGAAGAAGCTCCTTCCTATCCCGCGCATAGAGCCAAAGCCTGAATATGAGCGGCGGGAAAACCATCGTCAGCGCGTCGGTATAGAATGCGGGCGCGATGAAATAGAAGGGCAGGCTGATGAAAAAGAGGAAGAGCGCCGTCATTCTGCCGCGCGTGCCGAAGAGCCTGCCCGCGCAGGAGGCGGTAAGAAACATGGCGGCTATCGAAAGCAGCGAATTGAGCAGGCAGGCAGCGAAAAAGTAATCGCTCAGCCCGATAAGCTTCATCATGCCGAACCAAAGCCGAAACAGCGCGAGCCCGCCGAAATTATTGTGAAACATCGCAAAGTATTCGTAATAAGTTTCGAAGCTGCCCGTTTCTGTCCACTCGACTGCGCCGTAGAAAAGCGCGCCGATATCGTATGCAGGCGAATACCGCAGCGGGAACGAGAACGCAAGCTGCAAAGCGAACATGAAAAGCAGAAACCCCGCCGTGATAAGGCGGTAATGTTTCTCGAAGAACGGTTCGCGCTTTTTTACGAAGCGCCAAAATAGCAGCATAAGCCCGAGCGCCGCAAGCGTTCCAAAAATGAGAAGCGGCGCGGAATATGCGTAGTAGCTGATGAAATACATCTTCACAAGCGCCCACACGAACAGGACGGCGAGAAGCGCGTAAACGATCTTTGAAAGCGTGTCCGAAAGCTTTAGCTTCACGGCGATAACCTCTTTTCCATTCTCTTTTATTCACTGACAAAACTCACCTTATCAGCTCCACGCCCTCGTCCGTTTCCAAGGTAAGCAGCCGCTCAGGGCAGTTGGTGAGGTCGATAAGCGTCAGCTCGTTTTCGGTGCAGATGAGGTTTTCAAGGCTGTAGCATCGAACAAGATCGAGGATCGTGAGCGCATTTTTCGAGCAGTCGAGAGAGCTAAGTCGGGTTTTGCCGCTCAGATCGAGGCTTGTGAGCAGGTTCTCCGCGCAGTCGAGCTCGTCAAGCAGCGAGGTGCCCGAAAGATCCAGCTCCGTAAAGCGGTTGCCGCGCAGATTAAGAATATGCAGCGAGCCCCTGTCCGTAAGCGCGATAGCGCTCAGCTCGTTGTTTGCGCAGTTCAGCTCCGAAATGGCTTTGCAGCCCGCAATATCCAGCTCCGCAAGGCGGTTGTTTGAGCAGTCGAGCGTGACAAGATAGTTTGATTCGGGCAGCAGCAGCTCGGTAAGCTCGTTGCCCGCGCAGTGCAGCCGGCCGAGGCGCGAAAGGTTTGTAAGCTCGAGCTTTGAAAGCGAGTTGAGGCCGCACTCAAGCGTGCTGAGCTCGGGATTATTTGAAAGATCGAGCTCCGTAAGGCTGTTGCCTGCGCAATCAAGCAGCTGAAGGGCGCGAGCCTCGGAAAGGTTCAGCTCGGTGAGCGCGTTTCCCGCACATTGCAGAAAACCGAGCTCCGTAAGGCTTGCAAGATCGAGCTCGGTAAGCTCACAGTCGGAGCAGTAAAGCGCGGTAAGCAGCGGAACGGGCGAAAGATCGAGGCTTGCAAGGGGATTGCCGCCACAATAAAGCCAGATAAGCAGCGGAACGGGCGAAAGATCAAGGCTTGTGAGCGAATTGTTACCGCAGCTGAGCCCGGTAAGCTTAGGGCAGCCGGAAAGATCGAGCCGAGTGATACCGGTGGCGGAGCAGGAAAGAATATCCAGCTTGGGATTGGCGGAAAGATCGAGCTCGGTTATCGCGGTGTTGCCGCAATCGAGCGCAGTAAGATTGGGAAGGCCGGAAAGATCAAGCTCGGCTATCGCGGTGTAGCTGCAACTGAGCGAAAGGAAATTGGGAAGCTCCGGAAGCTTGAGCTCGGCGATCTCGGTTTCGCTGCAATCGAGCGAAGAGAGCCGGGGAAGGCCGGAAAGGTCGAGCTCGGTCATCCCGGTCATGCGGCATTCGAGGGTGGCAAGCTCATCGCAGCCCGAAAGCTCGAGCTTTGAGAGCTGCTGATTGCCGCTGCAGCTCAAATAGATAAGCTTCGTGCAGCCCGAAAGATCGATCGCGCTCAGCTTGTTGAAGCGGAGTTCCACGCGCTCAAGCGCCGTGCAGCCCGAAAGCTCGAGCTCGCCCGCAGCGACTCCCGAAAGCTCCAGCGAATGGATGCGCCTTTCGCCGCCGAAGTCCGTCCATGTTACGCAGTCCCATGTGGAGGGATCGTCATTTTTAAAGGCGCTGCCCAGCTTTTCGCCGTTCATAACGCCGTCTTCGTCGGTCTGCTCGAAAAACGCCTGGAGCGCGGCAACGTCATGCTCGTTGTACGGAAGCGGCTCGGGCGTGGCGGTCGGCTCGGGCGTGGCGGTCGGCTTGGGTGTAGGCTGCTCGGTAGGCGTTATTATTACGATCGGGGCGGTCGGCGCGGGTTCGGCGGTCGGCGCATTTCCCGTGGGCGCGGGCGTTATAAGCGGCACTATTCCGTTTCCGATAACGCAGGATGAAAGCGCAAAGGCGAAAACAGAAACGAGTGCAAGCAGTATGATCGCGTATGCGATGCGAAGCGCAGGCTTTCTCCTTTGAAACGCATATTTTCTCATTAAAAACTCCTTTATATTTATATAAATTTGCAGAAATTCCTCCGGAGTTTCAACCTCAACTATTCACGATTCA
>JAFPWD010000003.1 GCA_017395105.1 Clostridia bacterium
GGGTAAAACTACTTGATTTCCGCGTGCTTTCATTGTACAATATCCCTGCTTTCTGTCTGTTTTTTTCGCTAAACTAATTATACATGAAAGCAGCAAACCGGGCAACCCTTGCGGATCGCCCGGTCTTGTTTTATTGGGGCTTAATGCAACAGCCCCTACTTTACTTGAAAGGTTTTTGAGCGATCTATCATTGCATGCGATGCTCACTTGATCATGTTAAGCAGCATCCTCTCGGTCGCCCTCAGCTCCTCGCACTCCTCCCAGCCCTTGCCGATATGGGTCTTCGGGCGGCGTGCGCCGTGGGAATCGCTGCCGCAGGTAACGAAGAGGCCGTTCTGCCTTGCAAGCGTTGCAAAGAGCCGCTTTTCGCCCTCTGTGGAAGTGCCGTAAAACGCCTCCACGCCGCGAATGCCAAGCTTTTTCATATCAGAGATCAGCGCTGCGGGGTCAATGCGCATCTTCATCGGGTGCGCGATAACGGCGATGCCGCCCGCGGCTTCGATTATGCCGATGACCTCTTCGGGGCGCGGATGCTGCTGATGAATATATGCGATCTTCCCTCGCCCGAGTATGCGCTCGAAAGCATCACCCGTGCTTCCTGCAAAGCGCAGCTTCACGAGTGCTTCGGCGTAGTTTGCCCGCGTGGTTGCGCCTCGGCTCGATTCAAGAACGGAGGAAACATCCATGCCAAGCTCGGCAAGGCGCGCCGTCAGCTTTTCGTTTCTTTCGTCGCGCAACTCTATTTTTCTTTCCATGAGCGCCTTAAAATCGGGGTTTTCGCAATCGATTCCAAGCGCTAAAATATGAAGCGTGTCCTCATAATCCGCTTCGATCTCGCAGCCCGCGAGAAAGGGAAGACCGAGCTCGAGCGCGCGCTTTTGAGCCTCGGGCAATCCGATAACGGTGTCGTGATCGGTCAGCGCGAAAAGGTCGAGCCCCGCCGCCTTCGCGTTTTCGACCACCGCTGCGGGCGCGTCCGCTCCGTCCGAGCAGTATGAATGGGTGTGGATATCGAACAACTTGTCTTCTCCTTTCGCCGTGCCTTCGCATCTTTTCTTCCTGCCGCATTATTATACACCCTCGGGGCGAAAAAATAAACGCCCGAGCGATTGACCGCAGGGCGCGAATGCGCTATAATTCGGTTTGGAAAACTATGAAAAACGGTGGAAAACATGAATCTTTTCGACGATATCTACAATAAACGCGCAAAAAAGAAAGCGGAGGATGAGTTCACAGCTTGCTTGGATGCGCTCGGCTATCCCTATCGCCTGCTTGAAGGCGGCATGGACGAGCGCGGGATAATTGAGAAGTACGCATCGGAGCTTGAAAAGGGCGATCAGGAGGGATATTTCCCCGTGCTTGCGCCATATGAAAGGATACTTTTCGAGCTGATCGAGCAAAACCGCGCGGAAGGCATCGCTGCTTCGGACTTGCTGAACGGCGCGGAGGTTTTCGCAAAAAGGCTTGAAAAATACTCGCTTTGCGGCGAAAGCTGCGCAAACGGCGGTTTTTCCGCACTCGAGAGCTTTTCGCTGCTCTTCACCGAGTTTACCAAAAGCTTTCGTATGTGCGCGCTTATCCTTCTGCCGACGGATAAGCCGTGGGAGGCGGCGTTCCTGCTGCCATTCGGCGGCAGCGGCAACTGCCCTGCGCCGCGTGAAATGGCGGCGATGCTCAAGCTTTGGAACGAAAAATACGGCGCTGTTCCCGCGGTTTTTTCGGGTGAAGCGCTGGAAATTTACCTTCCCCATCCGCTCAAGGATACGGAGCTTCGCGAGGCGGCGGGGGAGATAGCCGCGTTTTTGGGGCATATCCATGACGGCTCAAACGAGGCGCTTTCGCGCTTTATAACGGAAGCTCGGGATAAATGCGTTTGGCGTTTTTCGTGGCAGCTTACGAACCGATTTTAACGAAACCTATAAAAATATGCTTTAAAGCCGATAGCGGATTTGCGCTTTCGGCTTGTGTTTTAGCCGCTTGCTCAACCAATATTTGTTTTTTATCAAGTTTGCCTCCATTGAATTCAACCCAAAGTTTTGATATTATACAACTGTAATTTGAAAACGCTTCGCGCGGCGCGGGTGGTATTCCCGCCAAAACGAAGCGCCCACCCTCAAAAATCGAAGCAAGGAGCTTAAAAAATATGAATATCGGAAGCAATATCGCACGGCTTCGCCGCGAAATGGGGCTTACTCAGGAGCAGCTTGGAAATCTCGTTTCGGTTTCGGCGCAGGCGGTCAGCAAATGGGAAAACGGCGGAATGCCCGATACGGAGCTTATCTCCGCCATCGCGGACGCGCTGCACGTTACCATCGACACGCTCTTTGGGCGCGAGGACGTGAAAAGCGCGGATATGCAGGAGCTGTTTCAGGCAAGGAGTGAAGCAAACGATGGAAACAAAGGCGATAAATAAGCCAGCGGATAAGACTGATAAAAAGGTCAAGCCGCCAAAGCCCGTCAAGAGCACCGCATCAAGAGAGCTTTTCGCCTCGTTTTATGAGCGAAATAGGCTGAAACTTGTATTCGCGGTCGTGCTTCAAGTCATGACCGCCGCCACGGGAGCCGTGATCTCATGGATACTCGGAGCCGTTGTGGATATTATTGCCGGCGGCTCGGGCGAAGGGCTGGGGCGCATCGCAATCGCAACGGCGGTGTTTCTGCCTGCAATATTCATTATTGAAGCGCTCGGTCAGCGCACCAAAGCATGCTTTGTGCATAAGGGCATAAAGCAGTATAAGAATACGGCATTTTCATTGCTCGCCAAAAAGGGCATCGGCGCTTTCGCGAATGAAAACACGGGGGGCTATCTCTCGGCGTTCACAAACGATGCCGCCTCCATCGAGGACAATTACCTCAACCGCACCGTGCTGCTCGTTTACTACATTTTTTCGTTCGCAATCTCCCTTGGCATGATGGTCTATTACAGCCCGCTAATGACACTTATCGTTATCGGTTTGAGCATCGTTCCGATCGTAAGCACTATCGCTATGGGCGGCGGGCTTAAAAAGCGCGAAAAGCGCGTTTCGGATAAGAACGAAGCTTTCACATCCCGCGTGAAGGACCTTCTCGGCGGCTTCTCGGTCATCAAGGCGTTTAAGGCGGAAAAGCAGGCAAAAGCGCTTTTTGTTTCCGAAAACGGGGAAATCGAGGAAGCGAAATGCAGCCGCAGAAGCTTTGCCGGTATGATAAACGCGCTCTCCGCTTCTGCGGGCGGCGTTGTGCAGTTCGGCATATTCCTGATAGGCGCGATCTTTGCTCTGCGCGGCGATATCACGGCGGGTACGGTTTTGATTTTCATCAATCTTTGCAGCTTTGTTCTCCAGCCGGTTCAAGCGGTGCCGGAATACATAGCAAGCCGCGGCGCGGCAAAGGCGCTTGTGTATAAGCTTGCCGATAAGCTTGAGGATAACCAATCCGAAGCGGGCGGCGAGGTCATAAACAGCCTTGAGCGAGGCATCGAGGTAAAGGAGCTCGGCTTCGGCTATGAGGAGGATAAGCCGGTGCTTCAAAACCTTTCCTATCGCTTCGAGGCGGGCAGAAAATACGCGCTCGTGGGTTTTTCGGGCAGCGGCAAGACCACGCTTTTGAACCTTATGATGGGCGCATACGATAATTACAGCGGCTCTCTCGCGGTGGGCGGAGTCGAGCTGAAAAACGCCGATATGAACAGCCTTTACGAAAGCGTAAGCCTTATAAATCAAAGCGTTTTCCTCTTTGACGACACGATAAGAAACAATATCACGATGTTCTCCGAGTTTCCGAAGGAGGCGGTCGATTCAGCGATACGCCGTGCGGGGCTTGAAAGGGTGATAGCCGAGCGCGGGGAAAGTTACCTCTGCGGCGAAAACGGCGTAAACCTATCGGGCGGCGAACGCCAGCGCATCAGTATAGCCCGCGCGCTCATCAAAAACGCCTCGGTGCTGCTTGTGGACGAAGCCACCAGCGCGCTCGATAACGAGACTGCGAGCCTCGTTTCAAACGAGATACTTTCGCTCGACGGCATAACGGGCATAGTGGTTACGCACCGCCTTGAAGCAAGCCTGCTTAAAAAGTACGACGCAATACTCATGCTCAAAAACGGCAGCCTCGCTGAGGTCGGCTCCTTCGATGAGCTGATGAAGAAAAAGGGGCAGTTCTACTCGCTGTTCACCGTGCAGTAAAATCGCTACCATATAGAATAAAAAGCGCTGTTTTCACGGCGCTTTTTGCGTTTAAAACCTTGCTTTAAATATTATTCGCTGTCGCTCTCGGAATCGGGATCGTATTCGAGTATGTCCCCGGGCTGGCATGAGAGCGCCTCGCATATCGCTTCAAGCGTTGAGAAGCGAATCGCGCTTATCCTGCCTGTTTTCATCTTGGAGAGGTTGACGTTTGAAACGCCCACCCTGTCCGAAAGCTCCTTCAGGCTGATCTTGCGATCCGCCATAACGCGGTCAAGCCGTAAAATAATTTTGCCCATAGCCGCCTCACAAAGTTTCGTCGGACTGTCGTTGAAGCTCCTCGCCGTACATGAAAACGAACGAGAGGAACGCAAGCACAAGACCGGGAATGATGAACCACAAGAATTTTGGACGGATACCGTCCGAGATGCTTTCTACGGCAGTCATATTGAATATGCGTTCAAGGTCACAGCACCCGACCTCGAGGGAGCGCGTGAGCGCCGAAACCACCTCGATTATAAAGCCCGCGATAAAGGTCGTGCGGCTGAGCTTCATTATTTTCTTTGAAACGCCGCTTTCAAAGGGCCGCCCCTCCTTCATCGGAACGAGGAGCTCGCGAACAATGCCGATGAAGTACCGAGCCGCGCCGAAAATGATGATGTACGCCGTGAGCTTGATCACAAAGGTGGATTTGACCCGCGCCATATCGACGTATTCCATGCCGTCGCCGCTGAGCCGGATCTCAATAACGCCGAGGTTCAGCCTTCCCGCATCAGCGATCATCTTTTCGCCGCGAACGGTAACGAGCACTCCGAAAACAGCGCAAACTATCGCCGCCGCAACAAGAAGATGCTGAACGATCTTCAAGAACTTGTCAAGACCGTCCGACCAGTATTTGATCCTTCCGATACCCATGAATAACTCTCCTTTATCATTGAATATTTATCGTTTATCATTAACCGATGAACGCATTATAAACCATTGGATTAACGATTGTCAAGAATAAATTAACGATAAACATAAATTTATTTGCTATGAGCGTAAGAATCGTAAACTCAAATATCCGAGAAAAAACCGTGTAAATAAATAAGAAATGCCGCGAAGGGCATTTCAACCTAAGCTATTCACCATTCAATATTCATCATTCATTCGCTTCCGACTGCGTTCCGCTTCAAAACCTCATCCGTATCAAACTCATCGTATTCCACGCGCCAAAGCGTGAGCCCGTGCGCGGGCGCGGTGTCGCCTGCGTTTTCGCGGCTCGGGCTATTAAGCGCGTTTTCAATGAGTGAAGCATCCTCATAGCCCTGACCGATGCGCAGCATGGTTCCGACCATTATGCGCACCATGTTGTAAAGAAAGCCGCTGCCAGCAACGTCGTAATAAAGCATCTCGCCCTCGCGATGCCATTCGGACTTATAGATAGTGCGCACGGTCGTGGCCGCCTTGCTGCCCACCGCCTTGAACGCGGCGAAATCATGCGTTCCGAGAAAGAGCCGCGCCGCGGCGTTCAGCCTGTCAAGATCGAGCTTATTGTAGATATGAAGTGCGCGCCGAGAGAGGAACGCCGAATCGTGAACGGTGTTCAAAACGGCATAGCGGTAATGCTTTTTTCGCACCGAAAAGCGGGAGTGGAACTCGTTTTCGCCAGCTTCCTCGCCGGGGAGCGCGAGGCTGCCCTTGATGCGGATATCCTTGGGCAGATAGGTATTCAGCGCGAACGCGAATTTATCCGCCGGGATTCGGCTTTCGGTGTCGAAATGCGCCACCTGCGCACGCGCGTGAACGCCGCTGTCGGTGCGGCCCGAAGCGTGAAGCGTGCATTTTTCGCCCGTGAGCTTAAAAAGCGCCTCGCCCAAAACCTGCTGCACGGCGATGCCGTTCGGCTGGACTTGCCAGCCAACGTAGGCGCTTCCGTCGTATTCGATTACTAAAACTATTCTATTCAAAATAAACGGTTATTTGATTTACTTGATTCAGCTTCCCGCCGCGATAAGATACCTTTTAAGCGATTCCGCCGTGCCCTCGTCGAGCCTTCTTTCGCTCCTGCCCTGCGCGAAAACGAGGCTTCCGCCGCCCTTGCCGCAAAGCGCGGCGTTCACAGCGGCGCAAAGCTCCTTCATGCTCAGCTTGAAGCCCGCAGAGCACGCCATGCGGTAGTCCGTGCCCTCGTTTGAAGCGGAGAAAACAAGCGCGGCAAAGGCGCTCTTTTCGGTCTCGGCAAGCTTGGAAACCTCCTCGCAGATGAGCTTGAGATCGTTTGCCCCAAGGCTCTCAAAAATGCCGAAAACGAGCCTCGCGCCGCCCTTCGTTTCGGCGGCTTTCATAAGCTCCTCGGCGGTTTTTGCGGCGAGCAGGGCGCTTTTTTGGCGAAGCTCGGATTTGAGTGCGATAAGCTCGTCCATCTGCTTGTAAACGGCGCTTGCAAGGTTCTCCCTCGAGGTCGAATACTTCCGCGCAAGCTCGCTCATCGCGGCGTGCTCCTCTATGGAAAGCTTTGCCGCGCGGTTGCCGCAGGCGAAGAAAAGCCGAGTGCCGCCCTTATAATGCTGCGCATCGGTTATTCGGATGGAGCCGACCATGCCCGTGGTATGCAGATGAGTGCCGCAGCAGGTGCAGGAATCCACCTTGCCGTGGTCGATATAAACTATGCGCACCTCGCCAACGGCCTTTTCGGCGCGCTTGCGAAGGGTTCTGCTTGATGCGTCATCGCCATCGGTTATTTCGGTATGTACGCTTAAATTCGCACGAACAGCCTTGTTGGCTTCAATTTCAAGTGCCTCAAGCTGCTCCCTTTCGAGCGGAATATCGAGGTCGATGGTGCAGTAATCCTCCGCCATGTGAAACCCCACGTTCTTCGCGGAAAAAAGCTTGCTTGCAAGCCCCGAAAGGATGTGCTCGCCCGTGTGCTGCTCGGCGTGATCGAGCCTTTTTTCAAGATCGAGCCGCACGGATACGCGCTCGCCCACTTCAAACGGCGCATCAAGATAATGCACGGTCTCGCCGCTCTCGGTTTGGCAATCGAGTATCTTCGCGCTTTTTTTATCTGTAAATATCGTTCCGCCGTCAGCAAGCTGACCGCCGCCCTCGGGGAAGATGGGGGAGCGTGTCAAAACGACGGCAAATCTGCCGCCCTTCTCCGTGCAGGAAACCACCTCGGCGGAGCATTCGGTAACCGTTGGGTATTCGTAATAAAGAATCTCTGTCATATTCGCCTCCGGACGGGTTTTCTTTTTACTGCTGATATTTTACAATAGCACGTGGCTTTAGTCAACAGAAATGAACGCTCAAAAAAGGGAGAGCTATCGACTCTCCCGCAAAACTACCGGTAACGGTTTGCTTTTAAACAACCTGAACTTAACGAGATATTCCGTTCGGCAGAATTTCCCTTCCACGATTCATTGTGCTATAAAATAATAACCTTCTTCAAAAACAATCGGGTAGGGAAACAGCGCCTCAAGCTCCTCGCGATACGCCTCCGCCGCTTCAAGATCCTCGGGAAGTACGTTGATCAGTATGCAGTTTAAGCTCGTTTTTACACCGATTCCGGCCACTTTAAACCCTTTTTCGAGCAAATGATCGAATATTTCCCCGCTCTTGCTTTCAAGCTCATTGTAGGAATAGGGCATATCCTCCTCATAGAAGACCTTGTGCGAATATCCGCTAAATGCCTTTTCCACCAGCGCCCGTGCTTCATCGTCCGCGCAGCGCGCAAACGCAAAGTGCAGCATATTGTCATTGCCGATCCAGCATCCTCCGTACCAATCGGGACGATCCATTCCAATCGGGAGCTCATTTTCAACTGCCCTGTCAAATGCTTGAGAGGCTTTAATGGCATCGGTTTGAGCATTCATTATTGCATCAACTTCAGCATCGCTCAAGTTCGTCAAATCGAGCCGATCGTGCTCATCCGAAGGGTGATACCAAACTATTTCTGTTTTCTCGGGCTGCTGCACCTGCGGAGCTTCGGTCTGCGGAGCTTCGGTCTGCGGGGCTTCCGCCTGCGCGGTTCTTTCCCTGTTGACAATTGCCTTTGCGCCGAAAAAGCCTCCGACAACGAGCGCGGCGCATACGATAAGGGTAATAATGGGTTTCTTCATGGCATTATTGTTCCTTTCCTTTAATCATGATCGTGCCCGCAAAACGGCGCGGCATCCGGCTGTTGTTCCGCTGGAAGGGGCATAAAGCCGCCGGTTCCGCTAAAGCTTCCTGTTCTTCCGCAGCGCAGGCATTTTGTTCCCGCAGGATTCAAATGATTCATATGTGATTCATATACGGTTGCCTTGCACAGAGTACAATACGAGCTATGCACGCTTGAGTTATGATTGCAGCGGCTGCACAGCGGCATTTACCGTAATCTCGCTATAAACGGCAGCAAACGATTTTACCGATGGCAGAACCAATATGCCAAGGATCAGGGCTGCCGAAGCAAGTGTGGACAGAGCTCTTTTTAGTTTCATAATTACCTCTAATTTAGAAGATGCTCTCAGTTTATCAGATTTTTACAGGAATATCAACTGTTTTTGCGCCATGGAATTAATAATTCGATAACGACAGATAAACCGCGAAGGATTGCGGGTCAGAACAGCAGGCGCGAAGGTGCGGCATGCTCTGCGCGGGTTTGAAAATGGTTTGGGGGTTGACTGTTTAATGCGCTGCTGTTACAATTGGCTTAAAGGGGGCGCGTATGAAAAAGAGACACTTGCTCTTCGAGCTTTTTTGGACTTATTTCAAAATTGGACTTTTCACCTTCGGCGGCGGCTACGCGATGATAGCCGTCATCGAAAATATCTGCGTGGAAAAGAAAAAATGGATAACGCACGACGATATGGCGGAGCTTACGGTGCTTGCCGAAAGCACGCCCGGCCCGATAGCCGTGAACTGCGGAACCTACGTGGGCTACAAGCTGCGCGGCTTTTGGGGCGCATTCTTCGGCACGCTCGGCGTGGTGCTGCCATCGTTTATAATCATCTTTGCTCTTGCATCGGTTTTGGACAGGCTTATTGAAATAAAGGCGGTCGCAAGCGCATTTGCGGGCATCCGCATCGCCGTTGGGCTTCTTATAATAAGCGCGGCAATAAATATGATAGGCAAGATGAAGAAAACCGCGTTTTCGGTTGCCGTGCTGATCGCTGCTTGTATCCTTATGCTTGCGATAAATATTTTCTCGCTCAAAATTTCGGTGATCGTGCTTATGCTTGCGGCTGCTGCTGTGGGGCTTTTGCGCTTCGCTTTCACAAATAAAAAAGCCGAACCTTCTGGCGGAAAGGAAGGCGGAAAATGATATTTTTCGAGCTGTTTCTTGCTTTTTTTAAGGTCGGCTTCTTCGCTTTTGGGGGAGCGTACGCCGCGATTCCGATTATATGCGACGTGGTAATGCCCTACGGTTGGCTGACGGACGAGGCGCTATCAAGAATGATTGCCGTAAGCGAAAGCACGCCGGGTTCGATAATGGTAAATCTCGCCACCTACGTTGGCGCAAGCCAAGGTGGGCTTCTCGGCGCGGCGCTTGCCACCTTTGCCGTGGTGCTGCCCGCGTTTATAATAATCGTTCTGCTTATCTCGGTTCTCAAAAGATTCGCCGAAAACAGGCTTTTTAAGGCCGTGCTGTCGGCGCTCAAGCCCTGCGTTATCGGTGTTATCCTCGCCGTTGGCGCGGTCATGGCGTATGAAAACCTGCTCGCGGAGGCAAACGGCAATTGTCTAACGGGCATCGGCGTTTTTGGCGCGGTTTTCGAGCCAGCCTCAATCGGCATCACCGCCGTGCTTGCAGCGGTTATGCTGATCTATAAAAAGGCCGCGAAGAAGCGCATATCTCCGATACTGTTGATAATCATTGCTGCGGGGCTTGGAATGCTCGTTTACGGCGTGTAGCGCGGTAAGTATGCCTTCAGCATGATTGAATATTACGAAATTCACTCGGAATTTCAACCACAACTATTCATCATTCATTATTAACCAAATCCTCCAGCCTCTCCCCGCTTCCGCCCCGCGCGGCGGCCTTCATAAGTGTGCCCTCGTCTATTACGGCAATGCTGCGCATTTCGTCGTCCACCGCGAAAACCATGCCGTAGCCGCCGCCCGAAACCGCCATAAGCGCCTCTCGAACGGTGCTTTTTTTATGCATCGCAACAGGATAAACGCGCAGACCGCGCCCCGAGCGCAGGCTCGATTCGGCGGCAAGGCGGGCTCGTGCCTCGTTTACCGCAACAGCCTTTCTTTCACAAGCCGCGCTCAAAACGATGAAAGCTCCCGTTATAAGAATCGAGGCCGCGCGAAAAAGCGCCATGCCCTCGGGCTTTTCGGCGAGTAAAAACGCTCCGACAGCGGCTATAAAAATGCCGATAAGCATGCCTCCGATGCTGAGCGCGAGCGCCGCTCTGCGCCGATTTTTGCCGTTTGCCGCAGAGGAAACCGCCGCAAGCGCGAGCCTGCCGCCGTCCAGAGGGAGCACGGGCAGAAGGTTCACAAGGCCGAGCGCAAGATTGAAAAAAGCAAGCTCCGAAAGCGCCGAATTTTCAGCGCCGCCCGAGAAAAACGCCGCTCCCGCCGCCGCAAGGGAAAGCATGAGGCTCACGAGCGGCCCCGCCGCCGCGATCGCCGCCGCATCAGAGGGCGAATCGGGGCTTCTTCTGAGCCTTGCAATGCAGCCGAAGGGCTGAAGCTCTATCGAAGCGACCGAGAAGCCGAGCCTGTGCGCCATAAAGGAGTGCGAAAGCTCGTGCACGAGCAACGAGCCTCCCGCGATGAGCAGGGTGTCGAGCCTGTCGAAAACCACAGCAAGAGGAAAGAGAAGCAGCACGAAAACGGAGCAGCGAATTTCGAGCCTTCCGAAAACGGCAAGAGTCATCCCACCCTCGCCGCCGTGCCGAGAAATTCGAGCGGGTCAACGGGCGCGCCGTCCCTCGTTACCCTAAGGTAGAGTATCTCGCCCGCGAGCCTGCCGAGCGCCGTTCGCTGCAAAACGGGCTGGCCGCGCTCAACGAGTATCTCCCCAAGCCCCATATAGGTTATGTCCACGCCGTTTTTGCATGCAACCGTTACGCTTCCGCCGTGCTCGGCGGCGGGGTCGATGGAGCGCACAGTGCCCGAGAGCATGGAAAGCACCTCCGTGCCGGGCGTGGAAAACAGCCTTGCGGTGAAGCTGTCGTCCGTCAGCGCCTGCTCCGCCGAAAGCGGGGCGACGGGATGATCCGATGCTGCGAAAACGCTCAAAAGCCCCGGAAGCTGAACGAGCTTAAGCTTGCCGAGCCTCTCGTCCTCGCCTTCCTCGCCGCCGCTTGAGTCCATCGCGGATCTGAACACCGCGAGCGCTTCGCCCGTCATACCTGAATTCGAGGTTTTCAGCGCAAAAAGCAGCGAAAACGCGCATACGCAGGCAAGAAGCACCGCGAATTTGCCCGCCTGCGCCGCCGCAGAGGGTTCGCGATGCCTTGAAAAGCGCACCGTGCGAACGCCCGTGCTTCGCGCTTCCCGTTTTTCATCCTCTCGATGCATACGGCGCACTTCGGCGAATATGCCGCCCGCGCTTTTTTCGCCGCGCCCATCGCCCGCAGAGGCTCGGTGTTCGCCGCCTCTTTCCGAGATATAGCTTGAAAAGCTGCATTTTTGATTGTTGCTTCCGTTCTTCATTTTTTGCACTCTCCCTTGGGGTTTTCCTTTGATACTATTCTTCGGGGGCGCAAAAAATGCCGCGCATCGGCTGAGCAATGCACGGCAAAAGGCTTTGGTTTTAGGTTGGGCACGGATCAGATGAACTTGTCGGGCTCGATGACGTACTTATCGGTAAGAATCTTTATGAAATCGATCAGCGCAAGGATTGATCCGACACCGATGCACGAGGTAATGATTTTGATAATACCCTTTTTGGTCTCGCCCATAATAAAGTTGTGAACACCGATAGTGCCGAGGAAGAAGCAGACGACGGCCATAGTGGTCTTATCATGACCGCCAAGATCGCCCTCCGCTTACGAAAACTCCCTGCCGTCGTAATCGCCGTAGCCCGCAGGGATGAACGCGCGAACCAGCTCAACGGTGCGGTCGGGCTTTTCCTCGTGCAGAAGATGCCCCGCATTGCGCATTACCGTGAACTCGCCGCGAGGAAGCGCGTTTGCGTATGCTTCGCCCTGCTC
This sequence comes from Clostridia bacterium, assembly GCA_017395105.1. GTDB lineage: Bacteria > Bacillota > Clostridia > Christensenellales > CAG-138 > PeH17. Next base: position 12,293 of record JAFPWD010000003.1, read on the forward strand.
GAGGCTGTGCCATCTGTCTTTATCGCTTGAAATGACCATAACGGGCGTTTTGATCTCGCCGAGCGATGCCATGAGCTCCTTTTCGCCGAAGGAGGAAACCGTCAGCCTTATGGCGCGCCTGCTCTCGCCGTCGCTCGCGGGCTTGTAGTATTCATTGACCTCATGAGGGCCGATAACCGTGTGGTCGAAAAGGCATTCGCCGAGGAGCTTTTCAACGGTCTTAACGCGGAAAAGCCTGCTTGCGATGCCGCCGAAGAGTGCGCTCTCCATCATTCGAACGGGCAGGGGCATGCCGCCCGTTATGCCGCCGGGGGAGAGGGCAACTATGCTTATAACGCGCTCGGGGCAGCGCTTTGCAACCTCAAGCACATAACCTGCGCCCATCGAAAAACCCATCAGATGCGCGCGCTCGATGCCGAGCGCATCCATGAAGCTTATGAGGCTCTCGGCATGGCTCGCGGTGGAGTAATCGAAGTAATCGGGGCGGTCGGAACAGCCGTGCCCCATAAGGTCAACGGCGATAACGTGGTAGTTCATCGCCAGCTTATAGAAAACGCTTCGGAAGGTGAAGAGCGACTGCCCCGCCGTGTGTATGAGCAGCAGCGTTTCGCCCTTGCCGCTCTCGAGATAGTGCATGCTTGCGCTCTCGTGCTCGGTTTTGAGCGTGCGCACCGAGTTCTTGAGGCGCTCGGCTTCCTTCACGGCGGCTTCATGCGCCTTCTTTGCTTCGGCAAGCTTCGAGGCGGCTTCCGAATTGGACTTTTCAAGCGCCCTCACCTGCTCGTTTACGGCGCTTCTATCCGACCTTGCAAGCTCGAAGCTCTCGTTCGCCGCTTCAAAGAGGGGGGATAGATGCTCGAGCTCGCCGGCAAGCTTTTCATGCTCCGAAAGCTTATTCTTGGCAGCATCCTCGGCGGCCTTATGCGCTTTTTCGGCGGAAGCAAGCTCCGTTTTGGCCTTTTCAAGCGCCGCCCTTGCATCAGCAAGCGCCTTTTCGGCTTCGGGCAGAGTGGGGGAGGGCTTTTGCTTTTCATCGGAAGCGGGGGTTTCATCGGCACTCTCCGCCTCGGGCTTGATCTCGGTTTTTTCTTCGGAGCTTTCTTCCGATTTTTCCTCGTTTATCTCGGCTTTTTCGGCTTGGGGGGCCTCGGGAACCGACTCGGGCTTAGCTTCCTCTTTCGCTTCGGGCTTAGCTTCCGATTTTTTCTCGTTTGCCTCGGCTTCTTCGGCTTGGGGAGCCTCGGGAACCGACTCGGGCTTAGCATCCTCTTTCGTATCGAGCTTTTCTTCGGCCTTTTCGCTCTCGGACTTGCCGTTCTCGCTCTTTTCCTCGGCGGGCGCTTCGCTCTTTTCACCGGCGGGGGCTTGAGCTTCCTCCGCTGCCTTTTTAAGCGCGGAAAGAACGCTCTGCGCCTCGGCTTCCGCCTTTTCGGATGCTGAAAAAGCTTCCTTGGCGGCGGAGAGCGCGGCAGCAAGCTTTGCTTCCTTTGCGTTCAGCTCGTCGAGCGCCTTCTTTGCCTTATCGAGCGAATCCTTCTTTTTGCCGTGCTCCGATTTGAGCTTATCATTCTCCTTCTTTTGCGCCTCAAATTCCTTATTCTGCGCTTCAAGCGCCTTCCTCGCATCCTCAAGCGCCTTCTTGGCTTCATCGGCATCGGCTTTTGCGAATCTCTCGTCCTCCTCAAGCGCAAGTGCGGCCTGCGCCGCCTTTTGCGCCGCCGCTCTCTCGCGGTTCATTGCGCGTATCTCGGCGCTGTCCGCAGGCAGCTCACCGGGCAGCAGTATGGTAACGAATTTGCCGATGCTCTCGGAATTCACAAATTTTTTCACTTCCAGGGAAAGGCTCATCTTTTCTCCTTATATCCACGCCGCACTCGCGGCGCCGCAAGCTTTATAATATCGGCTTTGCCGCTGTTCCGATCGCAGCGAATATAGGCGAACGGAAAACAGCGCATACACTCTCAGCTTATCATTTTACACGAAAAATACGCGCCATGCAACCAAAAAAGACGGCTTTTTTAACAAAACCGCCATAATTGTAAAATATAATCGTTTTAAGAGCAGCCGTTCGCTCCGAGGCTTGCGCTATTCGCCTGCGGATAAGGGAAGCATACCCCGCGCGGTGCGCATCAGCCTTTCTGGAGTGTTGTCCTTCGGGCGCACGGCGCAGTGTGCGAGCAGGCGTTTTTTGATCTGCGCAACGGCGGGGCCGGGCTCGATGCCGAGCCATTCCATGATGTCCGAGCCGGTGCAGTTCAGCTCGCTCTGCGAAAACGGAACGCCCTGCTCCTCCATCGCGTTAAGCACCCTTTCCCAGCGCGCCGCCGATGCAACCTCGCCCTTAATGATGCCCGAGCCGATGAAGTCCGCCCGCCTTATATCGCACATATTGCGGCTGTTTTTCCTTCCCCAGCGCACGAAGCTGCGCCTGAGGGTGCTTTCCTTTGCCGTGTTGTTCAGATCGAACATGTGGTGCCGAACGAGGAAGCAAACGTCGCCGATGGTTTTATTATCGTATTTCAGCCGCCGAAGGATGGCTCTTGCTATCGACTCGCCCTCCGTGTCGTGCCCGTGCATAAGCCCCGTTTCGAGCTTTACCTTGGGCTTGCCAACGTCGTGCAGCAGCCCCGCAAGGCGCAGGGTCAGCTCGGGCGAAGCTTCGGCGCAGGAATGCAGGCAGTGATCGAGCACGTCGTAGCGATGATAATTCGGCTTCTGCTCTATGCCTTCGCCGAGCGCAAGCTCGGGCAGTATAACGCCGATCGCGCCAACGCTTTTTAAAAGCTCAAGCTCGTGAATGACCTTTTCTGCCGATCTTTCGCCGTATTTAATATCCGCAAGCAGGATCTTGTTCAGCTCGTCCCTTATGCGCTCCGAGGAGATATCCGCAAGGTTTTTAATGAGCGACTTGGCCGTGTCCATCGAGCGCTTCTCGATGCCGAAGCCGAGCTCTGCGGAGAAGCGCACAAGGCGCATTATCCTCAGCCCATCGTCGCCAAGAACGGTTCTCGGATCCTTCGAGGTGGTTCGGATAAGCCCCGCTTCAAGGTCGGAAAGGCCGCCGGTTGGATCGAGCACCTCGCCGGAAAGAACGCCGTAATAAAGCGCATTTACCGAAAAATCGCGGCGGAAAGCATCCTCCTCGGGGGAGCTTGAAAAGCGGATCGCGCTCGGTCTGTGCGCACCGCCCTCGGAATAGGTATCGCTTCGGAAGGTGGTGTGCTCAAAGCGGTGTTCGCCGATATGCACCTCCACCATGCCGAAATCGATGCCCTTGGGAACGACCGTGAAGCCCTGCGCCTTACATAACTCGATAATGCGGGTCGGCTCCATGGCGGAGCAGATATCGATATCGAAAACGGGGAGCGAAAGCAGCGAATTGCGAACCAGCCCACCCACGGCATAGAGCGAAAAGCCCTCCGAATCCATCAGCTTCGCAAGGGTAAAAAGCTCGCTTGGAATATTCTCTTTTATGCTTTCAAAACGAAATTGATTCATGGCTGATGCCGCTTGCTCGCCCGCATGTGTTTCCTTTATAAGTCCTGCTGAAGCACTTCCTTGAGGCCGCCGAGCTGCATGGTCTGCATTATGCGATAGCGATCCATTTGAAGATGCTTTTTCATCTGCATCGCTTCCTCGATGGGGAGCTCCACTATATAGCCGTCCTTGGTGGCGATAACGCAGTTGCTACGCCCCTCGTAAAGCGCCTTTACCGCCGTATAGCCCATGCGCGTTGCCATCTCCCTGTCCCTTGCGGTGGGCGTGCCGCCGCGCTGGATATGCCCAAGCACCGTAACGCGCGGCTCGATGCCGATAGCCTCGTAGATGCGCCTGCCGATATCCACCGCGCTGCCCGCGCCTTCGGCAACAACGAGCATAAGATGCGTGTTGCCCGCGAGCCTTGCGGCTTGGATGAGCTCAACTATATCCTTTTGAAAATCGTATTTATGCTCGGGTATGAGCGCCGCAGTCGCACCCGTGGCAAGGCCAACGTAGAGCGCAAGATAGCCCGCGTTTCGACCCATTACCTCCACAACCGAGCAGCGCTCGTGCGCCTGCATGGTGTCGCGAAGCCTGTCGATGCAGTCCACGGCGGTGTTGCAGGCCGTATCGAAGCCGATGGTGTAGTTGGAGCAGTCCACGTCGTTGTCGATGGTTGCGGGTATGCCCACGACCGCAATGCCCTCCCTTGAGAGCTCGAGCGCGCCGCGGAAGGTGCCGTCGCCGCCTATAGCAACTATCGCCTCTATGCCGAGCATACGGCAGGTGGCCGCCGCCTTCGCCCTCCCCTCGGGGCGCATGAATTCTTCACTTCGGGCGGTATAGAGCATGGTGCCGCCGCGGGTGAGAATATGCTTAACGCTCTCGGTGCTGAGCATGGTGAAATCGGCGTTTATAAGCCCCTGCCAGCCGCGCCTTATGCCCACGCACTCGATATCGAGCGAGGCCGCCGTACGAACGACGGCGCGAACGGCAGCGTTCATGCCGGGTGCATCGCCGCCGCTGGTGAGCACGCCTATGCGCTTTATTCTTTTGATTCCGTTGTTGATGGTTTCCATTTTTCGATCCTCCATAGCATCAAACGGCGGCAAAGCATCCTCGCGGTATCCCTTACGCGAAGCGCTCCGCCGCCGTTTTTATTTCGGTTAAAAGCAGTTTAGGGCTTAGTGATTATGGCCTTATAGCTTGCAAAGGCATTGTCTATGGTTTCCATGTTTACCATGTAGTAGGTGCGCCCTTCGCGCCTCTCTCTGAGCAGCAGCCCGCTTTCATACAGCGCGGAGAGATGCCTTGAAACATTGCCCGCGTTCATCTCAAGATGCTGCGCTATGCTCAAACAATAATCGGACTCCTTGTAAAGCTTGGTGAGTATTGCCATGCGCACGGGATCGGCGAGCGAGCGCATTATCTCTGCAATGCGCTCCACGCGCTTCTCGGCAAAGGCGTGGGTGTATTCGGGGTGGACGGCCGCACCGATATAGAGCGCGGTCAGCTCGTCGGCACCATTGGGAACGTAGTCGAAGCCCCAGCCGAGCTCGTTGAAAATGAAAAGACTTACGCCGACATCAGTGGGCAGATTATGCTGGGTGTTTGCATCCATGCGCGCAAGCTCGAAAATCTGGGAGCTTGGGATATGGGCGAGATTGTATTCCCATCTGTTCGCAAGGCGCACGTAAACGGGAATGAGCTTCGGTCTGGCCTGCCTTAACCTAAGCGAATACGGGCGAAGTATCGCGGCAAGCTTGTCGATATAATACTCGTGGTTATCCAGCGCGCGGAAGGAGTCCATCTTCGCCTTATGAGGATAATCCATGTTGTAGATCTGCTCGAAAAGCGAGGGCATGGGTCGCCCCTGAGCGCTTGCGATCGAAATGCCGTAGCCCGTGAAGTCGAAAACCTCAATGCCGTCGCGCTTGACCGCCGTCCAGCGGCGCTTGGTTTCCTCGATCGCCTTCTCAAAATCCGTGTTGCGCATGCCCATCATCGAGAGCAGCAACACCCTTGCGATGCAGTTGACCTCGGTGGGGTCGCCGGTGTCGAAGGGCTCAAAGAAGAATTTAACGTCATCGGATTTGATGTCGAGATCGGCGCAGGCGGAGTTTGTAAACTGTTCCGCAAGCTTTGCATCGTTTTTAAGCTCGCGTATTTGGGTTTGGGAGAGAAGATCTCCGTATTTGCCGATAAGAGTGTCGGCTATCCGAATGTAGGAGTCCTTTCTATAGTAATTACTGACCATCCCGAAGGTTTCGTAAAGAACAACGGGCTCTCGAATCATTCTTGTTATCATGCACATTTCCTCTCTTTCCGTGCATATAATGCCGAGATACAGCGAGAATACCTCAGCGCAAGCTGCTTATTCAATTATATTATATCACAGCAACAGCTGTATTGCAACTCTTTGAAATGAGTTTCTAATAAATAAAGCTGCCGGCAGGCTTGCATGGCAGCACATATTTCAAGCAAAAGGGCTTCGCAGCAAAACGCGAAGCCCGATCATTGGGTTTTACGGTTTGTTGATATTGGAAAGATAGGAGTCGAAGGTGCGCTTTATAGCATCGTAATTTATGCCGAAATAGATCCTGCCGTCGCGCTTCTCCCTGAAAACGAGCCCGTTTTCATAAAGCTGAGTCAGATGCCTTGAAACGTTGCCGGGGTTCAAGTCCATGGTTTGGGAGATATTCAGGCAGTAATCGGGATTCTTTTGAAGCCTTGCGAGTATCGCCATCCTAACGGGATCGGCGAGCGCCTTCAGCCTGTCGGCAATACTCTCGGCCTGCTGCTCCTTGAAGGCGATCGTGTATTCGGGATAGAGCGCAATGCCTATGTAGAGCGTGGTAAGCTCGTGCGGAGAGGCGGGAATATCGTCGAAGCACTTGCCGATCTCGTTGAAAAGAAAAAGGCTGACGGCCGCTTCGGTGAGCATGTGAATCTGCGTTTTTTCATCGATGCGCAGAAGCGTGAACACCTGCTCGGCGGGCATATTCCGAAGATACTGCTCCCAATTATCGGCCATGAAGGCGTAGATGGGATTGAGCTTGTCAAGATTTTCCTGCATGCGAAGCGCATACGGGCGCATGATATCTGCAAGCTTGTCGATATAGTATTCGTGTTTTTCAAGGACACGGAAGGTGTCCATCTTTGCCTTCTGGGGATAGTCAAGCGCATAGATCTGCTCGAAGAGCGAAGGCAGCGACCGCCCGTTCGCGCTCTCAAAGTTCATGCCGTGCATGTGGAATTCAAGCACCTCAAGACCGGAGCTTTTAACCTCGCTCCAGCGTCTTTTGGTTTCCTCTATTGCTTCATCGAAACCATTTTTTTTAAGCCCGATTATCGAGAGCAGAAGCACTCTGGCAACGCAGTTAAGCTCAGCGGGATCGCCTGTTTCAAAGGGCTCGAAGAAGAATTTGCAATCTTCGGATTCGCGATCCAGATCGAAGCAGATAGCGTTCATGAACTGATCAGCGATAGCCGCGTTGCTCCTCAGCTCGTTTACCTGGCTATCGGAAAGTGCGACGCCGTATTTGGTAATCAGCGTATCGGCCGTAGCGGTATATGAATCATTTCGGAAATACTTGCATAGCATGCCCAATGTCTCGAAAAGTATTACCGGCTCGCGCAGCATTCTTACTACCATAACGAAATCCCTTCCATTTTAATGTTAGCCTAGTATTCTACGAGTATATTGTATCATGTCGGGGAATTTATTGCAACACTCCAATTCGCATTTTTGCGATATTTTGAATCTTTTTTGCATTTTTAATCAATTCTGCCCAAGCTGAGGCCGCCTTGGGAACGATGAGAAGCGGTGGGAAAGGAAGACAAACGGCTTGATTATTCCGCAAGTCTTTGATATAATTTTCAGCTGAAGAAGCATTGGGCGGCCGATATCGGAGAATGCTGAATAACGAATGAATGCGCTTTGATTTTCCGCGGGATCTCCGAGGAAAATTCGCTTCATATCGCGCTCGGCGTTCTTTTGCGGAGCGGCTGTTTCCCAAATAGGAATAAGAAACGCGAACCCGAGCTTCGATCGAAAAAGGCGCATTCGCCCGTAAAGCGTTCGGCGGATCCGCAGGCCTTGTAAAGAAAGGGAAGAATTATGAAAAAATTTATTAAGCTTTTGGCTCTCTCTCTCTCGGTGATATTCGCGCTTGCGGCGCTTGCCTGCGCGGGCGGGGGCGAAAGCAATACCACACAGCCGCCGAACACGCCGCATCGCGAGGCGTGGATGCCGCCCATCAAATGGCAGAGCCTCGGCGATACCGAGGTGCTTAAGATATCGGCGATGGGCAGCGAAAAAAACTACACCGGCGCCGAGCTTTGGGCGCTCGATCGCGGCCAGATCGTGGGCTGGGACGATGCTGATGAAACCGCGCGCGGCGGCAAACCCATGTACTTCATCGGCGTTTATATGAAGAGCCTTATTTACGCCGCAAGCGGCACGATAGAATATGAGAACTTCAAAACCTTCAAGCTTATCGACGTGGACGGCAAGGAGACCGACCTTCTTAAAGAGCTCGAGGGCGTGAACCTGCTTGAAAGCGTGCTCGCGCTTCAGCGCGGCGGCATCGAGCCCGATGCGGAGGCCGGCTGTATGCTCGTTCTCAAGAGCGCGGACGGCGACGATCAGCACAATAAGATATTCAAGGGAATAAAGCAGATTGTGATAGGGTAAGGACTCGGTCAGTAAATAGTGAATAATGAATAGTTGAGGTGCAAATAGCGCTTCGGCGGTATTTGTTTTGGTTTATTTTTTATAATAGAATGATGTTGTTAACCGATCGCGGAGCGCGGCACAAGCCGAAAGATCAAGAAATTTCGCAGGAATTTCCATCTCAATTATTCACTCTTCGGCAATCACTATTCATTTATAAAAAACGAAACGGGGCGACGGATCGCCCCGTTTGCCGCTTTCGCCTACGGCACAAGCATAGTCAGTCAATCCGCTGCCGCAGGCAGAAGCATGTTTCCGCCGGGGAAAACGAACAGCACCCGCGAAAGCTCGCCATCGCCTTGGAGCACCACGCGGTACGCCTGTCTGCCCTCAAAAAGCGCGTGCGTTACGGACTGAATGGTGTGCTCCGGAAACTCCCTGCCGATATGCGCCGCGATCTCGGGTATCTCCGAGGGATCGATAACGCGCCCTTCCATAAAGCCGTCGATAAGCTCATCTGTGCCCGGGGTGGTGCTCGGGTAAAAGGACGAGTCGGGGCTCATATCGGGGGAGAGTGAAGGCTCCGCGCTCATATCGGGCGAGGGTGAAACCGAGGGAGCTGCGCTCGGTGAAGCGCTTGGGGACGTGCTCGGCGAGGCCGAGGGCTGAAGCATGCCGCTTCTTGTTGCATCCACGGTGGGGCTTGCGCTTGGCGAGGGCGTGGTTTTGCCCGTGTCCTTCGTGGAGCAGGCAAGGCCACCCAAAACAGCAAGCGCGAAAAATCCCGCCGCGATCAAACTTATGATCCTTTTCATATTGCCTCCGAAAACAAGCCGTTTCATGGATCGATAAAACGGCAGAATAAGCGGCTTTGAACCGCCAAACTTATTATGGCGCGAAACGTGCGGAAAGATACGGAGATGAAATATGGCTTTTTAATTAAATCTGTATGGAAATGCTTGACAGGCATGAAAAAACAAGCTAACCTAAAAGCATGCTGCGAATGATAGCGGAAGGTTTTTTTGATCGTACTTCACAGAAAGGTAAAATTATGAAAAAATCAAAACACATTTTTATGCTTCTGCTCGCCGCGCTGCTCTTATTGGCGGCGGCATGCAATAGCAGGCAGGGCGATACGGGGCTTGTGAAGCAGACGGGCGAGCCGACAAGCGCGGAGCCGATAACCGATGCGCCGACAACTATGCCCGACCTTACCCGCGCTCCAACGCAGGAGCCGATGCAGGAGCCAACTCCGGAGACGACGGACGAGCTCGAAAAGGGGATGCCGAGCAGGGAGTGGCTTATTGATGATGCTTGGGAAATAGCAAAGAGGATCGGCGATATTCACGGAATTGAGCTTAAAAAGGAGCTTGTTGAAGTGCGGAATACGTCCTCGTGCTCGGTATCATTCTATTCGGAGCGCAGAGATGACGGATCCGGGTGCGGCATCTATTTGAGCTATGATAGAAATGCCGAAGGAGAATTCTGCGTATCGCTGAGTCAATCGACAAATCACTATCCCGAGGAGCCGGGTTGGTATAATGAAACCTATGATTTCAAGCGTTGGCGCGAGGAGTTCAATAACAGAGAGATCGTTGTTACTGTCGATGACCTTGTAAACGCGGGCTGCACGGAAACCGAAGGCGAAGAATACATGGAGGCGGTGGGTAGATGCTATGCCAAGAAGCTTGCGTTGCTGTTTTCCGAAAACGCGCCCGAGGGCTTCCCTGCACGCTGCCGCGATGCAAGGCTTGTGAAATGCAGCTATGATGCGGCATCGGGGGAACATTCGGTTTTACTCGCGGTTGTGCCGGAGGATATCTGCGTTTTCAATGCATACTATGACGACTTTTGCAGATTCTATGATGGATTGGACGATCCCGAGCTTTGGGGGTGGCTTGATTATGCCGGAACCGTAAAGCTTGAGCTTGTGAACGGAAGTTGGGTAGGCAGGGCGTGCCTTGATATGGGCGGCTGATGCGGCATAAAACCGAATATGCATTTGAGCGGCGGCGAACCCGCCGCTTTTTTGCGCAGTTTTGTTTTCACGCCTTGTATTTCCCGTTTTCAGATGCTATAATACATATATGATAAAATTGGGCGAAATGCGGGGTGTTTTATGATATAAAAACGCAAAGCCGCCTTCCGCCGTCAAAGGAGCAGATAAAATGAATAAAAAAGTTGATGCTATCATCGAAAGCAGCAAGGATGCGCTTATCAATTCGATCCAAGAGAGCATTCGCTTCCCCAGCGTTGAGGGAGAGCCCAAGCCGGGCGCACCCTTCGGCGAGGCGGTGAACGATGCTCTTCTTCATGCCTTGAACCTCGGCAAAGAGATGGGCTTTTCCGTTACCAATCTCGATGGCTATGCCGGCTGCATCGACTACGGCGAGGGCGAGGAGATGCTCGGCGTGGTCTGCCATCTGGACGTAGTTCCCGAGGGCGAGGGCTGGCTGTATCCGCCGTATGCCGCCGAAATTCACGACGGCAAGATCTACGGCAGGGGTGCTATGGACGATAAGGGCCCAGCGATCTGCGCAATGTATGCGCTCAAGGCTATAAAGGAAGCGGGTCTTCCCATGCGCCGCAGAGTTCGCATAATCCTCGGAACGAACGAGGAGACAGGCTGGGGCTGCATGAACCACTATAAAAAGGTTGCCGAGATCCCGACTCTTACCTTCTCACCCGATGCGGATTATCCGCTTGTGAATTCCGAAAAGGGCATCTATCACCCCACCTTCAAATGCACCGTTAAAACGAATATCCGCGTGAATGGCGGCACCCGCGCAAACGTGGTTTGCGGCAAGGCGGAGATGTTTGCACCCGTTCCCGCAAAGGAAGTTGAAAAGCAGCTTCATATTGCGACCGAGCGCGGAATGAGCGTTGAAATTAAGGAAGTTAGCGGCGGCACGAAGCTGCTGATAGTCGGTCAGGATGCGCACGGCTCAATGCCCGAGCACGGCAAAAACGCGATGCAGGCGGCGTTCGCGATCCTCGCTTCGCTTCCGCTCGAGGGCGAGGATAAGCGCGTTGCCGAAATTCTTCATAACGCATTCAAATTCGATATGCACGGCGAGAGCATCGGCATCGACCGCACCGATTCAAGCGGCAGGCTGACACTGAATCCCGGCGTTATCGAATGGAATGAAGATGGCTTTGAGCTTGCGATAGACGTTCGCCACCCCACCTCCATGGCGTTTGCCGAGGTGCGCGGCGGCATCGAGAAGGCGCTTTTCGAGCTTAAGCCCGAGCTTATCCACGAAAAACAGCAGGACGGACACTTCATCCCCGAGGACAGCGAGCTGGTAAGTAAGCTTCTCAAGGTGTACGAGGCGCGCACCGGCAAGTATGAAGCGCCCCTTGCCATCGGCGGCGGCACCTACGCCCGCGCATTCCCGAACGCGGTCGCCTTCGGCTGCGAAAAGCCCGGCATCTCGGGCCCGATCCACATGCCGAACGAGTATCTTGGCATCGATGAAGCGATGTTCGACACGCACATGATCGCGGATGCGATAATCGCGCTTGCGTGCGAGGAATAAGATAATAATGGGAAATTCCCAAGAATAAGGAGAAGAAAATGAACAACTACGAATGGTCCCTGGACGTGCTCTACAAGGGCTTTGACGACCCGAAGTTTGAAGCCGACATGAAGGCGGTAGATGAAAAGATCGCCGAGCTGAATGACTTTGCCGCGAACCTCGGCAGCATGAGCAATAAGGACACCCTGCTCGGCTATGTTCGCATATCCGAGGAGCTGAATCAGCTTGCATCAGATCTCTACAGCTTTGCGGGGCTTCGCTCGAGCACCAATGCGAGGGATAACGAAGCGAATTCCGCTATCGGCAGGCTCATGGGCAAGCTCAGCGCCACCGCCAAGGCGGAGACCGCCGCGAAGAAGTATATTGCGGGAATGGACGAGCTTGATGCGCTTATCGAGAGCGATCCCATCCTCAAGGATTATGAGTTTATGCTCAAAAAGATCCGCGAGCAGAACAAGCACCTGCTTTCCGAGGAATGCGAGCAGATCATGGCGCTGTACAGCATCACCGGCGCAAAGGCATGGGGCGATCTGCAGGGCTTTTTGACCTCCTCCGTGACCGCCGATTATCGCGGCGAAGCGATCAATCTTTCCTCCGTTCGCAATCTTGCATACGATCCCGATCCCGCCGTGCGCAAGGATGCCTACGATGCGGAGCTCGCCTGCTATGAAAAGATCAAGGATGCGGTTGCGTTCTCGCTGAACAGCATCAAGCTTGAGGTCATAAACAACACGCGCCTGCGCGGCTTCGAGTCCCCCCTTGCGCAGACCCTCTTCCAGGCGGACATGAAGCGCGAAACGCTGGATGCGCTTCTGGGCGCGATGAACGATCATTTCGATATCTTCCGCCGCTATCTCAAGATAAAGGCCAAGGCGCTCGGTCATAAGAACGGCATGCCGTGGTACGATATGTTCGCTCCGATGGGCGGCATGGATAAGAAATACACCGTTGAGGAGGCTCGCGACTACCTGCTCAATATCTTCAAAACCTTCGATAAGGATCTGTATGACATGGTCGAGCGCGCTTTCGCAGAAAGCTGGATCGATTTCTACCCCCGCGACGGCAAGCGCGGCGGCGCGTTCTGCTCGGGTCTTGAGGGGCATAAGCAGAGCCGCATCATGACGAATTTCGACGGCGCGTTCTCCGATATCGTCACCCTTGCGCATGAGCTCGGCCACGCCTACCACAATCTCAATATCGAGGATCATCGTCCGCTGAACAACGGCTACTCCATGCCCGTTGCGGAAACGGCTTCCACCTTCAATGAAAACGTTATCATGAATGCGGCAATAGCAAACGCTTCGACCGACGAGGAGAAGCTTGCGCTGATCGAGAGCCAGCTTATGGACGTTACCCAGATCATCTGCGATATCTATTCAAGGTATCTGTTTGAGACCGGCGTTTTTGAAAACCGCGAAAACGAATTCATGGATGCTGCGCGTATGTGCGAGATGATGCTTGATGCGCAGAAGAAGGCCTACGGTGACGGCCTCGACCATGAGGTGCTGCACCCCTATATGTGGCTTTGCAAGGGGCATTATTACAGCGGAGGCCGCTCCTTCTACAACTACCCCTACGCCTTCGGCGGCCTGTTTGCAAGGGGTCTGTACGCGATGTATGAGGAGCAGGGCGAGAGCTTCGTTCCCCTCTATAAAAAGCTTCTGCACACCACGCCCGTTGCCACCGTTGAGGACACTGCGAAGGTTGCGGGCATCGACCTCACCAAGAAGGAATTCTGGGCAAAGAGCCTTGAATCCTATAAGAAGAACGTGGATGAGTTCGAAAGGCTCGTGAACAAGCTCTATAAATAAGACTTATCGGCGATCCTGCGCCCCGAGGGGTTTTCCTTCGGGGCGCAGGGCGTTTTTAGTGAAGAGTGAATGGTGAATAGTGAATAGTTGAGGTGGAAATTCCTGCGGAATTTCTTTTTTTTAAGGCCGATACGGCATAGAAAACTCAAAACAAATCGTATATTTCGAAATATAATTTATTGAGCGCTCATGCGGGGTTGAAACGATGACATTCTTCCTATATAATTAGCATTAGTGTGCGCTAACGCGGCATTTTCAAATCATTTTAATTTCGGAGGAACAAAACATGACCAAAAAGCTTCTCGGCATCCTCGTTGCTGCGGCGATGCTTTTGAGCATCGTTCCCGCGGTGCTTGCTCAAAGCGCTCCCGAAAGGGACGGGGCGGCTTCCGCGATCTGGGACTTTGAGACCGATCCCTCCGCCGACGGCTGGACGTTCGTCGATGAGGACGGCGACGGCTACAACTGGACTTGGGCGGAGGACACCGCTGCGGGCGCTCCCATAGCGGCAAGCGGAACGCATGCTCTCAGATCCTTCTCCTATTACAGCCAGGCAGGCGCACTCACGCCCGATAACTGGGCGATAACCCCCGAGGTTCAGCTTTCCGAGGACGGCGAAGCGGCGCTTAATTACAAGGTTGCAAGCTACAGCGGCGCTGTTGCGGAAAACTACCGCATCTACGTTTTTGCCGATGGCGCAGAGGAGCCCGCTGCGGTCACAGAGGAGCTTGCCTCGCCCGATTCAAACAGGGTGTTTGAAGAACGCACGGTCGATCTTTCGAGTTTTGCCGGTCAGTCCGTAAAGGTGGCGTTCCGTCACTACAACACCACCAACCATTTCAGAATCTTCATTGACGACGTTGAGATCATCGGCGGCGAGGCGCAGGAGCCCATCGAGACCGAGCCCCCCGCTCAGATCCCCATGATCGCGGGCTGGTATTTCGAGAGCGATCCCGAGCTTGACGGCTGGCAGTTCATCGATGCCAACGGCGACGGCTACAACTGGTTCTGGAACGGCGAATCCTCCTATTACGCCTACGAGGGCTACGGCTCCATCCTCTCCGCTTCCTATCAGGGCGGCTCCGCGCTCACGCCCGACAACTGGGCGATCTCTCCCGCGGTGGAGCTTCCCAATGCAAACCTCTCCGCCACCTTCTACGCCAAGGCGAGCTCCTCCGGCTATGCGAACGAGCATTTCGCCGTTTACGTAGGCATGGCGGACGATATCTCCGAGATGAGCGAGGCGCTGCCCGAAACCGTGACCACCGGCAGCTACGTTCAGTACACCGTCGATCTTTCCGACTATGCGAACGAGACCGTTTATATAGCTATCCGTCATTTCAACTGCTACGATCAGATGCGCCTTGTGGTGGACCAGTTCGAGGTTTGGGGCAGCGAGGGCGAGGAGCCCGTCGAGCCCACCGTGCCGCCCACCGAAGCTCCCGCTGAGCCCACCGAAGCTCCCGTTGAGCCCACCGAAGCTCCCGTAGACCCCACCGAAGCGCCCGCAGCCGATGAACCCATATTCGGCAGCTATTTCGAGGCGGAGAACGATCCTGTCGAGGAAGGCTGGCAGTTTGTGGATTCCGACGGCGACGGCAGGAACTGGCAGTGGAAGCCGAACACCTTCGGCGTTGCCTACGAGGGTAGCGGCATCATCGCTTCGTACTCCTACGTCTACCCCCCGGGAAACGTTAATCCCGACAACTGGGCGATATCTCCCGCAATAGAGCTTCCCGCGGAGAATCTCTCCGTTACCTTCTATGCCAAGGGCTATCTTGCAGACTATTGCAGCGAGCATTTCGCGGTATACGCCGGCACGAGCAGCGATCTTTCCGATCTGACCGAGGTGCTTGCAGAAACCGTGACCACCGGCAGCTACGTTCAATACACCGCCGATCTTTCCGATTTTGCGAACGAGACCGTTTATATCGCCATTCGTCACTTCAACACCAACCCCGGTGAGGAAGCGATCTGCGTGGATCAGTTCGAGGTTTGGGGCAGCGAGGGCGAAACCCCCGTTGGACCCGAGATCATCGGCGACGTGAACGGTGACGGCGAAGTTACCGCCGCCGACGCGCTTCTCGCGCTCAGATACGTTATGGCGCTTGAGGAGCTTGGCGAAGAGCAGCTCGCACAGGCGGACGTGGACGGTGACGGCGAAGTTACGATGATGGACTGCCTGCTTATCCAGCGTTATGCTATGGGGATCATCGCAAGCTTCCCCGCGTAAAACCCGTGATCGATAATCAATATTTGCCGACCGCCGACCTGCGAAAGCAGGTCGGCGGGGATGTATTGGTGAATAGTGAATAGTTTAGGTGGAAATTCCCTTGGAATTTCTTTTTTTATTTATGCTTTGTTTATGCCGCATACCGCTCGGGTCGGGGAAGAACAAACTTTTGGTAAATTCTCAAAGTAAATTGCACTGTTGCATTTACTTTGAGAATTTACCTTGAACGGAAAACTTTGACAATATTATGACTTTTTGAGAGGTGAGCTTGAACAATCCGGGGAGTTATGATATAATATAACCGATGCACCAAAGCGTGTGTTAAATCAGTAATATATTGGAGGAAAAATCATGACCAAGAAGCTTCTCAGTCTCCTTGTTGCGGCGCTGATGGTGATCTCGCTGATCCCTGCCGCAGCATTTGCGAGCAATAGCTACAGAGCTCCCGCTCCGGTCAAGGATGAGCAGGTTGCGCTCTGGAATTTCGACGAGACTGATCCTCTTGAGGACGGTTGGCAGTTTATCGACGCTGACGGCGACGGGCTGACCTGGGTGCGCAACAGCTACGTATCCGGCAACAGCGGCTCCTATTCCATCGCTTCCGCCTCCTACGACGGCGGTGCGCGCACTCCGGATAACTGGGCGGTCACTCCCGTTATCGAGATCCCCGATGAAGAAACGATAAACCTCAGGTATTTCGTGAGATCCTATTCCGGAATCTATCTCGAAACCTACAGGATCTACGTTGGCACGAGCGACAACATTGAGGAAATGACACCGGTCACCGACGATCTTCTGAGCGATAGTGACACCGAATGGCACGAGAAGACAGTTGATCTTTCCGATTATGCGGGTCAGAGCATATATGTTGCTTTCCGTCACTACAACTGCACCGATCAGTGGAGATTCTTCATTGACGACGTTGAGGTGTTCACCGGCGAGGCCGGCACTCCCGAGCCCACTCCGACGCCTCCGGCAACCGAGCCTCCGGTAAGCCCCGAGCCCTCCGGAAACATTATCGCCGGCTACTATTTCGAGACCGACGAGGATGTGAACGCCTGGACCTTCATCGGCAGCACGGACACCAACTGGGTATCCTCGGCAAACAACCCCGGCGGCTATGACTACACCACCTACGCACACGAGGGCAGCATGTTCATCCTTTCCTATTCCTTCGTGGACTACGTTGGAGCTTATCAGGCCGACAACTGGGCGATCTCTCCCGCAGTCACCCTGCCCGAGGGCAACCCCAGCGTCAGCTTCTATGCAAGCAACGCGAACGCCGACTATCCCGAGCCCTTCTCGGTATATATCGGCAGCACCGCCGACACGGCCGACATGACGCTGCTTCAGGGCGACATCACCTGTCCCAGCGGCTATGCCGATCCCTGGACACACTACGAGATCGACCTTTCCGATTACGCCGGTCAGACCATCTACCTTGCGTTCTACGATAATGCGTATGACTGCTACGAGATCTGGATCGACCAGGTTGAGTTCCTCGGCGAGAGCGGCGCTGAGCCCACTGCCGAGCCCGATCCCACTGCCGAGCCCGAGCCCACTCCCGAGCCCCCCGCGAACCTTATCAAGGGCTGCTACTTCGAGGAGCAGGCCGAGGTGGACGAGTGGACCCTCCTTGATGAGGACGGCGACGGCAACAACTGGTACTGGCTTGCATACGGCATCAACCAGAACACTGCAAACATGGCGTACGAGGGCGTGGGCAATCTCACCTCCGCTTCCTATTTGGGCGGTGCGCTGACCCCCGACAACTGGGCGATCTCCCCCGAGGTAGCAATACCCGCTGCGGGCGGATCCGTGTCCATGTATCTCGGGCCGCAGGATGTCAGCTGGGCGGCAGAGCACGTTGCCATCTACGTCGGCACCGGCTCCGATGTGTCACAGTACCAGCTCCTGGACGAGTTTACCCTTGATTCCGCCGATTATACGGAAACTCTCAATTATAAGCTGTTTGAATACAGCCTTGACGACTATGCCGGCCAGACCGTAAGCGTTGCGATCCGTCACTTCAACTGCACCGATATGTTCCGTGTCAACCTCGATCAGGTGGAGTTCTTCGCCAATGAGGACGAACCCGTTGAGCCGCAGGTGATCGACCAAATCGACATCATCAACTTCACCGAGCCCGTTTGGGGCGAGGCTCCCGCATACGATGTTTCCGTGGCCCTTGGCGCGCCCTACTCCATCTCCTATACCGACTGGAACTGGGAGATGGGTCTTGACGGCGACATGATGGGGGACGGCGAGATCTTCGATAATCCCGATTACGGCTACTTCATGTTCTTTGTTATCACTCCCGACGATGGCTACACCTTTGCGGAAAACACCGTTATCATGGTGAACGGCAATCCCTCCCTCGTTGGCCCCAACTCCATCGAGGCGAACGAGATCGTGTTTGCAACCATAGACTTCTTCGTTGAAGAACCCGCTCCCGCGCCCACCCTTGACGAGGCGCTGAACGTAGAGGGCGGCGAGCTCCACTTCGAGAGTGAAGGCGCATATCCCTGGATCGTTGTTAATGATGAGGAGAGCGGCAGGCTCTACGCCATGAGCGGCAACGTGGGCGTACACTCCAGCGATTCCATCCTCACCACCACCATCACCGCGAACGCGGGCGACGTTGTTTCCTTCGAATTCCAGGCTTGGGGCGAAGGCACCAGCACCTTCTGGGATTACTGCGAATTCGCGATCGACGGCGAGCGTGCAGGCTACTGGGGCGCTTACCAGAATGATTGGGAGCTCTTCGCCTCCGAGCCCCTCACCGCAGGCGAGCATACCCTCACCTGGACCTACCATAAGGACAGCAGCGTAAACCCCAACGGCGACTACTTCATGGTTGATAACGTTGAGATCACCGAGGGCGAGCTTCCCCCGAGCGGCATCCTCGGCGACGTGGATATGGACGGCCAAGTTACCACCGCCGATGCTCTGATGGCACTCAGGTACGTGATGGGTCTGATCGAGCTCAATGAGGATCAGCTTGCGCAGGCCGATGTCACCGGTGACGGCGAAGTTACCGTGGCCGATCCCCTGCTTATTCTCCGCCATGCGATGGGACTGATCGAAACCTTCCCCGCAGAGGAAGAATAATGAATTAACTACGGTTTGATTTTCCCGCCGACCTGCGAAAGCAGGTCGGCGGCTTTTTTTTGACGAATTGCGAATAGCGAATAGCTAATTGTGAACAATGAAGGATGAACGGCTGCTCAAAAAATGCCGTTATTTCTCGGTTTATCCAAAAAATGAAATAATATATTGCGAAAACGGCAAATTTCGCTTGCAAGCATATATAAGTGATGATATAATATAAACGGTACATATCGTTGATATATGCACATTAATTGTTTACAGGAGGAAATCACTATGAAAAAGCTTTTGAGTCTTATCGTTGTGGCGGTATTGGTTCTTTCCATACTGCCGATGGGCGCGATGGCGGAAGCGGCGCAGAAGGCGTTTTCCGAAGGCCGCACCCAAACGATAGAAAAGCCCACCGGGGGCATCAAGGCTCCCGAGGAGAACAAGACCCCTGAAAAGCCGAGCTATCGGGAGGAATCCACCCTCTATTCATTCGGCTTTGAGACCGATCCCGCTGAGGAAGGATGGACCTTCTTCGATCTGGACGGCAACGGAACGAACTGGGCGCAGAGCACGACTAAAAAGCACAGCGGCGATTATTCGCTTATGTCCAGCTCCTATAAGCCCACTTCCCACAATGTGGACAACTGGGCGCTGACCCCCGCGATCGAGCTGCCCGCAACCGGTATGGCGGCGCTGAAGTTCTGGATCGCCCAGCAAAGCTCCTCATACCCCGAAACCTGGGCGCTCTATATCGGCGAAGTGGCCGATCCCGATCAGATGGCTGTGCTTCAGGCGGACACCACCGAGGGCGGCTCAACCTTTATACAGAAGGAATACGATATTTCCGAGTATCTCGGCAAAACGGTCTATATCGCATTTGTAAACCATAACTGCAACGACAAGTATTATATCTATATCGACGACGTTGAGATAGTTGCCGATCCCGAGGGCGTTCCCGTCACCCCGACTCCCGCGCCCACCGAGGTTCCCGCGGGCTATCTCGATGATGCGCTGAACGCGGAGGACACCGAGCTTGAGCTTACTTTCGTAAGCGGCGGCACCTATCCTTGGATCGTTATGACCGACGAGGCGGACAGGGTATACGCCATGAGCGGCAATAAGGGCGTTCACAACTCCACGTCTACGGTGACCGCGACCTTTACACTCGACAGCCCCCATCAGCTCTCCTTCGACTATATGGCATGGGGCGAAGGCGCGAGCTATGATAAGTGCATCTTCTCGCTCGACGGCACCGTGATCTTCACCAAGGGCGCGGAGAACCAGCCCTGGCAGAACTACGTGGTCGAAACGCCCCTTGAGGCAGGCGAGCACACGATCGGGTTCGCCTTCACCAAGGATGGCTCCGACAACGGCACGGGCGACTACTTCAAGGTGGATAACGTAAAGCTTGCCGATGCTTCAAGCATCACCCCCACTCCCGCTCCCACCGAGGTTCCCGCAAATTATCTCGACGACGCGATGAACGCCGCGGATACCGAGCTCACGATCCACTTCGAGAGCACCGGCACCTATCCCTGGATCGTGCTGACCGAGGGCGATCGCGTTTACGCACAGAGCGGCAATAAGGGCGTTCACAGCACGAGCTCCACCGTGACCGCGACCTTCACCCTTGAGGGCTACTATCTGCTCTCCTTCGACTATATGGCATGGGGCGAAGGCTCGAGCACCTTATGGGATAAGTGCATCTTCAAGCTCGACGGCGCCGTGATCTTCACCAAGGGTGCGGAGGACCAGCCCTGGCAGAACTACGCGGTCGAAGAGCCACTCGAGCCCGGCGAGCACACGATCGAGTTCACCTTCACCAAGGACGGCTCCGCCAACGGCACGGGCGACTATTTCAATATCGACAACGTCAAGCTCGAGCAGACCGCGGCGCCCGCTCCGACTCCCGAGCCCACTGCGGCTCCCGAATATTTCGTGGGCTACTACTTCGAGACCGATGCGGACGTTGAGGAATGGTGCCTGATCGATGCCGATGGCGATGGCTTCAACTGGACGAGAAGGGACTCCGAAGAGTACGCATACGAAGGCGTTGGCTGCCTGACCTCGGCATCCTATGACAACAACTCAGGCGCTGTGCTTTATCCCGATAACTGGGCTATCTCTCCCTCTCAGAAGGTAGTTGATGCGGAAGCCTACTTCAGCTTCTATATAGCCGCGCAGGATCCCAGCTATCCCGCCGAGCATATCGGAATTTACATCGGCAGCGGAAATGAAGTTGAAAACTACGAGCTCATTGATGAGTTCACCCTCACCTCCGGCATTTACGAGCAGCATTCCTACAGCCTTGAGGAGTACGTTGGCGAGGAAGTCAGCCTTGCGATCCGTCACTTCAATTGCTACGATATGTTCATGGTCAACGTGGATATGTTCGTATTCGTCGGCACCGAGGAGGGCGAGCCCGTTCCCGAGCCCGATCCCACTCCCACTCCGGTACCTACCGAAACTCCCGAGCCCACCCCGGTTCCCGAAGACCTGATCGTGGGCTACTACTTCGAGAGCGAAGAAGAGCTCGAGGGCTGGAACTTCATCGGCACCGAAGATACAAACTGGGTACATTCCTCCGTCAACCCCGGCAATTACGACTATGCTCAGTATGCGCATGAGGGCAGCGGCTTCATCCTCTCCTACTCCTTCGTGGACTACGTTGGTTCCTACCAGGCGGACAACTGGGCGATCACGCCTCCCTTTAAGGTTCCCGAAAACTCCGCAAGGGTGAGCTTCTATGCGAACAACGCAAATGCAACCTACCCTGAGGCATTCGATCTTTATATCGGCACCTCCGATGATGTAGGCTCGATGACGCTGATTGAGGCAGATATTTCACCGAGCACCGGCAGCAACGATGCCTGGACTCTGTATGAGTTCGATCTCTCCGAATATGCCGGCGAAACGATCTACATTGCGTTCCACGATCATTGCTACGATATGTACGAGCTCTGGATCGATCAGGTTCAGTTCTGGGGCGAATACGGGGCTGAGATCATCGAGGAGGTCAACATTGAAGGCTTCATCGAGCCCGCGTGGGGCGAAGCACCCTTCTATGGCGTGACCGTTCCCGAGGGAGCGAACTACACCATCGAGCTGGTCGAATGGTACGACAACAACGCATTAGGCGCGATGGCTCCCACGGCCGTGTTCGACAATGAGGACACCACGTACAGCATCTACGTTCAGATCGTGCCGAACGAAGGCTATGAGTTCTCCGAATCGCTCGTAATGCTCATCAACGGCGAAACAACCTTCGTTGATGCCGAATACTCCTCCGCAGAATTCGAAGGCGCCTATATCTGGTCGATCGAATTCACCGTTGAGCGCGAGCTTATCGATGCAATCGAGATAACCGAGCTCGATATCCCCGAGTGGGGCGCAAACCCCGATTTCGACGTGGTCGTTCCCGAGGGCGCACTCTACGGTATCAAGATGCTATTCTGGTGCACTTTCGATGAAGAGACAGATGACACCGTTGAACTCGGCGCAGGCTATGAGTTTAACGATCCCAACGAGGAATACTATGTGTTTATCGTGGTCGAGCCCGCGGAGGGATATAAGTTCGATGAAGAGAACGTTACCGCGCTTCTGAATGGCGGCGAGATGGAGATTTTGGAATATGCTGTTCAGGACGGTATGCTCATGATACTCGCAGGTCCGTTCACTGTTGAAGCGCCCATAGTTTGGGGCGATGCGAACGGCGACGGCGAGACCACCATCGAGGATGCGCTGCTGATCATGCGCTATCTGATCGGCATTGATGAGATCGCCGAAGAGAATCTTGAATGGTGCGACGTCAACGGCGATGGCAGCATCGACCTTACGGATGCGCTTCTCATCATGAGAAAGGTTATTGGTACGATCGAGGCATTCCCCGTGGAAGAATGATACTCGACTTGCCTTGAAAAGGGCATGCGTGGATCATAAACCGATCTTCGAGCGCCGCCTGCAATTGCGGGCGGCGCATTTTAAGAGGTGACCGGTCTCTTACCGATTTATAAAAAAGCATCGGGCGCGGCGTTTTGGGAGGAAGATACCTCGCTCGGGCATCGGCGGCGGAATTAAAGAACCTGCATTCGCGCCGCTTGCGGTGCGAACGGCGATGGAGGTGATAAAAAAGCCCGATCAATAACGGCAAATGGAAGAATCATTTGCCGCAAATATTGAAAAAACAGAAACAGCATACCCGATACACTGCATACGGTATTGCAAAACGACACATAAGTTGGTATAATAATCTTGGCGCGAAAGCGTACAAGCAAGTAGGAGGAGAAACACATGAAGAAAACGATCTGCATTATTGCAGCGGCGGCAATGCTTCTTGCATCGCTTCCGGCTATTGCAAGCACGGGAAAGCTCCCCGTGGATACGACCTCTTTATGGGAAGATAACGAGGTTGTTCTTTGGGATTTCGAAGGCGAAAACGCTCTTGAAGGTTGGCAGTTTGTTGATGCCGATGGCGATGGCATCAACTGGGATGTGTCGCCCAACTATGCTTTGAGCGGCAGCAAATCGCTCAGCTCATATTCCTATCTTGACAACGTTTATTACACTCCGGACAACTGGGCGATAACCCCCGCAGTGACCGTGCCCGAGGAGACCTGTGCTGCGCTCACCTTCTCCGGCAGGAACCATATGCCAACCGGCGTGGACGTTTTCCGCGTATATGCCGGCACAACTCCCGATATCTCCGAGATGAGCCCCATTGCGCCGAGCATGGCATTCTCCGGTCAGGAATTCGAGCAGAAGTTCATCGATATCTCCGCTTTTGCGGGTCAAACCATTTATTTCGCATTTCGTCATTTCAATTCGTATGATATAGGCTTTATATTCTATATCGACGACGTTTCGATCATAACGAATTTCGAGCCCTTGGCACCCCAGCCCGAAAATCTTCTTTACGGCTGCTACTTCAACGAATATGAGGATCTTGACGGCTGGCAGCAGGTCGATGCAAACGGCGACGGCTTCGGCTGGTCGATCACGGTGAATCCCAGATACACTTTCGAGGGCGTTGGCGTTGTTGGCTCCGAATCCCTCGTCACCGGCCCCGGCGGCGGCCCCGTTGAGCCCGACAACTGGCTTATTTCGCCCGCTGTTTCGCTCCCATCGGACGAGCTTTTGCTCAGCTTCTATGCGGCGGGAATCGACACCATGTTTGATGCGTACTATCTTGAGCATTTCAGCGTATACGTTGGCACGAGTCCCGAGCTCGACGATATGGTGGAGATTATCGCCGAAACCGAGGTTTCCGATAATTTCGAGTGCTACACCGCCGATCTTTCCGATTACGCCAATCAAACGGTCTATTTTGCGATCCGTCACCACAACTGCTATTACCAGAATTGGCTGCGCGTGGACAGCTTCGAGGTTTGGGGCAGCGGCGAATTCCAGCCCGATCCCACTCCGCCGTCACGCATCTATGGCGACGTTAACCTGAACGGCGTGGTTGAGATCGAGGATTCGCTGAAGGTCATGCGCTGGCTCATCAGCATCGAGGAGCTGAACGAGGAGCAGCTCGACATGGCCGAGGTGCAGGGCAACGGCAGCATTGCCTTAGAGGACTCGCTGCTTATCATGCGCTATTCCATCGGAACCATCTCCACATTCCCCAGAGAAAACGCGATCGAGAGATGATCATGGCAAGGCAAAAGCCGCATTGAGATGCAAGCCGCATCGAAATGCGGCTTTTTTGTATTGTATCCGCAAAATGAAGGCAACACACTTGTTTATATATTAATATTGTGTTATAATGTATATAACGCAGGCGCATCGCGTTTGCGAAAAACCGTTTTAGGAGGAAACAATATGAAAAAGCTTATCGGCATCGTGACCGCGATCCTGATGCTCCTCTCCGTGCTGCCCGCAGGCGCACTTGCGGAGGGCGCCGCTCCCGCTGAGGAAAGCTCGGTTAGGGATGTGACCACCCTTGCAAGCTGGGATTTTGAGACCGACCCGATCGGGGAAGGCTGGCAGTTTATCGACGGTGACGGAGACGGCCATAACTGGGAGCGGATAGACAATAATTACTACAGCAACAGCGGCGATTGCAGCATCGCATCCGCTTCCTATGCGGACGGCGCGCTCAGCCCCGATAACTGGGCGGTTCTGCCGCAGATCGAGATACCCACGGAAGGTTACACCGCTCTTGTTTTTTACGGAGCCATTCAGAGCGAGCTCTATACCGATATTTATCGCGTATACGTCGGCACGGGCGATGATCTTGAGTCCATGGAGCCAATTTCGGATGATATGGTTCTTCCCGGCACGGAGTATGCCGAGCAGGTGTTCGACCTTTCCGCCTATGCGGGTCAAACCGTTCGCATTGCGATCCGCCACTACAACTGCTCCAACGAGTGGAGAATCTATTTTGACGATTTCTCCGTTGTTTGCAGCGTTGACGACGATCCCTATGCGATCCATGAGGTTTCCGTGGACGGCTGGGGAACCCCGGTCGCGGGCGTTGCGGGCATCGACCACATGTTTTTGACCACCCCCGACGGTGCGCCGTACTACATTATCTACGGCGGCTGGCGCGATGAGACCGATCAGCAGCAGATGTGGAGCGAGGAGCATGTGTTCATTCCCGGCCATATCTACACCGAGGGCTGCCAGATCTGGGCGGAAGAAGGCTACTACTTCGCCGAGGACTGCGTGTTCTACGGCGATGGCGGCACCGAGATCCTCGATATGCAGTGGTGCCGTGTGGATGAGAACGACAACTGGATCTGCTATATGAACAGCATCGAGATGGTCTGCGAAGCTGTGACCGATATTCCGGGCGACATTGACTTTGACAGCGATGTTGACACCGCTGATGCGATCATGGTTCTGCGCTATATCATGGGTATCATCGAGCTGAGCGATGCGCAGCTCGCCAATGCCGAGGTTGACGGCGACGGCAGCGTGAGCATTATCGATTCGCTGCTCGTTCTCAGAATGGCGCTGGGGCTTATCGAAGAATTCCCCGCGGTGAACTGAAGACAGATAGGCCGTAACAGGCTGTAAAAAAGCAAATGAAGAGGAACTGCCGCAGGCAAGCAAATTGCAGGCGGCAGCCCTCTTTTTTCTTCCGAATATGGAATTGTTGCGGTCTTCTTGACCGTATCACACAGAGATGATATAATATAACATGTGTCGCCGCAAGGTATTTGTGCGCGAAGAATTACCAATACTCAACAGGAGGAAACGAATATGAAGAAAACCAAGACCGCGCTTGCGCTGTTGCTCGCGCTGCTGCTTGCGCTCGCAGCCGTTCCGGTTTCCGCGCTTCCCGCTTTTTCTGCGGATAGGGGCGCGATAGAGCCTTTTTGGATAGTGCCGGAGGGGTACAATGCGCACGACTACGATAAATGCGTAGTGTTTTTGGAGCAGACCGATGCAAGCGGCGTTAAAAACGGCAATAAGCTTAGCTCGAGCTACGATCCTAACAACCCCGAGAGCTGGGGCATCGACAGCTGGGGGGAGAGAACCTTCCAATGGGTCGGCGTGGACGGCGAGCTGCGACTGATGATCGCGCATCTTGCGTATAAGAATCTTGCGGGAGAGCTCGATCTTGCGGACTGCCCGATGCTCAGCCGCGTGGTTTTCTGGGATAATCGCATCACCGCGGTGGACGTTTCGGGCTGCGACAGGCTGACCGATCTTTATTGCAGCGGAAATCAGATCTCCGAGCTGGACGTTTCGGGCAATACCGAGCTTGAGATACTATCCTGCGGCAGCAACAGGCTGACGAGCGTGGACGTTTCGAACAACCCCGCGATATGGTATCTTTACTGCTACGACAACGATCTGACCGAGCTGGATGTTTCAAATAACCCCGCGCTGCTGCATCTGAGCTTCAGCGACAATTCAATCACCGAGATCGATCTTGCAAACAACCCGAGGCTCGTGAGCCTTTACTGCACGGGAAACGGGCTTACGAGCCTTGATCTTAGGTACAATCCCAATCTTGAAACCATCAACTGCGAGGAGAACGCGCTCACCGCGCTCGATCTTACCAACCATACCTCGCTCGCGATACTGACCTGCTGGGAAAACGAGCTTGCAGAGCTTACTCTCACGGGCTGCACCGCGCTCAATCAGCTCCATTGCGATACAAACAGGCTGACCGAGCTGGACGTAAGCACCTGCATCTCGCTTGAGAATATCGACTGCTCCGCAAACAGCCTCTCGGCGCTCGACTTAACGAACAACCCGAATCTTTTGGCGCTCGGCTGCATGGGCAACCCGATAAGGTCGCTCGATCTTTCAAACTGCCCCGGCCTTCCGCTCAACCATATAAGGGCGCAGGGCAGCGGCTATATCGGCTATTTCTCCAACCACAACTATTCCTCGGGCACGAACAGCCTCTACTTCTTCGCAACGCCCGAGCAGGGCGAGCAGTTCGAGGGCTTCTACGATCAAAACGATGCCTTTATCTCGAACGGAACATGGTACAGCCTGTATAACGCCTATTACCATTACTATAACGAGGCGCCGAGCACGCTTACTTCCGTTACGGTGCGCTTCACGGGCAGCACTATCACCCCGGGCGATGCGGACGGCAACGGAACAGTAACCGTTGCGGATGCTGTATTGGCGATGCGCTATGCAATGGGGCTGATAACTGCCATTCCCTGCTTTGAAAACGCCGATATCGACGGCAACGGCAGCATTACCATCGCCGATGCGGTTGCGATACTGCGCCTTGCGATGGGGCTGGCGTGATAAAACAGGACGGCAGCTTCTGCTACTGAAGCATGAAACTTCTTTTGCCAAGCGTGGAGGGGCGCAGAGCGATCCGCCTGAGCCGAGCTTAAGGAACATTATCCGAACAAACCTATAAAATAAGGGGCTGTTGCACAAGCAAGCAAATTGCGTGCAGCAGCCTCTTTCTTTTCGCGGTATTTGAATTTGATTTGGAAAATTATCTTTCGGTGTGCGGAAATCAGCGGTATTTATAGGGTTGAATTGATTTTAGGGTACACTAAAAAGGGGTTGAGTTTGGGAAACGGTTTTTACGCGGCTTTCAGCTCAAAGAGTGATTTCCCGAGCCGTCCGCTTGCGACCCTTGCGCACAGCTTTTGTATGTTAAAAGCCATGGCGAGGATAAAGAGCCGCGTTTCGTTGTTCTTTTTACCCCGTGTAAGGAAGCGCCGGAAGCCATAATCCTGTTTTAAGACCCCGAAAGCTCCCTC
>JAFPWD010000016.1 GCA_017395105.1 Clostridia bacterium
ATTCAGGTATACTATAATAATATCCGTCATACTCCCTCGTAAGCTCGACTTCTTCAAAGTATTCTGTTATTCCGTTCCTTTCCATGCTGTGATTATATCGTATTCCTCGCAGTATGTAAATTCAAAAATTGATTTCCGTGGTCAATACCTATTGAAAATTGCGCCGTTTAATGGTAATATTATATGCAGTGGAATTATGCGTGCGCGGCAAACGCAATGCGCCTTCCGCTAATAATGCGAGGTATTTTTATGAACAACAGCAAATTCGATAACGATACTCTTATCAAGGATAAGCGCAAGATGGACACCTGCGCCATAGTCGGCGTCAACTGGGGCGACGAGGGCAAGGGCAGGATGGTCGATCTTATCGCCGAGGATTACGACGTTGTGGTGCGCTATCAGGGCGGCAATAACGCGGGGCATACCATTAAAAACGACTGCGGAACCTTCGCGCTGAACCTGCTTCCGAGCGGCATTTTCCGCCATGAAAAGATGAATATTCTCGGCAGCGGCATGGTGGTGGATATCCGCCATCTCTGCGGCGAGATGGATAAGCTGCGCGCTGCGGGCGTTCAAATCGACCCCGAAAACCTTATGATAAGCGAAAGGGCGATCATCGTTATGCCCTATCACGTTGCGCTCGACGGGCTCGAGGAAACCAGGCTTTCCGACCGTCCCTACGGCTCAACCAAGCGCGGCATCGCGCCCGTTTACGGCGATAAATTCATGAAAAAAGGTCTGATGATGGGCGAGCTTTTCGACCGCGAATATCTCATCTCCCATTTGAAGGACGTGCTCGAGTTCAAAAACCTTCAGATAACCGGCGTTTACGGCGGCGAAGCCTTCACGCTCGAAGCCATGATCGAATATCTCGATACCTACGGCGAGGTTTTGAAGCCCTATATCGGCGACACCGGCGCCTATATCAGAAAGGCCGCGCGCGAGGGCAAAAAGATCCTCTACGAGGCGCAGCTCGGCGCGCTCCGCGATATCGATTTCGGCATCTATCCATACACTTCCTCGAGTTCACCCCTTGCCGCATACGCGCCCGTCGGCTCCGGCGCGCCGGATATTCCGGTGAACCGCGTTATCGGCATAGTTAAGGCGTATTCAAGCTGCGTTGGCGAAGGTCCGTTCACCTGCGAATGGTTCGGCAAGGAGGCGGAGGAGCTTCGCGAGGCGGGCGGCGAATACGGCGCGGCGACCGGAAGGCCGAGAAGGGTCGGCCCGATCGACATAGTTGCCACAAGGTACGGCGTTACCGCACAGGGCGCGACCGAGATTGCGCTCACAAAGCTCGACGTGCTCTCCTATATGAAGCAGATACCGATCTGCATCGAGTATGAAGTAAACGGCGAAAGGACGGGCGAGTTCCCGTTCCCCGCAAGGCTCGCCGAGGCAAAGCCCGTGTTCATCACAATGCCGGGCTGGGGCGTGGATATCAGCCACATCAGAAAATATGAGGATCTGCCCGAAACGGCAAGGAACTATATCGAGTTCGTGGAGCAGCAGCTCGGCTGCCGCATAAGCTTCGTTTCGGTCGGCCCCGGCAGGGAAGAGATAATTCTCAGATGATCTCGCTCTCTTTCGCTCAACAGCTTCCCGCTTTGGGCGAATTCTTTTCAAAACTTATAAAGCAAACAGCCCAAAGAAAGGTAAAAAAATGAAACCCTATTACGAAAGTCCGCTTTCCTCGCGCTATGCTTCAGACTATATGCTGCGCCTGTTTTCGCCCGATAAGCGCTATCAAACCTGGAGAAAGCTCTGGGTGGCGCTTGCCCGCGCCGAGCATAAGCTCGGCCTTCCCGTAACGAGCGAGCAGGTGGCGGAGCTTGAAGCGCACGTGGACGACGAGATAGACTACGCCGCCGTTGCCGAAAAGGAAAAGCTTCTGAGGCACGACGTTATGGCGCATATCCATGTTTACGGCGAAAGCTGCCCGAACGCCGCCGGAATAATCCACCTCGGCGCAACGAGCTGCTACGTTACGGATAATGCCGATCTCATGCTCTACCGCGATGCGCTTCACTACATTCGCGGTGAGCTCTGCGCGGTCATAAAGGCGCTTTGCGATTTCGCAATGGAATACCGCGATATGCCCACGCTCGGCTACACGCATTTTCAGCCCGCGCAGCTCGTAACGGTCGGAAAACGCGCAACGCTCTGGGCGCAGGACTTCCTGCTCGATCTTGAAGAACTCGATTTCGTGATAGCAAATCTGCATTTCCACGGCTGCCGAGGCACCACGGGTACCGATGCAAGCTTCCTCTCCCTGCTCGAGGGCGACGAGGAGAAGGTAAAAAAGCTCAGCATGCTGATCGCCGAGGAGTGCGGCTTCTCCACCATATTCCCGGTGGCGGGGCAGACCTACCCGAGGAAGTACGACAGCCGCATACTGAACGTGCTTTCGTCCATCGCTCAAAGCGCGTACCGCTTTGCAAACGATATGCGCCTTCTTCAGCATCTTCGCCAGGTCGAGGAGCCGTTTGAGAAGAATCAGGTCGGCTCATCAGCCATGGCGTATAAGCGCAATCCCATGCGCTGCGAGCGTATATGCTCGCTCTCGCGCTACATCATGGCGGATGCGCTGAACGCGCCGATGACCGCCTCAACGCAATGGTTCGAGCGCACGCTCGACGATTCCGCAAACCGCCGCATCTCGCTGCCCGAGGGCTTCCTTGCCTGCGATGCGGTGCTCAGGCTCATGCGCAACGTCACCGCCGGCATCCACGTGAACGAAAAGATAGTGGAAAAGACCGTGCTCGAATATCTGCCGTTCATCGCAACGGAGAACCTTCTTATGAGCGCCGTCAAGAAGGGCGGCGACCGCCAGGCGCTCCATGAAGTTATCAGACGGAATTCCATGGAAGCGACCGCCCGCATGAAGGAGGGGGAGAGCTGCGATCTTCTGGACAGGCTCTCAAGCGACCCCGAATTCCCGCTAACCCGCGAGGAGATAACCGCCGTGCTCGACCCGAAGGCGTTTACGGGCAGAAGTGCGCATCAGGTGGAGGAGTTCGTTGCGGCGGTGAAGCTCGATGGCATCAGCACCGATGAAGTGAGCATTAACGTTTAATTTTAGGAGTCATGTTATGAAAAAGCTTTTTATTATTCTTCTTTCGTCCGCGCTCGCTTTCTCGGCGCTTGCATGCGGCAAGAGCAAAAATACCGAGGGAAAAACGCCCGAGCAGAAAATCGAAACCGATGCTCCGAGCGGCGTTGTTCCGCCCTCGAGCGGCTCAAGCGATGGGATCTCGGGCGAGCTTCTTCCGGGCATGTTTACGGTTTTCAAAAGAGTTGGCGGCTTAAAGCTGAACGGAATCAGGCTTTCCGCCGAGCGCACCGGCACCCCCGGCGGCATAAACAACTGGGAGCCTTCGCTGACGATGATCCGAACCGTGTTCGAGCTGGACGAATGGATAGCCTACACTTTGGAATACGAATACGACGGCGAGCCCGCCAAGCTCGGTGTTTGGCTTTTCCCGCATCGCGAGCTTAGCGAGTATAAGGATATTTCGGAGATTGAGGGAGATACGTTCTTCTGCGAGTATGAGCTTCCCTACGAAACCTATCCGCTGCCGATCGACGATATGTTCGATCTTCAGACGAAATACCACGAAAGCGGCGAATACGACCTGCTTCTCACGCTGAACGGCGAGATCATCGGCGGAACGCTCCTGCAATTTCTTAAAAAAGGTGCGCTCTATGGAATGAGCGACGAGCAGATCGCCTCTATGATGGCGGTGGGATGAAAGCTGAATTAAAACCAAAATACGCTCCGATTTGCTTTCGGAGCGTATTTTTATATTGCGTCATACTTCGTTACGGTTCAAACAGCGCGGATAGGCGATCATAGAATGAGCGGTCGGTTTTTAAATAGTAAAAATCGTTTCTGCTTTCATCAAAGATTATGCAATCACCGCTCTCCTTGCCGAGCGTTATTAGGAACGTGACCGAGTCCCAATGCGTAACATGCTCGCTGCGTTTTCCATAAACGGTGGTTACCGTGAAAAGGTCGGAATATGTTTGCCCATGCGCTTCTAAATGATCTAAAAGCTCGGCGGAATCGATGATCTTTAAAAGCTCGAAAACTTCTCTTCGCTCATCGATATCGATACCTGCAACAAACGAGTGACGAGAGCTGCCTATATACCCCTCGGAACTGTTTTTCCTAATAGTGAGCTTATCGGGCAGGAAAAGGTCATCGTTATAATCGACCTTGGAATAATCGGGAACGATATAGAATACGGTCGGGTTGTAGTCCACCGCTGTGAGCTCGACCTCAAGCTCGTTCACACCTATGATGGCTTTGAACCTGTCGGGCTCGTTTCCGGAGAGCGAAAAGGAATACAGCGTATAATCAGGGTAGTAATCGCCGCTATGCATAGCGTTTATTACAAGTGTGGAGGTAAAAAGCCCATCCACGACACCGGATTCTATCAGGGGAGTCCGGCCGGTGTTTGGCAGTGCAGCAAGATAGAAGCGGCGCGGCTCGCCGCGGTACTCGGCATCATAGCGCAAAAGACCGACAGGAGTATGGCGAGTGCTGTTTTTACCGGGAAGCGTATCGAGCCATTGGCGCACCTTTTCGGCGGTCTGAGCATCCTTTTCCTCGCAGTATGCTTCAAAGGTAAGGGCTGTATTGTAGGGCGTTTTGATACGAACGCCGCTGTCGCGATTCTTCAGCATACTTGCAAAATACAGCAGAAAAATCGGTATCACGATCAGCGAAGCTATAACGAAGCCTATGCCGCCTAAGCCGCTTTTGCCGTCCGTGCGCGGTGTGCGGGTGAGAAGGTAGATTATAAAGCCCATCAGGGCGGGGGCGAGCGCGGCGATGAGCGCCCAGCGCAGGGCGTACATACCGCGGCGCTTTGCATCACGGTAGACATAGCCTCCTATTATCACGGCGGCGAGGACTAAGAGCGCCGCAATTGCCGCGAGCAGCAGGATGTTATTTATTGCCATTGATGGTACTGCACTCATGCTTCCTATCCTCCTTCACTGAAAATGCGGCGGCGCAAAGAAGGCTGCCGAGCGCGGAAAACGCTATGAACGCGATGCAAATGCCGGTGAGAATCTGGTCGGTTTTATAGGCTCTTGCCGCAAGCAGCGCGGCGGTAGCGTACACGGGAAGATACGCAAACATGAGCAGCAGCGCAAGGCGCTTCGAACGCTTTTTTTCGAGCGTGTCACGAAGCACATTCTCATTCAATGCGGGCGGTTTTTCGGCTTCAAAATCATAGATATTCCTCATCTTTGAGCACCTCCTTGAGCAGTTTTCGGGCTTTGTTCAAACGGGATTTAACGGTTCCAATGGGTATCGACAGCGCCTTTGCGGTTTCTTCTATATCAAATCCACGGAAGTAGTAGAGTATCACGCTCAGCCGCAGCTTTTCGGGAAGCATGTCTATCGCGCGGCGAATCTCGGCATGGCTATCGCTTTCGGGTGCGGGCGCGGCATCCATAAGCCTTTGCTTCTCCTCCGCATCAGAAAAATCGATAATCGGGCTTCGCATAAGGCGGCGCAGCGAGCTTCGGTAGGTGTTCACGCATATTGCCGTGAGCCACGGCTCGAAGGGCAGGGAAGGATCGTAGCTTTTGATGCTTTTGAGCACCTTTAGCCAGGTGTCCTGATAAAGATCGTCCGCCTCATGCCGATCCTTCGTGAGCGTCAGGCAAAGCCCGTAAATGCGCCTGCCGTGCGCTTCAATGTATTCGTTTATCAACGCCGCACCTCCCTTCATAAGCAAATACCGCAAAAACACCGAAAAGGTTCACGGCTTGGCGCGAAAACCGAAATATATTTGAGTTTGGAGCATAATAAAAGCGCGGACAAGCATATCCTCATGAGGATGAGCCACTTTCCGCGCCAATGGAAACGACCTTAGAACGAAGGCAGCGAGCTTTTGACTTCCCTTTCAAAGGTAACGAGCAAATAGCTGTTCATATAATCGGAAGTCGATAAAACGCGCCAGCCTTCGCGCGCCATGGCATTCAGCTCATCGGTGAAGCTTGCCTCGAGCTTCTCTGTCTTAAATGCTGGGTATTTCAGTATCTTGACCTTGTATTCAAACATTGTTTTTTCTCCTTTCATATATGGCAAGAGATCATTTGCCCTTTGCATACATCTTGCCTACTATCCAATTCGTGAGCCTTGCGGGAAGCATTTTCGCGAGCACGAGGAAGAGCTTATATTGGAATCCCGCCGTGGAGAGCGGCTTGGGGTTCCTCTTTTTTGAAAGCGAAAGCATCTTCTTGGCTATCGCGGAGGGGGGCATGCCGTTCTGCTCGTCCTTCTCCATCGAAGCAACGGAGTTTTTCAGCGCTCCGTATGCCTTTTCGCCCGCTTCGCTCTTTTCGCGTGCGCCGGTGAAGCCCGTTTTGATATCGCCCGGGAGCACCGCGCAAACCTTCACCCCATACGGGCGCACCTCGTTCGCCGTGCCGAGCACAAGCGCGTTTATAGCAGCCTTCGTTGAAGAATAATAGGTCTGAAAGGGGATGGGTATGCTTCCCGCCACAGAGCCGGTAACGATTATATGCCCGCGCCCCTTTTCGCGCATATAGGGAAGCGCCGCTCTTATGCAGGCAGCCGTGCCGAAGAAATTTACATCAAACTGCTTCTTCGCCTCGCTCATCTCGGTGAACTCCACCGCGCCAGATATGCCGAAGCCCGCGTTGCAAACGAGCACGTCTACTCGCCCCTCGACCTCGATAATTCGTTCGATGGCGGAGCTTACGGCGGCTTCGTCGGTAACGTCGCAGGGTATGCTGACCGAGCCCGAGACCTGGCATTCCCTGCGGCTTATGCCGTAAACCCTGTCGCCGTTAGCTAAAAACTCCTTAACGGCAGCAAGCCCTATGCCGCTCGATGCGCCGGTGATGACTACGATTCGCTTTTCCATTCCATTACTCCAATAATAAAACTCTTACCTGAAAACTTATAATTTCCTAAGAGATCCCATCGGGATCTCATCCTCAACTATTCACTAAAATTCGGGCGGAGTTCTCCGCCCGAATAAATCAGTCCTCTTTGATAACTTTTTCGATGATATCCAGCGCCTCGTCGAGCAGCTCGGTGGTAAGGTTCGCCATGTAGCTGGTGCGAAGCAGGCACTCTCCCGGAGGGGTGGCGGGGGGCAGAACGGGGTTGACGTAAACTCCGCCGTCGTAAAGCTCCTTCGCCTTTTTGAAGGTGCGCATCTCCTCATAGGTGTAGATGGGAATGATCGGGGTGATGCTGTCCCTTATCTTGATGCCGCGCTCAAGGAGTCCCTTGCGCATATAGGCGGCAAGCTCCATCAGCCTGGTCACGTGCTCGGGCTCGGTTTTGAGGATGTGAAGCGCTTCGAGCGTGGTCGCGCAGTTTGCGGGCGTGATGCTCGCGCAGAAGATGAACGGGCGCGAGGTGTGGCGAACGTAGTCCACAACGCGCTTATCGGCAACCATATAGCCGCCGAGGGAGGCGAGGGACTTGGAGAAGGTGCCCATGATGATATCCACCTTGTCGGTAAGTCCGAAATGATCCGCGGTGCCCCTGCCGCCGTTTCCGAGAACGCCGAGGCCGTGTGCATCGTCCACCATAACGCGGGCATTGTATTTTTCCGCAAGCGCAACTATCTCGGGAAGCTTGCAGATATCGCCGCCCATCGAGAAAACGCCGTCCGTCACGATCAGCTTGCCGCTGTCCAACGGAACGCTCTGAAGCGCCGTTTCAAGATGCTCCATATCGCTGTGGTTGAAGCGGATGGTCTTGGCCCAGCTAAGCTTGCAGCCATCGTAGATACTGGCATGGTTTTCCTTATCGCAGAAGATATAATCGCCCCTGCCTGCTATCGCGGAGATGATGCCGAGATTGCTCTGGAAGCCCGTTGAGAAGGTCATGCAGGCCTCCTTGCCGATGAATTCGGCAAGCTCCGCTTCGAGCTGAATATGCAGATCGAGCGTGCCGTTCAAAAATCGGGAGCCGGAGCAGCCCGAGCCGTATTTTTCAATCGCCTTAACGCCCGCCTCTATAACGCGCGGGTCGCTCGTGAGACCGAGATAGTTGTTTGATCCGAGCATGATGCGGCGCTTGCCCTCCATCATGACCGTGGGTGCCTGGCGCGATTCGAGCTTGTGGAAATAGGGGTAGATGCCCGCTTCCATTGCCTGCTCGACCATTTCAATCCTACACTTATCGAAAAGATCCATACCGTTCTCCAAATCTATAGATTGCATAAAAAACCGAGGTGTAAAACGCGCGTATATCAAAGCACATACAACGCCATTTTACACCCCATAATATACTACATTTTCAGCCGTTTGTCAATACAAAGAGCGATCGGCGCTTATGCCTGCGAATGCCGTTCAAGACGGAAATCGACGGAACGCTTTAAGTACTCAAGGTATTCGTCATCGCGGCACATCGCCTTGCCGACGGCATCCGAGAGCTTTGCAACGGGCAGACCGTTCACGTACTGGAGCTTGATAACGATATTCAGAGGCGTTTCACCCGTATCGTTGGAGCAGAAGGTGCCGATGCCGAAGCTGACCTTCGCCCTGTCCTTAAAGTATTCATAGAGCTTCTGCGCACGGTCAAAATTGAGGCTGTCGCTGAACAAAAGCAGCTTCGTTTTCGGATCAACGCCGTATTTTTGATAGTGCGCGATCATCTTCTCGCCCCATTCGTAGGGGTCGCCGCTGTCGTGGCGAACGCCGTTGTAGTTGTTTACCATCGAGCGGTCGAAGTCCATCAGGAAAAGATCGGTGGTCAGCGTGTCGGTCAGCGCGGTTCCGTTGTCGCCCTTGTATTCGTCGTACCAATCCTGCATGGCGTAATGGTTAGTGTATGCAAGCGGAATCATATCGATACCCTGATACATCTGCACGAACTCATGTGCGTAGGTGCCGATAGGGGTAAGATCGTATTTCATTGCAAGATAAACGTTTGAAGTGCCAACGCAGTTCTTGGTTTCGCTCGCGAATCTTCTAACCACCGTATCCTGCCATTCCCTCGATAGGCGGCGGCGGCAGCCGAACTCGGCGAAGCCGAAGGTGTAGGTGCCGTCGTTCATCGCCTTGATCTTCGCATCGAGCCTCGCCTCCGCGCCCTTTAAAAGCTCGGCGTAGTCGAACTTGAAGCGGAAATAGACCTCGTTTATTATCTCAAGAAGGTAGATCTCAAACTGCATCGCGGAAAACAGAGGCCCGTCCACAACCACCGAAAGCTCGCCCGAATCAGAGAGCGAAACCGAAACGTAGTCGCGTATAGGATGCCAGAGCCGCAGGAATTCAACGTAGTCGTTTTTGATGAAACGGATGGAGCGCAGATAATCGAGCTCGGACTTGGTGAAGCGGAGACTGCAAAGGTGATCCACCTGCTCCTCGATCTCCTTCACCATTTCGGGAGTGAAAACGATGTCCTCGTTGCGGCATTTGAAATAGTACTGCCCGCAAAGATCGGTGTGCTTGTGGAAGATGACCTGATCCATGTTGAATTTGTAAAGATCGGTGTCCAAAAGAGAAATGATGATGGGTTCAAGCTTCATTTTTCGAGCTCCTTTCGGTGTTTTCGTTTTCCTGTTTATGCTTGGGTGCTTTTTAACGGCTCTTATGCGAACAACGATAATCGAAGAAATTCCGCAGGAATTCAACCTCAACTATTCATTATTCACCATTGAATTAAGTAAGCTTCTCTATATCCTTGTCCTTGCCGAACACTATGAGGTGATCCTCGGCGTTGAAAACATAATCGGGGCCGGGAAGAAAAAGCCTGCCCTCGGGTGTTTTAACGGCGATGATGTTTACGCTGTGCCTTCTGCGAACGTCCACGGCCAAAATACTCTGGGTAATCCAGCGCTTGGGCGGGATGATCTCATAGATTGCGTGATCCTCGGAGAGCTTCAAAAAATCGAAGATACTGTCGTTTGCTATGGCAACGGCAAGGCGCTCGCTCATGTCGCGGTCGGGGAAAATGATGTGATCCGCGCCGTTTTTGAGAAGGAATTTCGCCTGTATCTCGGTGGAAGCAACGGCGGTGATATTCTTTGCGCCGAATTCGCTTAATAGATCGACAATTTGCAGACTGTTTTGGAAGCTTTCGGGAACGCAGACAACCGCCTCGTCGAAATCCTCAACGCCAAGTCCCTTAACAACGTCCCTTCTTGTGCAGTCGCCGACCTTGGCGCTTGAAACGTAGGAAAGCATGTCGGAAAGCTTCTCCTCATCGCCGTCCACTATCATTATCTCCACATCTTCCCTCGAAAGGAATTTGCAGAAATAATGCCCGAATTTGCCCGCGCCTATTACTATAAAGCTCTTCATTTTTGCCTCCTAAAAGCGATATGGGAATGGAATACACCAATTCATTACCCGCTATTTTACCAAATAATCAAGGAAAAAGCAAAGCCTATCCGATCAGTATTCTTTCAACGGGATCGACGAGCCGCGCATTTTCGCGTTTCTCGGCGAGCGCAAGCCCGAAGCTGAGGCTGCCAACGCGCCCAAGGAACATCAGAACGATTATGATAACGCGCGAAACGGAGGAAAGGCTCCTTGTTATGCCCGTGGTCATGCCAACGGTCGCCACTGCGGACGAGGTTTCAAAAAGCGTGTCCACAAGCGGCAGCTTATCGATGGTAACTATCAAGAGCGTTGCCGTGAGCATCAGCATAAGGTTCGTGAAGAACACCGCCGCCGCCTTGTCGAGTGCGCCGTCCTCGAGCCTGCGCCCGAAAACGCCGAAGCTGCGGTTATGTCTTATATAGCTGAAGCCGTAGATAAGCAGCGTGAAAACGGTGGTGGTCTTTACGCCTCCGGCAGTGGAGCCGGGTGAGCCGCCTATGAACATTAGTATTATCGTTGAAAGCTTGCCGCCATCGCTCATCGCCGCAATGTCGATCGTGTTGAAGCCCGCAGTGCGCGCGGTAACGGAGCCGAAGATAGCTGTCAGTATCCGCTCGCCAAGGGGCATGCCCGCGCAGGCGGCATCCTTTTCGGTGAAAAAGAGGATAACTGCGCCGAGCAGCAGCAAAAATGCGGTTGCGGTAAGCACTATTTTGGAATGCAGGCGGTATCTCTTCAGCCGCATCCCGTGCTTTAGCATATCGTCCCAAACGAGGAAGCCGAGACCGCCGATGATTATGAGAAAATTGAGCGTTATATTCACGAGCAGGTCGCTTGAGTACGGCACGAACGAGCCGAACTTCTCAAAGCCGCCGAGCAGGTCGAAGCCCGCGTTGCAGAACGCGGAGACCGCGTGAAAAACGCCCATGAATATGCCCTTCGCCGTTCCGAACTGCGGACAGAAGCGCAGGGAGAGAAGCGCCGCGCCCGAGAGCTCCACAAACGCCGTGACCGCGATTATCTTCTTTGCAAGCCCCATGATGCCGCCGAGCTCGAACGCGCTTATGCTTTCGGAAAGAAGCTCCCTTCCGCGAAGCCCCAAGCGGCGGTTTATCATGATGAAGAAGAAGGTGGCGATCGTCATAAAGCCGAGACCGCCGAGCTGGATCATAACGAGGATAACGCATTTGCCAAAGAGCGACCAATGCGTTGCCGTGTCCACCGTCACAAGGCCCGTAACGCAGCTTGCGCTCGTTGCGGTGAAGAATGCATCGAGAAACGGCGTGCTCTTCCCGCTTTGGCTTGAGAAGGGCAGCATCAAAAGCAGAGTGCCGAGCGAGATTATGATGAAAAAGCCGAGCGTGATGACCTGCGTTCGGCTCATTCGCGGTCTTGGCGCACCAATGTCCGAAGCGCCGCGCTTTTTGTCGCCGCCCGCTGCCTTGATGACCTTTATGCCGCTGTTGTTTGTTTCGTTCATACTGTAACTTTTTTAAAGGCATTTGGCTGAATATTTGTTGAATACCGATTGAATAATCTTGAAGAAACGCTTGCGTTTCAACCCCAACTATTCACTATTCACTAAATCTCAGTACTGCGCCCTCTCGCCGCCGATAAGCTTGGGGCGTGTACGCGCCATGGTGATGTTTGCGCAGCCGATCCTGGTGTTTTCATTATGGATCGGAACCACGACGGGGCGCATGTGCATCCCGATGAAAACGCCGCCGATGTCGATACCCGCACGGGCGCGGGCGCGAAGATCCTCAACCACTACCGGTGAATCGAAGTTCTTCATTGCCTGAACGCTCCACGCGCCGCCCGCATGCAGCGCGGGCTTGACCGAAACCTCGGTAAGATCGTATTTTTTCATGCATTCGCGCTCCACAACGAGTGCGCGGTTGAGATGCTCGCAGCATTGGCAGGCGAGGAAAAGCCCCTTCTCGCGAACGAGGGGAAGCGCCGTTTCCATGATCGCGGCGGCGACCTCCTCGGTGGAGTGCTGCCCCATGTGGTAGCCCATAACGCGGCTGGTGCTGCAGCCGATAACGATAATATCGCCCTGCTCGAGCTTATAATACCCCTCGGAGCAGCTTTCAAAAAGCTCGTTCATAACGGCTTTTACTTCGGTTTTTATGGTTTCAAGCGTCATTGCGCCGTTTTCTTTTTCCATTTTAGGCCTCCAATTGAAGAAAACTCATTTTTCATCAATATAATACTGCGGAAGCATGAAAACTTATCCATGCTTCCACAGCATAATTATACTACTCTTTTATCGGTTTTTCAAGAAGCGCGGAGCGCGGGCTCAAAGCAGCTCGCCGCTCTCGGCTTCGCCATCGTTTTCCTGCTTCGCCGTGTCGCCGTTCGTATCGTTTGCGCCGTTTGCCCTGTTCGCGCCTTCAATACCGAGCGCGGGGGCTATGGAACGGCGAATGGCGCGCGCCCGCTTTATCGCTGCGGTGCCAACGAGAGCGCCAACGGATATGACCGCCGCAGCGCCGCCGATTATATAGGGCAGCGTGTTGGAGGCGGGGGCGGCAAGGTCGAACGCTTTTTCTGCGGTTTCGCAGTCAACCTTCCAAAAATCCTCGCATTCATCGTCCGCTCGATCCGCTTGAAGCGGCAGGGGAACCGAGTGCAAGGGAACGCTTTTCAGCGGCGGTAAGCCCATCGCGATCCTCATCCTTGCCGCTTCAAGCTCGGTTATCTTGCGCTGAACGCAGTCGCGGTAGACCTGAGAGCCGAGCTCGTTCGGGTGGAGCGAGCCCGCATAGGTCGTTTTGCTCGCATCGATATCGTTCGCACCCGCGCCGAAGGTTATGCGATGGATGTATTCGATACTGCGGCGGGCTTCGGGGTCGTCATAAAACGCCGAATACGCCGCGTGTCCCTCGAATTCATTCTCAACGGAAACGAAGTGTATTGGCATTCCCGAGGCGCGAAGCATCCCCACAAGGTATTCGATATGCTTGTTCAGATCGGAAACGGCATCGTTCATAAGCACGGCGGCCTGCTTGCTGAACAGCGTTTTGCTGCCCGCAGGCGAAAAGAGCCTCGGATAGCCCGCAACTATGATCTGCGCTTGCGGCCCCGCAGCCTCGGCGATCAGCCGATATGCCCGAATAAGGCTGTCCCTTATTCCGTCGGGTGCATAGAACCGCTTCCAGAGCGAAGCGAGCTTGAGCTTTAAAAAGCTTCTGCCAACATAGGTATGCCCCGCGATCGCATGGGATATTATCTCCCCGAAGCCCGCATCGTTGCCGCCGAGCGTAAGAGTAATGTAATCCGCCTTTTTATCGCCGAGCGATTTGAAAATATCGAGCTGCGGTGCAAGCTCCTTGGTGGGGTAGGTGAGGTAATGCGGCGTGTTGTCGTTCGGGCGTAAAAAGCGCGCCTTGGCGGTCTTCTGCTGCTTTTCCCAGATATGCCGCGCCCTTGCGCCGGAGGCTGCCGCAAAGAACCAGTTTTCGTTTCGATGCTCCGCCATACTGCCGCGCACACCGGGAAGAGTAAGCTGCCCGGGCCAGCTTCTTTCGGATCTGTGTGCAAGAAAATCAAGGCTTGAATACCTGCTTGCGGTATCCTGCGCATAGTAGGGCTCTATGCCCTCGCCGGAGGAGTACGAATCGCCGAGCGAAACGATAACAAGCGAACGTCTGCCTTCGCCTGTTTTGCTTCGCGCATTATTCGTTATAGCCTTGAGCTTATCCAAGCATCCTCCTTTGCGGCACGGGAGCGCGGCAAAGCGTTTTTCGCTTGCGTGGCCGCCAACTTATAAATCAATATGATTTTAGACTCTGAGCGGTGGTTTGTCAATATGCAATCGGCGGGCAGAGCTTGACAAAACCCTGATTCAATGATAAACTTACTGCCTGTAAATGCGATGAAGCGGATAATCCGTCCTGCTTCACCCGCTCAAGCGAGCCGCGTTTTGGTGCAAGGCGGCAGCGGGGAAGGGCGGCACTCACCGCGGAGCTCTTGCGGCGAAAGGGTTTTCTTATTAGCTGCAAGCGTATGCCCGCGTTAAGGGCGTTGAGCGGCTCGAACAAGGCTTCCTGCTTTTTCGGGCAACCGAAGTGGTACCGCGCGGGTACTCAAACTGTTTTCCTGCGTCTTCGGAAACGGCAAAGCCGTTTTCGAGGGCGCTTTATTTTGTTTATAAACCGAAAGGAGCTTCATAAATAATGAGTGAACGCTACGAACATCTGCCTATAGAGAAAAAATGGCAGAAGATCTGGGACGATACGCATTGCTTCGAGGCGAAGAACGACTTTACCAAGCCCAAGTACTATGCGCTGATCGAGTTCCCGTTCCCCAGCGGCGCGGGTCTGCATGTTGGTCATCCACGCAGCAACACCGCGCTTGATATCATCACAAGAAAGCGCCGCATGGAGGGCTACAACGTCCTTTTCCCGATAGGCTACGACAGCTTTGGCCTTCCCACCGAGAATTATGCGATCAAGACGGGCGAGCATCCCGCAAAGGTTACCGAGCGCAATATCAAGGTTTTCCACGATCAGCTCAAGATGCTCGGCTTCTCCTTCGATTATTCAAGGGAGATATACACCTCCGATCCCGAGTATTACCGCTGGACCCAATGGATATTCCTCAAGCTCTTTGAAAAGGGGCTTGCGTATAAGGCGGAGCTTCCGATAAATTTCTGCACGAGCTGCAAGGTCGGCCTTGCAAACGAAGAGGTAGTGGACGGCTGCTGCGAGCGCTGCGGCTCTCCCGTCGTGCGCATGGTGCGCAGTCAATGGATGCTCAAGATAACCGCTTATGCGGATAGGCTTATCGACGATCTGGACACTGTGGATTTCATCGACAGGGTCAAGCTTTCGCAGAAGAACTGGATCGGCAGAAGCACCGGCGCAGAGGTCACCTTCAAGATAGACGGCTACGGCGAGGGGCTGCGCATCTACACCACACGCCCCGATACGCTCTTTGGAGCAACCTATATGGTAATCGCGCCCGAGCATCCGCTCGTTGAGGCAATGGCCGATAGGATAACCAATATCGACAAGGTGCGCGAATACCGCGCCGCCGCCGCAAGAAAGAGCGATTTTGAGCGCAGCGAGCTTGCAAAGGATAAGACCGGCGTTCCGCTCGAGGGCGTGACTGCGATAAACCCCGCCACGGGCAAGCCGATCCCCGTTTGGATCTCGGACTATGTTCTGATGGGCTACGGAACGGGCGCTATCATGGCGGTTCCCGGCCACGACACGAGGGACTATGAATTCGCAAAAACCATGGGTCTGCCGATAATCGAGGTCGTTTCGGGCGGAGATATCGAGAGGGAAGCGTTCACCGATTGCGAAACGGGCATCATTGTGAACTCGGGCTTTTTGAACGGCATGCAGGTCGAGGACGCGAAGAAGGCGATGATCGACTGGCTCGAAAAGGAAGGCATCGGCACCAAGAAGACCAATTTCAAGCTCCGCGACTGGCTGTTCAGCCGCCAGAGGTATTGGGGCGAGCCGATACCGCTCGTTTACTGCGAGCATTGCGGCTGGGTGCCGCTCCCCGAGAGCGAGCTGCCGCTGCGCCTGCCCGAGGTGGAGGATTTCCGCCCTGCGGACGACGGCTCCTCCGCGCTCAAGCGTGCGACCGATTGGATCCACACCACCTGCCCCAAGTGCGGCGCGCCCGCCGAGAGGGAGATAGACACCATGCCCAACTGGGCGGGCTCGAGCTGGTACTATATGCGCTACTGCGATCCGCATAACGACAACGCGCTTGCGGACAGAAAGGCGCTCGACTACTGGCTGCCCGTGGATTGGTACAACGGCGGCATGGAGCACACCACGCTGCACCTTCTGTACTCACGCTTCTGGCATAAGTTCCTCTACGATATCGGCGTAGTCGGCTGCCCCGAGCCCTATATGAAGCGCACGAGCCACGGCATGATACTCGCCGAGGACGGCAGCAAGATGAGCAAGTCCAGGGGCAACGTCATCAACCCGGATGACCTTGTAAACGAATACGGCGCGGACACCGTGCGCGCCTACGAGATGTTCATCGGCGCATTCGATCAAACCATCCCTTGGAGCACTCAGGGTGTTAAGGGCTGCCGCAGATTCCTTGAAAGGGTATGGCGCCTTCAGGATATGCTCACCGAGGGCGATGGCATTCGCAAGGAGATGGCGGCAAGCGTCCACGGCTGCATAAAGAAGGTCACCGAGGACTTCGAGCGAATGAAGTTCAACACCGCGATCGCCGCGATGATGAGCCTTGTGAACGACTTCTATCAGAAGGGCGACGTAACGAGGGACGAGCTGCACACGCTGCTTATCCTCATGAACCCCGTTTGCCCGCATCTCACCGAGGAGATGAACGAGCTTATCGGCTTCTCCACCCCGATCTACGAGGGCGAGTGGCCCAAGCACGACGAAGCCGCGCTCGTTAAGGACGAAATGGAGATAGCGGTGCAGGTCAACGGCAAGATCCGCGCAAGGATGATGATCCCCGTCGGAATCGAGGAAGCCGCTCTTCGTGAAATGGTGCTTTCAAACGACGAGGTCAAGCCCCATGTGGACGGCAAGAACATAGTAAAGTTCATCGCGATAAGGAATATC
Organism: Clostridia bacterium; assembly: GCA_017395105.1. Classification (GTDB taxonomy): domain Bacteria; phylum Bacillota; class Clostridia; order Christensenellales; family CAG-138; genus PeH17. The sequence continues at coordinate 16,902 of JAFPWD010000016.1, forward strand.
GTGAATATAGTTGTTAAGTAAAAGCTTGAAGGGGCGCGCGGTCTGCTGCGCCCCTTCCTTTTACCGGGGCTTTTCTCTTCAAAACTCAAGCGCAGGTTGAATCCGCTAAAGCTCGGCGTTATTTACTTTTGACACGCAATGGGGTATCATCATATTGTCTCGAGGCAACAAAACTTAAATCGAAAGGAAGCGATACTATGGATAACGCAAAGACAGGAGCATATATTCAAATGCTTCGCCGCAGGGCCGGCTTAACTCAGAAGGAGCTCGCCGAGAAGCTCAATATCTCGTTTCAGGCCGTTTCAAAATGGGAAACGGGGGAGAGCCTGCCCGATACAGGCATACTTTTGGACGTTGCGGATATTCTCGGAGTATCCGTGGATAAGCTCTTGACGGGCGGCGCGTTCATCACGAACGAACGCAAGCTCATGCGCCTTGAGGACGTTAAGATAGGCTTTGAGCTTCTTGAGGATATCGGCCGCTGCTTTGGCGAAAAATGCACCTTCTATACCGCCATGATCGACGGCATAAACGAAAAGATGAACATGGATATTCTCGAGTATCTGAAGAACCCGAAAACCCGTGACGTTATGTACGCCGAGGTGCTCATTCAGGGCATTATGGACGGAAAGACAGTCGATATGGAGGAGATCGAGGCGGGGCTTGAGAATAAGAAAATGGTCGAGGTCATAAGGGAATACCTTAAAAAGGCCGAGGCCTGAACGCCGATACAAAACCGAAAAGGGGTGCGTGGTGCGTGCCCCTTTTGGCGTGGCTCGCTTCAAAGCCGATGCGGCAAAAAATCGATGCCGCTTGCTCCGTTTAATTCCTATTTCGCACTTTTCGCGGAATATGCGATGCTAAACACGAATGATTCATGTGGAAAAGCAGCTGCATTTATGATATCATATTCGAAGTGGAGCACGCAATAATGCTCCGATTCTTATGATAAGCAATCGGGAAAGGTGAAAAAATGAAATTATCGATCTCATCACTTGTGAAATCATTCGATAAAAAAGAGGTGCTCTGCGGAGCATCCTACACATTCGAGCAGGGTAAGATCTACGGTCTGCTCGGAAGAAACGGCGCAGGAAAGACCACGCTTTTCAACTGTATGAACGAGGACGTACCCATTGACGGAGGAAGCATCGTTTTGGAGGATAACAACGGCAGCAAACGCCCCCTTACTGCGGACGATATAGGCTACGTTCTTTCCACTCCGGTGGTGCCGGATTTTCTGACGGCAAGGGAGTTTATTCGCTTCTTTCTGGATATCAACCGCGGCAAGATCGAATCCCCCCGCGAGCCGGATGAATACCTGGACTATATGCAGATAGATCAGGAGGACCGCTTCAAGCTTATAAAGGATTTTTCACACGGCATGAAGAATAAGATGCAGCTCTTGGTAAACTTCATCGCCGATCCGCCGATTCTGCTGCTTGATGAGCCGCTTACGGCGTTGGACGTTGTAATGGCGGACGAGATGAAGCGGCTTTTAAAGCGCAGAAAGCAATCGCATATCACCATTCTTTCGACCCATATAATGGAGCTTGCGCTGGATATCTGCGACGACATCGTGATACTCCACAACGGCGTGCTCGCTCCTGTTTCCCGCGATCAGCTCGATGATGCTGCGTATAAGGATCGCATAATAGCCGCGCTCAAGGAGGAAAGCAATGCTTGAGGCGTTCGTTCAATCATTCAAACTGCGGATAGCTTATCGAGTAAACGGGATCCTCTATAATCTGAAAAGGCTTCCCCTCATAAAAAAGCTTCTGCCGGTGCAGCTTTACGATTCGGCGTTTCTAAAAGCTTTCGCCCGCGTTCTGGCGGTGCTTGGCGAGATTTTCGGCTTCTTTGCAGGAAAGCTTCTTTACATAGCGCTGTTTATACTGTTGCCGTGCAGCTACTTGAAGCCGCTGCACGGTTTAGGCTATGGCGCTCTGTTTCTCAATATCTTTTTCTTTTTGACCGTACTTGGCGCATTGAGCAATAATCTGTTCTGCCAAAGCGATGAAAGCTCGTCTTACGCCGTTTTCCTTATGCGCATGGATGCAAAGCGATACGCTCTGTCAAACTACGCCTATTACATCATTAAAACCTTCGTTGGCTTCACAGTTGTGCTTGCTTCGCTGTATTTTATAGCTAAAGCGAATGGCGTTGCCGATATCCGCCCCGTTTGGATAGTATTGATGCCGCTGCTTGCGGTCTGCGTAAAGGTGATAGCCGCCGCTGCCGATATAAAGCTGTTCGAGAGAAAAAGAAAGCTTGTTCGGAGCTTCTCTGCCGCAGCCCTCATATCGATCCCCTTGTTTTTTGCATTGGCATACGCCCTTCCCGCATTTGGTCTCGTTTTGCCGGCTTGGGGCTTCTATGCGGCATCCGCAGTTTTTGCGTTGTTAGCCATTCCCGCCGCAGTCTGCGTTATTTGCAGCAGCGAGTATCGCAGGATCTATCAGAAAAACCGGTATTCGCCGATATCCACAAGCGATATTCGGCGCGGCGTACAGGAAAAATACAAGCAAAAGCTGGAGCTTGGAGCCGAGGAAGCGAGCCGCAAAACCGGCTGTGCGCTGTTCAATGAGCTGTTCGTGCGCCGTCATCGCAAGCTTCTTATGCGCCCTGCGCAGCGCATGGCTGCCGTTATTGCCATAGCCGCGGCAGCAGCCGTTGTGATATCTCTTTTTGACAGCGAGCTTGCCGAAAACATCAACAGCAGGCTAATGAACACGCTGCCGCATTTGCTTCTTTTGATGTATTTTATAAACCGCGGAGCAACCACCACGCAGATATTCTTTTACAGCTGCGACTGCAATATGCTGACTTATCGTTTCTATCGTCAGCCGAAAACCGTTTTGGAGCTTTTCAAAGAAAGGCTCAAGACCGTTGTTTTCATCAATCTGCTTCCGAGCGCGGTCATTTGCCTGGGTGCTGCTCTGCTGCTCGTTGTAACCGGCGGCACGGAGCGAATGATCGACTATCCTGTTCTGATAATTTCAATACTGTCCATGTCCGTGTTTTTCTCGGTGCATTATCTGGTGCTCTACTATCTGTTTCAGCCATATACCGCAGGTCTTGAAACGAAGCACCCGGTCTATTCGTTGATAAGCGGGCTAACGTACCCCGTGTGCTACGTGATCTCAACGCAGCTTGGCAAGCTGATATCGCCACTGATTTTTGGAGGCATACTCATAGGGTTCTGTGTGCTGTATACCGCAATTGCGCTTATACTTGCCTATAAGCTCGCGCCGAAAACCTTCAAGCTGCGCTGATCGGCATAGCAGATCTCCACATTAAGAAATAAGGAATGGACGCGGCGCGCCGCGTCCATTTTGCTAATGAGATGCAGTAATATCAAAATATCGATGCATACCTAATACTAAAGCTCAACGAACAAAAGCCCTTCCTCTCCGTAATCGAGCCTTTGCACTATCCTTCCGTTTTCAAATAAGAAAGCGCCGCCTATGGACTCGGGATCGTGAGAAATGGGATTCACAAGCAGCGCTTTGTTCGCGGCAAGCAGCGATTGCTCGGCATACTCGTTTTCATACTTGCGCCATTCATCCAATGAAAAATTGACGTAAACGGGCCAAATAAGAACGCCGTCCGTCTTGAACCTTTCGGGCATATCCCACATATCGCCGCAGAGCGCAAGCATGAAATTTTGACCTCTATACTCAAATTCGCAAACGGAATCTCCCTCGCGGTATTCTTTGCCGGCAAAGCTCTCCTTCCAACCGGTGGAAATTCTTCGGTAGTTATGGGCAAGCCTGCCGTCGATTATCACGGCGTATGAGGAGTAGACAGCCTCTCCGGCCCTTTCATAGTAGCCGAAAGCGAGATCGACACCTGCGTTCGTGCTGTATTCTTCAAGCCGATGCATCCTTTCATCGTCTTGAGAGATCGCGGTATCGCAGTCCCTTTCATAGCTGAAGCTCATTGCATCAAAGCCCTGAAGGAAGGCCTCGCCGAAGCAAAGCATATCAGCGCCGTTTTCGCGCGCTTCAAATAAGCCTCGCTGCATCTGAAACAGATTGAAGCCGATATTCCCGTTTCGGAATTCATAACAAGCCAGACCTATCTTCATAACGCTAATCCTTCTCCGAATAATCACAGCCCGTCCAAAGCTTAAAAGCAAGAACGCCCTGGTGATAGAGAATGCGCTCGCCCATAACAGTTGTCAGCGAGCGGTGCTTGGCAGCTTTTATTAGCTGGGTATCGCGGTCGCTTCTATAAACGAGATCCACAACGGTGCAGGTCGGCTTCAGCAGCGAAACGAACGAAAGATCGCCGAAAACAGCGCCGTTCTTCATCCCGAGCGGAGTGGCGTTTATAAGTATATCCGCACTCGAAATCAGCGAAGATGCAACCTCGAAGCTGAAGATCGCATCCTCGATAGGGTGGGCTCGTCCGGTTTTTGCATGCTGTCTTGAAACGGTGTGCGCTGAGCAGCCGGCATCCTCAAGCGCGATCCTTGCGGCGCTTGCCGCGCCTCCGCTGCCGAGGATCACCGCGCTGCATCCTGCGGGCTCGATCCCCGCTTCACCAAGCGCATTCAAAAGACCTGCCCCGTCGGTATTGTGACCGATAAGCATTCCGTTTTCACAGCAAACTATATTGACCGCTCCCGCTCTCTTTGTAAAGTCCGATGAATCATCAAGGAGCGGGAGAATGGCTTTTTTATGAGGCATAGTAACGGCAAAGCCGTTAAGACCATGCGCTTGAACGGTTTCGCGAATGCCGTCAAGCTCGTTCGATAAAACGCGAATGCGCTCAAAATCCGCATCGATGCCGAATTTATCAAACATTGGCGCGTAGAGCTCGGGCGAGCGGCTTTGCTCGATGGGATCGCCGATGACAGCAAAATGTTTTTTGTTTTTATCCATAGATTTATCCTCCGAGTCTGCTTAAAAGGATATCGGCTCCAACAAAGTAGCTTCTGTCGCCAAGCGCGGAAACCTGCGCTGCGCACACCGGCTCTATCACGCTCACGGCGCGAAAGCTCTCCCTGTTGTGGATGTCGGAAAGATGCACTTCAACGCAGGGGATCTCGGCGGATTCTATTGCATCGCGAAGCGCATAGGAATAGTGTGAAAACGCACCCGGGTTGAATACTATCCCATCGATATTGCCGATGGAAGAGTGGATGCGATCGATAAGCTCGCCCTCGTGGTTGGACTGAAAAAACTCGGCCTCGGCGCCTTTTTCCGCGAGGTATGCGCCAAGCTCGACCATGATCTCGTCGAGCGTTTTTCTTCCGTAGATCTCGGGTTTTCTTCTGCCGAGCAGATTCAGATTCGGGCCGTTTAAAACGAGCAGCTTCATATTAATTCCAATCCTTGGGCACGAAAAGCCTTTCATAGTCGCGAACTGCGTAGCGGTCGGTCATGCAGGCAATATAGTCCGCTGCAACGCGCTCCTCGCCGTCCTCATCGATGTATTTTTTGAAATCATCGGGAAGCGTGCCGATGTTTTTAAGGTAATGCTTATACAGCGTTTCCACAACGCCCACAGCCTTGCTCTCCTCCGCCTTAGCGCGAGGGTCGTGGTAGAGGTTTTCAAACAGGTAATCGCGCAGCCTGTCGAACTCCGTCATCATCTCATCGCTCATGCGAACGAAGGGCTTGGAAAAGCTGACGGAGAGTATATCCATAATAAGCGCGTTTATGCGCTCGCCGTGCGTTCTTCCTATCTTTTCGATGCAGCTTTTGGGCAGCATTTCGTTTGAAAGCAGCCCGGCTCTGATCGCGTCGTCTATATCGTGGTTGACGTAAGCTATACGATCCGCAAGGCTTACAACATAGCCTTCGAGCGTGCACGGCTTGCCGCTTTTTTTATGGTTGAGTATGCCGTTGCGAACCTCATAGGTGAGGTTGAGACCCACGCCGTTCTCAAGCTTTTCAACCATGCGAAGACTCTGAATATTGTGCTCAAAGCCGCCCGGAACGAGCGCGTTCAGCACCTTTTCTCCGGAATGCCCGAAGGGGGTGTGCCCAAGGTCGTGCCCCATCGCAATGGCCTCGGTAAGATCCTCATTGAGCATAAGCGCACGGGAGATGGTGCGCGCTATCTGAGACACCTCGAGCGTGTGGGTAAGCCTCGTGCGGTAATGATCGCCGACGGGGGAGAGAAAGACCTGCGTTTTATGCTTGAGCCGACGGAAGCTCTTGCAATGGATTATCCTGTCGCGGTCGCGCACGAACGCGGTTCGAACGGGGCAGGGCTCAAGCGGAAGCTCCCTTCCGCGCGTTTCGCTCGAAAGCGCAGCATACGGGGAAAGCATCTGCCTTTCGCGCTGCTCTATAATCTCGCGGTAGTTCTTCTGCATACTCTCCTCCTTTTGAATAAAAGATTTGATGTTATCGTCTCGAAGCGGAGCTGTTCATCTTAACTCTGAATATCCTGGCGAAAACGTTGCTCTTCGGCAGGAACTCAAGATCGCTTGCGTTGAACGGGCGAAGCAGTATCATCGCGGCAAGATAGACGAGCACGCCGATGCCAACGGCGATGATGGTGCCGATCGTGGGATGCCCGGCGGATGAGAGGAAGCTGTACGCCGCGTACACCGCGCCGCCCATGAGCAAGCTTGCAAAAACGGGCTTAATGAAGGTGTCCGCATAGCTTATCCTCATCTGCGTGTAATGAAGAACGAAGAATATGTCGCCGATGGCGGCGATCGCATAGCAAAGCACCGTGGAGAGCGCCGCGCCGAGGATGCCCATATTGGTGAACTTCATAAGAAGAATCATGCTGATGATCTTCACAGCACCGCCGATCGCGAGGAAGAATACGGGGATGCGCGGCTTACCCATGCCCTGGATAACACCTGTCAGCGTTTGCACGATGGAGAGGAACAGCACGCCGATGGAGGCATAGCGCATGATGCTTCGAGCCACATCCTGCATCCTTACGCCGTTTATGAGCTCTTTGCTTACTCCCAAACTGCCTTTATACAGCAGGGTCTCCATAATCGGCCCGCCAAGCACGAACAGACCGGCGGCGCAGGGGGCGCCGATGAAAAGGGCGAGCTTCAGACCGGTCGCGCTCGCGCGGTGTACGGTGCGCCGATCGCGATTTGCAACAGCCTGCGATATGGCGGGAACAAGGCTCATCGACAGCGCGAGCGTCAGCACAGCAGGCATATTGATAAGCGGGTTGACATTGGCGGTCAACAGACCGAACGACAGATTGGCAGCTGAATCTGCGGCCTCAGCGGTCATTCCCGCAACAGTCATAAACTTATCGGTCAGTATCCTGAGTATCAGCGCGGAGTCCGCAAGCGCTGTGAGCGGCATAACGGATGCGCCAATGGTTATAGGGATGGCAATGACGAGCAGCTTCTTCAATATTGAGGAGGTTTGCTCGCTGCCATGCATCGGCTCGGTGCCGCGCGAAGAAACGGGAAGGGTGCCGCGCTTTAGCTTGAAATTATAGTAAAGCTTTATAAAGATAAGTGCGGCAAGCTCAGAGATGCTGACGCCGGCAAGAGCGCCGATCGCGGGAACCTCAATGCGGTCGGGATACTTGCTGAACAGCATGGCAGCAAGCGCATAACCGAAAATGAATTTGATGAGCTGCTCTATGATCTGGCTTATCGCCGTTCCGGTCATGCGCTGCATACCCTGAAGATAGCCCCTGTAGGCGCACATCACGGAAACGAAAAACAGCGCGGGCGAGAGTGCAACGAAGGAGTATTTTGCGATCGGTCTGTCGACAGCATTGGCGATAACGCCGGAGAATGCAAACAACAGGATCGTGGTCACTATACCTATGCCAATAAGCAGCTTCATAGCCGCTGAAAACACTCTTTTCGCTCCCTGCGGATCGCCAAGCGCCAAACGCTCGGAAACGAGCTTGGAGATCGCGGTCGGAAGACCTGCGGAGGATATGACCAAAAGCCAGGAATAGATCGGATAGGCTACCTGATAGTACGCCATACGCTCGGTGCCTATCAAATTTACGAGCGGTATGCGATAGATCGCGCCTAAGACCTTAACGATGAGTCCGGCTATGCCGAGTATGGTAGCTCCTTGGACGAAGGAAGTTTTCTTGCTTTGTTCCATCAACAGTTTATAACGCAAACCGCCTTAGCAGGCTTGCGCAATTCTCCTTTCAAAAGCTTTATTCCTTAATGTACGGAAACAAATCACAATCATATTATACCATATCAAAACGCAATATGCTATATCTTTTGGGCGAAAATATATATTAAAATTAACACATTTACGATATGAAGTTCCAAAAATCGAAAAAAAGCTTCGTTATGGAAGCAGTTTTTCGATGAATTCTATATCAAAAGCTTGAGTATTACGCTATGAATCAACGCTTTTTCAGCGTTTTTTGCTCTTCGCACGGCTTACATCCGATCTTGCGCCGCCGCTTTTCGTATGCGAAGCCGCCGCCTTTGTGCGACCGTCGGTTTTTCGATTATCGCCGTGCTTCTCGATGCCTCTGCCGTTTGAGGGCTTATTGGAAGTGCGGTTCGAGCTTGCATCCGCTCCCTCGGGCGGCACAAGGCAGCCTTTGCCGTAGCCTATCAGGTCGTCGCGGTCGGCCTTTCGGAGCGCCTCGCGCACAAGCGGACGGTTCTTCGGTATAAAGTACTGCATCAGCGCGCGCTGCATCGCCTTCTCGCGCGGATCGTGGGGTATGTAAACGCTCTTCATCGTGCGCGGATCAAGCCCTGTATAAAACATGCAGGTGGAAAGCGTGCCGGGCGTGGGGTAGAAGTCCTGCACCTGCTCGGGGCGCTGACCGCTCGATTTGAGATACTGCGCAAGCGCGATGGCGGAATGGAGAGTGCTTCCGGGGTGGCTGGACATGAAGTAGGGCACTATGTACTGCTCCATGCCGAGGCTCTTGTTCAGTGCCATATACTTCGCGGCAAAGCGCTCGTAAAGCCCGCCGCCGGGCTTGTTCATACATTCGAGCACGCGGTCGTCTATATGCTCGGGTGCGACCTTGAGCTGACCGCTGACGTGGTGCTTGATAAGCTCTCTGATAAAGGTGTCGTCCTTATCATACATCAAATAGTCGTAGCGAATGCCGCTGCGAACGAAAACCTTTTTTACGCCGTCGAGCTTACGAAGCTTGCGCAGCAGCTCCACGTAGTCACGGTGATCCACGATCATATTCTTGCAAGGGTTATAACCCAAACAGCTCCTGTCCTTGCAAACGCCCTTAGTTAGCTGTTTTTTGCAGGCGGGGAAACGGAAATTAGCGGTAGGGCCGCCAACGTCGTGTATATAGCCCTTGAAATCGGGCTGCTTGATAAGGTGTTTCGCTTCCTCGATAAGCGATTCGTGGCTTCGCGCCTGTATCACGCGCCCCTGATGGAAGGTAAGCGCGCAGAAGGCGCATTGACCGTAGCAGCCGCGGCAGCTGACGAGCGAAAACTTCACCTCATCGAGCGCCGGGATATGCTCCTTATAGCTCGGATGCGGCAAGCGGGTATAGGGGAAGGAATACACTTCGTCCAGCTCCTCGGTCGAAAGCGGGGGTGCGGGCGGGTTGACCACAAGATAGCTTTCGCCGTGCTTTTGCACCAGCCTTTCGCCGCTGATCGCATCCTGTTCGCGGTACTGCGCCATGAACGCCTCGCAATAGGCCTTTTTGTCGCGGCAAACGCTTTCAAACGAGGGAATCTCGCGGTATTCGTAAACCCGCTCGAGGTTCGGCGCGAGATATGCCGTGCCCGGGATATAGGTGATATCGTGAACGTTCAGCCCGCCGTCGAGCGCTTCGGCAAGATCGACCGTTTGCTTCTCGCCCATGCCGTAAACGAGCAGATCAGCGCCAGAGGAAACGAGCACAGAGGGCATAACCTTATCGGACCAATAATCGTAGTGAGCGAACCTGCGCAAACTCGCCTCTATGCCGCCGATCACTATGGGCATATCCTTGCCGTATGCCTTGCGTATCAGCGCGCAGTATGCGTTCACCGCCCTGTCGGGGCGCTTCCCGGCTTTGCCGCCCGGGGTGTAGGCATCGGTGCTCCTCGGCTTTTTCGCAACGGTGTATTTATTCACCATTGAATCCATGTTTCCCGAGTTCACGAGAAAAGCAAGGCGCGGCTTGCCGAAAACCGTAACAGAATCGGAGTTTTTCCAGTCGGGCTGCGCGATTATGCCAACGGAATACCCGCGCGAAAGCAGCATTCTACCGATTATCGCCGTGCCGAAGGAGGGGTGATCGATATACGCATCGCCAGTAACTATAACAAAATCGGGCGAGCGTTTTCCGCATTGGGAAAAAAGCTCGTCCGAAGAGAGCGGAAGAGGCCTAAGCCCGTTCTGTTCGTTTTTCGTTTTGCTTTCGCCTGCCATACCTTAGCCTTGATAGAATCAACTGCCCCAATTATAAAGCAGAAGGACGAAAAAGGCAAGCGTTGAAGATTGAGTGCGCTCAGTTAGTCGAGTCGGGAGCATCGTGTGTGTTGTCAAAAACTGTGAAGCCGAGCAGCTTTATGCGCGTGCCTACGGTATAAAGGCTTTCGCCCGTTTCTTCATCAATACCGGCGATACTGTGCATATCTGAAACAGTGTAAAGGATCGCTCTCTACTCGACCGATCCGCCGTCCTTCACGTGATAACGAATCGGGATAAGCATCAAAACCAGAAGCACTACGCAAACGATGAGAATGATTTTGCGCCGCTTTTTCTTTGCATCAGCCTTGCGATATTTCTCGTACATATCCATGGCTTACGGCTCCTTTGCTTATTGAATGGAAAACGGGCGATCACTCGTTTTCATCACTCATTATACCATAATAGCGGCCGCATTACAACGAAAACGGTGCTGATAAAGCCGCAATGCCAAAGCGGTGCAAAAGCGGGGGATAGCAAGATCAAATAGGCGCAGCGTGACGTTCTATAGATCACTCTTTCGGCTTGGGCACCGCATACAACGCGGGTATCATCTGATAGGGTGTTCTTGCTATCTCCTCGCGTCGAACAGCGGCACCGTTCTTTCTGTATTCGGCGTAGGTCTGATAAACTCTGCCGCGAATGGCATCCCTAATGCGCACGCACTCGCCATCTTTAAGCGAATCGTCGATAATGAACTCGGGTTCGCTCGGCTCCGTGACCTCAACAAGCTCGGAGATGATCGCGATCTCGTCGTATTCTTCTGGGAATGCACCTCCGTAGATCTCGCAGCTTAAGCATTTCTTTTCATTGTCCGTCCACATAAAGATATAGACCGTTTCATTTGTGCTGTTTTTGATAACCAGATCGGCGCTGCCCCAGCTCAATGCGGCATCGCGCCCGCCCTCGATATAGGCAACCTTCCTCGAGTGGCCGATCCTTTCTGTGGCTTCAAGCCCCGCCATCAGCGCGCAGTTATAGAGCGTTGTGCTGATCTGGCAGATGCCGCCTCCGTACTGCTGCTCGGTTTTCTTACCTCCGCTTGCAAAGGCCGTACCGGTTTGCCATCCGTTTTCCTTCGTGCGCTCGCCGAGAACTTCGTTGCAGGAGAGCGATTCGCCGGGTTCGAGCGAACGCGCGTTCATAAGTGCGGCGCCTTTTTTGATATTATGAACCCTTCCCGAAGCGGACAGAGAAGCGCTGTTATAAGAAGTCGAAAACACGGCTCGTCTGACCGGAAGGACGGGAGCCTCGGCGCTCGCATTCACGGCATTTACACTCAGCTCCGCCTCGCGCACTCCGGCAAGGATGATCCTTGCGGTTTCTTCCCTGTCAAGCCTTGCTCCATCGATAGGCGCGGTTACGATGAATCTTGAATTCCTTTCAAGCTCGTTCGCATCAAGCCCCTCTGCGGCGGTGGTGCTCAAAAGCTCCGCATCCCTCGGCGGGCGGTCAATATCCTCGGCGATAGCATCCACGGCGGCTTTCAGCCTTCGATCGTCCGCTGGGCGCAGCTCGACCGAGTATTCGCCCTTGCCGTTTATAAGCGCCTTTGTTAAAACCTCGTCCAAATCGCTTTCAAGCGTTATATCGTCCTTTTTGAGAACAAAATGCCTGTCACCGTGGCGCAGTGCGCATTCATACTCGTTCATCATGCGTTCCACCTCGCCTGAAAGCCTGCGCTTCGCCTCGTATTCGTTCGATCCTCCGATATCCACACCCATCACGACAGTGCCGCTGTCGAAGATATCAGCTCTGCGCCCGCCCGTGTTCCTTGCGCTCGGAAGCTCAGTCGGTTCTGCTTTTGCGCCGCTGCCGAGCTTGCTCGGCGTGCCTTCGTCCTCTCTGAATGCAAAGAAGGCGATGGCGGCGATTATGAAAAGAACTGCCGCAGTCACGCAGGAAAGAGCGAGCCTTATGCCGTGCGCCCCTTCAAGGCCGCGCTTCGATCCGAGCCTGCTTGCATTTTTATCGGCGAGCCGATCGCCGAAACGGTTTTTATCCATGTTTCGCTCCTTGTTGTTTTCTTATTATTCTGTTGAATCGAACACAAAAATATGATATAATCCAAAAAGCTGATTTAGAAGGATATCGAATCTCCCGCGAACGTCTGATTTCGATCCGCCATGCGGATGGAGATAATAAAAAGAATCGGAGGAAAAACATGAAACAAACCCTTAAGCGTGTGCTTGCGATAGCTCTTATCGCGGCAATGGCTTTCTCCGCGCTTGCGCTTCGGGCATCCACGGACAGCGTGAATGCCAAGACGAATGCGCCGGAAGCCGAACAAGCCTCCCGCCCCGTGGCGATAGACCCGAGCGAGATAGTTTCAATCATTGTTAAGCTTGAGGACGAGCCCGTTCTTGCGCGCATGAGCGTTAAGGACAGCCGCTCCGCAACCGAAAGCTCCGTTCTCAAGCAGAAGCAGCAGAAGGTCATATCTGCCATCGCTTCCAAGCTCGTTAAGGACGAAGCCTTTAAGGTGGATTATCAATACACCCTTCTTTTCAACGGCTTCTCCTTCCACGGCGAATACCGCCTGATCGACGAGATCAAAGCCCTTCCCGGCGTTGCGAACTGCTACCGCAGCAACGTTTATCAGGTTCCCGAGGATGTTAAGCCCGAAGGCGAGGACGGAAGGCTCGGCACCTCCGTCGGCTGGATCAATGCGGATGATATGTGGGCACTCGGCTACACCGGCCAGGGTCAGACCATCGCGGTGATCGACACCGGCATCAAAACGAACCATCCCAATTTTGCAACAGCACCGCAGGAGCCGCATTTCACCGCGGCGGGCATCCAGAGCGTTCTCGATCAATACGAGCTTTGCGCGGAGCAGAGCTACAACGGCACCCTTACCGGCAATCAGCTCTACCACAGCGCCAAGATCCCCTATACCTTCAACTACTATCGCGGCAGCCTCGACGTCAGCCATGCCGATGCCAGAAGCGACCACGGCACCCACGTCAGCTCCATCGCTGCGGGCAATGACAACAGCGCAAGGGGCGTTGCATACAACGCTCAGATCGTCACGATGCAGGTGTTCCAGAATGGCGGAGCCGAATGGTCCACCATTATGGCGGCGCTTGAGGACTGCGCGTATCTCGAGGTCGATGCCGTAAACATGAGCCTCGGTGCGGACTGCGGCTTCACCGAGGAGGACGAGGATATGGATGCCGCCTACGCTCTGCTTTCTCAGCACGGCGTGAACGTGGCGGTTGCCTCGGGCAACAGCGGCACCACCGGCAGTGGCAACAACTACTCGAGCAACACCCCCACTCTGAATATCGACAACGGCCTCACCTCCACTCCCGGCACCAATCCCGGCTCGCTCTCCGTTGCCGCAAGCTCCGACAGCGCGGCGGCCTCCGTTACCTATTTCAGCAGCAGGGGCACCACATCTGATCTTCGCATCAAGCCCGAGATCATGGCGCCCGGCGACAACATCAATGCGGCCACCGACTCCTCTTACTCCGGCGGAAACTACGGCACCAAGAGCGGAACCAGTATGGCGACTCCGCATATCGCCGGAGGTATGGTTCTGGTTAATCAGTACGTCAATTCCAATTTCCCCAACCTCAGCGAGAAGCAGAGGATGGAGATGGTAAACACGCTTCTGATGAGCACCGCCGTTCCCTCTAAATCGGGCGGCACTCCCTATCTCGTTCGCGCACAGGGTGCGGGTCAGGCCAACCTTACCGCCGCGATCAACACCAAGGCGTATCTCGAGGTTCCCGGACAGCTGCGCCCGAAGCTCGAGCTTGGCGACGATGACGATTACTCCGGAATCTTCAGCCTCAGCTTCGACGTTGTGAACTTCGGCAACACCGCGCTCACCTACACCGTGAACCCCTACGTTCTCACCGAGAGTACCCAGCTTAAGAGCATCGGCGGCCGACAGCTCTACTGCATGACGGATTCGGCGCTGAACATCACCGATAACGTTACCGTGACCAAGCCGAGCACCGTCACCGTTCCCGCGAACGGCCGAGCCACCGTAAACGTAACGATTAACGTCAGCCCCTATGCTTCGTATCTCAACGAGCGTTTCCCCAACGGTGCCTATATCGAGGGCTACGTCACTCTCGACGGCACAGTTGATCTCTCCATTCCCTTCCTTGGCTTCTATGGCGATTGGGAGAAGGCGGCGGTATTCGATCGCGAGTACTACTACGATGCCTATCTGCACACCAACACGCTTCCCGCCGCATGGGGCGTGAACACCGCGAAGGCGGGCGACAAGCTCCTCGGTGTCAACCCCTTCGGCACCACCACCGACTTCTACTTTGACCGTGCATCCATCAGCCCGAACAACGACGGCGTTATGGATGCCATCGACGATGTTCGCACCTATCTCTTGCGCAGCTGCGAGACCTTCCGTTATGAGGTGCTCAACGCGCAGAGCGGCGCACAGCTCTACGTCAAGGACATTCCGCTCATGACCAAGGGCGTTGAAAACAGCTGGCTCTCTCAGGTCGAGCCCGTCGGCTCCACCGAAGAGAGCGCCATCGATGCATGGAACGGCGACGGCCTTGCAAACGGCTCAAGCGTTATTCTTCGCATGACAGGCTTCATGCAGAGCTGGGATGAGTTCGATCCCGCCGCGAATGAGAACGCGATCTGGGAGATCCCCGTCACCATAGATATCCAGGAGCCAGAGGTCGTTTACTGGAATATGAATAACGGTCAGCTCGCGCTCTATGTTTCCGACAACCACTATGTCGCCTTCGCGGGCGTTTACTCCAATGCGGCCTGCACCCAGCTCATCGCTTCCCAGAGCGTTGAGGAGCATCAGCGCGGCGCTACGAGCATTCTCGACTTCAACGTTGGCAATCGCGACACCGTCTACGTTAAGCTCGGCGACTATGCGGGCAACAGCATCATAGCCACCGTTACCGAGGGCGAGGGCGGTTCGCTCGAACCCGTTGCGCTTGAAGGCGTGAGCTTTGAAACAGGCAGCCTTGAGATCTTCGAAGGCTTCAGCGGAGCACTTGTCCTCATACGGGAGCCTGCAAATGCAAACAGCTTCGACGTTGAGTGGAGCAGCGCTGATCCGAGCATAGCGACCGTAAGCGGCGGTCTTCTCAAGGCGACCGTAACAGGCGTACACGAGGGCACCACCACAGTTACCGCACGCGCGACAGACCGCGATACCAACCGGGTTTATACCGCGAACGCGACCATAATCGTAAACGACTATCCTACCGTCAGCGAGGCGCTGAACGCACAGGGCGGCAATATTGCCTTCACCACCACCGGCAGCTATCCCTGGGTAGTTGAGTTCAAGGACAACAGGGCGTGCATCAAGAGCACCAACCAGGGCGTGAACTCGTCGAACTCGACCGTAACGAGCGAGCCCTTGACACTCGAGGCGGGCGACAAGCTCAGCTTCACCTGGTCCGTCAGCAGTGAAAGCAACTACGACAAGCTCAAGTTCTACGTCAACAACAGCGAGATACATAACATCAGCGGCGCTGTGAACTGGACGAACTTCGAGTACACCGTTCCTTCAAACGGCTCCTTCACCTTTAAGTGGGTCTATGAGAAGGATTCCTCCGTGCATAACGCCGACGATACCGCATGGGTCGACGATGTGAGCGTTACCTACGTCAATCCGCCCGAGCCCTCCTATCTGCTCGGCGACTGCGATCTCAACGGCGCCGTTCAGGTTGCCGATGCGGTGCTTGCGATGCGCCACAGCCTCGGTCTCACCACTCTTACCGGCGACGGCTTCCTTGCAGGCGACGTGAACCTCGACGGGTCCGTCAATATGGGCGATGCCGTCCAGATCATGCGCTATGCGCTCGAACTCATAAACGAGTTTTAACAGTCAAAACAGCAGCTTCGGATGCTGCTTAGTAAAATGAACGAGAACCGCCTCATCGTGGGGCGGTTCTTATCGTTGATTTGTGCGCTTGGATATGGTAGAATCTGTTCATGAAGGAAAAAATACTGCTTAAAACCGAATTTATGCGCCTTGCGCTCAAGGAGGCCGAAAAGGCGTTCACGCTCGGCGAGGTGCCGGTTGGCGCGGTCGTGGTTCAAAACGGCGAGGTGATCGCTTCGGCGCATAACCTCGTTGAGAGCCTTTCGGATGCCTCGGCGCATGCGGAGCTTCTCGCGCTCAAGGCCGCTGCCGAAAAGCTTGGTAAAAGAAGGCTTGCCGACTGCGAGCTATACGTAACGCTCGAGCCCTGTGCGATGTGCATGGGTGCAATCCTCAATTTCAGGCTCGGCGCGCTTTGCTTCGGCGCATTCGATGATGCGGCCGGCTGCACCGTTTCGCGCTGCGAGCTCGGAAGGCTGACCAACCTGAATGTTCCTTTTGTCGGCGGTATGCTTGAAGAGGAGTGCAAAGCTGTTCTTCGCCGCTTTTTCGAGCAAAGGCGCGGATAAATAAAAACTATCTCAGCGCAAACAAGCCGTCCGTATGCAGTGCGCCCTCGAAGCTTCCGGTGGAGAATACGCGCCCCTGAAGTATGCTCCCTTTGCCGTATTTTTTGCGTATCGCATCCACGGTTTTTTCAACCGCGAGGCGCTTTTTTCGTTTCGCCCCATCCTCGAAAAGGCTGCTCTGATAGGGCATCATATCGGGGATTAGCCCGGTGCAGCGAATGCCGAGGCTGCGTATGGGCTTGACCCAATTATAGCTTTCCTTCAAAAGAGCAAAAGCCGCATCGCGAAGCTCGCCCGATATGCAGCTTGCAAATTCAAGCGAGGTCTGCCGCTCGAAGGTAACGAGCGTGGTGTCACGAACGCTCAGAACCACGGTCGTTCCGAGCACCCCGTATTTTCGCATTCGGTAGGCAACGGACTCCCCGAGCGATTGCAGCAGAGCCAACGCTTCGTCAAGGCTCTTAACGTCCCTTGGCGGGGTAAAGCTGTTGCCTATGCTTTTCATCGGCGGCGCGCTGCCGATCATTGCAACGGGGGAGTTGTCGAGCCCGTTTGCGCAGTGCATCAGATCCACGCCGTTCTTGCCGAGCCAGCAGCGAACGAGCGCTTCATCGCTGTTTGCAAGCTCCCCGATCGTAGTTATCCCCCTTGCGTTCAGCTTAGCCTTGGTTCTCGGACCCACGAACAGCAGATCCTCCACCGGCAGCGGCCAAACCACCCTTTTGAAATTCTCGGGCGTTATGACAGTCGTTGCATCGGGCTTTTTTATATCCGAGCCGAGCTTGGCAAAGCATTTGTTGAAGCTCACGCCGACCGAAGCCGTGAGGCGGAACCGCTTTCTATACTGCTCGCGTATCTCATCGGCTATCTCTGCCGCATCTCCCGCGGTGGGGGCGTAGGGGCTTATGTCGAGCCAGGCCTCATCCATTCCAAAGGGCTCCATGCGGTCGCTGTATTTGCCGAGCAGAGCGCGGCTCTCGAGGGTTATCTGCTCGTACTTTTCAAAATGGCAGGGAACGAGCACGAGCGAAGGGCATTTGATCAGCGCCTCGCCGATGGGCTCCGCCGTTTTAACGCCGAAGCCCTTGGCAATATAGTTTTTCGAAAGGACCATGCCGTGCCGCGCCTCCCGATCGCCGCATACGGCAACGGGGTAGGGGGCAAGGGAAGGATCGTCCCTTATCTCCACGCTCGCATAGAAATTGTTTATGTCCACGTGCAGAATGCTTCTGTTCATCCGCTCCCGAGGATCGAAAACGCTCATATCATCACCGCCCGAACAAGTTTTACAGAGAAAAACTCTCTTAATTATCTCCCGATAGCATTATAACACTCTGAACGGGAGATGTAAAGAATGAAACTCTAACAAAAAGAGAAAAACATTTTAAAAAACGCTTGCAATTCTCCGAAAACTGTATTATAATGGGAGCATAAAGAGAAAATAACTCGACTGAAACAACCGAACGGAGGTCAAATATGATAAGCGAAGTAAAGGAAAAAAAGAGCGGCAACCGCAGCAAGGGCATGAGCGAGCAGGAGAGCGCCCGCTTCGGCGCAAAGCTTGCGGAGCTTAGAAAGCAAAAGCGTATGACCCAAAAGGAGATGGCGGAACGGATCAGCCGCGAGGGCGAGCGCCTTTTCGGCAGGGAGGCGATAACCGATCGCGCCGTCAGCAAATGGGAAACGGGTGCCAGCCTGCCCGATGCGCAGCAGTTCCTCAGCATCTGCAGCATTCTCGGTATTGCCGATGCGCTGCACACCTTCCGCGGCATTGCAAGCGCGGGCGATCCCTTTGCGGGGCTCAATAAGCTCGGCAGGGAACGCGCCGAGGAATACGTCGCCATGCTCGGAGATAACCCCCATTTCTCGCTCAAGGAGACCCAAAGCATGCCTGTTCGCCAGATCCCGCTGTACGATCTTCCCGCTTCCGCGGGCACGGGCGTTTTCCTCGACGGCTCGAGCTACACCATGATTGATGCCGAAGGCTACGCCGCAAGCGCCGCCAATTTCGCCGTGAAGATCAGCGGAGATTCCATGCTTCCCATGTTTGAGGATGGGCAGATAGTCTACGTGCGCCAGCAGCAGGAGCTGACGAGCGGCGATATCGGCATCTTCATTTTAAACGGCGAAGCCTACTGTAAGATGCTCAATACCGACAACGGCGTTTCACTCGTTTCGCTGAATCCCAAGTATAAGCCCATTAAGCTCGGTGAGAATTCCGATCTGCGTATCGTGGGTAGGGTAGTGGGATAAAAGCACGCATACCCGGCTTTGATGCGAGAACTTCCTCTGCCGAAGCCGTGCTTCGCCTTTCCCAAAGCACCTGCTTTATCGGACACTGACCAAGCTGGTTTACACCGGATGCGATGTCGGGCGTGAACGCAGGACTGTTGCTCCGCTTTCCCACAAAACGGTAGATAAAAGGCCGACGACAAGGGAACATATACAGCGTTTACTGTACTGTTCTTCCTTGCCGGCGGCCTCTCACGTATATCTGGACTAACTGCCGGGTGGGTGCGGGCAGTCTAATGCGCACCATGCATTTTATCTTCGCTTCCTTCATCAATCTCAACACTGTTTTGTGATTGATAACATAGCCACGGTTGTGCAGCTCCATGGTTATCCTTCGGTAACCATATCGACCCTTGTTCTCATGGAATATGTCAGTGATCTGTTTCTTTATCTCGCTGTATTTGTCCTCGTCCTTCATGTGCTTGATGTAGTAATAGTATGTGGAACGAGGAAGCTCTGCTATCTCCAACAGCAGCGACAGCTTGAACTCGTGCCTTAATTCCCAGATCACTTGCGCCCTTTGCCTTGGCGTTCCTCTTCCAGAATTAAGGCTCTCAATTTTTTAAGTAGGCATTCTCTGCCCGAAGTCTCTGCACTTCGGCGATCAGATCCTCTTCAACCTCCGGCTTGAGCTGCTTTGGCGGTCTGCCGCCGCCCTTACTGCTCCGTCCTCGCCGCTCTACGTACAGACCTTCCGGACCTTCTTCGATATAGATTCGTTCCCATGACATTACTCTATGGTGATCGTTTATCTCGAATCGACCTGCTGTTTCACGGTAGCTCAATCCTTCGTTTCGCATGGTCTCTATGACCATCTGTTTGAACTCGCCAGTGTATTTCTTGTTTGGCATTCCTTTTGGCATATTAAATCACCCCACTTGTTAGTATTATACCACATGTCTAACAAATGGGGTGCAGTTCATTTATCGGGCTTTTTTTGCTCTATATCTTTTTCGTATAGATAACATGTGTTATCCTACCGAAAAAGATTTTTCGGATTTTTGCTGATGGAGTTGAATCCCCGTAACCACATGCCGTCTTGGAAAACACAGTGTTCTACATTGTATAATCCTACTAAGGTTGTTCTCGAAGCTCACCCTTGAAACAAGACATAAACGGACGACAGATAGCGTTTTCATCCTTCGTAACCGAAATTGTGTGATAGGTTTCACATAATATGTCGAAATAATGTGATTTTGCTTGACTATCCACGGTTTCGATGTTAGAATAGCGGAATAAGGACGGTGATGAGTATGAAACGTTATGCAATCAAAGACCTGCTCCGCTGGAAAGAATCCAAAAGGAGAAAGCCTCTTGCCCTGCTCGGTGCAAGGCAGGTGGGAAAAACATGGCTGCTTGAGGAATTCGGCAAGACCTTTCCTGACGGGTACGTTAAGATCAATTTTGATAAGGAGCCTGAGCTTCATCAGTTTTTTAAATCCACCAAGGATGTTAAGCGCATAATCCAGAACCTGGCGTTTGCTGTTGGGCGGCCAATTACTCAAAACACGCTTATCATTTTTGATGAGATACAGGAGTGCGAAGAAGCGCTCAACACTTTGAAATATTTTTGCGAGGATGCGCCCGAGTATTATGTTGCAAGCGCGGGCTAGTTGCTCGGTTTGATGCTTGCCAAAGGCTTCCCTGTCGGCAAGGTTGATTTTTTGCGCCTTTACCCGATGACTTTTGAAGAATTTCTCGATGCAAACGGAGACCATAATCTCGTTGAGTATATGAGAAGCATCGACTCGATTGAAGCCGTGCCCGAAATGTTCGCCGGACCGCTCATCGAAAAGCTTAAAATGTACTATATCATCGGCGGCATGCCCGAAGCTGTTGCCGTATGGACGGAGGATATGGATATTCGCGAGGTCGATAGGGTTCAAAGCGAGATCCTTGAGGCTTATGAGCATGATTTTGCAAAGCATGCCGAACAGACCGATGTTCCGAAGATCAGGCTTATTTGGAATTCCCTTCCGTCGCAGCTTGCAAGAGAAAACAAAAAGTTCCTTTACAGCGTAGTGAAGAAGGGAGCGCGGGCGAGAGAATATGAAAATGCTCTGAATTGGCTTATCAACGCCGATCTTGTGAAAAAGGTTTCCCGCATTTCAAAGCCCGGTATCCCACTCTCGGCATACGAAGACCTTGATGCGTTTAAGATCTATATGGGTGATGTTGGATTGCTTCGCAGGCACGCGCATCTTGCAAGCTCCGCTTTCGCCGAAGAAAATCGGCTATTTGAGGAGTTCAAAGGCGCTCTGACCGAAAACTACGTAATGCAAAGCCTGCAGCACGTGCAGGATGGGCGCCTATATTATTGGACGAAGACGCCGCATGAGGTCGATTTTGTGATCCAAATCGAAAACGACGTGTTCCCCATAGAGGCAAAAGCCGGACATAATATTAAAGCTGCCAGCATAAAGCATTATCTTTCGGAGTATTCGGAGCAGACCAAGCTCTGTGTCCGTCTTTCAATGCGGAATCTTTCGTTCGACGGTAAGATCCTGAATATTCCTCTGTATCTTACGGATGAGCTCGAACGGCTGATATCGATTGCTGCTGAATTAGAAAAATAAAGCTCTTCACTTTATTAAACCCTAACACACAGCATTATTCAAGCATGACATCAAACAGCAGGATATCGTTTTGGGGTGGCGAACGAACCTTCAAAACCCCTGCGCCACCTTCACCCCTCCCTTAAACACCACCTTGATCTCATCCTTCGATTCGACGATCACGCATTCGAGCACCTGCCGGACGAGCCTATCATCGAAGGTCATCGGATGATTGGCAAGGGTATCGATCACAGCGGTGATCTCGCCCATGCGGGATCTCGCTGCATCGCGCCGTTCTTGTGCATCGGCATACTGTTTGAGTTCGGTTTCGAGGCTTTGCTTTTCCATGGAGAGTTCGCCCATGCGCTGCTCGTAGTATGAGATATCCGCCGTGTCTGCGGATATTGTGTCGAGCAGCGCCTTGAATTTGGCGTTGATCTCGGCTATGCGCACCTGTATCGCAAGGCTTCGGTCCTCGGTTTCCATGCTAAGGCGGCAAAGACCGTTGAGACAGGGGTTGAGGAAACGCTTACGTTTATGTCCTTTCCTTCCCAGCACTGGCTCAGGATACGAACAAACAACGCTTTGGAACGATTGAACCGCGAGATCAAACGCCGCACGAAGGTGGTCGGGACTTTTCCGGACGGAGAATCGGCGCTGATGCTTGTATGTGCAAGGCTCCGGCACGTGGCTTCAAGCGCATGGGGTTCCAAACGCTATCTCAACATGGAGCATTTGAAATCGATGATCCTCTCCGAAGAGGAAGGACTCATAGCCGGGTAACCGTTTTACCGGTCCGAACTATATGCTTATCGCCTTCGATATGATACCGGTCCATCCCGTGCCCGTCAAGGGTAAAACAAGCGCTTCGCGCCCTTGACAGCCACGGACCGGACCGGTGCGGATGAACCAAGGCGATTAAGCAGGAAAATGAATTTGCGCAAAACTATTGACAGTACCGCCCGATCCCGATAAGCTTATCAAGGACTTCTGGGATTCGGTCAACAGTCCAAACAAGGGCAGCATCAATATTCTTTCAAGCAAGGACGCAGATCCCATCGAAGTGAATGGCAATCTTACCCTCATTCTCCGATCATCGCAAACCCAAACCCCTGCGAGCTCTTTCCTCCTATGCCGCAGTAGTATGCGGTATTTATCATATCCGCGTCTGCGCCCAACAGATAATTTCCGCGCCAGCCCGCGATATACATACCCTTATATTTCGTTATGCACCTTGATTTTTCGTTTTTCCAAAGGCAATCAAAGTGAAGCTCGCCTTCATACTCTCTGCCGAACACCTCGCGGTATTTGCGCTTTAGATTATTCGCTACAAGCTCTGCAAATTCCGGCTCATCGGGGGTGAAATAATGAATAAAGCCGTCCTCCTCCGTCCGATAGACCGTTATAGGCGTGTTCATCTTAAAAACCATCGCGCCGGTGGTAAAGCCGCATGAGCCTGTTTCAAAGCCGACAGCCTCGCAGCTGTACCCGCGAATATTCAGCCTCGGATCCTTTTTAAGCCGGTCTTCAATGGTATCTATCAGTATGTCGTCCGCGGCGCGTATCTCAAAATCAAATTCTCCCGCGTAAACTCGTTTTCCGTTCTCGATGGTATACCGCCCCATAAGATCGGAAAAGGTGAAAAGCTTGATCGCCGCCTGAGCGCCCTCCTTCTTATCGTGAACGGCGGTCGATAGTCCGCGGTCAAACGACATAAGCTTATACACCAGCCCCTGCATTGCCTCAAAATGCGCAAAGGGCATAATAAGCTTTTCCTTCGGTTTGATGGTGATGATTATATGCTTCATCTTTTCCTCCTCATAAATAATCAAGTGATACGAGCATGGTTTTCCCAATGCTCTCTTTTTTTACCGCTCCGAATGAATCGAGCCGGTAGATGATGACCGAGTCCTGCTCTGCATCGATCTCCGCTTCGAGGATCGCCTTTAGCCTGTTGTAGTTTCTCTCACTGATTTCTCCCTCGAAAACCGATTTTTGAGCGCGAACAAGATACTGCTCGCACAGCTTGCGAACGCGGTCCGCACAATTGGAAGAAATATCGTATGCAAGCGCAATATACATAGCTTCACCTCAACTGCCGAAAGCTCTTATGCCTGCGCTTGGCGCGAATATCGGCGCAAAGAGTGTTTATCTCGTCGCGGATTATCTCAGCATAAGTCTTGAGCTCGTTTCCGACCGATACGGCGGATGCAAGCTTTTCATGCAGTGCGGAAACGAAAAGCTTCTTTCCCGCGTTGGTCAGGTAAACTCCGCCGTTCTCCTCTTTTGCAAAATGCACGGGCGCGATCATTCGCTTGTTTATCATCGAAAAAATCGTTCGATCCACTATCAGCGGCTTGTACACGTCCGCAATATCCAAATCAAGCGATTCCCTGCGCCGATTCGTTGCATGAAGATATGCAATTCGGATGTCGAGCGAGGTTTTGTTTATGGCGGTTGCAATATAGTTATAAAGGAAGGTGTTGCCAAAGCTTATCATTGCGTTCACCTCATTTTTGGGCGGGCGGCGCGTTCGCTTTTCAAAGGCGAAATTCGGATTTTTGATGATCTCGTCAAAGCATGAATAGTATGCTCCCTGCATCCGCGCCTCGATGAGCAGCAGCTCCTCGATGGTTTTGCATGCCTTCATCTCGCTCTCCATCAGCTTCAGCGCCGCCAAAGCCTCGGTGCAGCGGCTGTTTTTATAGGTTTTTCTTTGATAGCGCAGATTCAGCATTATGTTGTGATTGCGCGAAATAAGAAAATCCCTTGCATAATACATTCGCATACCCTTTGCGCGTATGTATAGCTCAAGCTGATTCAGCGGAACGTTTATATCCCTAAATCCGCTTGCCGGCTCGAATCTGCCGAGCAGCTCGCCGAATTTATCGAAAATATTGATGCGTATGCCATTGTCAAAGGCCGCCTTGATGACCTGCGGCGCAAATGTAACTGAAGAGAATACGTTCAGCTGCTCGATCGCGCCTGCGGGCAGAACGGTCTTCTCACCGCCCTCCGCGGGCTCGAACATAAGCGCAAGCTCCCTGCGTGAAAGCAGACCGTTTGAAAGGATATTCACGGTTTTCGGCGATGCTGCAAAGCGGTTCGCGGTCCAGTTGTCGTCATACCGCCCCTCGTCGCTTCGCGCCTGCTCCGAAGCCAATATCCCTCCGCGTTCGTCCCTTGCAAAAACAAAGCCAAGGTACTCGAATTCATCCGCTCGCGCTATCATCAGCTTCTCCGTGTTCAGCTCAAACCGCAGCTTCTCCGTCAGTATATCCGAAGCGATTCTCGCCCGTTCGCTTGCCTCCTCCTCGCTCCGCGCGAACACGATAAGGTCGTCCGCATAGCGAACGAACGGTATCTCACAACTCTCCAGCAGTATGTCGAGCTCGTGAAAATAGATGTTCATCAGTATCGGGCTCAGCGGCGATCCCTGAAGAATGCCGCGCGCTCTCTTGTGCATTCCCTTTTCATCCGCAACGCTGCACTCGGCGTATGCTCGAATAAGCTCAAGCGCCGCTCCGCCGCCGATGGTGCTTTCAAGCTTTTCGTATAAAAGCTCGCGGTCAATGCTGTCAAAGCAGGCCTTGGGATCGATCCGCGCCGCAAAGCGGTATTTATTCGCGTATTCAATAAAGGCTGCCGCTGCCGCATGCCTGCCTCTGCCTGTGATATAGGCAAAGCTGTGCTTTGAAAAGCCGTCCGTCACCTCATCGGCAAGCAGCTCCGTAAGCGCTCTCTGGACAGTAACGTCCATCGCCGTAAAGCGGCAGACCTCGCGCTGCCGGCCCTTTCTGTTCACGATCGCAAAAAGCAGCGCGGGCTTCGGCGTGTAGTTGCCCTCCGAAAGCCTCTTTTCGATCAGATCGCCGTTCAAAAGTATGTGGTTGTAGTTCTGCGAAGCCGTCATGCCGTCGATGCCGGGGTTGAATTTTTCGCGGCGCAGTGCTCCTGATATGCGTATAAGCGCATCTTTATTCGGGGTTTTCATGCTGTTTTCACCTCATTGGCATTATATCATAGAGTTAAAACTTTGGCAATAATTATCCAACCCAAATGAAATATTTTATGTTTTTTGATTTTTATTAGTAAACTATTGCTTTTATTACGATATTTTTAAACTCATTTTTTGATGGAACAAGATTTTGGCAAAAGCTTGACAACACAGCCTGTTGTGTGTTATAATCCCAACAAGAACAAAACCTTGTTCTTTTGCCATTCCCATAGGGAATTGAAACGAAAGAATTTACGCTTAAACTCCGCGTCATACTCCTTTTGCCATTCCCATAGGGAATTGAAACCCGCAGGGCTTGTTGGGGCTACTTTTTAGAGCAGCTTTTGCCATTCCCATAGGGAATTGAAACAAGACGGCAAGACGCCTTTTTATAGCTTCCTGCACCAGCTTTTGCCATTCCCATAGGGAATTGAAACTTGTAGGCATAAACTACCTCCTTAAAATATTTTAGCTTTTGCCATTCCCATAGGGAATTGAAACTCGGCGAGCTGCACGTAAATATCGAGACCGTCGGTCGTGCCGAAACTGCTTTTGCCATTCCCATAGGGAATTGAAACAATTAAGCGATTTCGTAAAATCGCCCAACTTCCACTTTTGCCATTCCCATAGGGAATTGAAACTCAATAATCAGAAACACTGATATATTGGCTAAGCAGGCTTTTGCCATTCCCATAGGGAATTGAAACCTCATATCAGAGTTTATGATAGCAATCCGCAGACTTTTGCCATTCCCATAGGGAATTGAAACGGATTGAAATCGTATAACAAATCAACAACGAGTCTTTTGCCATTCCCATAGGGAATTGAAACGATTTACCGATTTTACTTACTGAAAATGGCAACACTTTTGCCATTCCCATAGGGAATTGAAACGGGACCGGTGATCGTCATGTGTGCGTTATCCATTTTCTTTTGCCATTCCCATAGGGAATTGAAACATAGTTAGTTACCAACTGTATGATTCAAATCTTGTTGCACTTTTGCCATTCCCATAGGGAATTGAAACCTCTCGGCGGCTGCAAGGGCTTCTATCTCCGCATCCTTTTGCCATTCCCATAGGGAATTGAAACAATATATTCCGCATCAAACGACACATAAGGTACATTGGCCTTATCTTTTGCCATTCCCATAGGGAATTGAAACACTTCCTGCAAAGAGCAACAACCCGCGCAGTCCTTTTGCCATTCCCATAGGGAATTGAAACATACTCCACGGTCTTTTGGCTTGTGCGGTGTCGCTACTTTTGCCATTCCCATAGGGAATTGAAACGTGACGAAAACGATATGGCTCTCCGTAAACGGGATGGTGCATAACCTTTTGCCATTCCCATAGGGAATTGAAACCTCCCACCGCAGCCATTTCAGATCGTTTCATGTCACTTTTGCCATTCCCATAGGGAATTGAAACTAACCTCAACGGGGATATCCGTCCTGCCGTTGCAAGCTTTTGCCATTCCCATAGGGAACTGAAACCTTATCCCATACATAGCCGAGCGCGGAACACTTATCGCCTTTTGCCATTCCCATAGGGAATTGAAACAAGCCGTCGCGCTCAAAGAGTATTCGTCCGGCACGTCTTTTGCCATTCCCATAGGGAATTGAAACGTGTCAGTCACGCAGGAATACCGCCTGCCCCGTATCCTTTTGCCATTCCCATAGGGAATTGAAACACAACAAAACGGAAACAGAAACGCTAATATTTCCGTTTCTTTTGCCATTCCCATAGGGAATTGAAACCCCGCATTGTTTACGCGTTTACTTAACCTGTGGACTTTTGCCATTCCCATAGGGAATTGAAACGAAACAAGGACCACGCAGTAGACATGTGTTTCCTTTTGCCATTCCCATAGGGAATTGAAACAGTAAAATACTGCCATAAACATCGCGCCGACAAACAGCTTTTGCCATTCCCATAGGGAATTGAAACATGGAGTCTTTTTCAACTGACGACGACTATCAACAGCTTTTGCCATTCCCATAGGGAATTGAAACTTGTCCCTTGCTTTTAGCGCCAATATAGTCTTGGAATCTTTTGCCATTCCCATAGGGAATTGAAACAATACCGCATCCAGATTAGCCCAAAACTCTTTACTTTTGCCATTCCCATAGGGAATTGAAACATAATTCTTTCAATTTCGTCAGCTTCTTGATCAGCTTTTGCCATTCCCATAGGGAATTGAAACCATGTAGGCACAAGATTGTCTGGAATACTTATTCCCTTTTGCCATTCCCATAGGGAATTGAAACGTATTGGCTTGTTGCGAAGCAACTCATACTTCCTGCTTTTGCCATTCCCATAGGGAATTGAAACTTGCCTTCCGGTGTGTTGAAAAAGTCAAACGCTTCCTTTTGCCATTCCCATAGGGAATTGAAACGCTTTTTTGAGGTTTCTAGAATTTCCTTCTCTGTCCTTTTGCCATTCCCATAGGGAATTGAAACCCATCGTTTGCGGCATATAGTTTAGCTATTTCTGGTTTACAGCTTTTGCCATTCCCATAGGGAATTGAAACAATAGCGTCCATTGGTTTTGCTTCTCTATCATGTACGACTTTTGCCATTCCCATAGGGAATTGAAACGCAGATTTGCAGGGGAGTAAATGGTAAAATCTCGCCTTTTGCCATTCCCATAGGGAATTGAAACTAGAAGATAACCATTGAGCACATTTCGTATTTTCTTTTGCCATTCCCATAGGGAATTGAAACCTTTTCCTTTCGGTTTTAATTATTTCGAGCTCCCTTTTGCCATTCCCATAGGGAATTGAAACACCTCCTTGTTAAGATGCTTGGAATTAAAATTGCTTTGCCATTCCCAAAGTGAGACCGGCCTTTCAAGCGAGCCCCGCTTCGGGCGCACTCATTCACCATTCGAGTTTTTTTCCGCATATTCTTTTCGATATAGCAAAACATAAGCTTTCATTGTATAATGGTATAATAAACCCGGAGGTGTAAAAAATGCTTTATTTCAGTTTTGATGCCGAAACGGACGGGCTTTACGGCGAGGTCTTCGCCATTGCCGCGATCGTTGCGGGCGATAACGGCGAGATCGTGGACAGCTTCCTGCTCAAATGCGTCGAGCCCGGCGTTTCCGATCCCTGGACGAGGGAATACTGCCTGCCGAATCTTGCGGATATCCCGAGTTGTGAGAGCCGCGCCGAGCTTCGGCAAAGGTTTTGGAGCTTCTATATGCGCTGGCGAGATGAGTGCGTTGCGGTGGCGGACGTTCCTTGCCCCGTGGAGGCAGGTCTTCTGCGCGCCTGTGTGGAGGAGGATGAGGAAAACCGCCGCTTCCTTGCGCCGTATCCGCTGATCGACGTTGCCTCCGTGCTGTTTGCGCACGGCGTGGATCCGCATATCGACCGCTTCGAGTTCTCGGGGCATGAGGGAAGCAAACATAATCCCTTGGATGATATGATCGCTTCGACAAAATGCTTGCTGAAGGTTTTGAATAAGCGGTAAGCCGCGAGAAATGTGCGGAAAAAGACAAGCGGGTTGACTTGCGGAATAAGCTATGATATAATATGCATGCTGTTTAAGCCGTATCGCATCGTGCATTTCAGTGTCAAAAATTCTCCACGGAGGATCAGCCATGCTGGCATATAGCTATCATTCATTTATGTTGCCTCTCATCTGGGATCACGGAAACAAGGGTGATCCTTCCTTTGCCAAGCTTTGCCGCGTGTTTGACGATAATCCTTATTGGAATAACGCCGATCCCGATCCCGAAACGGGCTTCTCGCCGGAGGATGACCCGCTTGATTTCTATTCCGAATATCAGTATTTCTATCCGCAGGCGCGCGGCGCGCTGTACGGCTACGGCGGCAAGGTTGTGCGCTCATTCGTTATGGCGGAGCAGAGCGTACGCAACAAGGCGAAATATATCATCAAAAAGGGCGACACGACTTATAACCTGCTGCTAAATGCGATCAGGGTGAAGATATACTCAAGCGGCGTGATGCTGTTTATGCTCGAGTGCGAGAACCACGAGCATTGCGACCTTGCTTCGGTCAAGGCGATAAACGATTACGGAAGGAGGATCTGCCTTCCATTTATCAAGCCATTCGGTTCCGCCTGCGCGGACAAGCTTGAGATTGTTATAGACGATCTCGGAGTATTTGAAACGGACTTCGATGCGTTCCGGCAGAGAATGCTCGATGCTTCTGCAGATAAGGACAGCAGAAGGCGTGCGATCAATCTTGACTATATGGCGGGCTATATCCGCAGGTTGCTCGGCTTTGGCTCGGAGTATGAATTCGTTTCATCCGAAACGAGGAACAAAAAGCATATCTTCATCCGCCCCGCTTTGGATGATCGAATGTTCGTTGCCTGTGCTGTGACCGACAGGGAGCGGACGGGGGCTTTCCTTTCAGTTCCGGGGAACGATACCGAGAAAATAGAGCGCGAATATGCGTTCATGCGGGATGAACCGCTGCAAAAATCATTATATGAACTCATCTTTTTGGATAGAGAAGATTATTGCTCCTGTATGAATGAGAAGATGCGAAAGGAGCTGCTCGATGCGCATGTGTACAAGCGCTGGCTCGACAGCGGCAGCATCTATGCAATCGCCGCGCAGAGCCTTGTGATGCTTACGGACGGCGGAGCATCCTTCCTGGTTGATAATTTTTTGACCGAATACGTTAAGATGGCCTGTCTCTGCCTTGCTCAGCGCGCTTCGCTGATTCTTTTTCAAAAACAGATAGCAGCTATTTCAACAAGAATGAACGACGGCAAAAAACGCACGGGAGTCCGATCGGTTTCCGCGCTGATGAACGTTCAGGAGCGATTTTCAACCTTTGAAAGTCAGCTTTGCTTCGATGAGATAAGCTCGCAGGAGCAGGCAATCGAGCTTTACGATATGTTCCGCTCCTCGTTTAAGATCGAAGGCGAGCTGGAAAACGTCAAATCCCAGCTTGAAGGGCTGAACCATACCGCCGATACCTACCTCGAGCTCGGCTTCAATAAGATAGGCTATATCTTCGCTCTGCTTGGCGCGATCTATGCGCTCGGCGAGATATTTAAGGACGAGTTCGCCGCGCTGATCGGCCGTGGACTCGCCCGGCTGACGGGCAATTCGGAGTATGCATCCGAAGCCGCACCGCTCCCGGTATGGACGCTGTTCGGGATTCTTGTGCTTAGCGGTGCATTGGTGTGGTTCATAGTCAGATTCTATTACAGAAGGAGAAGAAGGTAATGAGCAGTAACAACATACTCAAAAAACTGTATGATGCGATATGGCTCAAATACAAACTCAAAAAGCTGCGTTATGCGATGTGGCGAGTGAAGTGGCTCTTTCATTTCACAAGAAACAACCCCTGCCATACGCAGAGATTCTATCATGAGTTCATTAAGACGATTGGACTTGATGAATGGAAGAAACTAAACCCCGAGATGCGAAACGCATGGAATGCCGCAGCGGGCAGCTTCGATAAGCAGTATGGGCTTGTGAAGGCTTGGCGCGGGATAGAATTCAAAGGGGAACCGTATTTGGACGGAAAAACACGCAACGAACCTGATGTTGAAGAGTTAAATAATAAAGCGAAGAAACTCGAGAAGCTCGTCGATCAGCTTGATAGAGTGCTGAAAGCTGCTATTGCGGCAAAAGTGGATGCGGACACACTGACACGCTCTACGGTCAAAAAGCTTAGCGAGTTGGCGGCCGAGATGGGTGAAACCGCAGAACGGCTTGTGCCTAAACAGGCGGACTCGAAGAAACCAAAACAGAAGAATTAAACACAAAGGAGGAAATGCCTATGAGAAGTTTTGAACTGGTCTATGAACTTAAGCAGCAAACGCCGATCATACATTTTCAGTATGCTCAAAAGGGCGCCGCGCTGCGAGCTACGGAGGTCAAACCGAAGCTGGACAGGTATATCGCCAAACAGTACTGGAAGCTGACAGGGGCGAGTATACCGAAGAAGTGGTTGATCCAAGATGGAAAAGGCGCGCTGGCCGCCGATGCCGCCGAGCGCACCCGAGATAAGCGGTTGATCCCGGATGAAAAAGGCGCGCTGAATTACCGAATGGTGATAAAAAGCGAAGGCGAAGAGCACGTTGAACTTGGTCGCAAAACTCCATACGACATTTATTACGGAAACAGCGGCAGAGACAAGCCGATATTGGGATCAAAATCCAAAAAGCTTAGTCTGAAGCTGATCTGCACGGTCCGATATAAGGATAACAGAACGGGCAAAACGCTGCTCGAGTTTATGAATGAGATGATCCCTTCCTTTTTCATCACGCATAACTTCGGATCGATGCAGCGAAAGGGATTCGGCTCGTATGTGATAGGCTCGCCTGATCGTGATGAGATAGCGAAAGCATTGACTGAGCACTATGGGGCAAGCCGCTGTTATGCGTTTGACGTCGATAATGATGACATCAATGGCGATTTCAATACATTTGCAAGAATCAAGCATATTTACAGCATAATCAAATCCGGTGTCAATCTTGTTGACGGCACAGGCGATAATCATGGCAGATACAGGCGTTCGCTGCTGTTCTTATACATGCATGAAAGGCAGAATATCAGCAATGAAAAGGCGTGGCTTAAGCAGAACAATATGGCACCTACGAACGTTGGCCTTAATGCCGGAGCGTGGCACCGACCTGCCGCCAACCATCCATCTCATTATGTCAGAGCGATTCTCGGCGTAGGTGAAAAGCTCGAGTTTCGCAATTCTCTTGACAGGGAGAATCGCAGCAAGACGATAGTTAAGATCAAAAGCGATGTCATCGGCAGATTGAAATCACCGATCTTTTTCAAGGTGATAGGCAACGTGGTCTACTATATCGGAGAACAAATCAATCCTGTGATATTTGGTCAAGACTTCGTGTTTACCTCACGCGGAACAGTAAAAAACCTTACTGTGCCGGCAGCCTCCCATTTTGATATTGCGGACTTTTTGGAATATTGCTACGAGCAGTTGAATTATAGCAGTGATGACATTCAAGCGAATTATCCCGGTTCGGGTTATAAGGCTCTAAGAGACTTTCCTCTGACAAGAGGTGTGAGAATAAGAAGATACGAAGGGGGTTCTTGGGCATGAATAAACAAACCTACATCGCCATCACCATCGGCCCCATTTTCGACACGATGAGCCTTGTTTCCACTCCCGCCGCGCTCTGGGCTTCGAGCTATATGTTTTCCTATATCTCAAAGCGCCTGCGCGAGGAGCTGATCGAAAGCGGAGTCGATAACGATGCGTTCATTACCCCGTATATGAAGGATGATACCGTGCTCGAGCGTAACCCGGGCGTGGGCATGCTTCCGGATCATATCATCTTCAAAAAGCCGGAGGGTTTCACCTTTGCCGCCTTCGAACTCGCGAAGCAGGCCGTGCTCGAAGATGTGAATAAGAAGTTTCACATTCATGATTTGAAATTCCTTTCGGAATACATAATGATCTCCGCGGTGGAGTTCGAGGCAAGCAACCCCATCATGGAGAGCAACGGCCCCATCAATGCGCTTGAGCTTGCAAAGGCGTTTGTGGCGAAGGAAAAATGCAATCCGCTGCTTGAATACTTCACAAATGATGGCAGCGACACAAACAAAAACAATGCTATCAAGGTCAGCGCAATGCAGATAATCGGCAATAACGGTCAAGAATGGCAGCTTCTCGACAGAATGAAGAATATACGCCAACTTGAGCATATTGCCCGCGCCGAAACGACAGATAATTTCAAGCGCCATCGCTATTACGCGATAATCCGTTCCGACGGCGACAACGTGGGCAAGACCATCTCCGAGCTGACCAACGCCGATGAGTTCCACAGCTTCTCCGAGAGCTGCATATCGTTTTGCGAGGGGATAGCGGCGTTAGTTAAGAAATTCAACGGCGTTACGATCTACGCGGGCGGCGATGACCTGCTTGCGATCCTGCCCTGTGAAAGCGGCGGGGATAAGCACCTTTTCCGCTTCGTGCGCCGTGCAAACGCGCTGTTCAAGGATAAGCTCGGAGCTATGTTCGAGGCCGCAAACAAGGCGCGAAGGGAAAAGAATCCAAACGCCGAGGAGTACGAGCCCTCGCTCACCTTCGGCATAACCGTTGCACACTATAAGTACCCGCTCTACGAAACGCTTGAGGATTCTGCGAATCTGCTCTTTGGCGTTGGAAAAAGACAGGATGACTATAAAAACGCAGTCCTGCTTCGCCTTATCAAGCATTCGGGGCAGACAAGCACCGTTTGGATCCATAACGACGTGCTTTCCGATGGTGTCATCTGCACGAAAAACGCGCTTATCTCCCTGCTCGATCGGGCGGTCGCGGGCGGCGAAGCATCAAATGACCTGCTGCTCTCCGCGTTCCATAAGGTCGCCATGTTCGAATCGCTTTTCAACTCGGTGGACAAGGCTCAGGTCGTCAACCTGTTCAAAAACACCTTCGACGATACCTCCCACCAGGGCAGCGACTTCCTGCACAAGGAGCTGCCGGAGTTGTTTGGGGAGCGTATCCTCTCGGGAAGCATCGCGGCACTTGGCGCAGACGGCAAAAAACCCGATCCCAAGGATCCTGCCGCTGCGTTGAACAGCCTTATGAGGATAGTCAAATTCTACGTTGAAGAGGCAGGTGAAGAAAAATGACCAAGTATCTATTCAAGTTTACCCCCGTTGAACCGTATTTCTTCGGGAATGAGAAAACGCTCGCAAAGTATCCCGAGTATGATGGGAAAAAGAACGAACAAAACGATGCAGCTGCGAAAAAAACGGACGGGCAGAGCAATGCGCCGACCGCCGATACAGCCTCGATTCAGAGCCTTTACTTCGCTTCAAGCGAGGATACGCCGTCCCAATCCACGATACTCGGCGCGATAAGGCTCATGCTGCTGCTCGACAACGGCAGGAGCTTGACCGATTTTAATGCATACACGAAGGCCGAGAAAGACCTTATCGGCCCCAAGAGCTTTAAGCCCGATGAACATGATACGGAATTCGGCTGTATTAAAAGTATCTCTCCGCTGTTCATTATCGATGGAAACGACCAAGCTTTCATCCCGATGCCGCGAGATCATGTCTTTTCCGACAAAAACGAAAACTACACCCCCTTTGGCGAATATAAGGCCATGCGCTGTGCCGAGGGCGAAAAGCTCTATCCGACCGAATACGATCCCAAAACCGCCGGGTGGTACACCTTCGTTTCGACCAATGGCGGCTGCAT
This sequence comes from Clostridia bacterium, assembly GCA_017395105.1. GTDB lineage: Bacteria > Bacillota > Clostridia > Christensenellales > CAG-138 > PeH17. The sequence goes on from JAFPWD010000016.1 coordinate 51,681, forward strand.
CAAGGATATGATCAGCTCCGAGGTGCGAGTTGGCATCAAACGCAAAACGCAAGACAAGGGCTTTTTCAAGCGCAGGTTTAAAAAGCTGAATAAAGACTATTCCTTCGCGGTGATCTGCGAGCTGAACTGCACGGTCGATGAAGACGGCATGTTCAGAAACGCGGGAACGCATCCCGATCAGGCTTTCTCCGATTGGCCCGTCCGCAAGACCGCCTTCCTCGGAAGGGCGCGTTCGCCGTTTGCGGTGGAGATCTATCAAACGGATATGGATATCGAAGCTTTATCGCAGCAGCTTCTTGATACAAAGCATAAGGCTACGCGGTATCCGAGCGCGGAATGCACTCTTGTTTACTGCCTCTCGGACGCCTTCGTTTTGCCCGAGAAAAAGTATGAAAACGTGCTCTTCGCCGCAACCGAAACAAGGGATCATCGCTCGCTTTCAACGGGCGAGAAGAACGGCATGCTGTATAAGCGCAAGGATTTGAGCGTTATGCACCGCCTTCTTAAAGCGGGAAGCGTGCTCGTTTTCGAAAACGAGAAGACTGCGGCGTGCTGGATAAAAAATAACACCGACGGCCGTGAATCCGCTAAGAATATTGGCTATAATAGTTTCATTACAGTTCCAAAGAAGGAAGAAAACAAGGAGGAAGAATAAATGAAAACGCATCTTTACAAGCTTACCTGCATCACCAATATGCACGTCGGTTCCGACTCTTCGAATTACAGCATCGTGGATAACGAGGTCGAGAAGGACGATCTGCTCGGCTGCCCCACCATCCATTCCTCCGGCGTTAAGGGTGCGCTCAGGGATATGGCCGAAGGTCTCAAGCCTGATCTTTCGGAGAATGCGATAAATAGGATCTTCGGCGCACCTGCCGAGAAGAATAAAATCGAGACCCCGGGTGCCTTCGCCTTTGTTGGAGCGCATATGCTCACCCGTCCGCTTCGCGCTTCGGGCGGGAATTTGACCTATATCAACGTTACCACCCCGACCGTGGTAAACAACTTCATTACCCTCGTCAATAGCTTCGACTGCGTGCCGGAGGGACTTAAGGACCTCAAGCCGATCGATCCGATTTTCCATGAAAAACAGTTCCTCTGCACCATACAGGATATCAAGATCGAGGATGAGGAGACCGCACCTCTCAGCATAGATCCTATGCAGATTGAGCTTCTCAAAACGCTGCTTGGAGGGGATTTTGCTCTGGTACAGAGCTTTGAGGACTATCCGCTGCCGGTGGTGGCGAGGAACAAGCTTGGCGAAAACAAGAATCTCTGGTATGAGGAGCTAGTTCCGCATCACACCGTGTTCTATCTCATCATCATATCACCGGAGAAGTGTGATGCGGATATCGAGGTCGACAAGTGGCTCAAGGATGAAAGCATAGTTCAGTTCGGCGGCAATGCCTCGATCGGCTGCGGCTACACTCTTATGAAAAAATGGGAGGGAACAAACGATGAACAGAAAGATCGATAAGCTTATCCCCAAAGCGATCGATGCGCTTAAGGACACGGCAAACTGCAAGATCTCGACCGACGGAAGAAGCATCGACAGCGCCTACCGTTCCGCGATCTCATCCTTCGGAGCGGCGATCACGCTCGGAAGCCTGAAGGCTGCCGTAGCCGTATTTACCAAGGATGCCGAAGGCGGAGAAGCGGGCATCAAGCGCTCGGAGCTGCTTCGTGCGATACATTTCCTTGTTTTCGAAAATGAGGGATGGCTGGAAAAAGCTGAGGTTTTCAACAGGGTGATCGCAGAGACGGCTATATCGGCAAACGAGCGCAGCCTCAGGCGCAGATTCATCAATGCCGCCGTTGCGCTGAAGCTTGCGATGAATGCTTTTGAGCTGACAAAGAAGGAAAATACCGGAGGTGGTGAAGGTGCAGAATCTTAACCTCTTATTCAATAAGACCTATTTTTCGGAACTCGAAGTTCCTGTCAATGATGGTGCACGCAAACGCAATGATAAATGGTTCAGTGTCCACAATAAGATGATAATCGGTATCGATCCCGATTCCGATTCCCAACTCCCCCAATTCTCCGCCACGGATTACGCCAATTTCATGGATGAAGCAACGGCGGACAGGCTCTGCACCCATCGCTTCATTATGAAAACCCTCTACCCGGGACTGCTTGTCGGCACCGGCTATGCGCACGAGGCGACGCAGGGCTCGAACAACTGCATCAAGCTCGGCTTCTCCTTCGACTATGTGACGGGTCAGCCGTATATTCCGGGAAGCTCCGTGAAGGGTATGCTAAAAAGTTGCTTTAGCGAGGCAAGCGTTATCGGCGAGATCATGGAGCCAATGGGCGTGAAGCTGACCGATCAGCAGGTCAAGAATCTGCGAGAGCAGATCTTTGAAGGCAATCGTGACGTTTTCTTCGATGCTGTGATAAGAGCAGGCGACGAAAAGCAGCGTATCCTCGGAGAGGACTATATAACGCCGCACGGAAAAGATGAAACCAAGTCGCCCAACCCGCTTTTGATGCTCAAGATCCTGCCGGATGTTAAGTTCGAGTTCAGATTCAGGCTGACCGATTCCATGCTTTCGGAGGAGTGCATCGTATCCGCGGATGTCAAACGGCGCCTGTTTATGGAGCTGCTGTCCATCTTCGGCATCGGCGCAAAGACCAACGTAGGCTACGGCATCCTCGAGCTGGTATAGGATCGCAAGGCCCCCGAAACGGTATCGGATCACTCAGCCGCAGCAACGGGATCGGATCGCACGGGAGCCGCTCAGAGCAGTGTGTGCCGGAGCTGCGGAAAGCTGCTTACGGACAAGAAATATGTTGTTTGCAACAATTGCAACATCAAAGCCAAGCAGAGCGGTAAATGCGCCGTATGCGGAAAGCAGACGGATCGAGCTTCAAACGGAAGGGGCTACTACCCGCTTTGCCGCGATTGCAACTTCAAATACAGAAATCCATGATCCGCGCAGTGAAGCGCGCAGCAGGCACGTGCTCAATGTATATTGCAGGGGCTGTTGCATTAAGCCCCAATAAAACAAGACCGGGCGATCCGCAAGGGTTGCCCGGTCTGCTGCTTTCATGTATAATTAGTTTAGCGAAAAAAACAGACAGAAAGCAGGGATATTGTACAATGAAAGCACGCGGAAA